>NZ_CABFMN010000084.1 GCF_901875635.1 Xylophilus ampelinus | reverse complement strand
GCCAGTCAGCGCGAGCCAGCGCCGGAGAACGCACACCGGCGCCGCCGGCCGGGTTCAGGCCCACAGCGCTCGTGCCGCCCCACCGACCCACCGACCCACCGACCCACCGACCAGCCAACCAGCCAACCAGCCAACCAGCCAACCAGCCAACCAGCCGAAGAGCCCAAGCGATCCGATCCACAGCGAAAACCAAAAGTGCAGTCGCCCGCCAGCGCAAGCCAGCTAGGCGTCACACCCAAACTCGTCACAAACGTGACGATCAGGCCGCCACGGGCCGTACCACCCCTGACGGTCCCTTCTCCACCCCGTGGAACGCGAAGTCCACCTCCGGCGCCAGCCCCGTCACGATGCGCGCGATCGACTTGCCCGAGCCGCAGGCGTGCGTCCAGCCCAGGGTGCCGTGGCCCGTGTTGAGGAACAGGTTCGGCACCTTGCTGCGGCCGATGATCGGCACGTTGCTCGGTGTCGCCGGGCGCAGGCCGGTCCAGAACTGCGCCTGCGTGGTGTCGCCCGCGCCGGGGAACAGCTGTTCCACACGACGAACGATCGCCTCGCAGCGCACCGCGTTGAGGTCGCGGTCGTAGCCGTTGAGCTCGGCCGTGCCCGCGATGCGGAGCCGGTCGCCGTTTGGCCCGGTGAGGCGCGAGAACACGAGCTTGAACTCGTCGTCCGTCAGCGAAACCTGGTGCGCCTTCGACGCGTCCTTCACCGGCATCGTCACCGAGTAGCCCTTGGCCGGGTAGATCGGCAGCCGCACGCCCAGCGGCGCCGCGAGCATGGGGCTGAACGATCCCATCGCCAGCACGAAGGCGTCGGCCGACAGGCGCTGGAAGCGGCCCTCGGTGTCGGTCACCTCGACGTGGTCGATGCGCCCGCCCACCTCGCGCAGCGCGGTGATCGTGTGGCCCATGCGGAACTGCACGCCCGCCGCCTCGGCGCGCTTGGCGAGTTCGCGCGTGAAGCGGTTGGCGTCGCCCGATTCGTCTTCGGCGGTGTAGGTCGCGCCGGCGAGTTGCGGGCGGATGTGTGCCAGCGCCGGCTCGAGTGCCACCGCTTCGTCGGCCGAGATCACGCGGCGCTCGCAGCCGAGCTGGCGCATCTGCTCGGCCGGCGCAAGGGCGCCATAGAACTCCTTCTGCGTCGTGTAGAAGTGCAGGATGCCCTGCGTGCGCTGGTCGTAGTCGATGCCGGTGTCGCGGCGCAGCTGCTGCAGCGTGTCGCGGCTGTAGGTGCCCAGGCGCACGATCTGCTCGATGTTGTGCCGCGTGCGCGCCGGCGTGCATTCGCGCAGGAACTGAAGGCCCCACAGCCACTGGCGCAGGTCGGGCCGCAGACGGAAGAGCAGGGGCGCATCTTCCTTGCCCAGCCACTGCAGCACCTTCAGCGGCGCACTCGGGTTGGCCCAGGGCTCGGCATGGCTCACCGAGATCTGCCCGCCGTTGGCGAAGCTGGTCTCGGCACCGGGCGTGGCCTGGCGGTCGATCACGGTCACGTCGTGGCCGAGTTGGGAAAGGAAATAGGCGGAGGTGGTGCCGAGCAGGCCGGCACCGAGGACGATCACGCGCATTTGAAGAACCTTTTGGGGTTGCAGCGCTTGAACGGCGGGCGGGAGCAGCTATGAAAAAGATAGCAACCCGAACCGACGGTTCAAGTTGCCGCTCCCCCTGTCCTCGGTACCTGAGAGATTCACCCGCTGCACCCGCAGCGGACTTGCTCCTTCGGTGCATCCCTGGGCGGGATGACTCTCCAGACGGCTCTGACGATGGCTTGCAGTACGGGCCCATGCATCGCGTGCATCGGGCAGACCTGAGCGTTTATGGGAGTTTGCGCCTTCGGTAGGGCGCCGCCGGTGGCGTCGCCCGTTCTCCTGCAAGGCCGCGATTGTAGAAAGGCAGCGGCCGATCGCCAAGCCCGGAATGCACGGCTGTCGATGCCGCGCCTCAGCGCGGCCGCACCGGCGTGCGCGAACCGCGCGCCGTGATCTCGCCGCGGCGCAACTGCGTGAAGGCCTCGAACTCCCAGTTGCGCATGCCCAGCAGCAGGGTGTAGCCCTCCAGGTGCTCCGGGGGCAGCTTCTGGTCCGTCTGGTGCTGCTGTGCGAAGTCGGCCGCCACGCGCTGCAGCCGCTCGAGGAAGGCCGGCGCCAGCGCCTTGCTGATCGTGCCGTGCACCAGCAGCAGGCCTTCGGCCGGCCCGTCGAAGCCGCCGCGGTAGTAGTCGAGCACCACGTGGTCGCGGAAGAACTCCATCACCGGCCCGTTGGCGCGCCAGCGGAAAGTCTTGGCCAGCTTCAGCCGGTAGCGGTTCATCGGCCGCAATTCGATGATGCCGATGCGGTCGAGCTGCGCCAGGAAGCCGATGCACTCCGCCTCGGTGATGCGGTAGGCGCCCACGATCTGCTCCAGCGTCCACTGGCTCAGCACGCTGATGGCCACGAGCAGCAGCTTCTTGTCCTTGACCACCGCCTTCTCCTGCTCGTGCGACAGCTCCTTGAGCAGCGGCTGGGCGTCGGCCACGCGGCGCGCGAGTTCGGCGAAATCGATCTTCAGTGCGCGGCAGATCGCGTCCACGCGCGACAGCGGCATGTCGCCCTTGGCCAGCATGCGCTTGACGCTCGATTCCGCCATGCCCAGCGCGCGTGCCAGGTCCGCGTAGGTCATGCGGGCGGTCTTGAGTTCGTTCTTCAGGGCCTGGACGAGGTCGATGGTGGTGCTCATGGGTAGGTATGAAAATTCGATACCAAAAATGTCACGGGCGGGTGCCGTATCGATTTTCGATGCTACAGGGCGACAGGTCTACCTACATTGCGGCCGAACCCTTCTCCTCCTTATTTCGCCCTCCGGAGTTCTGCCCATGACCGCTTCCGCTCCCCTGAACCGCCGTGAATGCCTGCTGCTCGCGACGGTGCTCCTGCTGTTGCTGATCGCCCTGGCAGCGCCGGCCTTGCCTGCCCAGGCGCTGGCCCTCGGCGCCTTCGCCGACCAGCGGCCCTGGCAGGGCGTGGCCAACGCCATGGACGTGCTGAGCAACCTGCCTTTCGCCGCGCTCGGGCTCTGGGGCCTGTGGCAGCTGCGGCGCTTCGACGCTGCGGCCACTTCTGGCGCGGCCACCGAGCCGCCGGGCAGCACGCTCGACTGCGCCTGGCTGTTCTTCGCCGGACTGCTGGTCACCGCGGCGGGCTCGGCCTTCTATCACCTCCAGCCCGACGCGGTGCGCCTCGCGGCCGACCGGGCCGGCATGGCGGTGGCGTTCGCGGGCCTGGTGGGCATGGCGGCCTGCGAGCGGGTATCGCAGCGTGCCGGGTGGGTGGCCGCCTGGTGCACGCTGCTGGGCGGCCTCGCGGCCGTGGCCTGCGCGGCCGAGGCCGACAACCTGCTGCCCTGGGGCGCGGTGCAGTTCGGCGGCATGGCGATCGTGCTGGCGCTGGCATTCACGCCGAAGGTGGATGGCGCCATCGGCCTGCGCCTGGGCTGGGTCATCGCCTTCTACGCGGCGGCCAAGCTGCTCGAGGCCGGCGATGCATGGGTGTACGAAGCCACCGGCCACCTGGTGTCCGGGCACACGCTCAAGCATGGCGTGGCGGCGCTCGCGGCATTGCCGGTGCTGGCCGCGCTGCAGCCGGTCGGCGCGAAGGGGCTGCGGCACAATCCGGGCGCGGCTGCGGCAACTGCCTGAGGCCATCCAAGAAGAGAAGACGCGGCGCGCAGGTGCCGCCGGTCGACGCCGAGGGATCCACCGATGAGCACCACCGCCAGCAACCCCACGCACCCGGGTGCGAACGCGCACGCCAACCAGTTCGCGCTGCTGGGCCAGCGCCGCTTCGCGCCCTTCTTCTGGACGCAGTTCGCAGGCGCCGCCAACGACAACCTGTTCAAGTTCGCGTTCACCGTGATGGTGACCTACCAGCTGCAGGTGGCCTGGATGAAGCCCGCGATGGCGGGGCTGGTGATCGGCGCGCTGTTCATCCTGCCCTTCCTGCTCTTTTCGGCCACGGCCGGGCAGCTGACCGACAAGTACAACAAGACGCAGATCATCCGCCTGGTGAAGAACCTGGAGATCGCGATCATGGCGCTCGCGGCCTGGGGCTTCGTCGCCGCCAACGTCCCCGTGCTGCTGGCCTGCGTGTTCCTCATGGGGCTGCATTCCACGCTCTTCGGCCCGGTGAAGTTCGCCTACCTGCCGCAGGTGCTCGATGCACGCGAGCTCACCGGTGGCAACGGCATGGTCGAGATGGGCACCTTCGTCGCCATCCTGCTCGGGCAGGTGGCGGGCGGGCTGCTCGTGGCGCTTCCGGGCGTGGGACACGCAACGGTGGCCGTCGGCTGCGTGCTGCTGGCGCTCGTGGGACGCGCGGTGGCACAGGCGATTCCCGACACGGCCGCCACCGACCCGACGCTGAAGATCAACTGGAACCCCGTCAGCGAGACCTGGCGCAACCTGAAGCTCGCGCACGGCAACATCGTCGTCTTCCGCTCGCTGCTGGGCATCTCGTGGATGTGGTTCTTCGGTGCCGTGTTCCTCAGCAACTTCCCGGCCTTCGCCAAGGAGGTGCTGCACGGCAACGAGCAGGTGGCGTCGCTGCTGCTGGTGGTGTTCTCGGTGGGCATCGGCGTCGGCTCGCTGCTGTGCGAAACGCTGTCGCGCCGGCAGGTCGAGATCGGCCTGGTGCCGCTGGGGGCCATCGGCATGAGCGTGTTCGCGATCGACCTGTACTTCGCCTCGCGCGGGCTGCCGCCGTCCGCCGAGATGGGCGCCGCGGCCTTCGTCTCGCAGCCCGCGCACTGGCGCGTGATGGCCGACCTGGCGCTGCTGTCGCTCTTCGCGGGGCTCTACAGCGTGCCGATGTATGCGCTCATCCAGCTGCGCAGCCAGCCCACGCACCGCGCGCGCATCATCGCGGCCAACAACATCCTCAACGCGCTGTTCATGATCGGCAGTTCGGTCATCGCCGGCGCACTGCTGGGCGCGGGCTTCAGCATCCCGCAGATCTTCCTGTTCACCGGCATCGCGAATGCGGTGGTCGCGTTCTACATCTTCATGCTGGTGCCGGAGTACCTGCTGCGCTTCGTGGCCTGGGTGCTGTCGCGCTTCGTCTACCGCTTCGACATCCAGGGCGACGAGCACATTCCCACCGACGGCCCGGCCGTGCTCGTGTGCAACCATGTGAGCTTCATCGACGCGGTGCTGCTGATGGCCGCGAGCCCGCGTCCGATCCGCTTCATCATGGACCACCGCATCTTCAGGGTGCCGGTGCTGGGCTGGATGTTCCGTCTCGCCAAGGCCATCCCCATCGCGCCGCAGAAGGAAGATGCGGCCGCGTACGAGCGCGCCTTCGCCGAGGCCGTCAAGGTGCTGCGCGAGGGCGACCTGCTGGCCATCTTTCCCGAAGGCGCCATCACCCGCGACGGGCAATTGCAGCCTTTCAAGGGCGGCGTGATGAAGATCATGGAACTTGCCCGCGCCGAGGGCATCGAAGCGCCGGTGATTCCGATGGCACTGACCAACCTCTGGGGCTCCTTCTTCAGCCGCATCGAGCAGCGGCGAGGCGAAGGCGTGGCGATGGTGCGCCCCTTCCGCCGGGGCATGTTCAGCCGGGTCGGCCTCAACGTGGGTGCGGCCGTGCCGCCTGTGGAGGTGCAGCCCGAAGCCCTGCGCCAGCGCGTGAGCGGCCTGCTGGCCGCCTGACCGCGCCTTGACGCCGGCAGCCTGCCTACGCCGCAGCGCACGCCCTCCCGGGTGGGGAAGCGCCGCGCATGCTTGACTGGCACACCTTCACCTGGCTGGGCGACAGCGGCCTGCTGCTGCCGGCTGCCGCCTTCGTCTTTTTCTGGCTGGCCTCCTCGCGGCGCACCTGGTACTCGGCGGCCTTGTGGGCGCTGTGCTTCGGCGCCTGCGGGGCCATCGTCACGCTGTCCAAGCTCGCCTTCATGGGCTGGGGCCTGGGTGACGCGCAGTACGACTTCACCGGTTTCAGTGGCCACACCGCGCTCTCTTCGTGCTTCTGGCCGGTGGCGCTGTGGCTGCTCGCATCGAGCGGGGGCCATCGCCTGCGCGTGGCCGCCGCCTGCGCGGGCTGGGTATTGGGAGCGGCCATCGGTGTCTCTCGCCTGGCCATCCACGCGCACAGCGTGTCCGAAGTCGTGTCGGGCTGTCTGCTTGGCGTCGCCGCAAGCGGGCTGTTCCTGACGCTGCAGCACAGCCGACCGCATCCGCGATTGCCGGCCTGGTGGGTCGCCGCCAGCCTCCTGGTGCCGATGGTCCTGCTGCCCCCCGGGCACCGTGCGCCCACGCATGGGCTGCTGGAGTACGCGGCGGCGCGCATTGCCGGGCTGGAGCGCCCTTACACGCGAAGGGATCTGCACGCCGGTACGCATCCACTGCCACGCATGCGACCCGTGAAAAGTATCTTTTAAAGGTACTTGGCGCCTCGATTGGGCAGACTGGTGCAGTCTCATGAGGCTGAGTGGCGCGGAGCAATCCATCATTCGCGCACCTTCACTACCGCCGCGAGGCACACCATGCATCTCACCCCTTCGAACCTCCCGATCCCGCGCGACACCCGGGCCTGGACCGTCCAGGTCTGGGTGTCCTTCGGCCTCGCGGTGTTCCTGTGCGCCACCGGCCTGAGCTGGCTGCCGGGCCAGAACCTGGAGCGCGCCTTCATGGTGATGGGGTACGTGTTCTGCCTGTCGGCCGCCTTCGTGCTGGCCAAGTTCGTGCGCGACAGCCAGCGCCCTGCGCTGGCCGGCGACACCCCGATGTGGAAGCTGGTCGTCTGGGGCGGCTTCTTCACCGCCATGGGCCTGACCGGCTGGGGCCTGGTGCGCATGGAGATCAACGATGCCTACAAGGCCTACCTGGGGGTGAGCTGGCTGTTCCTGATCAGTTCGGCCTTCACGCTCGCCAAGACGCTGCGCGACCGCCACGAGGCCGACATGGCCGAGGCCCGCCTGCAAGGCCGACGCGAAGCGCGTGCCGACGCCACGGCTGCCGAGTGACGCCACGCCGGCACCGTCATCAGGAGATTCGAGCATGACCTCCCTGCGTTCTTCCTTCGCCGCCCTTGGCCTGGCGGGCTGCGTCGCACTGGCCGGCCTGGGGGCTGCAGCACCTGCCCGCGCCCAGAGCGAGGCGTCGGCGGCCCTGTCCCTGCTGCCGCTGGCCTCGATCGTCGGCACCGCCTCGGTGGCGGGCGCCGCATCCACCGCGGTGGTGGCCGTGCCCGCCGCGCTCTCCGTCGGTGGCGCGGTGCTCAGCGTGGTGGCCGTCGAAGTCGTGGCCGACGGCACCGTCTACCTGCTCGAGCGCGCCTCTGATGGCGCCCGTGCCAGCGTCAGGGTGCTGGACCGCGGCAGCCGGCGCGCTTCGATGGCCGTGGGCAGTTCGGTCGAGGTCGGCGTCATCGGCAGCGGCATCGTGCTGTCGGCGGCCGGGGAGGTGCTGGCCTTCATCCCCAATGCCATCGGCCAGGCGTTGCTGTACAACGAGAGGGTGTTGTGAAAGGCGATCCCCGCACCAACTTCGGTCCCTACGACGAGGAGGCGCAGGCCAGCGAGCCGCGCCTGCGCCGGTTCGTGCGCGTGCTGCTCCACGTGGCCGTGCTGATCGTGCTGGTGGTGCTAGCGGGCCTGTTCCTCTTTCCCGTGCATGCGCATGCCGGCCGCTCCTGCGAGGCCGTGAAGCCGACGCCGGCCGCGATCGCCAAGGGCATGCAGCTCGCCGAACGCACGGCGCAGGCGCTGGACGCCAGCGATGCCCGCGTGGTCGTGCTGGCCCGCGCGGGGCAGGACCTGAGCAAGTACGGGCTTCGCTACTCGCACCTGGGCCTGGCCTACAAGAGCGCCGAAGGGCCCTGGCGCGTGGTCC
This sequence comes from Xylophilus ampelinus, assembly GCF_901875635.1. GTDB lineage: Bacteria > Pseudomonadota > Gammaproteobacteria > Burkholderiales > Burkholderiaceae_C > Xenophilus. Next base: position 181,044 of record NZ_CABFMN010000084.1, on the reverse strand, counting down.
ACAAGCTCAACCGCTGCGGCACGGCCGAGGCGACGATCTACCGCCAGGGGCTGGGCGAGTTCTTTCTCGACGACCTGTGGCGCTACGAGGCGGCGTGGGAGATCCCGTCGCCTCAGGTGCAGCAGCAGTTGCTGGGCCTGCTGTCACAGCCGGCTCCGCGTCTGGGCGAAGCGCTGGCCCGCTGGCACACGCCCGCCTACAGCCTGGTGAGCTACGCCTGGGGCCAGAAGTACCAGCAGTCGAACCAGTGGGCGATCGAGACGCTCGCCGCCGCCATGGAGCCGGCCACCATCCGCACCCGCCAGCAGGCCCAGGCCTGGCTGCAGTTCAAGGGCTACGAGCCCACCACGCTCCAGTTGGGCCCGCTGACGCGGCTGGGCGGGCGCATGGGCTCGGCCAACATCGCCTTCGACGACCACCCGAACGAGAAGCGCTTCTCGGATCGCATCGAGACCGTGACGGTCGACTCGGTCTTCGACTGGCTGCCGCGCGCCGGCTTGGGCGGCCCTGTGGTGCGCCTGAAGATTTGAGCCAAATCGGCCTGCAGCGCCCACCGGGCGGGCGCGAGCAGCTATCGAAAAATGAGCAAAACAGTGAGGAGTGAGTCGCCATGAGCAAATCCCTGCGCCTTTCCGAAAAGTGGTTCCGTCGCGGCCTGTGGCTGGTGGCGGTGGTGTTCGCAAGCTTCCTGATCGGCCTCGGCGGCACGGTGGTCGGCGACCTGCCGCGTGTCGAGCGCCCGCTGCAGCTCGACGACTTCATGCCGCCCGGCGCCGCCGAGCCGCTGCGTGCCGCGGTGCGCGAGGCAGGCGACCAGGAGGTCGCGGCCCGCCGTGCGCTCGAGCAGGCGCAACTGCGGCTCGACGCCGCCGAACAGGCCAGCCGCAATGCGCGCGAGACCTTCTCGAACTGGCTCGCAACGCGCCGCGCCACGCAGGCGCCCGACCAGGACACCGAACTCATCGCTCGCACGCGCCAGCTCGACGCCCTGAAGGCCGCCGAAGACGCCGCGCAGAAGGCGCTGGGCCAGCAGCGCCAGCAACTGCTCGATGCCCAGCAGGCGCAGGAGAGCGAGCAGCACAAGCTGAACCTGCTGGAGGAAGCGGCGACGCAAAGCATGCTCGCCGAGCAGCGCCGGGTGGAACTGCGCGTGTTCGGCTACCGCCTCGCACTCACGCTGCCGCTGCTGATCGTGGCGGGCTGGCTTTTTGCGAAGAAGCGCAAGAGTACCTGGTGGCCCTTCGTGTGGGGCTTCATCTTCTTTGCGCTCTTCGCCTTCTTCGTCGAGCTCGTGCCCTACCTGCCCAGCTACGGCGGCTACGTGCGCTACGTGGTGGGCATCGTCGTCACCGTGCTGGTGGGGCGCTATGCCATCGTGGCGCTCAACCGCTACCTGGCGAAGCAGAAACTGGCCGAAGCCCAGCCCGACCGGGTGCGGCGCGAGGAGCTCAGCTACGACACCGCGCTCGCGCGGCTGGCCAAGGGGGTGTGCCCGGGCTGCGAGCGGCCGGTCGACCTGAAGAACACGACGATCGACTTCTGCCCGCACTGCGGCATCGGCCTGTTCGACCACTGCCGTGTGTGCGAGACGCGCAAGAGCGCCTTCTCACGCTTCTGCCACGGCTGCGGCAGCTCGGCACAGGCGTCGGCCGAGGTCCCGGCGCCATCCTCGGCGGCTTCAGCGGCGCCGGGATCTGTCGCACTGGCCTGAGAGGCTCTGTGCGTAGGCGGCGAGCGCTTTTTGCTTGCCGTGCGGGCCATTCCGCACGCTCGGCCCCGATCTTTGGCCGAGCTGTCGCCGCAAAGTGTTAGAACCGCGGTCTGCGCTGCATCCGGCGCGCAGCCGGCGATCACTTAGGTCTTGGCCGGCCCCGCAGAACCACCAACGTCGAGGACCCATCCATGAGCTTTTTCGGCAAGATTTTTTCCAAGATTTTCCCGTCCGCCAACGCCGCCGAGGTGCAAGCCGCACCGCCTGCCCCCGCACCGGCGGGCGCCCCGGCCGTGGCCGCACCGCCGCCGTCCATCCCGCTGGGTGACGTGCCCGCCATCCTGGACGCCATGCCCGGTGCCGCCGCCCTCAACTGGCGCACCTCGATCGTCGACCTGCTCAAGTTGCTGGGCCTGGACAGCAGCCTCGCCGCGCGCAAGGAGCTGGCCAACGAGATCCTCTACAGCAACGGCGAGCCGGGCTCGGCGGAATGGAACATCGGCCTGCACAAGCAGGTGATGAGCCGCATCGCCGCCAACGGCGGCACGCTGCCGCCCGAGCTGCGCGACTGAGCGAGCCCTGCACCACGCCGCTGCCAGTCAAGGCGGCGGGCGCCGGGCGCTGAAGCCACCGCGCAGGCTGGCCAGGCCGCTCAGTGCGGCACTTCGGCGGGGCCGGCAGCCGCGCGCTGCGGTTTGCGGATCAGCAGCAGCAGCGGGATCGCGACGGCCGTGATGACCATCATGATCCAGAAGTCGTCGAGGTAGCCGATCATCGCGGCCTGGCGCGTGACTTCGGCGTTGAGCGCCGCCAGCCCGCTCAGGCTGCCGGGGTTCATCGACGGCGGCAGGGTGGCGAGCGCCGCATTGCCGGGCGCGACGAGGGCGGCCAGGTTGGCGTGGGCGCTCACCGTGTCCTCGATCAGCAGCGCCTGCACGATCGAGATGCCCACGCTGCTGCCGATGTTGCGCAGCAGGCTGAAGATCGGCGTGCCCTGGTGCCGCAACTGCGGCGCCAGCGTGGCGAAGGTGGCCGTGGACAGCGGCACGAAGGTGAAACCGATGCCCAGGCCCTGGATGAAGCCCGAGGTGATGACCAGCGTGCTGTCCATGTCGGGCGTGAAGCGCGTCATCTGCCACAGCGAGAAGGCCGTGAGCCCGAAGCCCACCGCCATGATGCCGCGCACGTCGATGCGCTGCACCAGCCGCCCGACGACGATCATCGCGATCATCGTGCCCACCCCGCGCGGTGCCGTCACCGCGCCGGTGTAGACCACGGGGTAGCCCATCAGTCCCTGCAGGAAGGTGGGCAGCAGCGACATCGTGGCGAACAGGATCATGCCGACGATGAACGCGAACAGCAGGCCGGTGACGAAGTTGCGGTCCTTGAGGAGCGCACGGTCGAGGAAGCTCGTGCCCTGCACCGTCCAGGTGTGGACCGCGAAGAAGGCGAAGGCGACCACCGCCGTGGCGGCCTCGAGGCGGATTTCCCAGGAGTCGAACCAGTCGAGCTGCTCGCCGCGGTCGAGGAACATCTGCAGCATGCCGATCGCCAGGCTCAGCGAGATGAAGCCGAAGAGGTCGAGCTTCTCGGCCTTGGGCCGGCTCTCGGGCAGGTAGCGCGCAATGCCCCAGAGCGCCACCACGCCCACGGGCAGGTTGATGAAGAAGACCCAGCGCCAGTCGAACTGGTCGGTGAGCCAGCCGCCCAGCAGCGGACCGAGGATGGGGCCGACCATGATCCCCGCGCCCCAGATCGCCATCGCCTGGCCGACCTTCTCGCGCGGGTTGATGTCCAGCAGCACGGCCTGCGACAGAGGCACCAGCGCCGCGCCGAAGACGCCCTGCAGCAGCCGCGCCGCGACGATCTCGACCATCGAGCCCGCGAGCCCGCACAGCGCCGAGGCGACCGTGAAGCCCACCACCGACACCAGGAACACGCGCCGCCGTCCCCAGTGCCCGCACAGCCAGCCCGTCAGCGGCAGCGTGATCGCCGCGGCCACGATGTACGACGTCAGCACCCAGGTGATCTGGTCCTGCGAGGCCTGCAGGCTGCCCTGCATGTGCGGCAGCGCGACGTTGGCAATCGTCGTGTCGAGTGCCTGCATGATGGTGGCGAGCATGATCGACACGGTGATCATGCCGCGGTGCGCCACGGTGTTCGGTGCGGCGGTGCTCATGGGGTGGTTCCGGTTTCGCCTGCTGTGCGAGCTTCCTTGGAAGCGGCGGGACACGGGCTCATGCGTCCTCCGCCGTGCCGGCTGCGCCCGGCTCCCAGGCCAGCAAGCCCTCGCGCGCCTTGCGCAGCAGGGCGGTCAATTGCTTGCGTTCCGCGGCACTGAGGTTGGCAAGCCCATGCGACAGCACTTCGTCGCTGATGGCCAGCGCGTCGTCGAAGGCGGCCAGCGCACGCGGCTCGGGGTGCACCCATTTCACGCGGCGATCGGCGGTGGAGGCTTCGCGCCGGATCCAGCCGGCGGCTTCCATGCGGTCGCACAGCGTCGCGACGCCCATCGCGCTCATCTCGAGGCGCTGCGCCAGTTCGGCCTGCGACAGCGGCGTCGCGCCCTCGTGCCGCACCAAGGCGCCGATCAGCCGGCATTGCGCCAGCGACAGGCCCAGCCGCTCGCGCGCCAGGCGGTCGAAGTGCGCCGCGTGCAGCTTCGCGACATGGTTGACGAGGAAGCTGAAGCGCTGCGTGTGGTCGCGTTTCATAAGCACGTTGATTGTAAACGTGCTTATGAATTCGTGCGCGGCGCTAGATGCCGCGGGCGCGCTCGGTTCGGAACTTCTCGCGGAATGCGGTGTAGGTGCCGGCCTCCAGCGCCTCGCGGATCTCGCGCATCAGGTTCAGGTAGTAGTGCAGGTTGTGCACCGTGGCGAGCATCGGGCCGAGCATCTCGCCGCAGCGCTCGAGATGGTGCAGGTAGGCGCGGCTGAAGCCGCCTCGGCCGCCCCGTTCCCAACTCACGCCGCTCGTGCCGGCACAGGCATGGCAGGTGCAGCTCGGGTCCAGCGGCTGGTGGTCGGTCTTGTGACGCGCGTTGCGCACCTTCAGGTCGCCATAGCGCGTGAAGATGGTGCCGTTGCGTGCATTGCGCGTGGGCATCACGCAGTCAAACATGTCCACGCCGTCGGCCACGCCCTGCACCAGGTCCTCGGGCGTGCCCACGCCCATCAGGTAGCGCGGCTTGTGGGCCGGCAACCGATGCGGCGTGTGGGCCATGATGCGCAGCATCTCGTCCTTGGGCTCGCCCACGCTCACGCCGCCGATGGCATAGCCGGGAAAGTCCAGATCCACCAGTTGCGCCAGCGATTCCTCGCGCAGGTGCTCGAACATGCCGCCCTGCACGATGCCGAACAGGGCGTTCGGGTTCTCCAGCCGCGCGAACTCGGCCTGGCAGCGCTTCGCCCAGCGCAGGCTGAGCTCCATCGACGAACGCGCCTCGGCTTCGGTGGTGACGTGGCCGTTCGTGTCGTAGGGCGTGCACTCGTCGAACTGCATGACGATGTCGCTGTTGAGCACCGTCTGGATCTGCATCGACACCTCGGGCGTGAGGAACAGCTTGTCGCCGTTGACGGGCGACGCGAAGCGCACGCCTTCCTCGCTGATCTTGCGCATCGCGCCCAGGCTCCAGACTTGGAAGCCGCCCGAGTCGGTGAGGATGGGCTTCTTCCACTGCTCGAAGTCGTGCAGTCCGCCGAAGGACTGCATCACGTCCAGGCCCGGCCGCATCCAGAGGTGGAAGGTGTTGCCCAGGATGATCTGCGCGCCCATCTCCTCCAGGCTGCGCGGCATCACGCCCTTGACGGTGCCGTAGGTGCCCACGGGCATGAAGATCGGCGTCTGCACCACGCCGTGGTTGAGCGTGAGCGTGCCGCGGCGGGCGTGGCTGTCGGGGTCGTTGGCCAGCAGGTCGAATTGCAGGGCGGTCATTTTTTCGGCGGCGTCGTAGGGGTGGCGGCCGGTGCCTGAGTGGGCAGCAGCATGAGCACGGTGCGGTTGAAGTCCTCGACCACCAGCAGGCGGCCGGCGCGGTCGACGGTGAGGCCGGTGGGGCGGCCCATCGGCCTCACGCCCTCCTGCGCGTTCCAGCCCGCGAGCCAGTCGATCGGCTTGCCGCCGGGCAGGCCGCCCTTGCCGAGCCGGAAGCCGACGACGCGGTGGCCGCTGGCCTGCGGCCCGCGCCAGGCGACGAGCAACTGCCCGGCGAAAGCCGTGCCGGCAGGGCCGATCAGCATCTGCAGCGGCGCGGCATGTGCGGGCCACAGCGCCAGCGGCGCCTCGGTCTTGCCGCAGTCGTAGCGGCCTTCGTAACCCTGTGCCGCCTGGCGCTTGCCGACGCAGTAGGGCCAGCCGTAGTGCCGGCCGCGCTGCAGCAGGTTGAGCTCCTCCGGCGGGCTCTGCGGGTCGCGGTAGTCGATGGAATTTTCGCCCTGCAGCACGCGGCCTTCCTTGGCATCGGGCGTGGCGGGCAGCACGGCCAGCGCCATGCTGTTGCGAATGCCCGTGGCGAAGGGCGCGAAGCGCTGCACGGTGAGCTGCGAGCCGCCGAGCTGCGCCTCGTACACGGCGCCGCGCGGCTTCGCGCCTTCGCCATCGGGGCAGGGCAGGGCAGGCGCGTCCCTGCCGCTGCGGCAGTTGTCGCTGCTGGAGCCGACGTTCACGTACAGGCGGTTGCCCGGCCCGAAGGTGATCTCCTTGAGCGGGTGCGTGCCGTCGTCGGGCAGCGCGTCGAGCACGACCTCGCGCTGCGGCGCGGCGCCTGGTGCGCCCACCGACGTGCGCCACACGACGCCGGCCTCGCCGATGTAGATCTTGCCGTCCGGCCCCAGCGCCAGGCCCGAAGGCCGGTCGAGGCCGCTGGCGAGCACGGCGATGCGGGCCCGCCGTGGTGCAGGGCCATCGGTGGGCAGCGTCATCTCCAGCAGGCGTCCGCGGCGGGGCTCCCACGAGCCCATGTCGGCGATCCAGTAGCGACCCGGCGCCACTTCGAGGATGCGGCGCGGCGCGCGCAGGCCTTCGGTCTCGTCGGCCAGCAGCGCGACGCAGGTGCCGGCCGGGCTGGTGATCGGCAGCCGGGCGAAATCGCCGCAGCGGCCCTCGGGCGTGTACCCGCGCGCGGCGGCGAGCACGGGCAGCAGCAGGGCGGCCAGCGCCGCGGTGCGAATCCCGACCTTCACGGCGCCGCCCTTTCCAGCAGCATCGCATCGCCGTAGCTGAAGAAGCGATAGCGCTCGCGGATGGCGTGTGCGTACAGCGCCATCACGCGTTCGTAGCCGGCAAGGGCGGAGACCAGCATCATCAGCGTGCTCTTGGGCAGGTGGAAGTTGGTGACGAGCAGGTCCACATGCCGGAAGCGGAAGCCCGGCGTGATGAAGATCTGCGTATCGCCCTGTGCCTGGCCGCTCGCGGCCCAGGACTCGAGCGTGCGCACGGTGGTCGTGCCCACGGCCACGATGCGGCCACCGCGTGCGTGGCAATCGGCGATGGCCTGCTGCGTGGCGGGCGGCACGTCGTAGCGCTCGGCATGCATCGTGTGCTCGGCGATGTTCTCGGTCTTGACGGGCTGGAAGGTGCCGGCGCCCACGTGCAGCGTGACGCTGGCGCGCTGCACACCGCGCGCGTCGAGCTCGGCCAGCAGCGCCTCGTCGAAGTGCAGGGCGGCGGTGGGCGCGGCCACGGCGCCGGGCACGCGCGCGAACACGGTCTGGTAGCGGCGCTCGTCGTCTTCCGAATCGCCGTGCTCGATGTACGGGGGAAGCGGCATGTGGCCGCAGCGGGCCATCAGCGCGTACGGGTCCTCGCCGGCCGGGCTCTCGAAGGAGAAGCGGAAGAGGGCGCCGTTCTCTTCGGGCCAGCGGCCCAGCAGCGTGGCCGCGAAGCCGCCCGCCATCTGCAGCACCGTGCCGATCGGCGGCTTCTTGCTGACCTTCATGTGCGCCACGACTTCAGCGCCTTGCAGCACGCGCTCGACGAGCAGCTCGAGCTTGCCGCCGGTCGGCTTCTCGCCGAACAACCGCGCCTTGACCACCTGCGTGTCGTTGAACACCAGCAGGTCGCCGGCCCGCAGGAGGCCGGGAAGGTCGCGAAAGATGCGCCCAGTGGGAATGTCTCCCGTGCCGTCCAGCAGCCGGGACGCGCTGCGTTCGGTGGCGGGGTGCTGCGCCACCAGCTCGGGCGGCAGGTCGAAATCGAAATCGGAAAGCGTGAAGGAGCGCATGCGCTTGAGGGCCGGACGGACCCGTTCCAAGGAAGGTGATGGTGCCGGGCCGAGTGCCGCGCAGGGCGGGAGGCGCCGAACCAAAGGGCAGAATTCTCCCATGCCCGCCAAATCCGCCGCCGCCCCTGCCGCCGACGCGCCGCCGCGTGCGCCCGGCAGCGGCGAGAGCCAGGTGCAGCGCGCGCTCAAGAAGCTGGGGCTGGTGCGCGACATCGACTTCGCGCTCTACCTGCCCATGCGCTACGAGGACGAGACGCGCGTGGTGCGCCTGGTCGACACGCGCGACGGCGACACGGTGCAGGTCGAAGGCGTCGTCACCGACTGCGAGGTCGTGTTCCGCCCGCGCCGGCAGCTCATTGCCACGCTGGACGATGGCAGCGACACGGTGCAGTTGCGCTTCTTCAACTTCTACCCCTCGCAGCAGAAGCAGCTCGCGCCCGGCGCGAAGATGCGCGTGCGGGGCGAGATCAAAGGGGGATTCGTCGGGCGGACCATCATGCATCCCACGGTGAAGGCGGCCGGCACGCCACTGCCGCTGGCGCTGACGCCGATCTACTCGACCATCGCCGGTCTCGCGCAACCCGTGCTGCGACGCGCCGTGCAGGCCGGCCTGGCACGGGCGCCGCTGCACGCCATCGTTCCGAACCCGATGATGCCGGAAGGCGCATGGGGTCTGCGCGAGGCGCTATCTTTTTTGCACTACCCGGCGCCCGACGTGGCGGTCGCCACCCTCGAGGACCACAGCCACCCGGCCTGGCAGCGGCTCAAGGCCGAGGAACTGTTGGCGCAGCAGCTGTCGCAGCTCCAGGCGCGGCGCGAGCGGGCGGCCCAGCGGGCACCGGCGCTGCAGGCGGCGGTCGGCGCCGGCTCGCTGCACGCGCAGTTGCTGGGCGTGCTGCCCTTTCAGCCCACGGGCGCCCAGCAGCGCGCCGACCGCGAGATCGCCCTCGACCTCGCGCGCACGCAGCCCATGCACCGGCTGCTGCAGGGCGACGTCGGCTCGGGCAAGACGCTGGTGGCGGCGCTCGCCGCGGCGCGCTGCATCGATGCGGGCTTCCAGTGCGCGCTGATGGCGCCGACCGAAATCCTCGCCTCGCAGCACTTCGGCAAGCTGGTCGGCTGGCTCGATCCCCTGCTGGCCGCGCGCGGCCTGCGCGTCGCCTGGCTCACCGGCAGCCAGAAGAAGAAGGAGCGCGAGGCGATGGAGGCGATCGTCGAGAGCGGCGAGGCCGCGCTGGTCGTCGGCACGCATGCCGTGATCTCGGAGAAGGTGCGCTTCAAGCGGCTCGCGCTCGCGATCGTGGACGAGCAGCATCGCTTCGGCGTGGCGCAGAGGCTCGCGCTGCGGGGCAAGGCGGGGGTGGCTCCTCTCCCCTCTGGGCAGAGGCAGGGTGAGGGGCATGCGGCCTTGGCAAGCGGCGGCGCCGAGCCACTGCCGCGCGGCCCCCACCCCAGCCCTTCCCCAGCGGGGGAGGGATTGATTCAGGCCGAACCCCACCTGCTCATGATGAGCGCCACGCCGATCCCGCGCACGCTGGCCATGAGCTACTACGCCGACCTGGATGTCTCCACCCTGGACGAGCTGCCGCCCGGCCGCACGCCGGTCGTCACCAAGCTGGTGGCCGAGCATCGGCGCGACGAGGTGATCGAGCGCATCCGGGGGCAGCTCGAACAGGGGCGGCAGGTCTACTGGGTCTGCCCGCTCATCGAGGAGAGCGAGGCGGTCGACCTGCGCAATGCGACGGCCACGCGCGACGAGCTGGCGGAGCACCTGGGTGAGGCGGTTCGTGTCGGCCTGCTGCATTCGCGCATGCCCACCGCCGAGAAGCAAACGGTGATGGCCGACTTCACCGCCGGCACGCTGCACGTGCTGGTCAGCACCACGGTCATCGAGGTCGGCGTCGACGTGCCCAATGCCTCGCTCATGGTGATCGAGCATGCCGAGCGCTTCGGGCTTTCGCAGCTGCACCAGCTGCGCGGGCGCGTGGGGCGCGGGGCGGCGGCCTCCGCCTGCGTGCTCCTCTACGCCACCGGCGACAGCGGCCGCGTGGGCGAGGCGGCGCGCGCGCGGCTCAAGGCGATGGTGGAGACGGGCGACGGCTTCGAGATCGCGCGGCGCGACCTGGAGATCCGCGGACCGGGCGAGTTCCTCGGCGCGCGGCAGTCGGGCGCGCCGCTGCTGCGCTTCGCCGACCTCAGCACCGACCTGCTGCTGCTCGACTGGGCGCGCGAACTCGCACCGCGCCTGCTCGACCGGCACTCCGAGCTCGCGCGCCAGCACGTGGACCGCTGGCTGGGCACCAAGGCCGAGTACCTCAAGGCCTGATCGGATTTCTTAGAGCCGAATCGGCCTCCAGCGCCCGCGGGGCGGGCGCAAGCAGCTATGAATTCGATAGCAAAATGGTCGGCGGCCGGGTTCAGGCGGGGCGCCGCACCGTCGCCAGCAGCAGCCCGAAGCCGATCATCATGGCGCCGCTTGCCCGGTTGAACCAGCGCATCGCCGGCCCGCCGCGCGCCAGCCGCCGCACGCGCGCACCCAGCAGCGCGTAGAGCGCGATGGCCACCACCTCCAGCGCCAGGAAAGTGATGCCCAGTTGCAGGTAGCTCAGGGCATAGGCATCGGCCACCACGAACTGCGGGAAGAAGGCAGTGAACACCAGGATCGCCTTCGGGTTGCCGATGGCGACGCCGAATTCCTGCCGTGCCAGGACGCGCATAGCGGGCACTTCGTGCGCGACGCCCGCCTCGTCGGCGGCCATCGGCGGGGCCGGCGCACGCAGCAGCTTGATGCCCAGCCACACCAGGTAGGCCACGCCGGCCCACTTCACGACGCTGAAGGCCAGGGCCGAAGCGGCCAGCAGCGCGCCCATGCCCACGCCGGCGATGACGATCATGATCGCGAAGGCCACCAGCCGCCCGCCCGCGGCGGCGACCGCCGGCCCGATGCCGTAGCGCGCGCCGTTGGTGACCGACAGCAGGTTGTTCGGCCCGAAGGCCATGTTGATGGCGAAGCAGGCGGGCAGGAAGAGCAGGTAGGCGGCGAGGTTCATGGCTGTCTCGGGTGTGCGGCGGCCTGTGGATTGTGGCGGGCGCGAAGCATCGCCGTCACGCACCGCAGGCCGGGGTACCCCTGCCTGCGCCGAGGAAAGCGCAGCGCCGCATACACTCGTGCCCGCCAGCCAATCCAGCCACCGGCGCGGTAGCAGCCAGCAGTTGTTCAACCGTGCTCCGCCCACCGGGCGCCCCGTTCCATGGCTCTTCCTCTGCTGGCGCAGCTGCTTCGCGCTGCACACTCGACCGCTCGCCCCCGCCGTCGAACCCTTCCCCTGATCGCCGCTGCCCCCCTGGCCTTCGGGCTGCCCGCCTGGGCGGACGACGCCGAGAAGGCCGAGTCGCCGCCCGCGCAAGCCACGCTCAACGAAGTCCGCGTCGAGGCGCAGGCCGATGCGGGCGCGGGCTTCGCGCCCGCTGCGTCGCACAGCGCCGGCAAGGCGTCGATGCGCCTGCTGGAGACACCCCAGTCCGTCAGCGTGGTCACGCGCGAGCAGATGGAGTCGCGCCAGATCACCGACCTGCAGCAGGCCCTGCAGACGGTGGCCGGCGTGAGCCCGGTGAACTTCGGGCGGCGCGGATTCGACGACATCAACATCCGGGGCTTCCGCTCCACCGAGTCGATCCTGGTGGACGGGCTCGTCCAGGGCACCGGCATGTGGACGCGGCTGGTGCCTTGGGGCTACGAGCGCTTCGAGGTGCTCAAGGGCGCTTCGTCCATCCTCTACGGCCAGGTGCAGCCGGGCGGACTGGTCAATGCCATCAGCAAGCGGCCGCGCGCGGATGCGTTCGGCGAAGTCAATGCGGCCGCCGGCAGCTTCGGCATGAAGAGCCTGGCCATCGACATCAACCGGCCGCTGTCCGAGACGGGCCGCAGCGCCGTGCGTCTGAATGCCCTGGTGTCCGACACCGACGACCCGGTGGACGAGGTGTGGCGCAAGCAGCAGTGGATCGCCCCCTCGCTCTCGCTCGACCTGGGTGCCGACACCGACCTCGTGCTGTTCGCCACCTACGGCAACGCGCGCTGGATCCGCATGCAGGGCACGACGCCCTACGGCATGCTTCTGCCCAACCGCAACGGGCCGGTGCGGCGCTCGCTGTTCACGGGCGATCCGTCCTTCGGGCCCTACGACGTGAGCAACACCACCGTGGGCTATTCCTTCGAGCATCGGTTCAACCCCCGGCTCACGCTGCGGCAGAACGTGCGCTACGAATCGCAGGAAGGTGAAGGACGCTTCGTTTCGCTCCTGGCGCTGCAGGCCAACCAGCGGCTGCAGAACCGGCAGGCCACGGTGCAGCAGTTCGACTACGAAGCGCTGATGACCGACACCTCGGTGCTGAGCGAGTTCGACGCGCTGGGCGTCTCGCACCGCCTGGTCGCCGGTGTGGACGCACGGCGCAGCAACGCGCGCCAGGCCAACTTCGCCTGCCGCATCGGGGCCTTGAACCTGTTCGCGCCCGTCTACGGCATGCCGGCGAGTTGCCCGCTGCGGCCGACCACCTTCGCGCCGGCCAAGCTGACGGTGGCCGGCCTCTACGTGCAGGACCAGATCAAGTTCGGCAACGGCTGGACGGCCCTGCTCGGCCTGCGCCGCGAGTACTCGCGCACCGACACGCACGACGAGGTGCGCAACCGGCGCACGCGGCAGAAGGACGACGCCACCACCGGCGCCGCCGGGCTGGTGTACGAATTCAAGCCCGGCTGGGCAATGTATGGCAGCTACAGCGAGTCCTTCCTGCCCGTGAGCGGACAGACCTTCGCGGGCGAGCTCTTCAGGCCCGAGACCGGCAAGCAGTGGGAAGCGGGGCTCAAGTACGAGCGCCCCGGCGGCGGGCTCACCGCCTCGGCGGCGCTGTACGACCTCAAGCGCCGCAACGTGACGACCTCCGACCCTGTCAATGCCGGCTATTCGGTGCAGACGGGCGAGCAGCGTGCGCGCGGGCTGGAACTGGAGACGGCCGCGGACCTGTCCAGCGGCATCAAGCTCACCGCGGCCTACACCTACATCGACACCGAAGTCACGCGCGACAACGACCAGAGCCTCGTCGGCCAGGCGCTGAACCTCACCCCCCGGCACACGGCCTCGCTGTGGGCCACGTGGCGTTTGCCGGCGCACAAGCGCGTCACGGTGGGTGTGGGCGGGCGCTACGTGAGCCGCCAGGTCGGCTCGCTGCCCTTCTCGCTGCCTGCGTACGCCGTGATGGATGCGTCGGTGTCGTACCAGGGCGACCGCTGGCGCCTGACGGCGGGCGTGAAGAACATCTTCGACAGGAAGTACTACGACGGCGCGATCAACGCCAACGTGGTCTCGCCCGCGCTGCCGCGAAATTTCATGGTCAATGCCAGCTACTACTTCTGACGCGGGCGAGAACGCACGGCCATGAGTTCCCAGCGCACCCTGAGCATGCTGTTCACGATCCACTCCTGGGCCGGGATCGTGACGGGGCTGCTGCTCTTCGTGGTGTGCTTCTCCGGCGCGGTCGTGGTCTTCAAGAACGAGATCGACCGCTGGGCCAATCCCAGCCTGGCCGCGTTGCCACGCGCGCAGGTGCCGCTGTCGCTCGACACCCTGCTGCGCAACGTGCGGGACGCGTATCCCCGCGCGCAGGTGGAAGCCATCGCGCTGCCCGACGCGGTGACGCCCAGCCACTTTGTCTACCTGCGCGAGCCGGGCGCCGCCGGGATGCAGCCCGAGCGCTTCAAGGTGGCGGTGCGCTCGGACGACGGCCGGGTGGTCGGCCGCGTCGACAGCCAGTTCGGGCAGTTCCTGCGCATGCTGCACGTGTTCCTGTTCGTCGGGCCGCGCTGGATCGTGGGCTTCCTCGGCGTCGCCATGCTGGTGCTGATCGCCACCGGCTTCGTCATCCACCGCAAGATCCTGGCTGAACTCTTCACCCTGCGCTGGGGGCGCAGCCTGCGGGTGGTGATGTCCGACCTGCACAAGGCGGCCGGGATCTGGGGGCTGGGCTTTCACATCGTCATTGCGCTGACAGGGGCCTGGCTGGGGCTGGCGCCGGTGTTCGAGCGTGCCGCGCAGTCGTTGCAGGCGCGGCCGGAGGCAGCCGTGAAGGCGCCGACCGGCGCGGCGGCGATGCGTTCGCTCGACGAGCTGCGTGCCACGGCTGTCGCGGCGGTGCCGGGCCTGGCGCCGCGCCGGCTGGTGCTGCAGCGCTGGGGCCGGGCCGACGCGCAGGCGATCTTCGGCGGCGAGCTGGCCGGGCACCTGGCCAGCACCACGCGGGTGACGCTCGATGGGGCCAGCGGCCAGGTGCGCCAGGTGCTCGACCCGCGTCGCGCCGGCTTGCTGACGCAGATCGACGCCTTGATGGAGCCGCTGCACTTCGGCGACTTCGGCGGCCTGCCGCTCAAGTGGCTGTACTTCTTCCTGGGGCTCACGCCCGCCTTTATGTCGCTCTCGGGCACGCTGATCTGGCTGGACGGCCGTCGCCAGCGTGGGGCGGCGGGCGCGCGCATCACGGCACCAGGCCGCAACGCCGATGCCGTCTGACACCTCGGCATCGTTGGCCGAGCGCCTGCTGCTGGCCCTGCACGCGGCCTTGCCGGCGACGCTGCTGTGCATGGGGCTGGTGCATCTGCTGCCGCCGTCGGGCCTGGCGCCGCTCGCCCTGCGGCCCGCCTGGCCGACCTGGATGGCGGTCGGCCTGTGGCTGGGCTTGTCGATGCTGATCGCCGGTCTGCACCGGCGGATGGGCCTGTGGCAGGCCGCATTGCGCGGCACGGCGGTGGCTTGTGCGCTGGCCGGCGCGGCGGGCGTGGCCTTGCGCACGGCGCAGGGCATCACGTTCGCGCTGGCCCTGGGTGCACTGGCTGCGGCCTGCCTGTGGCTGGCTGCGAACGTCGGGGCCCACCGCGTTCGCGCCCATCCGCGCCAGCGTGGCGACGGGCCTGGGCGCGCGTCGCCGCGCGGTTGGCGCCGCTTCGCCTCCGCCTGGCCGTTCTGGATGACCGGGATGTTTTGGCTGGCTTCGTTCTACTGCGCGCACGTGCTGGCGCGCGAGCCGCATCGTGGCCTGGGCATGTGGGGGATGCTGGCGGCCTTCTTCCTGCTGCTGCCGGCCGCCACGCTCGCGCCCTGGCTGCGCTGGACCTCGGTGGGCCTGGCCGCGGTGGCCGCGGCCCTGCTGGGCTGGCTGGCCCTGCGCAGCGGCGCTGCACTGCCCCTGGCCGGCGTGCTGCTGGCCGCGGCGGTCGGGGTGCAGGCCTGGCGACGGCGGCCAGCACGGAGCGTGGGGCGATGAACGGCCTGACGGCGCTGCTCATCGCCTGGGCCAGCGTGGCGGGCTGTGCGACCTGGGCGTCTGCCAGTGACACACGCGCCCTGGGCGCGCCGCGCTTCGGGCGCCGGGGCGCCTGGGGCCGGGTGGTAGGGCTGGTTGTCCTGCAATGCGGACTCGCCGTGTCGGTCCTGGGCTGGGCTGCCGGCCTTGCCCTCGTCGGCGGCGCCTGGATGCTGCTGGGCGGGCTCCACGTGGCGGCGCTCAACGGCTGGCCGGAAACCACGCAGCGATGGGCGCGGCGAACAGGATGGGCCGCACTGGCCCTCGCGGCCTGCAGTGTGGCGATGCAGCGGGGTATCTGGGAATGGCGCGCATAATAGTTGCAAGCTATGACCCTGACCGAACTCAAATACATCGTGGCGGTCGCGCGCGAGCGCCATTTCGGCAAGGCGGCCGAGGCCTGCTACGTCTCGCAGCCCACCCTCTCGGTGGCGATCAAGAAGCTGGAGGACGAGCTGGAGGTCAAGCTCTTCGAGCGCAGCGCCGGCGAGGTGGCCGTCACGCCGCTGGGCGAGCAGATCGTGCAGCAGGCGCAGACCGTGCTCGACCAGGCCGCCAGCATCAAGGAGATCGCCAAGCGCGGCAAGGACCCGCTGGCCGGCCCGCTGAACCTGGGCGTGATCTACACCATCGGCCCCTACCTGCTGCCCGACCTGGTGCGCCAGAACATCGCGCGCACGCCGCAGATGCCGCTGATGCTGCAGGAGAACTTCACCGCGCGCCTGCTGGAGATGCTGCGCTCGGGCGAGATCGACTGCGCCATCATGGCCGAGCCCTTTCCCGACACCGGGCTGGCGATCGCAGCGCTGTACGACGAGCCTTTCGTGGCGGCGGTGCCAGCCTCGCATCCACTGGCCGAGCGCGAATCCGTCACCTCCGACGAGCTCAAGAACGAGACCATGCTGCTGCTGGGCACGGGACATTGTTTCCGCGACCACGTGCTGGAGGTGTGCCCGGAGTTCGCGCGCTTCTCGAGCAATGCCGAAGGCATCCGCAAGAGCTTCGAAGGCTCGTCGCTGGAGACCATCAAGCACATGGTGGCCGCGGGCATGGGCGTGACGCTGGTGCCGCGCCTGTCGGTGCCGGCGGATGCGCTCAAGCCGCGCGAAGGCAAGGGCAAGGGACGCAGCAAGGAGCTCGAGCCCATCGTGCGCTACATCCCCATTCGCGACGGCCAGGGCGGCGAGCCGCCCACGCGCCGCGTGGTGCTGGCCTGGCGGCGCAGCTTCACGCGCTACGAGGCGATCGCCGCGCTGCGCAACGCGATCTATGCCTGCGAACTGCCGGGCGTGACGCGCCTGTCGTGAAGCGCCGGCAAGTTGCGGCACGCACCTACGCGCCGCATCATCGGCAGGGCGCATCGCTGCGATAGAGTCCGGCTGTTGCGATGCTTCGGCCCCGCTCCTAGAGTCAAGACTTTCCGTTCGAACGAACCGCAAGAGGAACCGACATGGCGAAGAACCCCAAGGACATCAAGAAGAACAGCAAGGCCGCGATCGCCGATGCGCCGGCCGCCGCCAAGGGCACGGTGCCTGCCAAGGGCGGTGAGCGCGTGGCGCCCGAATCGGGCAGCCGCAGCGCGCCGATCATCAACATCGGCATCGACCGCCAGGACCGCGCGGCCATCGCCGAGGGCCTGTCGCGCGTGCTGGCCGACACGTACACGCTGTACCTCACCACGCACAACTTCCACTGGAACGTCACCGGTCCGCACTTCAACTCGCTGCACGCCATGTTCATGGCGCAGTACACCGAGCTGTGGAATTCGACCGACGTGATCGCCGAGCGCATCCGCGCCCTGGGCCACTACGCGCCGGGCTCGTACGCCGAGTTCAGCAAGATCGCCACCGTGCCCGACGTGCCGCAGCAGCCGCCCAAGGCGATGGAGATGGTGCGCATCCTCGTGAAGGGCCACGAGACGGTGTCGCGCATCGCGCGCGAGTTCATCCCGGTGGCCGAGGAAGCCGGCGACGACCCGACGGCCGACATGCTCACCGCGCGCTGCACGGTGCACGACCAGACCGCCTGGATGCTGCGCTCGCTGCTCGAGGAATGACGCCGCGGTGAGCACCGACGCGCTCCAGCCGCCCGCCCCGCGCGGGCGTTTTGCCGTCTGGCTGGACCTGATCCGCTGGAACCGGCCCGCCGGCTGGCTGCTGCTGCTGTGGCCCTCGCTCAGCGCGCTGTGGTTCGCGGCCCGGGGCTTCCCGGGCTGGCATCTGGTGGTGGTGTTCGTGCTGGGCACCATCCTCATGCGCAGCGCCGGCTGCTGCGTCAACGACGTGGCCGACCGCGACTTCGACCGCCACGTCAAGCGCACCGCCAGGCGGCCCGTGACCACCGGCGAGGTGTCGGTGAAGGAGGCACTCGCGCTCGGCGCCGTGCTGGCGCTGGCCGCCTTCGGCCTGGTGCTCACGACCAACCTGCCGACCATCCTCTGGTCCTTCGCCGCGCTGGCCGTGGCCCTGGTGTATCCCTACGCCAAGCGCATCGTCTCGGTGCCGCAGGCGGTGCTGGGCGTGGCCTTCAGCTTCGGCATTCCGATGGCCTTCTCGGCCGTGACTGGCGAGGTGCCGTGGCTGGCGTGGTGGCTGCTGGTGGGCAACCTGTTCTGGGTGCTGGCGTACGACACCGAGTACGCCATGGTCGACCGCGACGACGACCTGAGGATCGGCATGAAGACCTCGGCCATCACCTTCGGCCGCTTCGACGTGGCGGCGGTGATGGCGAGCTACGCGCTGTTCATCGCGATGTGGGGCTGGGCGGGTGCCCGGCTGGGGCTGGGGCCGTTGTTCTACGCGGGGCTGGCGGCGGCGACTGCGCAGGCGCTGTGGCACTGGATGCTGATCCGCCGGCGCACGCGCGAAGGCTGCTTCACCGCCTTCCGGCTCAACCACTGGGTGGGCTTTGCGGTGTTCGCGGGGGTGGTGGCCGACGCGCTCCTGCGCTGATCCGCGCGCCATTTGCTAAGAACAGGCTTAGCAAATTCTTGAAAGAACAGCGACTGCAGCGCCCGTCCAGCGGGCGCGAGGCGCTCCTGAAAAGTGAGTAAACCGGCTCAGGCCGTGCGGCCGAATTCGGCCGCCAGCTCGCCCGCGCGGCGCTGCGCGGCGTGGATCGCGGCCCGGAGGCTGTCCTGCACGCCCGCCGCCTGCATCGAGGTGATCGCGGCGTGCGTGGTGCCGCCCTTGGACGTGACGCGCTCGCGCAGCACAGCCGGCGGCTCGGCCGAGGCCGCGGCCAGCGCCGAGGCGCCGGTGAAGGTGCCCACGGCCAGCCGGTGGGCCTGCTCGGGCGTCAGTCCCATTTCCACGCCGGCGGTCGCCATGGCCTCCAGGAAGAAGAACACGTAGGCCGGCCCCGAGCCCGACAGGGCCGTCACGGCGTCGAGCGCGCTCTCGGGCTCCACCCACAGCAGTTGGCCGGTCGGCGCGAGCAGTTGTTCGACCTGGGTGCGGCCCGCCGCATCGACCGCGGCGCGCGCGAACAGGCCGGTCATGCCCTGGCCGACCAGCGCCGGCGTGTTGGGCATGGCGCGCACGATGCGCTCGGTGCCCAGCCAGGCGGCAATGCTCTGCGACGGAATGCCCGCCGCCACGCTCAGGTGCAGCGCCTGGCCGGTGAAGGGGCGCACGGGGGCCGTGGCTTCGGCGAAGGCCTGGGGCTTCACGGCCCACACGACCAGCCCGCAGCGCGCCAGCGCCGGGCCGGCCTCGGCGCTGGCCGCGATGCCGAAGTCGCGCGCTAGGCGCTCGCGGGCCTCGGCCCAGGGCTCGACCACCTCGAAGTGCCCGGCCGGCAGGCCCGCCTTGCGCAGGCCGCCGAGGATGGCGCTGGCCATGTTGCCGCCGCCAATGAAGGCAACGGGCGGGAGGGAGTCGAAGGAAGCGGTCATGGGGTCGGGTCCTTGAAGGCGAAGGCGGCAAACTGGGTGATCTGCAGCGGGTTGAAGTTGTCGTCGCTCACCACCACCAGCAGGCGGCGGCCCTCGGGGTCGTTCGGCAGGGGCGGGCCCCAGCACATGCCCTCGCTGTTGTCCAGGCGCGCGAGGCCCAGGGTGGCGAAGTCGGCGATCAGGGTCTTGGGGGCGGGGCGGTGGTTGCCGGGGCGCAGCGCGTCGACGTCCAGCGTGTCGCTCGCCTCGCGCGTGTCGATCGCATATAGGCGCAGCGAGTTGCCGCGCCCGGCCGCGTAGGCGCGCTCCAGAACCAGCATCCGATGGGCGTCCAGCATGAGGACCTCGCTCACCCCGTTGTCGGCATAGGTGCCCGGCACCAGTGGCCGCAACGGGATGGCGTCGGGCACGTAGGCGAGCTGCCGCACGGCCGTGCCGCGGGCGAGGTCGACGCAGGTGAAGCGGCACGGACCGCCGGGCGCGTCGAGCGTGGGGCTGGGGCCGTCCTCGATCAGGGCGTTCTCCATCGCGACCCAGGCCTGGCGGGCGTCGGGCGTGAGCGCCAGTCCCTCGAAGCTCAGGTTGTCGCGCGGACCGCGGCGCCCGGACGGGTCGGCGTCGAACATCGCCGGCAGGCTGAACGTCCTCAGCAGGCGCCCGTCGCGGCTGCTTTCATACAGCGCGGGGCCGAAGCCGCGCGGCACGTCGCCCTCGCTGGTCCACAGCACGGTGTCGGTGTCGGGCCGCAGGCGCAGCGCCTCGGGGTCGGGCACGGGCACCCCGGCGACCGCACGGGCGCGCGGCGGCCACGGGCTGCCGTCGGCCTGCAGCAGCGGCTGCATGCGCAGCGGTACCGGCGAGGAACCGTCGGTGGGCCGGTCCCAGCGCGCGGTGTAGTAGCGAGCCGGCGCCTTGTCCGAGCGGTCGTCGCTCAGGAGCAGGTACTCACCCCGCCGGCTGTCGTAGTCGATGCCCGAGAGTCCGCCGGCCGGGGTGCCGCCCACGTCCAGCCCGTGCGCCCAGCGCGCGTCGGCGATCCGCTCGAGCGCACCCCCGCCCGGTGCGGCTGGCGGCCGGCGCGGGCCGCATCCGACGAGGGCGAGCGCACCCAGGCCCTGCAGCAGGGCACGGCGGGTGGTGTCGGTGGCCGGGGAGGCGGACGGGCGCATGGCGCGGAGTCTAGGCGGGACGGCCGGGGCCTTTTTGGCCGAAAACGCGGTCGGCGTATTCCGCCGCGGCCCGCCGGCGCTGGTGGCCGATTGGCAGCAACGCGAAAAAGAGCAGGCCAAGCGTTTGACAACCCATTCGCGGGATGCCACAATCGCGGGCTTCGCTTTCAAAAAGCGAGGACTTCCGCCCAGACGAAGGCGTGCCGATGTGGTTTCGGCACTCCGACGACGGGCCCAAGACTGACCGGTGCCGCCCCTGCAGGCTCTGCAAGGCGCAACGGTACAAGTTGGGAACTACTAGCAATGATCCAGACTGAATCCCGGCTCGAAGTGGCCGACAACACGGGCGCGAAATCCGTCCTGTGCATCAAGGTGCTCGGTGGCTCCAAGCGTCGCTACGCCAGCGTCGGCGACGTGATCAAGGTCAGCGTCAAGGAAGCCGCGCCGCGTGGCCGCGTCAAGAAGGGCGAGATCTACAACGCCGTGGTCGTGCGCACCGCCAAGGGCATCCGTCGTGGCGACGGTTCGCTCGTCAAGTTCGACGGCAACGCCGCCGTGCTGCTCAATGCCAAGCTGGAGCCGATCGGCACCCGCATCTTCGGACCCGTGACGCGCGAACTGCGTACCGAGAAGTTCATGAAGATCGTCTCGCTGGCTCCCGAAGTTCTCTGAGGACAACGCCATGAACAAGATTCGCAAGGGCGACCAGGTCATCGTGTTGGCCGGCCGCGACAAGGGCAAGCGCGGCACCGTGTCGCTGCGCGCCGACGACTCGCATGTCGTCATCGACGGCATCAATCTGGTCAAGAAGCACACCAAGCCGAACCCGATGAAGGGCACGACCGGTGGCATCGTCGAGAAGGCGATGCCGATCCACCAATCCAACGTGGCGATCTTCAATGCGGCGACCGGCAAGGCCGACCGCGTGGGCGTCAAGCTCGTGGACGGCAAGCGCGTGCGCGTCTTCAAGTCCAGCGGCGAAGAAATCAAGGTGGCATGACCATGGCACGACTGCAACAACACTACCGCGAGAAGATCGCGAAGGACCTGACCGAGAAGTTCGGCTACAAGTCGCCGATGCAGGTCCCGCGCTTGACCAAGATCACGCTGAACATGGGCGTGAGCGAGGCCGTGGCCGACAAGAAGGTGATGGACAGCGCCGTCGCCGACCTGACCAAGATCGCCGGCCAGAAGCCCGTGGTGACCAAGGCCAAGAAGGCCATCGCCGGCTTCAAGATCCGCGAAGGCCAGGCCATCGGCTGCATGGTCACGCTGCGTGGCGTGAAGATGTACGAATTCCTGGACCGCTTCGTCACCGTGGCCCTGCCCCGCGTGCGCGACTTCCGTGGTATCTCCGGCCGCGCGTTCGACGGCCGTGGCAACTACAACATCGGGGTCAAGGAACAGATCATCTTCCCCGAGATCGAGTACGACAAGGTTGATGCCCTGCGCGGCCTCAACATCAGCATCACGACGACGGCCAAGTCGGACGAAGAAGCCAAGGCGCTTCTCGCCGGTTTCCGTTTCCCGTTCAAGAACTGAGGTGGACTTGTGGCTAAAGTAGCTTTGATCGAGCGCGAGCTCAAGCGAGAAAAACTGGTCGCCAAGTACGCCAAGAAGCACGAAGAGCTGAAGGCGATCGCCGGCGACGCGAAGAAGAGCGACGAAGAGCGCGCCGCTGCACGCCTGGCGCTGCAGAAGCTGCCGCGCAACGCGAACCCGACCCGCCAGCGCAACCGCTGCGAAATCACCGGCCGTCCGCGCGGCACCTTCCGTCAGTTCGGTCTGGCCCGCGCCAAGATCCGTGAACTGGCCTTCGCCGGTGACATCCCCGGTGTCACCAAGGCCAGCTGGTAAGCGCAGGCAGGAGCAAGAAACATGAGCATGAGTGATCCCATCGCCGACCTGCTGACGCGCATCCGCAATGCGCAGATGGTCGCGAAGCCCACCGTGTCGATCCCGTCTTCCAAGGTGAAGATCGCGATCGCCCAGGTGCTGAAGGACGAGGGCTACATCGACGGCTTCCAGGTCAAGACCGAAGACGGCAAGAGCAACCTCGAAATTACGCTGAAGTACTACGCCGGCCGCCCGGTGATCGAGCGCATCGAGCGCGTGAGCCGTCCCGGCCTGCGCGTCTACAAGGGTTCGAACGCGATTCCCCAGGTCCAGAACGGCCTGGGCGTGGCGATCGTCACCACCCCCAAGGGCGTGATGACCGACCGCAAGGCGCGCGCCGACGGCGTTGGCGGCGAAGTGCTGTGCTACGTCGCCTGACCGGAGGTAACTGAACAATGTCCCGAGTCGGAAAAATGCCGGTCGCCATCCCGCAAGGCGTGGATGTGGCGATCAACGAAGGCCAGATCAGCGTCAAGGGCGCGGGTGGTCAACTGTCGATCCCTGCCAACGCGTTGGTCAAGGTGTCGAACAAGGATGGCAAGCTGAGCTTCGAGCCGGCCGATGAATCGCGTGAAGCCAACGCGATGAGCGGCACGGTGCGCCAGCTGGTCAACAACATGGTCGTCGGCGTGAGCAAGGGCTTCGAGAAGAAGCTCAATCTCGTCGGCGTGGGCTTCAAGGCCCAGGCCCAGGGCGCCAAGCTGAACCTGTCGGTCGGCTTCTCGCACCCGGTCAACAAGGACATGCCTGCGGGCATCACGGTGGCCACGCCGGCACCGACCGAAATCGTCATCAAGGGTGCCGACCGCCAGCGCGTCGGCCAGGTGGCCGCTGAGATCCGTGCGATTCGTCCGCCCGAGCCCTACAAGGGCAAGGGGATCCGTTATTCGGACGAGAAGATCGTGATCAAAGAGACCAAGAAGAAGTAAGGGGCAGCATGATGTTGACCAAGAAGGAACAGCGCCTGCGCCGTGCCCGCCAGACCCGCATCCGCATTGCCACGCAAGGCGTCGCGCGTCTGATGGTGAACCGCACCAACCTGCACATCTACGCTGCTGTCGTCTCCGGCGACGGCACCAAGGTGCTGGCTTCGGCCTCCACCGCGGAAGCCGAAGTGCGCAGCTCGCTCGGTGGCGCCGGCAAGGGCGGCAACGCCGCTGCCGCGCAGATCATCGGCAAGCGCATCGCCGAGAAGGCCAAGGCGGCCGGTGTCGAGAAGGTGGCTTTCGACCGTGCAGGCTTCGCCTACCACGGCCGTGTGAAGGCCCTCGCCGAAGCGGCCCGCGAAGCCGGTCTGCAGTTCTAAGCGCACGCTGAGTTCAGGAATTCAAGATGGCAAAGATTCAGGCAAGAACGCAGAACGAAGGTCCCGAGGACGGTCTGCGCGAGAAGATGATCTCGATCAACCGGGTCACCAAGGTGGTGAAGGGTGGTCGGATCCTGGGTTTCGCAGCGCTGACCGTGGTCGGTGACGGCGATGGCCGCGTCGGCATGGGCAAGGGCAAGTCCAAGGAAGTGCCCGCTGCCGTGCAGAAGGCGATGGAAGAAGCGCGTCGCAACCTCATGAAGGTGTCGATCAAGAACGGGACCCTGCACCACCAGGTGACGGGCCACCACGGCGCCTCCACCGTGATGATGTCGCCGGCCCCGAAGGGTACCGGCATCATCGCCGGCGGCCCGATGCGCGCCGTGTTCGAGGTGATGGGCATCACGGACATCGTGGCCAAGAGCCATGGTTCGTCGAACCCCTACAACATGGTTCGCGCCACGCTCGACGCGCTCAAGAACTCGACCACGCCCGCCGAAGTGGCGGCCAAGCGCGGTCTCACGGTCGAAGAAATCTTCGCCTGATTGCGAGAAACGCTATGACGACCCAACAACAGACCGTGAAGGTCCAACTGGTTCGCAGCCCCATCGGCACGAAGCAGTCGCACCGCGCCACCGTGCGCGGCCTGGGCCTGCGCAAGCTCAACAGCGTGAGCGAGCTGCAGGACACGCCCGCCGTGCGCGGGATGATCGACAAGATCGCCTATCTGGTGAAGGTGCTCTGACATGGAACTCAATGGCATCAAGCCCGCAGCGGGCGCCAAGCACGCCAAGCGTCGCGTCGGCCGTGGCATCGGCTCCGGCCTGGGCAAGACCGCGGGTCGCGGTCACAAGGGCCAGAAGTCGCGCGCCGGCGGTTTCCACAAGGTGGGCTTCGAAGGCGGCCAGATGCCGCTGCAGCGTCGCCTGCCCAAGCGTGGCTTCAAGTCGCAGTCGCTGAAGTACAACGCCGAAGTGACGCTGACCGCGCTCGAGAAGCTCGGCCTGGCCGAAGTCGACGTGCTCGCGCTCAAGCAAGCCGGCCTGGTGGGCCAGCTGGCCAAGGTCGTGAAGGTCGTGAAGTCGGGCGAGCTGACCCAAGCGGTCAAGCTCACCGGCATCGGTGCCACCGCAGGTGCCAAGGCTGCCATCGAGGCAGCCGGCGGCAGCGTGGCCTGAGCGGCTGACAGCAACCTCACAGGAAGCACCTGAACGTGGCAACCAACGCGCTGACCAAGCAGCAAGGGCTGGCCAAGACCGGCAAGTTCGGCGACCTGCGTCGCCGGCTCGTCTTCTTGCTGCTCGCGCTCGTGGTCTACCGCATCGGCGCGCACATTCCCGTGCCCGGCATCAACCCGGACCAGCTCGCGCAGCTGTTCCAGGGGCAGCAGGGCGGGATCCTGAGCCTGTTCAACATGTTCTCGGGCGGGGCGCTCTCGCGCTTCACCGTGTTCGCGTTGGGGATCATGCCGTACATCTCGGCGTCGATCATCATCCAGCTCATGACCTACGTGCTGCCGCAGTTCGAGCAGCTCAAGAAGGAAGGCGAAGCCGGACGCCGCAAGATCACCCAGTACACGCGCTACGGCGCGCTGGGCCTGGCGCTGTTCCAGTCCTTCAGCATCGCGGTGGCGCTCGAGTCGTCGCCCGGGCTGGTGGTGTCGCCGGGCTTCGGCTTCCGCATCACGGCGCTGGTCAGCCTCACGGCGGGCTCGATGTTCCTGATGTGGCTGGGCGAGCAGATCACCGAACGCGGCCTGGGCAACGGCATCTCGATCATCATCTTCGCGGGCATCGCCGCGGGCCTGCCCACCGCCATCGGTGGCCTGCTCGAGCTGGTGCGCACCGGTGCGATGAACGTGATCGTGGCGCTGTTCATCGTGGTGGTGGTGGCACTGGTGACCTGGTTCGTCGTGTTCGTCGAACGCGGCCAGCGCAAGATCCTCGTGAACTATGCGCGGCGCCAGGTGGGCAACAAGGTGTATGGCGGCCAGGCATCGCACCTGCCGCTCAAGCTGAACATGGCCGGGGTGATTCCGCCGATCTTCGCGTCGTCGATCATCCTGCTGCCGGCCACGATCGTGGGCTGGTTCAGCTCGGGCGACAGCATGCGCTGGCTCAAGGACATTGCCGGCGCGCTGGCACCCGGCCAGCCGATCTACACCCTGCTGTATGCGGGTGCGATCGTCTTCTTCTGCTTCTTCTACACGGCGCTCGTGTTCAACAGCCGCGAGACTGCCGACAACCTGAAGAAGAGCGGTGCGTTCATCCCCGGGATCCGTCCCGGCGACCAGACCGCCCGCTACATCGACAAGATCCTGGTTCGGCTCACGCTGGCCGGCGCGGTGTACATCACCTTCGTCTGCCTGCTGCCCGAATTCCTGATCCTGAAATACAACGTGCCGTTCTATTTTGGCGGGACGTCGCTGATGATCATCGTGGTCGTCACCATGGACTTCATGGCCCAGGTGCAGAACTACCTGATGTCTCAGCAGTACGAGTCGTTGCTCAAGAAGGCGAATTTCAAGACGTCCTTGAACGGCTGAGTTCCGTGGGACGCTGAGCGACAGGTCAGCATTGAATCGACGCCCTGCGGTTCGGCCCGGGCACATGTGTTTCGGGCGAAGTAGGTCGCCAAGAGAGAGTTTCAGGAGAAATCAAATGAGAGTTTCGGCTTCGGTCAAAACCATCTGCCGCAATTGCAAGATCATCCGCCGCAAGGGTGTTGTGCGCGTGATCTGCACCGACCCGCGCCACAAGCAGCGCCAGGGTTGATAGAGAGTTCTAGAGGACGCACATGGCACGTATCGCTGGCATCAACATTCCGCCGCACAAGCACGCCGAGATCGGCCTGACGGCGATCTTTGGCATCGGCCGCACGCGCGCTCGCAAGATCTGCGAAGCCTGCGGCATCGACTACGCGAAGAAGGTCAAGGACCTGACCGACGCCGACCTCGAGAAGATCCGCGACCAGATCGCTCAGTTCACCATCGAAGGCGACCTGCGTCGCGAGACGACGATGAACATCAAGCGCCTGATGGACATTGGCTGCTATCGCGGCTTCCGTCATCGCCGCGGCCTGCCGATGCGCGGCCAGCGCACGCGCACCAACGCCCGCACCCGCAAGGGTCCGCGCAAGGCCGCTCAGGCCCTGAAGAAGTAAAGAGAGAACCGCATGGCCAAAGCTCCTGCCAACAACGCTGCACAACGCGTTCGCAAGAAGGTCCGCAAGAACGTTGCGGACGGCATCGCGCACGTGCACGCCTCGTTCAACAACACCATCATCACGATCACCGACCGTCAGGGCAACGCCCTGTCGTGGGCATCGTCGGGCGGCCAGGGCTTCAAGGGCTCGCGCAAGTCGACCCCCTTCGCCGCCCAGGTGGCGTCGGAAGTCGCCGGCCGTGCCGCGGTGGAACAGGGCATCAAGAACCTCGACGTCGAGATCAAGGGCCCCGGCCCGGGTCGCGAGTCGTCGGTGCGCGCGCTGGCCGCGCTCGGCATCCGCATCACGTCCATCTCCGACGTGACGCCCGTGCCGCACAACGGCTGCCGTCCGCAGAAGCGCCGCCGCATCTAAGGCGTCGGTGACTGGCGCAGTCCGCCTTCGGGTGGCTGCGCATTTTGCTTTTATTCAAGCCCACCGCCATCGACCGATCGACTGATGGCTCCCGCAGGCGACTGCGGCAGATGACACAAGGAAAACACCGTGGCACGTTACCTCGGCCCCAAGGCCAAACTTTCCCGCCGTGAAGGCACCGACCTGTTCCTGAAGAGCGCTCGCCGCTCGATCGCGGACAAGGCCAAGTTCGACTCCAAGCCCGGCCAGCATGGCCGCACCTCGGGCCAGCGCACCTCCGACTTCGGCCTGCAGCTGCGCGAGAAGCAGAAGGTCAAGCGCATGTACGGCGTGCTCGAGAAGCAGTTCCGCCGCTACTTCGAGGAAGCCGACCGTCGTCGTGGCAACACCGGCGCCAACCTGCTGTTCATCCTCGAATCGCGCCTGGACAACGTCGTCTACCGCATGGGCTTCGGCTCGACGCGCGCCGAAGCACGCCAGCTTGTCTCGCACAAGGCGATCACGGTGAACGGCCAGTCGGTGAACATCCCCTCTTACATGGTCAAGACGGGCGACGTGGTTGCCGTGCGCGACAAGTCGAAGAAGCAGAACCGCATCGTCGAGGCGCTGCAACTGGCCCAGCAGGTCGGCATTCCGGCCTGGGTCGAAGTCAACATCGACAAGGCCGAAGGCACCTTCAAGAAGGTGCCTGACCGCGACGAATTCGGCGCGGACATCAACGAATCGCTGATCGTTGAGCTGTACTCGCGTTAAGCGAGTACCTGAGGAGAAAACGAGGCGGCTGTGCCGCCTCGTCCTTGAATGTTTTTGTTCCCCCTCGAAGGCATTCGGGGCGGGCGCTTCACCAGCCTTACCGGTGTAACGAGCCGGGGGTATTGAGAGGAAGTCTGCATGCAAACCACCCTGCTGAAACCCAAGACCATCCAGGTCGAGCAACTGGCGACCAACAAGGCCAAGGTGACGCTCGAGCCCTTCGAGCGCGGCTACGGCCACACGCTCGGCAACGCGCTGCGCCGCGTGCTGCTGTCGTCGATGGTTGGCTACGCAGCCACCGAAGTGACGATCGCCGGCGTGCTGCACGAATACTCCTCGATCGACGGCGTGCAGGAAGACGTCGTCAACATCCTGCTGAACCTCAAGGGCGTGGTGTTCAAGCTCCACAACCGCGACGAGGTCACGCTGTCGCTGCGCAAGGATGGTGAAGGCCCGGTCACGGCCGCCGACATCCAGACGCCGCACGACGTCGAGATCATCAACCCCGAGCATGTCATCGCGCATCTGTCGCAAGGCGGCAAGCTCGACATGCAGATCAAGGTCGAGAAGGGCCGCGGCTACGTGCCGGGCACGATGCGCCGCTACGCCGACGAGCCTACCAAGTCGATCGGCCGGATCGTCCTCGACGCCTCGTTCTCGCCCGTCAAGCGCGTGAGCTACACCGTCGAGAGCGCTCGCGTCGAGCAGCGCACCGACCTGGACAAGCTGCTGGTCGAGATCGAGACCAACGGCGCGATCACCGCCGAAGACGCCGTGCGCGCCTCGGCGAAGATCCTCGTGGAACAGCTCGCCGTGTTCGCGCAGCTCGAGGGTGGCGAACTCGCCGCGTTCGATGCGCCCGCGCCGCGCAGCGCCCAGCAGTTCGACCCGATCCTGCTGCGCCCCGTGGACGAGCTCGAGCTCACCGTGCGTTCGGCCAACTGCCTGAAGGCCGAGAACATCTACTACATCGGTGACCTGATCCAGCGCACCGAGAACGAGCTGCTCAAGACCCCGAACCTGGGTCGCAAGTCGCTCAACGAAATCAAGGAAGTGCTCGCCTCGCGCGGCCTGACCTTGGGCATGAAGCTTGAAAGCTGGCCGCCGGCCGGTCTGGACAAGCGCTAAGTAGAAGATAAACAAGGCGACCTCGGGCGCCTTGTGCTTCGGTGGATTGCAGGTACCTGAAACGGCCTGCTCTTATCAATAAAGAAAGGAAATCACCATGCGTCACGGCCTCGGTCTTCGCAAACTCAACCGCACCAGCTCGCACCGTCTCGCGATGCTGCGCAACATGATGAACTCGCTCATCGAGCACGAGGCCATCAAGACCACGGTCCCCAAGGCCAAGGAACTGCGCCGCGTCGTCGAGCCGATGATCACGCTGGCCAAGAACCCCACCGTCGCCAACAAGCGCCTGGCCTTCGACCGCCTGCGCGACCGCGACAGCGTCGTGAAGCTCTTCAACGAACTCGGCCCGCGTTACCAGACGCGTCCGGGCGGCTACACCCGCATCCTGAAGATGGGTTTCCGCGTCGGCGACAACGCGCCCATGGCCCTGGTCGAACTGGTCGACCGTCCCGAAATTTCTGACGCCGCCGACGAGCAGAGCGACGCAGAATAAGCTATACTTTCCCTTCTGACGCGCGATGGAGCAGCCTGGTAGCTCGTTGGGCTCATAACCCAAAGGTCGCAAGTTCAAATCTTGCTCGCGCAACCAAATTCCAGAAGTTCAAAGGCCCTCGAAAGAGGGCCTTTTCTTTTGTGCGATCGAAGGCGTGTCGCCACGCGTTTTGAGGGATCTGCGAATGACCGCACGACGCGCGCATCGGCGCGCGCCGGCGTCATGCAGAGACCTCAGTCCGGCACCACCGCCGTGACCTCGATCTCGATCCTGGCGCGGGTTTCGACCAATGCAGCCACCTGCACGCAGGTCATGGCCGGAAAGTTGCGCCCCATCACCTCGCGGTAGACCGGCCCCAGCTCCGACAGGCGCCGCACGTACTCGTCGCGGTCCGTCACGTACCAGGTCATGCGCACCATGTGCTCCGGGGCCGCGCCGCCTTCCTTCAGCACCGCCGCGATGTTGCGCAGGGCCTGGGCCGTCTGCGCGATGAAGTCGTCGCTTTCGAACTGCTGCTCGGCGTTCCAGCCGATCTGGCCACCGACGAAGATCAGCGTGCCGCGTGCTGCCACGCCGTTGGCGTAGCCCTTGGGGGTCGCCCAGCCGGGCGGTTGGATGAGTCGGTTCATTGCGTTGTCGTCGGTGTGTCGGTGAGCTGGCGCAGCTTGAAGCGCTGCAGCTTGCCGGTTTCGGTGCGCGGGAGCGCCGCCACGAAGGCGATTTCTCGCGGGTACTTGTAGGGGGCGATGGTGGCCTTGACGTGGTCCTGGAGCGACTTGACCATCGTGTCGTCGCCCGCATGGCCCGGCTTGAGCACGCAAAACGCCTTCACGACCATGCCGCGCTCGTCGTCGGGCTTGCCGATGACGGCGCATTCGGCCACGGCGGGGTGCTGCAGCAGCGCGTCTTCGACCTCGGGGCCGCCGATGTTGTAGCCCGCGCTGATGATCATGTCGTCGGCACGCGACTGGTAGAAGAAGTAGCCGTCGGCATCCTGCACGAAGGCGTCGCCGGGGTAGTTCCAGCCGCCCTTCACGTAGTTCGCCTGCCGCGGATCGTCCAGATACCGGCAGCCGACCGGCCCGATGATCGCGAGCTTGCCGACCGTGCCGCGCGGCACTTCGCGGCCCTCGTCGTCGACCACGCGTGCGGTGAAGCCGGGCACCGCCTTGCCCACCGCACCGCGGCGGACCTCGTGGCCGGCTGCCGAGATGTAGATGTGGAACACCTCGGTGCCGCCGATGCCGTCGAGCATCTCGATGCCCGTCGCCTCCTTCCACAGCTGCCGCGTCGCATCGGGCAGCGCCTCGCCGGCGCTCACGCTGATGCGCAGGCTGGGCACGCCCAGGCGCTGTGCGATCGGCGCCATTTGGCGGTAGAAGGTCGGCGCCGTGTAGCTGATCGTGGCCCCCACCTCGCGAATCGCCTGCACCATCGATTCGGGCGTGTAGCCCCGGTCGTGGAAGTACACCGACGCCCCCGCCCACATCGGGAAGATCAGCAGCCCGCCCAGCCCGAAGGTGAAGGCCAGCGGCGGCGAGCCGATGACGATGTCCTCGGGCGTCGCCTTGAGGATGTGGCGCGGCCAGGTCTGGCACATGGCCAGCACGTCGCGGTGCGTCGTCACCGGCGCCTTGGGCTTGCCCGTGGTGCCCGAGGTGAAGGCCAGCAGCGCGATGTCGTCGGCCGCGGTGGGGCAGGCGGGCACATGGTCGGGCTTGCCCCTTGCCATCGCCTCGAGCGAATCGTCAGCGTCGGGCGCATGGAAGGCGACGACGCGCGCAAGCACCGGCTGCGACTTCTGCGCGGCCAGCAGCTCGTCCAGCAGCCGCGCGTCGCACAGCCCGACCGTGGGCTGCGACTTCTCGATGATGTCGTCCAGTTCCTTGGCGCGCAGCAGCGGCATCGTCGCGACCGCAATCAGCCCGGCCTTCACCACCGCCAGCCATGCCAGCGCCATCGATGCCGAGTTGCCCCCGCGCAGCAGGACGCGGTTGCCCGGCACCAGGCCCAGGTCGCCGGTCAGCACCTGCGCGATGCGGCTGACCTCGGCCGCGGCGTCGCGGTAGGTCCAGGTGCGGCCTGCTTCGCGCAGCATCGGCCGGTCGCCCCAGCCCTTCGCGCCCACCGCCTTGTCCAGCAGTTCCTCCACCAGGTTGAGCTGGTCGGGCAGCTGCAGCTCGGGCAGGTCGTAGCGAAAGATCGGCAACTGCTCCGGCGGCGGCAGCCGGTCGTGCACGAAGCGGTCGGTCTGCGCGCTCGGGTAGATCATGCGACGGTCCCCTTCAGCACGGCCTTGCCGATGATGAGCTGCTGCACCTCGGTGGCGCCCTCGTAGATGCGCAGCGAGCGGATGTCGCGGTACAGCGATTCGACCTTGGTGCCGACCTTCACGCCCAGCCCGCCGTGCAACTGCAACGCCATGTCGATCACGCGCTGGGCGTTCTCGGTGGCGGTCATCTTCGCCATTGCCGCGGCGGCGGAAATCGTGGGCGCGGCCGACGCATCGCCACGCGCTTCCGCGTCGTCGCGCAGCCACGCGGCGCGATAGGTCAGCAGCGCACCGGCGTCCACCAGCGCGGCCATCTCGCCGAGCTTCGCCTGTGTGAGCTGGAAGTCGGCCAGCGTCTGCCCGAACATGCGGCGCGATTGCGTATGCGCCACCGCCTCGGCCAGCGCGCGCCGAGCCATGCCCAGCGCCGCGCCGGCCACCGAGGCACGGAAGATGTCCAGTGTGCGCATCGCCAGCTTGAAGCCGCCGTTGCGCTCGCCCAGCTGTGCATCGCCCGGCAGCGTGCAACCCTCGAAGCGCAGGGTCGCGAGCGGGTGCGGCGCCATCAGCGCAATGTGCTCCGAGGTGTCGAGGCCGGGCGCCTGTGCGTCGACGATGAAGGCCGTGATGCCGCGCGCGCCGGCGTCGGGCTCGGTCTTGGCGAACACGCAGTAGAAGTCGGCCAGGCCGCCGTTGCTGATCCACGTCTTCTCGCCGTCGAGCCGCCAGCCATCGGCCGTGGGCTGCGCGCGCAGCGCCATGGCTGCCACGTCGGAACCGGCCTGCGGCTCGCTCAACGCGAAGGCGGCGATCTTCTCGCCGCTGGCCACGGCGCGCAGGTAGCGCGCCTGCTGCGCCGGCGTGCCGGCCAGCGTGATCGCGCCGCTGCCCAGGCCCTGCATGGCGAAGGCGAAGTCGGCCAATGGGGAGTGGAAGGCCAGCGTCTCGCGCAACAGCACCAGCGCGCGCGAATCGAGCCGCTCCAGCGTGCCGCCTGCGGCCGCGGGCACGCAGTAGCGCAACCAGCCGCCCGCGCCCAGTCGCTGCACCCAGTCGCGGCAGGCGGCGCGGTCGTCGTGCTCGTCGACCTCCTGCGCGGCGGCCCAGGGCAGCAGGTCGCGTGCGAGCGCCTGGTGCTCGTCGCCGAAGAAGGGCAGCGTCAGGTGCGCCGTGGGCGGCACCAGTGTCGTGGGGACGAAGCTCATCGGAAAACCTCCGTGCGGCAGGTGGCGGTGCGCTGGGTGTGGGCGCGGCGCGGTGCGGCGTGCATGGCTCAGTCGCCGCCGAACTCGGGCTGCCGCTTGGCCGAGAAAGCCTCGTAGGCGCGGCGAAAGTCTTCGGTCTGCATGCAGATGGCCTGTGCCTGCGCTTCGGCCTCGATGGCCTGTTCGATGGTCATCGCCCACTCCTGCGACAGCATGGTCTTGGTCATGCCGTGCGCGAAGGTCGGACCGCGGGCCAGGTCGCGGGCCACCGCGGTGGCGGCCTCGAGCAGCGCGCCGCTCTCGTGCAGCGCATTGAAGAAACCCCAGGCCAGGCCTTCGTCGGCCTTCATCGCGCGCCCGGTGAAGAGCAGTTCGGACGCGCGGCCCTGGCCGATGACGCGCGGCAGCAGGGCGCACGCGCCCATGTCGGCGCCCGCCAGGCCCACGCGGGTGAAGAGGAAGGCGGTCTTGGTCGCTGGCGTGCCGTAGCGCAGGTCGCAGGCCAGCGCGATCATCGCGCCCGCCCCGGCGCACACGCCGTCGATCGCGCCGATGATCGGCTGCGGGCACTGGCGGATCGCCTTCACCAGGTCGCCCGTCATGCGCGTGAACTCCAGCAGCTCGGGCATGTGCATCTTGGTGAGCGGGCCGATGATCTCGTGCACATCGCCGCCCGAGCAGAAGTTGCCGCCGGCGCCCGTGACCACGATCGCCTTGACGTCGGTGGCGTAGACCAACGCGCGGAACAGGTCGCGCAGTTCCGCGTACGAGTCGAAGGTCAGCGGGTTCTTGCGCTCGGGCCGGTCGAGCGTGACGGTGCCCACGCCGTCTTCGAAGTGCCAGGCGAAATGCTTCGCCACGTAAGGCGCCTTGGCCTCGAACTGCGCGCGCATGGGATTGCCTGCGCCGATGTAGTGCTTCATGCGGTCTCCGGGGTGGCGGGGTGGCCGGGGGTGGATGCGGGTTGCTGGCGGCTCTGGACATCGGCCTTCACCTTGCCGAGCAGCTTGTGGAGCTGGGCGATCTCGCGCTCGCTCAGGGCGGCGAAGGCGTCGACGATCCAGCCCTCGTGTTGCTGCGCCATCTCCTGGAAGGCCTTGCGGCCACGGACGGTGAGCCGCACGCGCCAGGCGCGGCGGTCGCCCTCGACGTCGACGCGCTCGACCAGGCCCTCGGTTACGAGCTGGTCGGTGATGCCGGTGACGTTGCCGCCGGTCACCATCATGCGGCGCGAGAGCTCGCTCATCTTCATGCCCTCGGGCGCGCGCTCGAGCTGCGACATCAGGTCGAAGCGCGGCAGCGTGGTGTCGAAGCGCTCGCGCAGGGCGCCGCGCACCTGCTTCTCGATCAGCTGCGTGCAGGTCAACAGGCGCAGCCACAGGCGCAGCGCCTCGGGGTGTTCGCTGTGGGCGCGGGCTTCGAGGTCCATCAGCGGCGCACTCCACGGAAAAGGAACAGGGTTCGCATGGCGGTTGCTACTCCTCGTTTGCTATTTTTTTGATAGCTGTTTGCGCAATACCGGCGGGCGCTGCAGCCACTTTTTGCTTGGAAATTTCGCGGTACAGCTGGTCGCGCCCCGCCAGGTACTGCACCGGCCAGTCGACGTCGCGGCTTTCCAGCTGCGCCGCCTGGTGCAGCGTCCAGGCCGGGTCGGCCAGGTGCGGGCGTGCCACGGCGCACAGGTCGGCGCGGCCGGCGGCGATGATGCTGTTGGCCTGGTCGGCGTCGGTGATCGCACCCACCGCGATGGCGCCGATGGCGACCTCGTTGCGGATGCGGTCGGCAAAGGGCGTCTGGTACATGCGGCCGTATACCGGCCGCGCGTCGCGCGTGGTCTGGCCCGAAGAGACGTCGATGAAGTCGCAGCCCGCATCCTTGAACAGGCGTGCCATCGCCACCGCGTCGTCGGGCGTGTTGCCGCCCGGCGCCCAGTCGTGCGCCGAGATGCGCACGCTCATCGGCCGCTCGGCCGGCCAGGCCGCGCGCATGGCGGCGAAGACTTCGAGCGGATAGCGGCAGCGGTTCTCCAGGCTGCCGCCGAATTCGTCGTTGCGCTGGTTGGTCAGCGGGCTCAGGAAGGACGCCAGCAGGTAGCCGTGCGCGCAGTGCAGTTCGAGCCAGTCGAACCCGAGCTCGGCCGCGCGGCGCGTGGAGGCGACGAACTGGTCGCGCAACAGGTCCATCTGCACGCGGGTGATGGCCGCGGGCACCTGGTTCTGTTCGCCGTAGGCCAGCGCGCTGGCCGCCATCAGCGGCCAGTTGCCGTCGGCCAGCGGCTCGTCCGTGCCCTCCCAGCCCACACGCGTCGAGCCTTTCGGGCCGCTGTGGCCCAGCTGCAGGCCGATGCGTGCGCTGGTTTGCGTGTGGACGAAGTCGACGATGCGCCGAAAGGCCGCAGCCTGTGCGTCGTTGTAGAGCCCCGGGCAGCCGGGCGTGATGCGGCCTTCGGGCGTCGGGCTCGTCATCTCGACGAAGACCAGCGCCGCACCGCCCAGCGCGCGGGCGCCGAGGTGCACGAGGTGGAAGTCCTCCGGCACGCCGTCGATGGCGCTGTAGGTCGCCATGGGCGAGACGACGATGCGGTTCTTCAGCGTCAGCTCGCGCACCTTCAGCGGCATGAGCATCGGGAGTCGCCTGGCGGCGCTCCCTGCGGGAGGCATGCGCCCACCCCCTCCCACACCCTCCCCCTCGAAGGGGGAGGGCCCTTGCGCGTTCAGCCAGGACTCGTACTGGCCCAGCCAGGTCGCGTCCCGCAGGCGCAGGTTCTCGTGGCTGATGCGCTGGCTGCGCGTGAGCAGCGAGTACGCGAACTGCTCGATCTCCATGCCGCTGTAGCGCTGCACGTTCTCGAACCACTCGGTGCTGTTGCGCGCGGCGTTCTGGATCTTCAGCACCTCGACGCTGCGGCGCGCCTCATAGGCGTGCAGCACCTCGTCGACGGGTTCGTCACGCTCGAATTCGCGGGCCAGGTCGATCGCATCCTCCAGCGCCAGCTTGGTGCCCGAGCCGATGGAGAAGTGCGCCGTGTGAGCCGCGTCGCCCATCAGCACCACCGGCACGGCGCGTCCGTCGACGTCGATGCGGTGCGTCCAGCGGCCGCACACCACGCGCGGGAAACGGATCCAGATCGCCGAGCCGCGCAGGTGCGTCGCGTTGCTGATCAGCGCGTTGCCGTCGAGGTACTTCGCGAAGAGCTTCTCGCAGAAGGCCACGGCCTCGGGCTGCGCCATGCGGTCCAGGCCGTGCGCGCGCCACACGTCCTCCGGCGTCTCGACGATGAAGGTCGAGGTGTCGGCATCGAACTGGTAGGCATGCGCCTGGAACCAGCCGTGGTCCGTCTTTTCGAAGGCGAAGGTGAAGGCGTCGAAGCGTTTCTTGGTTCCCAGCCACACGAAGCGGCACAGGCGGGTGTCGATGTCGGGCTCGAAGGCCTCGGCATAGCGCTGGCGGATGCGGCTGTTCAGGCCGTCGCTGGCAATCACCAGGTCGGCGCCGTACTCGCGCGCCAGCGCCTGGTCGTCGGTCACGTCGCGCTCGAAGACGAGCTTCACGCCCAGGGCCAGGCAGCGTTCCTGCAGGATGTTGAGCAGCCGCTTGCGGCCGATGCCCGAGAAGCCGTGGCCGCCCGATCGCACGCTGCGGCCCTTGAAGAAGACCTCGATGTCGTCCCAGTGGTGGAAGTCGCGGCCGATCTCGGCCGCGCTCGGCGGGTCGGCCTCGCGCAGGTTGTCCAGCGTCTGGTCGGACAGCACGACGCCCCAGCCGAAGGTGTCGAAGGGGCGGTTGCGCTCCACCACCGTGATCTCCAGCGCCGGCTGGCGCGCCTTCATCAAGAGCGCGAAATACAGGCCGGCGGGTCCCCCGCCGATGCAGAGCACGCGTTTCATGGCAGAGGTCGGGCTGTTCATGGCTCAATAGTTTAGGTTTCAAGTATCGGCTGTCAATGGGCCGGACCCCGATGGATGGTGCGCTGGCTTGCTGGCGCCGGACCGCCGGGCCCGAGCGCGCTCCCTGCAAAGTCGCGCGGCTTGTGCCACCATTTGCAACGTGTCGATGCCGTTGTGAAAATTCATTGCCATGTTGAGCCTGGTCCCCAAGATCGAATCCCAACTCGCCTCGCTTCCGGTTCCCGTTTCCCTCCAGCTGCCCGACGGCGCGCGCATCGACCAGTCCGGTGCGCGCGTGCGGCTGAGCTTCTCGTCGTGGACGTCGCTCGCCAAGCTGGCCTCCCAGCAGGTGGGCGGCATCGGCGAGGACTACGTCGAGGGCCGTGTCGACATCGAGGGCGCGATGCGCGACCTGATGGCGCTGGCCGCCGCGCTGGTGCCGGGCAAGCCCATCGAGAGCAACAGCGGCTGGTGGACACGCCTCTTGAGCAACGCCAAGTCGCGGGGTACGCACACGCAGCGCAAGGACGCCGAGCAGATCCAGTTCCACTACGACGTCTCGGACGACTTCTATGCCCTGTGGCTCGACCCGCGGCGCGTGTATTCGTGCGCCTACTTCCGCACGCCCGAGCTCGACCTGGCCGCCGCGCAGGACGCCAAGCTCGACCACATCTGCAGGAAGCTCATGCTGCAGCCCGGCGAGCGCTACCTGGACATCGGCTCCGGCTGGGGCGGCCTGCTGCTGTGGGCCGCCGAGCACTACGGCGTGGACGCCACCGGCATCACGCTGTCGAAGAACCAGCATGCGCACGTGACTCGGCTGATCGAAGAAAAAGGCCTCGCTGGTCGGGTGCGCGTCAGGCTCATGGACTATCGCGAGCTCAAGGCCGACCAGCCCTTCGACAAGATCTCGTCAGTGGGCATGTTCGAGCATGTGGGCAGCGCGAACATGGGCGAGTACTTCCGCGACGTGCATGCGCTGCTGCGCCCGGGCGGCCTCACGCTGCAGCACGGCATCACCTCGGGCCACCTCGACCACAAGCAGATGGGCGCCGGCATGGGCGACTTCATCGAGAAGTACATCTTCCCCGGCGGCGAGATACTGCACGTCACGCGCATCCTCACGGACACCGCGGCGGCCGGCCTGGAGATGGTCGACACCGAGAACCTGCGCCCGCACTACGCGCGCACGCTGTGGGCCTGGTCCGATGCACTCGAGGCGCGGCTGGACGAGGCGCGGGCCGTGCTCGCACGCACCGCAGGCGCTGAAAAGGGCGAGCGCATCCTGCGCGCCTACCGCCTTTACCTGGCCGGCTCGGCCATGAGCTTCGAGCAGGGCTGGATCGCCCTGCACCAGATGCTGTCGGCCCGACCCGATGGCGCGGTATCGTCCCACTCGATCCGGGGGGCGCAGTCGGTGTACCCTTTCGCCCGCGATTACATCTACAAGTAAGAAAGGGGATCGCCCATGCTCTACCGCTTCAAGTCCCAGGCCAGCGCCGACGTCGTCATGCTGGAAACCAACGCACGGCAACTGCTCGACATCATCGGCAAGACCTCCGGGGCGACCGGTGTCATCACCGTCGACCAGATGCCTGGCGCGATCTCCGCGCTCGAGGCGGCCGTCGCGCTCGAGGCGCACAGCGCCAGGCACAACCACGACACGCACGCCGCAGAGGGCCATGACGCCGAAGCCGAGGCGCAGCATGTGGGCCTGCACCAGCGCGCCACGCCGCTGCTGCACATGCTCAAGGAATCGCTCGGCGAGCAGAAAGATATCGTCTGGGGAGCATGAACCCCCGTTCGGATGGCCTCACAAAGGCCGCGCCCACCGGAGCGCGGCCTTTGTCTTTGAGGGCGTGAGTTCAGTCGACCGTGGCGCCCGAGTCCTTCACCACCTTGGCCCATTTCACATGCTCGTCGGCGATCAGCTTGGTGAACTGCGCCGGCGTGTTGCCGCTGGGGATGGCGCCCTGGGCCTGCATCTTCTCCTTCACCTCCGGCGTGCCGAGCGATTTCGCCACCGCCTGCTGGATCCTGTTCACGATCTCGGGCGAGGTGCCGGCCGGCGCCAGCAGGCCGAACCACGAGCTCGCCTCGTAGCCCTTGAGCGCGGGGCCGCCGGCCTCTTCCACCGTGGGTACATCGGGCAGCGCCGCAGAGCGCTGCGAACTGGTCACCGCCAGCGCCACCAGCTTGCCGCCCTTGATCTGCTGCATCGACGAAGGCAGGTTGTCGAACATCACGTCGGCGTTGCCCGCCACCATGTCCATGAGGGCCGGGCCGGAGCCCTTGTAGGGCACGTGCGTCATCTGCGTGCCGGTCATGCTCTTGAACAGCTCGCCGGCGAGGTGGATCGAGGTGCCGCTGCCGCTGGACGCCATGTTCAGCTTGTTCGGGTTGGCCTTGAGGTACTTCACGAAGTCCTGCACGTTGGCGATTCCCAGCCGTTTCGCCTTCTCGGCGTTCATCTCCATCACGTTCGGCACGGCAGCCACCAGCGTGATGGGCACGAAGTCCTTGATCGGGTCGAAGGGCAGCGACTTGTACAGCGCGCGGTTGATGCCGTGCGTGCCCACCGTGCCCATGAGCAGCGTGTAGCCGTCGTTGGGCGCCTTGGCCACCAGCTCGGCGCCGATGTTGCCGCCAGCGCCGGCGCGGTTGTCGACGATGAACTGCTGGCCGAAGGCCTTCGACAGCTCGGGCGCCACCGCGCGCGCCAGGATGTCGGTGGTGCCGCCGGGCGCGAAGGGCACGACGATCTTCACCGTCTTGCTCGGCCAGGTGTCGGCGCCGGCCGGGTTTGCTATCAAAAAGAGAGCTGCTGCCGCAGATGCAGCAAGCGTTGCGCGCCGATTCGGCTTGAAAGTCATCAGGAGGTCTCCTCGGGATTCACGGACAGGGGCACCAGCGCCTCGCGCAGCGGCTGCCCGGGACGAAGCCCCAGGGCGGCCGCAGCCGGGTTGACGTGGCTCAGCACGCCCTCATCGAGCGTGCTGCGTGCTTCGCCGATGCGCGCGCTGCTGTGCGCCACCGTGCAGGCCGCCAGCGCCTGCGCCTGCAGAACGCCCAGTGCGGCGATGCCGGCGGCATCGCGGCCGACGCCCGCGTCGTTGAACACGCTGAGCGCCGGCCGCGCCGCCAGCGCGTAGCGCGCCGAACTCAGCCCGCCGTGCGAGCCGCTCACGGCCACGCAGCCGGCATCGGTGGCGCGCAGTTCGGTGATCGAGTCGACGACGCGCAGGCACATCGGCATGGCGTCGTTTGTAGCGGCCCGGCGCCGATCCGCCGCGGGTGGAAACCCCGGGGCAGGTGGGGTCGCCGCCGGCCCTAGCATGCGGGCCACGCACAACAAACGGAGACCCGTCATGAAGCCCACCACCGTGCTCGCCGCCCTCGGCCTGGCGGTCGCCCTCGTCGCCACCGCGCGTGCCGAGGTCTATCCCAAGGAGAGCCTCATCAAGGCCGACAAGAAGGAGGCCGGCGGCGGCAAGGGCACGCTCGTCGGCGAGTACGCGTTCACGCGCGACAAGGCGACGAAGGACCAGGCCATCAAGGAAATCAGCTGGCTCACGCTGCAGCCGGGCGACTCCATCGGCTACCACAAGCACACCACGAACGAGGACACCTACGTCATCGTCTCGGGCACCGGCACCTTCAAGGACAAGGACGGCAAGGACGTGCCGGTGAAGGCCGGTGACGTGACCATCGTGCGCAAGGGCGAGTCGCACGGCCTCACCAACACCGGCAGCGTGCCGCTGGTGTTCGTCGACGTGATCGCCGAGCAGTAGTCGCCGCGCCTCCTGGCGCCCGATGGCGCCGATCCGCCAGCGCCGCTCGGGCCCGGACATCGACCGCGCGCTCGCCGCCTGGAGCTGGAGCCGACTCCAGCTGCGGCGATACCCGCGCGCGCGACACGGGATGCGCGGCTGGTGCACGCTGCACGCCCGTCGTCGTCCTTGTCGGCGGCTGCAAGGAGCTTCATCGCATGCGCTACATCCCCCTGGGCCGCACCGGCCTCTTCGTTTCCGAGCTGTGCCTCGGCACCATGACCTTCGGCGGCGGCGACGCCGGCATCTGGGGCCAGATCGGCCGGCTCGACCAGGCCGAGGCCGACGGCCTGGTCGGCCGCGCGCTGGAGGCCGGCATCAACTTCATCGACACGGCCAACGTGTACGCCGATGGCAATTCCGAGCTCATCACCGGCCAGGCGCTGAAGAACCTGAAGGTGCCGCGCGAGAACGTCGTTGTCGCCACCAAGGTGCTGGGCGAGACGGGCACCAAGGGCACCAACTCGCGTGGCCTCTCGCGTTACCACGTCATGGAGGCCTGCAAGGCCAGCCTGAAGCGCCTGCAGCTCGACCACATCGACCTCTACCAGGTGCACGGCTTCGATCCCGCCACGCCGATCGAGGAGACGCTGGAGGCGCTCGACACGCTGGTGCGCCACGGCCACGTGCGCTACATCGGCGTGTCGAATTGGGCGGCCTGGCAGATCGCGAAGGCACTGGGCAGCTCGCAGCGCCTGGGCCTCGCGCGCTTCCAGTCGCTGCAGGCCTACTACACGATCGCCGGCCGCGACCTGGAGCGCGAGCTGGTGCCGATGATGCAGAGCGAAGGCGTGGGTCTGATGGTGTGGAGTCCGCTGGCGGGCGGCCTGCTCAGCGGCAAGTACGGCCGCGCGCAGCAGGCCGAAGCCGGCAGCCGCCGTACCGCCTTCGACTTCCCGCCGGTGGACAAGGACCGCGCCTGGGACTGCGTCGACGCCATGCGCGGCATTGCCGAGGCCAAGGGCGTGTCGGTGGCGCAGATCGCACTGGCCTGGCTGCTGCACCAGCCGGTGGTCACGTCGGTGATCGTCGGCGCCAAGCGTGTCGACCAGCTCGACGACAACATCGCCGCCACCCAGGTGCGCCTGAGCGCCGATGAACTCAAGACGCTCGATGCCGTGAGCGCACTGCCGCCCGA
Source organism: Xylophilus ampelinus (assembly GCF_901875635.1). Taxonomy (GTDB): domain Bacteria; phylum Pseudomonadota; class Gammaproteobacteria; order Burkholderiales; family Burkholderiaceae_C; genus Xenophilus. The sequence continues at coordinate 139,206 of NZ_CABFMN010000084.1, read as the reverse complement.
ATACCCCGGCTGGATGCTGTCGCGCCAGGGCGATGCGCGGCGTGCGCAGATCGCCGCGGGCGCGCCGGGGCGCTGAGCGCATTCATACCGGATCGCGTTCAAACATGGATCCGTTCACGCTGAGCTCGGCCTGTCCTGAGCCTGTCGAAGGGTCGAAGCGCCGCGCATGGCTTCGACGGGCTCAGCCCGAACGGGTTTGGATCGCAACTCGAAATCAAGCCTCGGCCTGCCCGTCGGCCGCCACGCTGGCCAGCAGGGTGTCGAGGATGCCGTCGAGCCGGCTCAGGTCGGCCGGCTTGACCTTGGCGAAGAGCGCCGCCTCGCGCGCCTGCGCCAGCGCGCCGACGGTATTGCACAGCGTCTTGCCCGCGCTGGTGAGGTAGAGGCGGCTGCGGCGCTGGTCGGCCGGGTCGTCGTGGCGCTGCAGCCGGCGCCGGCGCGAGAGGCCCGCGATCGCGCGGCTCGCGCTCATCTTGTCCATGCCCGTGAGTTCGGCGATCTGCGTCGCCGTGAGGCCCGGTTCGGTGCCGAGCAGCGACAGCACGCGCCATTCGTTGAGCGTCAGCTGGTGCTTTCGACCGATCGATTCCTGGAACGGACGGGCCGTCAGGTTGACCACACGTGCGAGCTTGAAGTAGAGCGGGTCCATGCGCCATTGTGGGCATGCCGCTGGCCAAAGGGAAGCGAAATCGCCAAAGTGCAATCGGCCGCCAGCGCCCGCCAGCCGGGCGCTGGCGCGAAATTCGTCACAAACGTGACGATCCGCCGATCGGGCGCGTCCGCGTGCTGCGTTCAGCCTGCCAGGCGCCGGGCGGCCTTGGCGATCGCCTCGGCCGTGACGCGCGATTGCGCTTCCAGCACCGGCGCGTAGCCCACCGGAATGCGCGGCGCACCGAGGCGCGCGATGCGGCAGCCCGTGGCTTCGGCCGCGGTGGCCGCGACTTCGGCGCCGAAGCCTGCCGCCTGCACCGCCTCGTGCACCACCAGCAGCCGGCCGGTGCGGCCACAGCTGTCGAGCACGGCCTCGCGGTCCCAGGGCCACAGCGTGCGCAGGTCGATCAGCTCGACCGCGATGCCTTCGGCCGCCAGCGTCTCGCAGGCGGCGGCGCACACCTGCACCTGCCGGCTCCAGCTGACCATCGTGAGCGCATCGCCGGTGCGCAGCCGCGCCGCGCGGCCCAGCGGCACGGCCAGCGATTCGTCCACCGGCCCTGCCGTGCCCCACAGCGCCTTGTGCTCGATGTAGACCACCGGGTCCTCGCAGGCGATGGCCGCGCGCAGCAGGCTGAAGTTGTCCTGCGGCGTCGAAGGGCACACCACCACCACGCCCGGCAGGTGGGCGAACCAGGCCTCGAGCGACTGCGAATGCTGCGCGGCCGAGGCGTCCCAGATGCCGCCGGGCATGCGCGCCACCAGCGGCACGCGGCCCTGGCCGCCGAACATGAAGCGGTTCTTCGCGGCCTGGTTGACCAGCTCGTCCATGCCGCACAGCGCGAAGTCGACCACGCGCATCTCGACCACCGGCTTCAGGCCGGCGAGCGCCATGCCGACGCCAGCGCCCATGATGGCCGCCTCGCTGATCGGCGTGTCGATGATGCGGTCGCTGCCGAAGCGCGGCTGCAGCCCCTTGTACTGGCCGAAGATGCCGCCGCGGCCGACGTCCTCGCCGAGCACGACCACGCGCGGATCGGCGTCCATCTCGTGGGCGACGGCGCGCACAGCGGCGTCGGCGTAGCTGAGTTCTTTCACTGCGCTCATTGCCATTGCCCTTCGCCGAGGGTCTGCACGTCGGTGAAGGCGGCGGCGGCCTCGGGCCACGCAGCCGCGTCGGCAGCGGCGAGCGCGGCCTCGACCTCGGCGTGGGCGTCGTTCTCGACCGCGGCCAGCGCCGCTGCGTCGACACCGCCGGCCAGCAGGCGGTTGCGCGCCCGTGCGATCGGGTCGGTCTGCAGCGCGGCCTGCAGCTCGGCCGGGTCGCGGTAGGCCGCGGGGTCGACCGACACATGGCCCTTCACGCGGTAGGTGAGCGCATGCAGCAGGCGCGGGCCCCGGCCGGCGCGCACCTCGGCGACCAGGCGTCGCGCGGCTTCGTGCACGGCAAAGACGTCGTTGCCGTCGACCTGCGTGGCCGGAATGTCCAGCGACTCGGCGCGCGCGGAAGCGCCATCGCCCGCCGTCATCGGGCCGCTCGCGGTGGTGGCGCTCCAGCGGTTGTCCTCGCACACGAAAAGCACCGGCAGTGCATACACGCGCGCCCAGTTCAGCGACTCCAGGAAAGGCCCGCGGTTGATGGCGCCGTCGCCGAAGAAGCAGGCGGTGATGGCGCTGCGCTTCTGGATCTTCTGTGCGTGTGCAGCGCCGACGGCGATCGGCAGGCCCGCGGCCACGACGCCGTTCGCGCCCAGCATGCCGACGGAGAAATCGGCGATGTGCATCGAGCCGCCCTTGCCGCCGTTGAAGCCCGTGGCCTTGCCGAACAGCTCGGCCATCATGCGGCCAAGGTCGGCGCCCTTGGCCAGCGTGTGGCCGTGGCCGCGATGGGTCGACGTGAGGTAGTCGTCCGCATGAAGATGGGCGCACACGCCGGCGGGCACGGCCTCCTGGCCCGTCGACAGGTGCAGCGGCCCGCGCACCTTGGCGGTGCCGGCCGCCTGCTGGCCATAGGCGCTGACGCCGCCCTGGCTGGCCGCCTCGGCGGCGTTCTCGAAGGCGCGGATGCGCACCATGGTGCGGTAAAGATCCAGGGCCTCGAGCCCGGAAAGCGCGGAATGCATCTTGTCTCCAGCGCACATGCAGCGTGCGTTGCAGCCAAAATCGTAACGAACGTGACTAATTCGGGGCGAGGGGGCTAACCCTCGCCACCGACCCTCAAAGCACGCCTGGCTCGCTGTCGGCGAAGTCGCTGTCGCGCCGTGGCGCCGGAGGACTTGGCGGCGGTTTCGCACTGTCGGAGCGGACAATGTTGCTGCGGCGTCGCAGCTCGTGGTGCGCCTCACCGGAAACGAGGTCGTAGCCGTGCCGGCCGTCGATCTCCAGCACCTCGCGCGCCCATGCCGCGTGCGCGCCGACGGCCGCAGGACGCAGCTCGCCTTCCTCTCCCCACGCGAGCCGGTGCAGGAGTGACCAGTGAAGACGAACGCGACGGTGCAGGAAGAGCCCGAGGATGAAGCGGAACTTGTGCTCGGATAGGCGCAGGGCGCCCTGTCCGGCGATCTCGACAGTCCGCTCCGGCGTGCGCAGTATGTAGTTGCCGAAATGCGCACGCCACTGCGGCGGGGCGGAATGCAGCCTGATGAAGCGCCGGACCTTGGGCAGCAGGGATGGCGCCGCGGCGTCCATGAAGGTCAGGTCTCGCCGCGAGGCCATCGGCAGCCGCATCTTCGACGAGGAAGCAGTGCTCGGCGGAACGATCACGAGGGTCGGAAGGCTTGCAGGCGCGCGCAGCGCCCATACCCAGTCGTAATCGGGATGCCGAAGATCGACCACCAGGAGATCGCACTCCAGCGCGGCGCCTCGCCTGGGCAGCACGTCGCGCAGCAAGCGCAGATCGATCAGGCACCCGGGGCGCGGCACGACAGTGGCGGACACGGTCGACCACAGCGCCGGATCCGCCGTCAGAAGCGCGGCTCTCAGCATCAACTCCCTTTCCGGCCGCTTGGGCGGCTCAATTCGGCCGCTATTCTCGTCGAGAGCGTGCGGCGCGAGTCCGGCTCCCGCAAATCGGGTCCCGGGGCGCTCGGGCGTCGTCAGGCCCGCAGCCGGCGATAGAGCGTGCCGCGTGACACGCCGAGCGCGCGAGCGGCGCTCGAGACATTGCCGTGGTGTGCGGCGAGCGCGTGCTGCACGAGCAGTCGTTCCTGCTGTCGCAGGGTCTGGACTGGCGCGCCCGGTGCAGGGGGTGGGCTGGCGTCGACCGCCGCCGGCGCCTTGCCCGTCAATGGGAAGACCGTGTCGTGCGCTGGCGCCCAGCGGCCGGCCACGGCCGTCGGTGTCACCGCCGCCGCGTGCTGGAAGTCGATGCCGTCGGCCGCGTGCAGCCGCGCCTGCATCCACACCCCCAGCCCACTGGCCAGACGCATCGGTTGTGCGGCCTCGCGGCGGCCCAGGCGCAGCAGGCTGGGCAGGTCATAGCCGAGCAGTTCGTCCACACGGCGGTCGCCCGCCTCTGCGGGCAGCCGGCCGATCAGGCGCGCACCGGCATCGTTGAGCCAGGCCACCGTGCCGTCGGCCGCGATGCCGGCCAGTGCCTCCAGCGGCGTGCCCAGCAGCGCCGGACTGGCCTGGAATCGCAGGACGAGGTGCGTGCCGGATTGGGCCTGCAGCAGTCGGTTCTCGATCATGGTGGCGTACAGGCCCACCATCGAGCCCGCATCGAAGCCGAAGCGCTGGCCTTCCACCGACAGGTCCAGCACACCAGCGAGGCGGCCGTGCACGTCGCGGATCGGCGCAGCGGCGCAGTGCACCTCGCGCAGCAGGTCGAAGTAGTGCTCCGCGCCGCTCACGGTGCAGGCCTGCCCGGTGCTGGCGACGATGCCCGGCGCGGTGGTGCCCACCACGTGTTCGGCGATGTTCACGCCCACGCGCGCCGTGCGGTGCAGCACGGGTTGCCGCGGTGCCATGGGGTGGTGCGTCACGTGCAGCATCACGCCCTCGCTGTCGGTCAGCAGCACCCGGCAGTCGGTGCCGCCCAGGGCGGCTTCCATGGCCTGCAGGTCGGGCTGTGCTGCGGCCAGCAATTCGCGGTTGCGGCTCAGCGCCGAATGCAGGCGGCTGGGCGTGACGGCGTCGAAGGCCACGGGCTGCCGTGTGTCGGCATGCGCGCGGCGGCAGCGCATCCACGACTGGATCACCGCTTCGCCCACGAGGCCCGAGGGGCGTAGGCCCTCCTCGAAGAACTGCTGGCGCGCCATCGCCACCCGCTGGGCCGGCGTGGTGCTGAACAGTTGACGCGGCGCGTGGGCGCCGCTGCGCAGGGCGTGGGTCATCGAAGGGGCTCCGGGCGCCGGCAGGGGAGCGCCGAATGTGTTCCGCAATGGAACAGGCCCCCACTGGGGAAATCCCGAGGGTGATCGGCGGCGCCCTACGGCCGATCCTTCGGGCCACAACGACAGGAGACATCGCGATGAAAGCTCAATGGCTCGCAGGCCTCGCGGTCGGCGCGGGGATGGTCCTCGGGGTGGGCGGCAGCGCATTCGATGCACATGCCCAGGGCGACGCCGCCGCCCGCGCGGCGGCCGCCGTGAAGAAGGTCGACGGCAACTTCATCCGCAACAACGCCGCGAAGACGCCGGACTGGCCCAGCGTCGGCCTGGACTATGCCGAGACGCGCTACAGCCGCCTGAACCAGATCGACAACGGCAACGTGAAGCAGCTCGGCCTGGTCTGGTCGTACAACCTCGAATCGACGCGCGGCGTGGAGGCCACGCCGCTGGTGGTAGACGGCGTGATGTACGTCACCGCCTCGTGGAGCGTGGTTCACGCGATCGACGCGCGCACCGGACAAAAGATCTGGACCTTCGACCCGCAGGTGGACAAGTCCAAGGGCTTTCGCGGCTGCTGCGACGTCGTCAACCGCGGCGTGGCGCTGTGGCAGGGCAAGGTGTACGTGGGCGTCTACGACGGACGCCTGATCGCGCTCGACGCTGCGACCGGCCAGAAGGTCTGGGAGAAGAACACCATCGAAGGCCAGACCGGCAGCTACACCATCACGGGTGCACCGCGCGTGTTCAAGGGCAAGGTCATCATCGGCAACGGCGGTGCGGAGTACGGCGTGCGCGGCTACATCACGGCATACGACGCGGCCACGGGGGAGCAGAAGTGGCGCTGGTTCACCGTGCCGGGCGATCCGTCGAAGCCCTTCGAGGATGCCTCGATGGAAAAGGCCGCCAAGACCTGGGACCCCGACGGCAAGTGGTGGCAGGCCGGTGGCGGCGGCACGGTGTGGGACACCATGGCCTTCGACCCCGAACTCAACACCATGTACATCGGCACCGGCAACGGCTCGCCCTGGTCACACCGCAAGCGCAGCCCCAAGGGCGGCGACAACCTGTACCTGGCGTCGATCGTCGCGCTCGACCCCGACACGGGCAAGTACAAGTGGCATTACCAGGAGACGCCGGGCGACAACTGGGACTACACCTCGACGCAGCCGATGATCCTGGCCGACATGAAGATCGGCGGCAAGGCGCGCAAGGTGATCCTGCACGCACCGAAGAACGGCTTCTTCTTCGTCATCGACCGCACCAACGGCCAGTTCATCTCGGCCAAGAATTTCGTCGAGGTCAATTGGGCGAGCGGCTACGACAGCAAGGGCCGGCCAATCGAGATCGCGGCGGCGCGCGACGGCACCAAGCCGGGCGATTCGATTCCCGGGCCCTTCGGCGCGCACAACTGGCATCCCATGTCCTTCAATCCACAGACCGGGCTGGTCTACCTGCCCGCGCAGCATGTGCCGCTGAACCTGATGGACGACAAGGACTGGAAGTTCAACGAGAGCGCGCCGCTGCGCCCGCACTCGGACATGGGCTGGAATACCGCCAAGTTCGTCAACGCCGAGCCGCCCAAGAGCAAGCCCATGGGCCGCCTCGTGGCCTGGGACCCGGTCGCGCAGAAGGAGGCCTGGGGCGTGGAGCACGTCTCGCCGTGGAACGGCGGCACCTTGACCACCGCGGGCAACCTGGTCTTCCAGGGCACGGCCGACGGGCGCATGGTGGCCTACAACGCGAAGAGCGGCGAGAAGCTGTGGGAGACGCCCACCGGCACCGGCGTGGTCGCGGCGCCCGCGACCTACATGGTGGACGGCAAGCAGTACGTGTCGGTGGCAGTGGGCTGGGGCGGTGTCTACGGCCTCGCGCAGCGCGCTACCGAGCGCCAGGGCCCTGGCACCGTCTACACCTTCGCCGTGGGCGGCACGGCCAAGATGCCCGACTTCGTCCAGTACCGCATGGACAAGCTGGTGCAGGGCGTGAAGTACGACCCGGCCAAGGTGGAGAAGGGCACCGGCCTGTACGTGGCCAATTGCGTGTTCTGCCATGGCGTGCCGGGCGTGGACCGGGGCGGGAACATCCCGAACCTGGGCTACATGAACTCGGCCTTCATCGAGAACCTGGACAAGTTCGTGCTCAAGGGGCCGGCGATGGCGCGGGGGATGCCGGACTTCACGGGGAAGTTGTCGATGGAGGACATCGAGTCGATCAAGGCGTTCATTCAGGGGACGGCGGATGCCGTCAGGCCGAAGTAGGTTGCTTTGTTTTTGCCTTGCAGGTGGACGGAGGCAGGAGCCGGGATGTGCGCCCGGCGGCGCACCTACTTTCTTTTGCTTCGCCAAAAGAAAGTAGGCAAAGAAAAGGCGACCCTGCTGGCTGCGACCCTTCGCTTCGCTGCGGGCAACCTGCGCCGCGGCGCTGCCGGGGTGCGCTGCAGAACTCGCTACGCGCTTCGCGCTGCGCTCGAACAGCTGCAGCGAGTCAGATGACGAAGCAGCTGTTGCCGCACGCGGCACAGCTGCCACCCCGCCAACGCCGCGTCGCAGGCGCATCCAGAAGGGATCCATCAGAACGGGCCATCGCTTCGCTCGGCCTGCGGGAAGGCGAGCCGCTGCGCGGCTGGCTGTTACCCCCTCTCCCTCTGGGAGAGGGCAGGGGTGAGGGCACCGGGCGGTGGATGAGCCGAGCGGTGCCAGGCCGCGTGCCCTCACCCCAACCCTCTCCCAGAGGGAGAGGGAGCAAAGCCAAGCCGAAGGACAAGGCTGCGCAGCAGCCTTGTTGACCCGGACCCCGCCAGCCGCGAGCATCGCAGGTTGCCCGCAGCGAAGCGAAGGGTCGCAGACAGTGGGGTCGCCTTTTCTTGGGTTCCTTTCTTTTGGCGAAGCAAAAGAAAGGGACTGCGCCGCCGGGCGCACATCCCGGCTCCTGCCTTCAATCAAACGACAACATCAACCAAAAAAAAGACCGTTGCCCCTCAAAAGAGGCAACGGCCCGCGCAACAGAACCCGAGCGAAAGACTCAGTCGGCGTAGACGCCCGCCGCCTTGATCACCGGCCCGAACCGCGCCACTTCGGCCTGCACGAACTTCTTGTGCTCCGCCGGCTCGACGCGCTTGTCGTTGATCACCACCGCACCCAGCGCCTCTTCACGCTTGATGAAGTCCGGGTCCTTCAGCGCCACCTTGAGCGCGTCGTTGATCTTCTTGAGCACGGGCGCCGGCGTGCCCTTGGGCGCGTACAGGCCGTGCCAGATGGTGACCTGGAAGTTCTTCAGGCCCGACTCGTCCAGGGTCGGAATGTTCTTGAGTGCGGGCGTGGTCAGGCGCTTCATCGTGGTCACGCCGTAGGCCTTCACCTTGCCGGCCTCGATCTGGCTGGTGGTGTTGGTGGTCTGGTCGCACAGCAGGTCGATCTGGCCGCCCATCAGGTCGGCGATGGCCGGTGCAGTGCCCTTGTACGGCACCGTGGTCATCTCGGCCTTCAGTTCGCTCTGGAAGAGCAGGCCGCACAGGTGCGAGGCCGAGCCGATGCCGGCATTGCCCAGGTTCACCTTGCCACCGGCCTTGCTGATCCAGTCGCGCAGTTCCTTGAAGTTCTTCGCCTCGAGTTGCGGCTTGCCGATGAGCGTCATGGGCACGTCATTGATCATGCCCAGGTACTCGAAGTCGGTCTCGTAGTTGTAGGGCAGCTTGCGGTACAGCACCGGCGTGGTGGCCATGCCGACGTGGGTGAGCAGCAGGGTGTAGCCGTCGTTCCTGGCGCGGGCCACCTTGGCGTTGCCGATGGTGCTGCCGGCGCCGGCGGTGTTGTCGACGATCACCGTCGTGCCCAGGGGCTTCTGCAGCGCCTCGGCCAGGTCGCGCGCGACCTTGTCGGTCGGGCCGCCGGCGGCGAAGGGCACCACCAGGGTGACGGGCTTGCCCGCCGGGAAATCCTGGGCTTGGACGCCGGTGGCGGCAACGGCGATCGCCGCGAGGGCGAACAGTTTCTTCATGGTCTCTCCGCAAATGCAGGTGGTGGTGAAAGGCCCCTTGGCCGCCCACCGGCAGGGCCGGGTCGCGAGGGGATGCCTCCGGCCGCACGAACGGTCCGGCGGCCAAAAAGGGTGCGCGATCTTATCGGCTGACAGGGCGCTGACCCATAGCGGATTGCCCTGACAAGCTTTTCCCAGTGGCGGGGGTGATGTCGTCCGTCGGCCTGCCCGCCGCCCGCCATGCGGTGCCGGACGACAGTCTCCGCTCACTCGGAAACGCACAGTGCATGCACAAGACGCGGCCGATGCCTTCGAACCAGGCACACAGTCACCGCATTCCCTTACCCAAGAACAGGATTTGCCATGGCCAAGACGCCCACTTCCCCCGCCCGCACGAGCGATTCGCTCCCAGAGCGCCACCGCGCCGCCCAGCGCCGCCAGAAGTCGCGCGAGGCGCAGGCACCCAAGGCGCCTCCGGCCGGCGGCGCCGTGCAGGTGTCGGCCCGACGCCAGCCCGAGACGCTGCCGGGCCAGCAACTCGCCAAGCCCGGGCGCGAGAAGGACATGGGCCTTCGCCCGCGCTTCACCGCGCCCGGCTACGTCGGCAGCGGCAAGCTGGCCGGCATGGCGGCCATCGTCACCGGGGGCGATTCGGGCATCGGCCGCGCGGTGGCCGTGCTGTTCGCGCGCGAGGGCGCCGACGTGGCCATCGTCTACCTGAGCGAGACGGCCGACGCGGAGGAAACGCGTGCGCACGTCGAGGCCGAAGGCCGGCGCTGCCTGCTCATCAAGGGCGACGTGCGCAAGCGCGCCTTCTGCGAGAAGGCCGTGCAGCAGACGGTGAAGGCCTTCGGGCGGCTCGACATCCTGGTGAACAACGCCGCCTTCCAGCTGCATGCCGACCGGCTGGAGGACATCGACGACGAGCGCATCGACCTCACGCTGCAGACCAACATCGGCGGCTACCTGCGCATGGCGCGCGCGGCGCTGCCGCACATGCAGTCCGGCGCGTCGATCATCAACACGGGCTCGCGCACCGGGCTGCAGGGCAGCAAGAACCTGATCGACTATTCGGCCACCAAGGGCGCGATCCATGCCTTCACCAAGGCGCTGGCGCTGAACGTGATCGACCGCGGCATCCGCGTCAACGCGGTGGCGCCCGGCCCGGTGTGGACGCCGCTGAACCCGGCCGACAAGAAGCCGGCCGACGTGCGCAAGTTCGGCAAGGAGACCGACTTCAAGCGCGTGGCGCAGCCCGAGGAGCTGTCGCCGGCCTACGTCTTCCTGGCCTCGCCGGTGTGCGCGGGCTACATCACCGGCATCGTGCTGCCGGTGACGGGGAGCGTGGCGGCGATCTGATCGTCACCGCGGGTGCCGCGGGGCTGGCATGGCGCGCGCTACATTGCCGCCGCCAACATTCCCACGCACCACCATGAGCCCCAGCCCCGCCCCCGCACGCGACATCTACACCGAGCCCAAGGACGTCGACTACAACACGCTGGCCAACCTCGGCCCTCTCACCGGCATGGCCGGCATCTGGCAGGGCGAGCGCGGCCTGGACGTCAAGCCCAAGGCCGAAGGGCCGAAGAAGCAGGCCTACGTGGAGCGCATCGAGCTGCAGCCGATCGACCCGACCACCAACGGCCCGCAGCTACTCTACGGCCTGCGATACCACACCCACATCACGAAGCCCGATCAGGTCAAGACCTACCACGAGCAGGTCGGCTTCTGGCTCTGGGAGCCGGCCACCTCGACGGTGATCCACACGCTGACGATTCCGCGGGCGCAGATCGCCATGGCGGCCGGCGTGGTCGCGCCTGAGGCGAAGCGCTTCGAGCTGGTCGCCACGCAGGGCGCCGACACCTACGGCATCTGCTCGGCGCCGTTCCTGCACGCGGCCTTCCGCACCACCGAGTTCCGGATCACCGTGACGATCAACGACGACGGCACCTGGGGCTACGAGGAAGACACGGTGATGCAGATCCTCGGGCAGGAGGCGCCCTTCCACCACACCGACCGCAACCTGCTGCGCAAGGTGGCCGAGCCGACGCCCAACCCGCTGGCCCGCGGTTGACCGATTTGCTATTGATTTGATAGCTGCTTGCGCCCGTCCTGCGGGCGCTGCGGGCCGATTTGGCTTGAAAACGCCGGTGTGTCAGCGCCCCAGCACCAGGTCGTCCAGCTCGCGGTAATCCGGCAACGTGGTGTCGATGGCGCGGCCCGCGCGCAGCACCGTGCGGTCGAACTGGTGGCGCGCCAGCATCTCCGAATAGCTGCGGGCGCGCAGCACCATCAGGTCGGCCGGGGCGCCGGCGCGCAGCATGCCGCGGTCGGGCAGGCCCATGATGGCGGCGGGCGTGGCGCTCGCCGCGCGGATCCAGTCGCCGAAAGGGTGGTCCAGATGCAGGATCTTCACCGCCTGGGTGTAGGTGTCCAGCATGTCGTGGTCGCCGTAGGCGTAGAACGGGTCGCGGCAGTTGTCGCCGGCCACGGCCACCTGCACGCCGCGCGCCTTCAATTCGTGCAGCACCGTCACGCCACGCCAGCGCGGCGTGCGCGTGGCGTCGGTGCTGCGGTCCTGCAGGTACATGTTGACGGTGGGCAGGCTCACGATCGCGATGCCGGCCTCGCGGCAGGCGGCAATCGTCTCCTCGATGAATTCGTCGGTCTGCAGCGCCAGCGAGGTGCAGTGGCCGCAGAGGATGCGGCCCTTGAACCCCTGCACGATGGCGGTGCGCGCCACGCGGATCAGCGAACGCGCCCGCGGGTCGGTCGATTCGTCCACGTGCAGGTCGACGTCCAGCCCGCGATCGGTCGCGAGCTGGAACACCCGCGCCAGCGCATCGTCCAGGTCGGGCGGCATCGGGTCGCCGGGGAAGCGCTGCGACTTGGTCACGCAGCCGAGGTTGCCGCCGCTCTCGGCCACGATGTCGGCCAGCTGCACGCCTTCGTCGCCCAGGAAAATGTCCAGCGGCGCAATGGAGGACACCTGCAGGTCGATGCGCCCGGCCCACCGGGCCCGCATCTCGCGGAAGACGGGGAACGAGATCGACGCCTGCGGCGCCAGCGAGTCGAGGTGCGTGCGGATCGCCACCACGCCCTTGGCGTAGGCGGTGCGCAGCGCGAAATCCATGCGGCGGCGCACGTCCTCGGCGTGCCAGTTCGCGGCGCGGTCGCGCTGCGTGGCGGCCGCGGCGCCCGCGCCGTCGCCGGTGGCATTGGCCTGCCGCGGCCAGATGTGGCCCTTGTCGAGGTGGGTGTGCACGTCGACGAAGCCGGGCAGCACCAGCGACGCGTCGAGGTCGGGCCCGCTGTCGGCCGCGAAACGGCCGCCCGGCGCGATGGCTTCGACGCGGCCATCGGCGACCTGCAGGTCGACGGCCACCAGGTCGCCGTCGCCCGCGGGTGCCAGCGCGCCGGCGTCGGCGGTGTCGATCAGGCAGCGCGGCGCACGGACGTTGCGCAAGACGTAGCGGCCGGTGTCGGGCGGGGCGAAGAATGCGTGGGTCATCGGCGGTGTGCTTCGGGAAACTCAGGCCGTCTTGCGGCCCAGGAACTGCAGGGTGTAGACCTGCTTCACGTCCAGGCCGGGCGCCTGCGCGCCGGCGGCCACCATCGCATCGTAGAAGCTCTTCCAGCGCACCTCGCTCATGGTGCCGATGCCCTTGGCCTTCGTCTCGGCGGTCTCGACGATGTTGTACTTCTTCATCGCGTCGATCGCGTAGGCGATGGTGTCGCTGGCCATCTGCGGGTTGTGCTTCTGGATCATGGCGTTGGCCGCCGAGGCGTCGCCGTTGAGGTAGCTCGACCAGCCCTTGGCCGTGGCGTCGACGAAATGCTGCACCAGCTCGGGCTTCTCCTTGACCAGCTTCGGGCTGGCGATGGTCACATTGGCGTAGTTGTCGAAGCCCTGGTCGGCCAGCAGGTGCACCACGGGCTCGACGCCCGACTTGCGGGCGTTGAAGGGCTCGCTGGTGAGGTAGCCCTGCACCGTGACCTGCTTGTCGACCAGCCAGGGCGCGAGGCTGAAGGCGTAGGGGCGCAGCTGGTCGTCGGTCATGCCGTACTTGGCCTTGAGCCACAGCCAGTAGGTCTGCCGCCCGGTGGTCGCGACCATCAGAGGCTTGCCCTTGAGGGCGGCCAGGGTGTCGTTGCCGGTGCCGGGGTGCGACATCAGCACGCGCGGGTCCTTCTGGAAGAAGGAGGCCACGGCGATCGCGGGCAGCTTGTCCTGCGCGAAGGCGAACGCGCGGAAGCTGTCGGCGTCGGCGAAATCGCAGGTGCCGGCCAGGAAGAGCTGCACCACGTTGACCTGCGGGCCGCCGGGGCGGATCTCGACGTCCAGGCCATGTTCCTTGTAGATGCCGGTGGCCAGCGCCTGGTACAGGCCGCCGTGCTCGGCCTGCGCCAGCCAGCCGGTCTGGACGCTGACCTTGGTGAGGCCCTGCGCCGTGGCACGCGGCAAAAACGCGGGCAGGTGCGACACGACAGCGGCACCGCCCAGGGCGGCGATGGCCTTGCGGCGGGTGAGGGCGGCGGGGCGGGGCGCGGAAACGTCGGTCATGGCGGGTCCTTTCGGTGGCAGGTCAGGCGGTGGCTTCGGTGGTTTCGCGGGTGCCGGCGTCGCGGAAGCGCCAGCCTGCGCTGGGCAAGTCGCCGCCGGTGCTTTCCTTCGGCGCCGCAGCGTCGAAGCGCAGCTTGCCGGGGTTCATCAGGCCGTGCGGGTCCATCGCGTGCTTGAAGGCGGCGTCCTCGCCATCGACGGACTTCATGCCGCCCTCCTTCACCAGGAAGGTGTGGTTGTTGGCGACCATGGCACCGTCCTCGGCCATGCCCCGCATGACCTCGGCCAGGTGCGCGTCGCCCTCGTAGCGGAAGAAGGGCGAGCCCTGGAAGCTCAGCCGCCCGTCGAAGCGCTTGGCCTCGAAGTGCATGCCGGGCAAATGCGCGAAGCGGCGGTGGCTGCGGCGGATAGCACCCACCAGGTCGGGGTCGAGGTACAGGCCGACGTTGCTGACGATCTCGGGATGCTCCCGGTTCACGTGCATGCGCGTGTGGCCCCAGGACATCTCGTACAGCGGGATGCGGTAGGGTCCGCGGCCCTCGGGCGCTTCGCTGGTCACGGTGCCGCCGAATTCGCGCACCAGCGCGTGGAAGGATTCGAGGAAGGGCTCGGCCACCATCGCCAGCACCATGCCCTCGGTGCCTTCGCGCCCGTAGGGACGCAGCACGCGCATCATTCGCCAGATCGGCCCGCCGATCACCGAGACCAGCTTCTTCTCGATCCCGTCGGCCGTGGCCAGCGCATGCGCGAATTCGACCGAGGTCATGAACTCGGGAAAGACGACGATCGCCTCGCGCCAGTCCCAGGCCGGCGCCAGGGGCATCTCGAGCTCGGTGATGATGCCGTTGCTGCCGTAGGCGTGGTGCACCAGGTTCACCCGGTCGCCCGTGAGTTCGACGGTGCGCGGTTCCTCCTCCACGCTCACCACCTCCAGGCCGAGGATGTTGCCGCGGTCGCGCAGGATGCCCCACGCGCAGCTGCCCACGCCCGCATGCCCGCCGCCCACGAAGCCGCCCAGCGTGGCGACCTTCTTGGTGGACGAGTGGATGCGCAGTTCCCAGCCGGTGGGCCGCGTGGCATCGTCGATGGCCGCGAGCCGCGCGCCGGCCTCGGCACGCACGCGGCCGGCGCCGGCGCGCAGCACCCGGTCCAGGCCGGTCATGTCGACCATCGCGCCGCCGGCCAGCGGAATGCCCTGGCCGAAATTGCAGGTGCCGGCGCCGCGCATCACCAACGGCATGCGGGTGCGTGCCGCGGCCGAGGCGATGCGCAGCACGTCGGCCTTGTCGCGCGGCTGCACGATCAGGTCGGCGACGTGGCCGAGCGCGTCGTCCTTCATCACGGGGCTGAAGTTGGCCGTCATGTCGCGGCTCTTGCGACGGACGATGTCGGGGTCGGCAATGGCCGGGACGTCGCCCAGCGCGGCGAGGAAGGCAGCGGTGTCGTTCATGCGCAGGTTCTCCACAAGAAGGGTTGTGGCGCCGTCGCTGCGGGGCGATCGTCGTGCGCGGGGCGGCACGGGCAGCCGCCGCCGTGCACGAACCCTGGGCTCGTCACGTCGTCGGAGAATCGCGTTGCAAGGAGCATGCCTGTACGTGAAAATGCACGCATCGGGAGGCGCGATGGCATGGCGCTTGCGGCGCATGGGTCGGCCGGCATATTTGGAGGCAGGAGGGGCCGCGATGGAACTGGAAGACCACATCTTTTTTCTGTGCACCCAGGTGGTGTACCGGCGCGACCGCGCCATCGGCGACGCGCTGCGCCCGCTGGGGCTGCTCAACACCGAGTGGCGCACGCTGGGCACGCTGCTGCGCAAGGGGCCGCTCACGATGCAGGAACTGGCCCAATGGACCGCGTACGAGCGCACCCGCCTCACCCGCATGCTGCACAGCATGGAGGAGCGCGGCTGGGTCGAGCGCACCGGCTCCGAGCAGGACGGGCGCTCCGTGGTGGTGCGCCTGGCCCCGAAGGGGCGCAGGGTCTACGAGAAGGCCGAGGCGGCGGTGGATGCGCTGACCGAGGACGTTCTTTCGGTCTGCTCGCCGGCCGAGATCACGCGCGTGCGCAAGTCGCTGCAGGCATTGCGCGCGCGCCTGATCGACAGCGGCTACTGACGCGCCGCCTCAGCCGCCCCGCAGGAAGTGCCCGCGCGCCGCGCGCGTGATGGCCGCCACGCAGGGGTGGGTGATCCGCCGCTCGACGGAAATGGCGAAGAATTCCTCCTCGAGCTCCGGCGCGCGGCCGATCACCTCCACGCCGTACTGCGAGCAGGTCTCGTCCTCCAGCACCGCGGGCGACATGAACACGCCCCGGCCCTCGCCGCCGAAGGCCTTGAGCAGCGCCGCATCGTCGAATTCGCCGATCAGCTGCGGCCGCAGGCTCTGCTCGGCCAGCCAGACGTCCAGGCGCTGGCGCATCGCCGAGGCCGAACCCTGCATCAGCATCGGCATGCCGTCCAGGCAGGCGGGAAAGCTGCCTTGCAGCTCCCGCCGCAGCACCGGCGCGGCGAAGAAGGCCATGCCGGTGGTGCCCAGCGGGTGGTTGAAAGCCTTGACGCTGGTCTGCCGGCCCATCGGCTCGTTGGCGATCACCAGGTCGAGCCGGTGCACCGACAGCTGCCCCAGCAGGTCGCGGAAGTGCCCCTCGTGGCAGATCAGGTGCACCTGCTCCTCGATGCCCAGCGCGGGCTCCAGCAGGCGGTAGGCGATGGCCTTGGGTACCGCATCGGCGATGCCGACGCGGAAATTGAGCGTGCGCGCCTCGCCGCGCTTGCTGCCCACGGCGGCCTCCAGTTCGGCGCCCAGCGCGAAGATCTGGTCGGCGTAGACCAGGGCCGTGCGGCCCTCGGTGGTGAGTTCCACGTTGCGGCCGGTCTTGCGGAAGAGCTGGCAGCCCAGCGATTCCTCCAGCAGCTTGATC
The DNA here is from genome assembly GCF_901875635.1 of Xylophilus ampelinus. Lineage (GTDB taxonomy): Bacteria > Pseudomonadota > Gammaproteobacteria > Burkholderiales > Burkholderiaceae_C > Xenophilus. The sequence continues at coordinate 122,766 of NZ_CABFMN010000084.1, read as the reverse complement.
TGGGCCGAGAGCGTCTGCGGGGTGATGTGCAGCTGCTCGCCGGCGCGCACGATGCCGCCGGCCTTTGCTGCCGCCCAAAAGTAGTGCAGGTGCTTGTAGTTCATGATGCTGCCAGCCTGTAGGCGAAGACCTCGCTCGACGACGAATCAGGGAAAACCCGCGACGTCTTCCTAGGGAGTGATCTGTCAAAGATCAATAAAAGACGAATGGATGATGCCAAAAAAACGACTTTTATCGAAGCATCATCGTCCCTACATTCCAACCCGAGGCTTTCTCTTTTGTCCGGCCGGCCTCGGCCGGAACTCTCGGACCGGTCGACGGTCTGTCAAGGACTTCCATGAACCAGACGCTGCCCACTTTCCACCATTCCGGCACGCTTTCCAGCAGTGCCGAGCGCAACCGCGTGCTGCGCAACACCTACTGGCTGCTCGCGCTGTCGATGATCCCGACCGTTCTCGGTGCTTGGATCGGCGTGGAGACCGGCATCGCGCGCGCCATGTCGCCGGGCATCGGCCTCGTGGTCTTCCTGGCCGGCGCCTTCGGCTTCATGTTCGCGATCGAGAAGACCAAGAACTCCGCCGCCGGCGTGCCGGTGCTGCTGGCCTTCACCTTCTTCATGGGCGTGATGCTTTCGCGCCTGGTCGGCACGGTGCTCGGCATGGCCAACGGCGCCAGCCTGGTGATGACCGCCTTCGCGGGCACGGGCGCGGTGTTCCTCGGCATGGCGACGCTGTCCTCGGTGATCAAGCGCGACCTGTCTTCCATGGGCAAGTGGCTCTTCATCGGCGCCATCCTGCTGCTGGTGGCCGGCATCGCCAACTTCTTCATCCAGTCCGGCGCGCTGATGATCACGCTCTCGGTGATGGCCATCGGCATCTTTTCGGCCTTCATCCTGCACGATCTCAAGCGCGTGAAGGACGGCTACGAGACCAACTACATCAGCGCCACGCTCGGCGTGTACCTGAGCCTCTACAACGTCTTCCAGTCCATCCTCATGCTGCTGGGCCTGGGTGGCGGTCGCGACGAATAAGGCCTTTTCCCCCGGCCGCTTCCTTCCATCCACACGCAGACAACGACACAGGAGAACCCATGCGACTGAGTACCAAGGGCCGCCAGGCCGTCGTGGCCATGATCGACGTGGCGCTGCACCGCAAGTCGGGGCCGCTGTCGCTGGCGGTGCTGAGCCGCCGCCAGCGCATTTCGCTGTCGTACCTGGAGCAGATGTTCACCAACCTGCGCCGGCACGGCCTGGTGGCTTCCACGCGCGGGCCGGGCGGCGGCTACTCGCTGGCCCGCGCCGCGAAGGACATCACGGTGGCCGACATCCTGTACGCCGTCGATGCGCTCGAGACCACCGGCGTGCCCCCGCTGCCCGCCGGCCACCAGAGCGACGATCCCATGCGCTGCGCGGCCCCCGAACTGTGGGCCTCGCTGAGCCAGCGGGTGGTCGAATTCCTCGACTCGGTGTCGCTGCAGAAGCTGGTGGACGACCAGGTGGCCGCCGGCGTCCAGCTGCATGCCGAAGCCGCCAAGCCGGTGAAGAAGCCGCTGCCCGGCCCGGTGAAGCCGCTGCTGCCCAACGCGCCGAACTCGGTGTTCCAGCTCGGCCGCATGATCTCGGCAGGCTGAGCCCCCTGCGTCCTGCGGCCGCGACAATCGGCCGCATGGACCCCGCCCAAGCGACCGACCACCGCCTCACCGAACTCGAGATCAAGGCCAGCTACACCGAGGACCTGCTCGAGCAGCTGAACCTCACCGTCTTTCGGCAACAGCAGCAGATCGACGGCCTGCTGCGCCAGCTGGCCGAACTGAAGCAGCAGTTGCCGGAGGCCGGTTCGGGCGGCCCGCGCAGCCTGCGGGACGAATTACCCCCACACTATTGAGAAGGGGCGCAAGGCGCCGCGCTACTTGTAGCTGCGCGCGTCCTCGATCACCTTGCCGTCGTTGGGCAGGCTGCCGACGGCACCGATCGACACCTCGCCGCGCAGCTTGGTCACCTCGCGGATGGCCTCGGCCACGCGCGCGGTCAATCCTTCCGGCGCGTTCCCGTCGCACTCGAGCCGCAGCGTCATCCGGTCGTCGCCCGTCTCGCCTTCGACCACCAGGCGCGCCTTGCGCACTTCGGGAAAGCGCCGCGCGATCTCGGCCACCTGCGAGGGGTGGACGAACATGCCGCGCACCTTGGCGGTCTGGTCGGCGCGACCCATCCAGCCCTTGATGCGCGTGTTGGTGCGGCCCGTGGGGCAGGTGCCCGGCAGCACGGCCGAGAGGTCGCCGGTTCCGAAGCGGATCAGCGGGTAGTCGGGGTTGAGTGTCGTGACGACGATCTCGCCCACTTCGCCCTCGGGCACCGGGTCGCCGGTGCCGGGCCGCACGATCTCGACGATCACGCCCTCGTCAAGCACCAGGCCCTCGCGCGCCGCCGTCTCGTAAGCGATCAGCCCCAGGTCGGCCGTGGCGTAGCACTGCGTGCCCTGCACGCCCAGGGCGGCGATGGCATCGCGCAGGCTGGGCGGGAAAGCCTCGCCAGAGACCAGCGCCTTGGTCATCGATCGCAGGGGCGTGCCGCGCTCGGCCGCCTTCTCCAGCAGGATCTTCAGGAAGCTCGGCGTGCCGGCGTAGCCCTCGGGTCGGAGGTCGGCAATGGCATCGATCTGCTGCTCGGTCTGCCCGGTGCCGCCGGCGAAGACGGTGCAGCCCAGCGCGTGCGCGCCCATCTCCATGATGGAGCCGGCGGGCGTCATGTGGTAGCTGAAGCTGTTGTGAATCAGCTCGCCCGCGCGAAATCCGGCCGCGAACAGGGCGCGCGCGGTGCGCCAGTAGTCGCGCGCCGTGCCCTCGGGCTCGTAGATGGGACCGGGGCTGGCGAACACGCGCGGCATGCGCGCTCCCCAGGCGATGGCAGCGAAGCCGCCGAAGGCATCGCTCGCGCGGCGCTCCTGCTGCAAGGCCAGCAGCTCGGACTTGCGCGTGACCGGCAGCGCCGCCAGCGCGGCGCGGCTGTTCACCTCCGATGGCTTCACGTCGGCAAGGATCGCGGCGAAGGCCGGTGCCGCGGTCTGCGCCTGCAGGGTCTGCCGGGGCAGCGCTGCGAGCAGGTCGCGCTCGCGCTCGGCGGGATCGCGGGTTTCGAGTGCGTCGTAGAAATCCGTCATGCCAGCCACCTCTTGCGCCGCTTGTAGCTCTTCACGTCCCGAAAACTCTTGCGGTCCGCGCCGCCGACGCCGAGGTAGAACTCCTTGACGTCCTCGTTCTCGCGCAGGCCCGCCGCCGGACCGTCCATCACGATGCGGCCACTCTCGAGGATGTAGCCGTAGTCGGCGAAGCGCAGCGCCATGTTGGTGTTCTGCTCTGCGAGCAGGAAGGTCACGCCCTCCTTGGCGTTGAGGTCCTTCACGATCGCGAACACCTCCTCGACGATCTGCGGCGCGAGGCCCATCGAGGGCTCGTCGAGCAGCACCATGTTGGGATTGGCCATGAGCGCGCGGCCGATGGCACACATCTGCTGCTCGCCGCCCGAGGTGTAGGCCGCCTGGCTGGTGCGGCGCGTCTTCAGGCGGGGGAAATACGCATAGACCTTCTCCAGCGTCTCGGCCACCGCGGCCTTGCCCTCGGTGCGCGTGTAGGCGCCGGTCATGAGGTTCTCCTCGATGGTGAGGTGCGCGAAGCAGTGCCGCCCTTCCATCACCTGCACCAGCCCGCGCCTGACCAGATCGGCCGGCGTCAGCGCTTCGATGCGCTCGCCGCGCAGTGTGATGCTGCCCTTGGTGACCGCGCCCCGCTCACCGGCCAGCAGGTTCGACACCGCGCGCAGCGTGGTGGTCTTGCCCGCGCCGTTGCCGCCCAGCAGCGCCACGATCCCGCCTTCGGGCACCGTGAGCGACACGCCCTTGAGCACCAGGATCACGTGGTTGTAAATGACCTCGATGCCGTTGACGTCGAGAAGAATGTTGCCTTGGCTCATGAAGTTCCTTCGAGCATCTGCAAGCGCACGGGGTGTGCTTGCAGATGCCGCCTCGATCGGAGGCAGGCACCCCTCCCGCTCGGCGGGAGGGACAGGGGAGGTTGCCAGCGACGGCGCCCCGCGCCTGCAGTCGCGCCGTCCAGGCGTGACTGTCAGGCGCCGCAGTCCGCAGCGTCCCGGCGCGTGAGCTTCTTCTCCGTCGCGTACTTGTCGCCGGCCGCCTTCACCATCGGCTTCAGGATCGACTCGTCGGCCTGGTACCAGTCCGACATGCCACCCCACTTGGCGCCATCCCAGGTGTGAACGCGGGCCCAGGTCGACCCCATGTGGTCCTGGCACGAGGTCGAGAGCGGCCGCATCACGCCCGCGAAGCCCAGCGCGTCGAGCTTCTTCTGGTCGAGGGCCAGGTTCTCGAAGCCCCAGCGCACCTGTTCGCCGGTCATGACCTTGCCCTTGCCGAAGCGTTCCTGGGCGCGCTTGACGGCCTCGACGCTGAGCATCTGGATGATCACGCCGCGCGTGTAGAGCACCGAGCCGACCTCGTCCTTCGGGCCCGTGCCCTGGCCCTTGTCGTGCACCTGCCTGAGGATGTCCTGGATCACCTTGGGCTCGGTGCCCGAGGTGTTGAGCGCCAGCGCGTTGTAGCCCTTGGCGTTGGCGCCGACGTCCTTCACGTCGGGCTCGGCACCGGCCCACCACACGCCGTACATCTTCTCGCGCGGGTAGCCGGTGGCCACGGCTTCCTTCAGGGCGGTGGAGTTCATCACGCCCCAGCCCCAGAGCAGCACGAAGTCGGGCCGCTGCTGGCGCACCTGCAGCCAAGCCGACTTCTGCTCCACGCCCGGCGCCGTGACCGGGATCAGCGAGAGCTCGAAGCCGTGCAGCTTGGCGCGCTCCTGCAGCAGCGGGATCGGCTCCTTGCCGAAGGGCGAGTCGTGGTAGACCAGCGCGATCTTCTTGCCCTTGAGCTTGTCCAGCCCGCCTTCCTTCTTGCCGATGTGCTGGATCAGGATGTCGGCGGCCGTCCAGTAGCTGCCCATGAGCGGGAAGTTCCACTTGAAGACGTTGCCGTCCTGCGAAGCGGCCAGGCCATAGCCCAGCGTGATCAGCGGGATCTTGTCCGTCGGCACCTTGTCGGTCAGCGCGAAGGTGATGCCGGTGGCCTGCGGATCGAACAGCGCGACGCCCGGGCGGCCCTTCAGGCGCTCGTAGCACTCCACGCCCTTGTCGGTGGCGTAGCCGGTCTCGCATTCCTCGTATGCGATCTTCACGCCGTTGATGCCACCCTGGGCGTTGACCAGCTTGATGTAGTCCTGCTTGCCGTTGGCCCAGGGCGTGCCGTTGGGCGCGTAGGGCCCGGTGCGATACACCAGCAGCGGGAAGAACTGCTCCTTGGCCTGCGCGAAGGCCGTGCCGGCGGTGCCCGCCAGGGCCGCGACCGCGGCGACGGCGAGAGCGAACGATTTCAGCTTCATGGTTGTCTCCTGGTTGGAAAGGGCACGTCGAGGTGCGGTTGCGAAATCAATGCGGGAAGGGCCAGAGGCGCAGCTTCTCCTTGGCCGTCGACCACAGGCGCGCGAGGCCGTGCGGTTCGACGATCAGGAAGAACACGATCAGCGCGCCGAAGATCATGAATTCGAGGTGCGAAGCCAGCGCGGTGGACATCGACACGCCGAACCAGCCCGGCAGCTGGTTGAGCAGCAGCGGCAGCAGGACGATGAAGGCGGCGCCGAAGAAGCTGCCCATGATCGAACCCAGCCCGCCGATGATCACCATGAAGAGCAGCTGGAAGGAGCGGTCGATGCTGAACGCTGCCGGCTCCCAGGCGCCCAGGTGCACGAAGCCCCACAGCGCACCGGCCACGCCGACGATGAAGCTGCTCACCGCAAAGGCCGTGAGCTTGGCGTACACGGGGCGGATGCCGATCACGGCCGCGGCCACGTCCATGTCGCGCATCGCCATCCACTCGCGGCCGATCGCGCTGCGCACGAGGTTCTTGGCCAGCAGCGCGAACACCACCACCAGCGTAAGGCACAGCAGGTACTTCTGCGCCGGCGACTCGACCGGCAGGCCGAACACGTTCAGGCCAGCCACGCTCACCGATCCCGAGGTGGAGTTGTTGGTAAAGAAGGGGATCCGAAGAAAGGCCCAGTCGACGAAGAACTGCGCGGCCAGCGTCGCCACCGCGAGGTACAGCCCCTTGATGCGCAGACTGGGAATGCCGAAGAACACGCCCACCACGGTGGCGCACAGCCCGCCCAGCAGCAGCGAGAGGACGAGCGGCATGCCGTCGATGCGCACATGGAAGTTGTACGCCGCATAGGCGCCCACTGCCATGAAGGCGCCGGTGCCCAGCGAGATCTGCCCGCAGTAACCCACCAGGATATTCAGCCCCAGCGCCGCGAGCGACAGGATCAGGAAGGGCACGAGGATGGCGCGCAGCCAGTATTCCGATGCGAAGGCCGGCACGACGACGAAGGCCACCACCAGCAGCGCGAGGATCGCCACACGGTCCTGCGCGATCGGGAAGATCTGCTGGTCGGCGCGGTAGGTGGACTTGAACTGCCCGTTTTCTCTGTACAGCATGTCAGTGAGCCATGGAAAGCGAAAGCGGACTTCCGGACGCAGAGGACGCAAAGGTTTCGCAGAAGACGCAAAAAAAGAATTCGATCAATGGGTATTCCCTTTTGCGGCCTCTGCGCAACTTCTGCGACCTCTGCGTCCGGATGTCCGATTGCGGCTTCATACGCGGTCGATGATCTTTTCGCCGAACAGCCCCTGCGGCCGCACCAGCAGGAACACCAGCGCCAGCACGTAGGCGAACCAGATCTCGATGCCGCCGCCGAGCATCGGGCCCAGGTAGATCTCCGACAGCTTCTCGCCCACGCCGATCAGAAGGCCGCCGATGATGGCGCCCGGCACCGAGGTGAGGCCGCCGAGGATCACGACCGGCAGCGCCTTGAGCGCCACCAGCGACAGCGAGAACTGCACGCCCAGCTTGGAGCCCCAGATGATTCCGGCCACCAGCGCCGCGAAGCCGGCCACCGACCACACGATGACCCAGATGCGGTTGAGCGGGATGCCGATCGACTGCGCCGCCTGGTGGTCGTCGGCCACCGCGCGCAGTGCGCGGCCGGTGGCCGTCTTCTGGAAGAAGAGCGCCAGCAGCACCACCAGCGCGGCAGCCACGGCCGCGGCGATCAGGTCCTCCTTCGACACCAGCAGGCCGCCCTGGAAGGTGCCTTCCATCACCATCATCGGGTCCTTGGGCATGCCGACGTCGATCTTGTAGATGTCGTTGCCGAAGATCGTCTGGCCCAGGCCGTCGAGGAAGTAGGCGATGCCCAGCGTCGCCATCAGCAGCGTGATGCCTTCCTGGTTCACCAGCTTGGAGAGCGCCAGGCGTTCGATGAGCCAGGCCACCACGACCATCACCGCCATCGCCGCGATGAAGGCCAGCACATTGGCGAGGATGAGGCTCTCGAAGCCGAACCATCTCGGAAACCATTCCGAGAAGCGCGCCATCGCCAGCGCCGCGAACAGCACCATCGCGCCCTGCGCGAAGTTGAAGACGCCGCTGGCCTTGTAGATGAGCACGAAGCCCAGCGCGATCAGCGAGTACAGCATGCCCACCATCAGGCCGCCGAAGAGGGTTTCGAGGAAAAAGCCCATCGATTCAATCTCTCTGCCTGGGATTTGCTCCCTCTCCCTCTGGGAGAGGGCGGGGGTGAGGGCGCCGGGTGGCGGCAACCGTCGCGCGTGTTCCGTCGTCCGGTGCCCTCACCCCAACCCTCTCCCAGAGGGAGAGGGTGCAAGAGCGGCTTCCGCTGTTTTTCATCCTCAGTGCTCCGTCCCCAGGTATGCCCGGATCACGTCCTCGTTGCCGCGCACCTCGTCGGGCGTGCCGTCGCCGATCTTCTTGCCGTAGTCCAGCACCACGACGCGGTCGCTGATGTCCATCACCACGCCCATGTCGTGCTCGATCAGCACGATGGTGGTGCCGAACTCGTCGTTCACGTCGAGGATGAAGCGGCTCATGTCCTGCTTCTCCTCCACGTTCATGCCGGCCATCGGTTCGTCCAGCAGCAGCACCTGCGGCTCCATGGCCAGCGCGCGCCCCAGGTCCACGCGCTTCTGCAGGCCGTAGGGCAGGCGGCCGACGGGCGTCTTGCGGTAGGCCTGGATCTCGAGGAAGTCGATGATCTGCTCGACGAACTCGCGCTGCTGCAGCTCCTCGCGCTCCGCCGGGCCCCAGCGGAAGGCCTGCGCCAGGATGCCGCTCTTCATCTTGAGGTTGCGGCCGGTCATGATGTTGTCGAGCACGCTCATGCCCTTGAAGAGGGCCAGGTTCTGGAAGGTGCGGGCCACGCCCATCTCGGCCACCTGGCGCGAGTTCATGTGCTTGAAGGTCTGCCCGCGGAAGGTGATCTGGCCCTGCTGCGGCCAGTACACGCCGTTGATGCAGTTGAGCATGGAGCTCTTGCCGGCACCGTTGGGCCCGATGATGGCGCGCACCTCGTGCTCGCGCACGTTGAAGCTGATGTCCGTGAGCGCCTTCACGCCGCCGAAGGACAGCGAGATGTTCTGCACGTCGAGGATGACGTCGCCGGTTCTTCTAGCCATGGGTGGCTCCTGAAATCGGACTTCCGGACGCAGAGGACGCAAAGGTTTCGCAGAGGGCGCAAAAGGAATTCAAGAATTCTTCCTGGCTGTTCTTCTGCGTCCTCTGCGCAACTTCTGCGTCCTCTGCGTCCGGAAGTCCGATTCCGCATTCCTTGCTCATGCCGCCGCCCTCACCGCCGGAAAGCGCTTGGCTTCCACGATCCTGAGCGTGGCGCTCACCTTGCCGGTGCGGCCGTCCTCGAACTTGACCTGCGTCTCGATGAACTGCTCGGCCTTGTCGCCGTAGAGCGCATCGACCAGCACCGCGTACTTGTCGGCGATGAAGCCGCGCCGCACCTTGCGTGTGCGGGTGAGTTCGTCGTCGTCGGGGTCCAGCTCCTTGTGCAGCACCAGGAAGCGGGCGATTTGCGTGTCGGCCATGCCTTCCTCGGCGGCCAGGTCGGCGTTCACCTTCTCGATGCAGTCCTTGACCAACTGCAGCACGTCCGGCTTGCCGGCCAGGTCGACATAACCGCCGTAGGCCAGCCCGCGGCGCTCGGCCCAGTTGCCCACGGCCTCGTAGTCGATGTTGATGAAGGCGCAGACTTCGTCCCGGCCATGGCCGAAGCACACGGCCTCCTTGATCTGCGGGAAGAACTTGAGCTTGTTCTCGATGTAGTTGGGCGCGAACATCGCGCCGCCGGCCAGGCGCCCCACGTCCTTGGCGCGATCGATGATGCGCAGGTGGCCCTCCGCGTCGAGCACGCCGGCGTCGCCGGTGTGGAAGTAGCCTTCCGCGTCGAGCACCTCGGCCGTCGCGTCGGGCCGCCTGTAGTACTCCTTGAGCACCGACACGCCACGCACCAGCACCTCGCCGTTGTCGGCGATCTTCAGTTCCATGCCGGGTGCGGCCGTCCCCACGGTCTGCAGCTTGACCTTGCCGTCCTGCTGCAGGCACACGTAGGCGCAGGTTTCGGTCTGCCCGTAGAACTGCTTGAGGTTCACGCCGATGGAGCGGTAAAAGCGGAACAGGTCGGGCCCGATGGCCGCGCCCGCCGTGTAGGCGACGCGGATGCGGCTCATGCCCAGCACGTTGCGCAGAGGGCCATAGACCAGCAGGTTGCCCAGGCCGTACATGAGGCGATCGCCGCTGCTCACCGGCACACCGTTGAGGATGTCTGCCCCCACGCGCTGTGCGAGCGCCATGAACTTCGCGTACAGCCAGCGCTTGGGCGCCGCGGCGTCCTCCATGCGGATCGACACGGCCGTGAGCAAGCCTTCGAAGGTGCGCGGCGGACCGAAGTAGTAGCTCGGCCCGATCTCGCGCATGTCGTTCATCACCGTCTCGGCCGATTCGGGGCAGTTGAGCGTGAAGCCGCCCACCAGCCATTGCGCCACCGAGAACAGGTGGTCGCCCACCCATGCCATGGGCAGGTAGCTCATGATGTTGTCGCCCGGCCCGAGCTTGTCGGTCACCACGCCGCCGTGCCCCGCGGCGATGAAGCTCGCATGCGTCTGGCACACGCCCTTGGGGCGGCCGGTGGTGCCCGACGTATAGAGGATCACGCCCACGTCTTCGGGCTGGCCGGCCGCCACGCTGGCATCGAAGACGCCTGGATTCGCAGCGTCCCAGGCGCGGCCGAGTTCGCGCAGCTGCTCGTAGCCCAGCAGGCCCGGTTGCTCGTAGTTGCGCAGGCCGCGTGGGTCGTCGTACACGATGTGGCGGATGCGTGCCTGGCCGGCCTGCGCCTGCAGGTCGCGGCATTCGAGCAGCTTGTCGACCTGCTCCTGGTCCTCGACCACCACGAACTCCACCGCGGCGTCGTCGAGCATGAACACCATCTCGGACGCGACCGCGTCCTGGTACAGCGGCACGGGCACGCCGCGCAGGCACTGCGCCGCGATCACGGCGAAATACAGGTGCGGCCGGTTGGCGCCGACGATCGCCAGGTTGTCGCCGGCTTCGAAGCCCAGGCTCGCGAGCCCGCAGGCGATCTCGCGGACTTCGGTGGCGGCCTGCGTCCAGCGCCAGGTCTGCCAGATGCCCAGGTCCTTCTCGCGCACGGCGGGTGCGTCGGGCTGTTGCTTCGCATGGGCGAGCAGCAGGCGGGGAAAGGTGTTGGCGGCGATGTCCACGCGGCGAAATGTACGGGTGCGCTTTGACGCCAAGTTGTCGTTGTGACGACAATCCTAGGGACACCACTCTCCGGACTTTCCCGATGGCTTCACCGTCTTCGCCTGCCGTGCGCGGCTCGATCCGCGACCGTGTGCGGGCGCCGACCCTCGAGGAGCTCGAAGCCATCCCGTGGCTGCCACTGCTCACGCCCACCGAGCGGAGAAAGGCCGAGGTGGCACTGGTGGTCGGTGAGGCCGAGGTCGGCGACGTGGTGTGCCGCATCGGGCGCCCGCCGACCTACTGGTTCGGCGTGATCGAAGGCCTGCTCAAGATGAGCAACGACAACGCCGACGGCAGCTCGGTCACGCACAGCGGGCTGTCGGCCGGCGGCTGGTTCGGCGAGGGCACCGCCATGAAGCGCGAGCCCTACCGCTACAGCATCACCGCGCTGCGGCGCAGCGTGGTCGCGGGCCTGCCGCTCGATTCCTTCCACTGGCTGCTCGACCACTCGATCGGCTTCAACCGCTTCGTGATGAACCAGCTCAACGAGCGCCTGGGACAGTTCATCGCCGCACTGGAGATCGACCGCCTCAACAACCCCGATGCGCGCGTGGCGCGCAGCCTGGCGGCGCTGTTCAATCCGGTGCTGTTCCCGCGCGTGGGCGAGGTGCTGCGCATCACCCAGCAGGAACTGGCCTACCTCGTGGGCCTGTCGCGCCAGCGCGTGAACGAGGCGTTGTCGCGCCTGCAGGCGGAGGGGCTGATCCGCATCGAGTACGGCGGCCTGCGCGTGATCGACCTGCAGGCGCTGCGCCAGGGCGGCTTTCGCCCGCGCTCGCGCGCCTGAGCCGTGGGGCTGCCGACGCACTGCCACATGCGCTCGGGATAATCCGCCGCGCTGTCACTCCATCTTTCCGAATGAGCTCCTCCCGCATCCTCGTCCTCAGCGTGAGCGCCGGCAACGGCCATGTGCGCGCCGCCCAGGCGCTCGTCGCCACCGCCGAACAGCAGTGGCCCGGCTGCAGCGCGGTCCATGTCGACGCCATGGCCCATGTGGCGCCGGGCTTTCGCAAGGTCTATACCGAGGGGTACATCCAGCTCGTCAACCGCGCGCCGGAGGTGTGGTCCTACCTGCACCAGAAGAGCGACACCACGCCGCACACCGCGACCTCGCAGCGCCTGCGCCGAGGCATCGAGCGCCTGAGCACCACGGCGCTGCTGCGCGAGATCCACCGGCGCAAGCCCGATGCCATCGTCTGCACGCACTTCCTGCCGGCCGAGCTGCTCATGCGCGAGCAGAACCGCGGCCGCATCGGTTGCCCGGTGTGGCTGCAGGTGACCGACTTCGACCTGCACAACATGTGGATCGTCCCCGGCATGGCGGGCTACTTCGCCGCCACCGAAGAGGTGGCCTTCCGCATGCGCGCGCGTGGCCTGCCCGCCGAGCGGGTGCATGTCACGGGCATCCCGGTGATGCCCGCCTTCTCCCGGCCCGATGCGCCGGCGCTGGCGCGCGATGCGTGCGTGTCGGCGCTGGGCCTGGATCCGGCCCGGCGTGTGCTGCTCATGGTGTCGGGCGGTGCCGGCGTGGGCGACCTGCCGAGCATGGTGCGCCGCGTGCTGGCGCTGCAGGGCGCGGACTTCCAGGTGATCGCCGTCGCCGGCCGCAATGCGGCCGCCCATGCGGCCCTGCAGGAACTGGAGCGCGCGCACCCCGGCCGGCTGCGCGCCATCGGCTTCACCGGCGAGATGGAGAAGCTTATGGCCGCCGCCGACCTGGTCGTCACCAAGCCCGGCGGTCTCACGATTTCGGAATGCCTGGCGCTGGGCCGGCCCATGCTGCTCGCCTCGCCCATCCCGGGCCAGGAGGAGCACAACGCCGGCTACCTGATGGAGGAGGGCGCCGCCTGGCTGGCCTACGACGCCATCGGGCTCGAGTACAAGGTCGCGCGCCTGATGGCGATGCCGGCCAAGGTCGATGCCATGGCGGCGCGCAGCCGCGCGCTCGGGCGGCCCCAGGCGGCCCGCGAGGTGCTCGGCCGCGTGCTGGGCACGGCCGGGGAGACTGGCGCATGAGCGACCGGTCCTCCGGCGCCGCCGACTGGCCACGCACGGTGACGTACTTCGCCTGGGTCATGCTCATGGCCTTCTTCTTCGCCAATGCCGAAATCCAGATCGAAGGCGGCGGCGGATGGGCCAGCTCGCTGCCCACCTGGCGCATCGAGAAGCACTGGGCACTCGACATCTTCTGGGGCGGCCGGGCGATGACCGGCTACCACGCGTGGGTCTTCAGTTTCATGGCGCTGGCGTTCTTCGCGCCGCTGGCCTTCAACGGCCGCTGGCGCTGGAGCGATGTGGCGCTCGCGCTGGGCGGGTTGTCGGCCTTCTGGGTGGTCGAGGACTTCCTCTGGTTCGTCATCAACCCCGCTTACGGCGTCGCCCACTTCGATCCCGTCCACGTGCCCTGGCATCCGCGCTGGGTGATGGGGTTGCCGCTGGATTACTGGTGGGGTGGCCTCGGCGCGATCGCCCTGGGCTGGCTGCACCATCGATTGAGGGCGCGCGAAAGACGATGAACAGCAGCTCATTCGTTTGGTGACAACGGGTTACACGTCGTTCCTCAGGCAACTTCCGCCAAGAGTCCTCGCTCACGTCGGAAGTTGTAACGAATTCAGACAAAATTAATACAAAGGTGAACAATTGTGGCTAATTGGAAACCGCCGCATGGACTACGTCGAATTCGCCCTGACCGTCATCGAAGCTGAGGAAGGCCAGTTCCACTGGGTTCTGATGGAACCGGTGGATGCCGAGATCGATGATGAACTGCGCTACCGCCCGGTGGACAGTTCGCCCCAGCCCTACCCGACCTACGCCGAGGCGCTGCTCTACGGCAGCGCGGCGATGCGCACGCGCCAGGGCAACCTGCGCGAGGCGCTGCTCCAGCGCCAACACCAGCAGCAGCAACAGCAGACGGCCTTCCGGCCGTCGGCGATGGCGGCCTGAGCGGCTGCAGTCCGCGAGCCCGAGCGCCCGTCGCAGCAGCGTGAAGGCCGGCTCGGCCGAGGCCTGCGCCTGCAGATGGGCCAGCGCAGCCATCACGCCCAGGCGCGCACGCCGGACTGGGCTTTCGGTACAGTGCGGACGGTGCCTGGCCGACCCGCGGCGCGCCGTCGGTGGCCGCCACACGCAGGCCGTGCTGGGCGGACTCGGCATGCGGGCGCCCGCAGATAGAGCGCTGCGCTCGGCCGACGCCGTCGGCTGTCCCATCCCCTGAATCCTGGAGGCAAACCCATGTTCCGTGCCCTGCTGCTGACCCAGTCCGACGATCGCGCGACGCGCGCCCAGGTCGTCGACCTCGACCCCTCGCAATGGCCCGAAGGAGAGGTGCGCGTGGCCGTCGCGCATTCCACGGTCAACTACAAGGACGCGCTCGCGGTCACCGGCAAGTCGCCGGTCGTGCGCAAGTTCCCCATGGTGCCCGGCATCGACTTCGCCGGCACGGTGGTCGACAGCGCCGATGCGCGCTTCAAGCCCGGTGACCGTGTGCTGCTCAATGGCTGGGGCGTGGGCGAAACGCACTGGGGCGGCCTCGCGCAGCAGGCGCGCGTGAAGGCCGACTGGCTGGTGCCGCTGCCCGATGCCTTCGACACCCACGACGCCATGGCCATCGGCACCGCCGGCTACACCGCCATGCTGTGCGTCATGGCGCTGCAGGCGCACGGCCTCACGCCGGGCGACGGACCGGTGCTGGTGACCGGTGCCAACGGCGGCGTGGGCACCATCGCGATCGCGCTGCTCTCGCGCCTGGGCTTCGAGGTGCATGCCTCCACCGGCCGCCTGAACGAGGCGACGCATCTGAAGGCGCTGGGCGCGACCGAGGTCGTCGACCGCGCCACGCTGTCGGCGCCGGGCAAGCCGCTGCAGAAGGAGCGCTGGGCCGCGGCGGTCGACAGCGTCGGCAGCCACACGCTGGCCAACGTGTGCGCCAGCCTGAAGTACGGTGGCACCGTCGCCGCCTGCGGTCTGGCCCAGGGCCTGGACCTGCCTGCCAGCGTGGCGCCCTTCATCCTGCGCGGCGTCACGCTCGCGGGCGTCGACAGCGTCATGGCGCCGTACGCGCGCCGCATCGAGGCGTGGGGCCGCCTCGCCAGGGAACTCCCGCGCGAGGTGCTGACCGCCAACACCGAGACCGTGGGCCTGGCCGACGTGCCGGCGCTGGCGCAGCGCCTGCTGGCCGGCGAGGTGCGCGGCCGTGTGGTGGTCGACCTCGCGCGCTGACGTCCGCTACAGCGCGAAGGTGTCTGCCAGCCGCGCCACACCTTCGGCGGCACGCGCCCGCACGTCGTCGAAGGACTGGCTGCGCACGATCTCGCCGTTCTCGAACACGGTTTGCAACGCATCGTCGGCCGGCGCACCCTCGCCCCCGTCGATGCGCACCGTGCGCCAACCTTCCGCCTGGCTGCCCGCGAGCGTCAGGCGCCCCTTCTTAGACGCCTTCGACGCATCGCCCACGGGCTGCTTGTAGACCTCGCGCCACTGGCCGTCCACCTGCATGGCCGAGCACTTCATCGCCCACTGCATGGTGTCGCGGTTGCAGTGCTGAAGCAGGCCACCGCCCATGCCGAAGGCGATGTTCTCGGCCGCGAAGCCGTTGTGGTGCAGGTTCGACAGGCACAGCCGCAGCGAGCGCAGGTCGATGCCGTCGCCCTGGATGATGCGCACCGTCCTGAGCACGCGAAAACCCCTGGCGTTGGTCGTCGTGCCGAAGCGCGCCGCCAGGATCTGCGCCACCTTCAGCACCGTCTGCGCCGGGTCGCCCGAATCGGGCCGCACCACCAGCGTGGCGCCGCTGCGCTCAACCAGCTCCTTCAGCTCCGTGCCCCAGATGCGGTCGCAGGCGTTGAAGATGTCGTAGCTGTCGCTCACCACCGCGAACGTGGCGCCGGGAGTGCCGAACTGCCGCACCATGTTGCGGTAGGCGTCGGCTTCGTGGGCCGCGCCCCAGCCGGTGATGGTGCTGTGCTCCGCCGCGGGAATGGAGAAGCCGGCCATCTCGCAGTCGTAGTAACGACGCGCCGCCACCAGCGCCATGACCGTGTCCGTGCCCAGGAAGTTGACGAGGTGGGCCATGCCGCCGAGCGCCGCCGACTCGTTGCTCGACACGCCGCGTGCGCCGAAGTCGTGCAGCTTGAAGCCGATCTGCCCGGCGGGGTCGTCGCTGTTCGCCTCCAGGTAGCGCAGCAGCGTGGCCTTGGCGGCAGCCGACACGGTCGCCACCGTGGTGGGGTACCAGATGGCCCGCAGCAGCTCGGTCTCGAGGTAGCTGGTGAGCCAGAAGAACTCGGGGTCGGTGTTCTCGACCGTGGCCAGCACGTGGTGCGCGGGCACCACGCTGCCTTCGGGCACGGCACGGATGCGCAACGGCAGCCGTCCGCCATGGGTGTCGACGAGGCGCAGCCAGCCCTCGCGGTTGAAGGGCTCGCCGTGCAGCTTGAAGATCGCGTCGGCTTCGTCGATGTCGGTACGCGTGACCGGCGTCGACAGGTATTCGCGCAGCCAGGCCTGCAGCCCGAAGAACACGCCGTGCCCGAACACGCCACCGCGCGACTCGATGTAGCTGAACACGGTCTGCGTGCCGGGCGGGTACTGCTTCCAGTGCGAGACCTTGTACGAATCGGTGCGCAGCAGCAGGTTGCGGCCGAGGGGAGAGGGGAGTGCGGTCATGGTGAAAGCTCCTTTCACGTGGGCGCCGTCAACCGGCGCCGTTGCTTGCCGAAACGGGACCGGGTCAGCTGTGGCCCAGTCCCCCCAGGAAGTGGTTGGCGATGAAGAAGTGGTCCTCGCACACCTGGGCCTGCATGCCGAGGAAGTCGGACAGCGGGATCCATCGCGCCTGCTCCGCATCGTCGCTGCCGCGCACCGGCGTCAGCCCGGTCCACTGGTTGTGCGCCAGCTCGAAGAAGAAGCCGTGCGTGATGCTGCGGCCGCGCTGCGAGCGGTCGGGCGCATCGAACACATGGCTGGCCTTGAGGCTGCCCTGGAGCACCGGCACGGGCACCTTCAGGCGCGTTTCCTCCTTGAGTTCGCGGATCGCCGCGTCGAGAAGGCGTTCCTTCTGCCCGACGAAGCCGCCGGGCAGCGCCCACGTGCCGCGTGCCGGATGGAACTTGCGCTTGACCATGAGGATGTGCCCGGCTTCGACGACCACGGCATCGACCGTGGTGTAGATCGGCGGGAACTCGCTGCCGGCGTAGCGGTAGCGCTCGCGGTAGTCGACCAGGAAGGCGCGCTCCTCGCACAGCGAGCCATAGTCGGCCGTGCCGGCGAACTGGCGCAGGAATTCGGCCGTGCCGTCGGGCAGCGCCTCGGCCGGGATCTGGCCGCGGCGCTCGGGGTCGAAGTAGAGCTGCCGCACGTCGGTGGCATGGATGCTCTCGACGGCCTCGTGCGCCACGAACTCCCACTTGGGAAAGAGCCGCAGGTAGTAGCTGCTCGAATCCTTGAGGTGGCCGACGAGGGCGATGCGTGCGCTCGCGGGGTCGGCCCCGTCCTGGACGACGAGGCGATCGACGGCGGACTGGATGGACGCGATCCAGAGCTGGTCGTTGTAGGGCGAGTCGCTCACGCCCACCACGCTCACGCGCATCTGCTCGCTGCCGCGCAGGCAGGCGCGCACCATGCGTTCGCGCTCGTCGAGGGTGAAGGGGTTGCGGACGCTGCGGGGTTGCCGATCGGAGCCGACCACCACGACGACGCGCTGGGCGGCGCGCAAGGCCTCTTCGATGAGGCGCTGGTGGCCGAAGTGGACCGGCTGGAAGCGGCCGATGACGACCGCGTAGGCGAACTTGCGCTGGGTGGTGGTTTGCATCTGGGAATCCCCCAAAAAGAGCGCCCTTCGTGGGTGCCGTGGGGTGGACGATAGCGGGTCTTCGTGGGTTTGTCCAATTAAGTTGTTGTGTACCACTTAATGGACGTCTGGTTGTACGAGCTTGGCGGCGGTGGTCGATCGGCCGGCACGACCGGCTGGGGCGCTGGCGGCGGCCGCGGGCCTGCGTTCTCCGGCGCTGGCTCGCGCTGACCGGCTTGTCGTGCGTGCTGTGTGCTCGCTGTCCGTCGACGTGCTCGAGGGACTGCACGGCGCCGCGAATGGCGCCTGCGCCCGCAGGCCCACGACCACCGCCCTGAACCGCTGGGCCTCATTCCCTCCGGACCCCTCTCCCTCCCCCGCTGGGGGAGGGTCGGGGGTGGGGGCACGCGGCGACTGAAAGGCTGTGCCTCATCCAGCGCCGGGGGTGCCCCTCACCCCACCTCTCCCCAGCGGGGAGAGGAGTAAAACCGGACGCGCCCGCCCCATGTCGGCCGAACGCGCGCCCGGTCCAGGCCGGTGGTGCCGGTGTGCGGGCGCAGGCGCCATTCGCGGCGCCGTGCAGCCTCTCAAGCACGTCAATTCCAGGCGAGCACATCCGTGGTGCCGCACGACAGTCAGCGCGAGCCAGCGCCGGAGAACGCATACCGGCGCCGCCGGCCGGGTTCAGGCCCACAGCGCTCTTGCCGACCCACCGCCACCGACCACCGACCAGCCAAAGAGCCGACCAGCCGAAGAGCCGAAGAGCCGAAGAGCCCAAGCGATCCGATCCACAGCGAAAACCAAAAGTGCAATCGCCCGCCAGCGCAAGCCAGCCGGGCGTCGCAGCCAAACTCGTCACAAACGTGACGATCCCATGCGCTTCAACGACGCCCCGCGTTTTGACAGTTTTTTGATACCGCCCCCACGACTCTCTACCCCGTTTTGACGCCCCGACTCCGAGACTGACCGCATCGTTTTGCAGGAGTGATGCATGGACATCGTCTGGATCGGCGGCCTCGCCGCCTTGTGGATCGCCGTGGCGGAACTGGTGGTCGGACTGAACCGCCTCGACCGCCAGGCCCGCCCCTCGGGAGAGCGCCCGTGATCGCACTCCAAGCCCTCTATGGCCTCGGCGGTCTGCTCGCCGTCCTGCTGCTGGCCTACCTCGTCTTCGCGCTCATCTGCGCCGAGGAGTTCTGAGCCATGAGCGGCACCGCCTGGGGCCTGCTGGCCCTCTTCCTCATGGTGCTCGGCCTCATCGCCTGGCCCCTCGGCCGGGCGCTCGCCGCCCTGTGCAACGACCGCCTGCCACGCTGGATGCAGCGCGTCGAGGCACCGCTGTACCGCCTCGCCGGCGTGCAGCCCGAGCGCTCGATGGGCTGGCGTGCCTACGCGCTCGCCCTGCTGGCCTTCAACGCCATCGGCGCGCTGGCCCTCTATGCGCTGCAGCGCCTGCAGGGCCTGCTGCCCCTCAACCCCGCGGGGATGGCCGCCGTCTCGCCCGACTCGGCCTTCAACACCGCCGTCAGCTTCGTCACCAACACCAACTGGCAGGGTTACGCCGGCGAAAGCACCATGAGCTATCTCACCCAGATGCTCGGGCTGACGGTGCAGAACTTCGTCTCCGCCGCCACCGGCATCGCGGTCGCCTTCGCGCTCATCCGAGGCTTCGCGTCGCGCGGCCAGGCCAAGGCCGGGAAGGGCGCGCCGGCGGCCGAGGGCCTGCTCGGCAACTTCTGGGCCGACCTGGTACGCATCACCCTGTGGGTGCTGCTGCCGCTGTCCTTCGTCTTCGCGATCTTCCTCGTCGGCCAGGGCGTCATCCAGAACTTCGACCGCTATGCCGAAGTGCGGACCGTCGAGACGACTACCTATTCGCAGCCCAAGCTCGGCGCCGACGGCCAGCCTGTGCTGGATGCCAAGGGCCAGCCGGTCACCGAGGAAGCACACACGCAGACCCAGACCCTCGCCATGGGCCCCGTCGCCTCGCAGGAAGCCATCAAGATGCTGGGCACCAACGGCGGCGGCTTCTTCAACGCCAACTCGGCGCATCCCTACGAGAACCCGACGCCGTGGAGCAACTTCGCGCAGATGGTGGCCATCTTCCTCATCCCGGCCGCACTGTGCTTCGCCTTCGGGCGCGTGGTCGGCGACGTGCGCCAAGGCTGGGCGATCCTCGCGGCGATGACCGTGCTCTTCGTGGCTGCCGTGGTGGTCGCCACCTGGGCCGAGCAGGCCGGCAACCCGCTGCTCACGGCGCTCGGCGTCGACCCCTCGGCCGGCAACCTCGAAGGCAAGGACCTGCGCTTCGGCGTCGCTGCGTCGTCGCTCTTCGCCGTCGTCACCACCGCTGCGTCGTGCGGTGCCGTGATCGCCATGCACGACTCGCTCACGCCCGTGGGGGGGCTGGTCACGTTGGTCATGATGCAGCTCGGCGAGGTCGTCTTCGGCGGCGTCGGCTCGGGGCTGTACGGCATGCTGGTGTTCGCGGTGCTGGCCGTCTTCATCGCCGGGCTGATGATCGGCCGCACGCCCGAGTACCTGGGCAAGAAGATCGAGGTCCACGAGATGAAGCTCACCTCGATCGCGATCCTGGTCACACCGCTGCTGGTGCTGCTGGGCACCGCGGCGGCGGTGAGCGCTGCTGCCGGCAAGGCCGGCATCGCCAACCCCGGCGCGCACGGCTTCTCCGAGATCCTCTACGCCTTCAGCTCGGCGGCCAACAACAACGGCAGCGCCTTCGCCGGCCTGTCGGCCAACACGCCCTTCTACAACGCCGTGCTCGGCGTCGCAATGTGGCTGGGCCGCTTCGGCGTGATCGTGCCGGTGCTGGCCATCGCCGGTGCGCTGGCACGCAAGCCACGGCTGGCCGTGACCAGCGGCACGTTGCCCACGCACGGCCCGCTGTTCGTTGTGCTGCTCATCGGCACCGTGCTGCTGGTGGGCCTGCTCAACTACGTGCCGGCGCTGGCCCTGGGTCCGATCGTCGAGCACCTGATCCTCTGGAAGTGAGGCCAGCATGACCTCGATGAAAAATTCACTCTCC
Organism: Xylophilus ampelinus; assembly: GCF_901875635.1. Lineage (GTDB taxonomy): Bacteria > Pseudomonadota > Gammaproteobacteria > Burkholderiales > Burkholderiaceae_C > Xenophilus. The sequence goes on along the minus strand of NZ_CABFMN010000084.1, from coordinate 102,191 downwards.
CTCTTCGACGCGGCGCTGCTCAAGCCCGCACTGTGGGGCGCCTTCGCCAAGCTCAGTCCGCGCGTGCAGTGGCGCAACCCGGTGATGTTCGTCGTCTATATCGGCAGCATCCTCACCACCGTGCTGTGGGCGCACACGCTCAGCTTCCCCGGTGACACCGGCATGCGCCCGGGCTTCGTGCTGGCGATCGCCGTGTGGCTGTGGTTCACCGTGCTCTTCGCCAACTTCGCCGAAGCGCTGGCCGAAGGCCGCAGCAAGGCGCAGGCCGCGTCGCTGCGCGGGCTGCGCAAGGACACCTGGGCCAAGAAACTCAAGGGCGAGCACCGCCAGGACGGCTTCCTGCCGGTGCAGGCACCCGATCTGCGCAAGGGCGACATCGTGCTGGTCGATGCCGGCGACATGATCCCGCTCGACGGCGAGGTGATCGAGGGCGTCGCCTCGGTCGACGAGAGCGCCATCACTGGCGAGTCCGCGCCCGTGGTACGCGAATCCGGCGGCGACTTCTCGTCGGTGACGGGCGGCACGCGCGTGCTGTCGGACTGGTTGGTGGTGCGCATCGGCGTCAATCCCGGCGAGTCCTTCCTCGACCGCATGATCGGCATGGTCGAGGCCGCGCGCCGCAGCCGCACGCCCAACGAGATCGCGCTCACCATCCTGCTGGTGGCGCTGACCATCGTGTTCCTGGTCGTCACCGTGACCCTGCTGCCCTTCTCGATCTTCAGCGTGCAGGCCTCGGGCGCGGGCACCGTGGTGTCGCTCACGGCGCTGATCGCGCTGCTGGTGTGCCTCATCCCCACCACCATCGGCGGGCTGCTGTCGGCCGTGGGCGTGGCCGGCATGAGCCGCATGATGCAGGCCAACGTCATCGCCACCTCGGGCCGCGCGGTGGAGGCCGCGGGCGACGTGGACGTGCTGCTGCTCGACAAGACCGGCACCATCACGCACGGCAACCGCCAGGCGAGTGCCTTCCTGCCCGCGCCGGGCGTCAACAAGGCGCGGCTGGCGCGCGCCGCGCAGCTCGCGTCGCTGGCCGACGAGACGCCCGAGGGGCGCAGCATCGTCGCGCTGGCGCAGCGCGAGGGCATCGAATCGAAGCCCGTCGACGGTGCGGTGTTCGTCGCCTTCACCGCGCAGACCCGCATGAGCGGCGCCGACCTGCCCGCCGCTGCGCTCGACCTCGCCGGCCCGCCGGTGGCGCTGCGCAAGGGCGCCGTCGAGGCGGTGCGCCGCCATGTCGAGGCCCTGGGCGGCCGCCTGCCGCCCGAGGTGGCCCAGGCCGCCGACGAGGTCGCGCGCCGCGGCAGCACGCCGCTGGCGGTGGCCGAAGGCGCGCGCGTGCTGGGCATCGTGGAGCTCAAGGACATCGTCAAGACCGGCATCCGCGAGCGCTTCGCCGAATTGCGCCGCATGGGCATCCGCACCGTGATGATCACCGGCGACAACAAGCTCACCGCCGCTGCCATCGCGGCCGAGGCGGGGGTCGACGACTTCCTCGCCGAGTCCACGCCCGAGGACAAGCTGCGCCTCATCCGCCAGCACCAGGCCGACGGCCACCTCGTCGCCATGACCGGCGACGGCACCAACGACGCGCCGGCGCTCGCGCAGGCCGACGTCGCCGTGGCCATGGGCAGCGGCACGCAGGCCGCCAAGGAGGCCGGCAACATGGTCGACCTCGACTCCAATCCGACCAAGCTGCTCGAAGTGGTCGAAACCGGGAAGGCGCTGCTGATGACGCGCGGCTCGCTCACCACCTTCAGCATCGCCAACGACGTGGCGAAGTACTTCGCGATCATTCCCGCGATCTTCGTCAGCACCTACCCGCAGCTCGCGGCGCTCAACGTCATGCGCCTGGCCAGTCCGTCGTCGGCCATCCTGAGCGCGGTGGTCTTCAACGCGCTGGTGATCGTGTTCCTGATTCCGCTGGCGCTCAAGGGCGTGCGCTACCGGCCCGTGGGCGCGGCCGCGCTGCTGCGCCGCAACCTGCTCGTCTACGGGCTCGGCGGCCTCGTCGTGCCCTTCGTCGGCATCAAGCTCATCGACCTGCTGCTGGCTGCGGCCGGGTGGGTCTGAACAGGAAGGATTCTCCATGAACGACAAGCACCCCCTCCTGCGTCCCGCGCTCACCGTCTTCGTGCTGCTCAGTGCGCTCACCGGCATCGTCTACCCGCTGGCGGTCACAGGTATCGCGCGGGCTGCGTTCCCCGCGCAGGCCGCCGGCAGTCTCGTGCTGCGCGACGGGCAGGCCGTCGGCTCGACGCTGATCGGCCAGAACTTCAGCGACCCCAGGCACTTCTGGGGCCGCCCGTCGGCCACCGCCCCGATGCCCTACAACGGCGCCGCGTCCGGCGGCAGCAACCAGGGCCCGCTGAACCCGGCGCTCACCGACGCAGTGAAGGCCCGCATCGAGGCGCTGCGTGCGGCCGACCCCGGCAACGCCGCGCCGGTGCCGGCCGATCTGGTGACCGCCTCGGCCAGCGGGCTCGATCCGCACATCAGCCCCGAGGCCGCGCGCTGGCAGGCGCCGCGCATCGCGCGCCTGCGCGGCCTGCCGCCGGCGCAGATCGGGCAACTGATCGAGCGTCATACCGAAGGCACCAGCCTGTTCGGTCTCATCGGCGAGCCGCGGGTCAACGTGCTGGCGCTCAACCTCGCGCTCGACGCGCTGCGCGATGGCCATTGAAGTGCTGCACGCCCTCTGCGCACTGGCCGCCTTCGCCGTGCCGCTGGGCTTTGCCTGGGCGGCGCTGCGCTTCGGTGCCTGGCGCCACCGGCGGCCGCGCGCGCCAAGGCGCGCCCAGCAGGCGCGCCGATGATTGCTATGAAAGTGATAGCTGCATGCGCCCGTCCCGCGGGCGCTGCAGGCACTTTTCATTCAAAACTGCGGCTGCGTTAAGCTGCCCGCGCCATGGCCGACCCCGCCCGACCCGACCCCGATGCGCTGCTGGCGCAGTGGCGCGCCGACGAGGCCCGCACCGCGCGTGGCCGGCTGCGCATCTACTTCGGCGCCAACGCGGGTGTCGGCAAGACCTGGGCCATGCTCAGTGCCGCGCAGCGCGAGCGCACCGCCGGTCGCGACGTGCTGGTCGGCGTGGTCGAGACGCACGGCCGCGCCGAGACGGCGGCGCTGCTCGCGGGCCTGCCCGTGCTGCCGCGGCGCGCCGTGCCGCACCGCGATCGCACGCTGCACGAGTTCGACCTCGACGCCGCACTCGCGCGCCGGCCCGAGGTGCTGCTGGTCGACGAGCTGGCACACAGCAACGCGCCGGGATCGCGCCACGCCAAGCGCTGGCAGGACGTGGAGGAACTGCTGGCCGCCGGCATCGAGGTCTGGTCGGCGCTCAACGTGCAGCACCTCGAGAGCCTCAACGGCACGGTGGGTGCCATCACCGGAATCCGCGTGCACGAGACCGTGCCCGACCGCGTGCTGGACCAGGCCGACGAGGTGGTGCTGGTCGACGCCACGCCCGACGAACTGGCCGCGCGCCTGGCGGCCGGCAAGGTCTACCTGCCGCAGCAGGCGGAGCGCGCGGCGCAGAACTTCTTCCGCAAGGGCAACCTCATCGCGCTGCGCGAGATCGCCTTGCGGCGCACCGCCGAGCACGTGGAGGACGACGTGCGCGACTGGCGCGTCGAGCAGTCGGGCACGCCGGGCGCACCTGCCGGCGATGCGCCGCCCGCGTGGCACACCTCGGGTGCGGTGCTGGTCGCCATCGGCCCGGGCGAGGAGGCGGCGCAGACCGTGCGCGCCGCCGCGCGCCTGGCCGGCCAGCTCAACGTGCGCTGGCATGCCGCTTACGTCGAGACGCCGCGCCTGGCCCGCCTGCCCGCGGCGCAGCGCGACCGCATCCTCGCCGTGCTGCGGCTGGCGCAGGAACTGGGCGCCGAGACGGCGGTGCTCAGCGGCGCCGACGTGGCGCAGGCCCTGGCCGACCAGGCGCAGCAGCTCAACTGCGCGACGCTGATGCTCGGCCGCGCGGGCGATGCGGGAGCCCCGCCGTGGCGGGCCTGGCTGGGCCGGCTCGGGCGGCCGGTGCTCGCACGCCGCATCGCGCGCGCCGCGCCCGGCCTGGACCTGATCTCCGTCGCGCCGGCCGACAGCATGCGGCGTTTGCCGCGCGCTGCGCTGGGCGCGGTGCGCGCGGACGCCGAGGACGATGCCGAGCGCGCGCCGGCACGCTGGCCCGGCTTCGCCTGGGCCGCGGCCAGCAGCGTCGTCATCACCCTGCTGGCGGCGCCGCTGTCCGGCGTGCTGGAGCTGACCAACATCGTCATGCTCTACCTGCTCGGCGTCGTCGGCGCGGCCTGGGGCTTCGGGCGCGGGCCGGCGGCCCTGGCGGCGGCGCTGAACGTGGTGGCCTTCGACTTCTTCTTCGTGCAGCCCACCTTCTCCTTCGCGGTGAGCGACGTGCAGTACCTGCTGACCTTCGCCGTCATGCTGGGCGTGGGGCTGCTGGTGGGGCAGCTCACGGCCGGGCTGCGCTTCTCGGCCGGCGTGTCGGCCAGCCGCGAGCGCCGCGCGCAGTCGCTGTTCGAGCTCACGCGCGAGTTGTCCGCCGCGCTGGAGCGCGAGCAGGTGGCGGCGCTGGGCGCCGCTGCCGTGCAGCGCCACTTCGGCGGCGAGGCGCGCGTGCTGTTGGCCGACATGGCGCCGGGCGCGGCCGGCGCCGCGTCGCAGGACCACCTCGAGCCCCCGGCCGAAGCGCCCGAGGGCTTCGACTTCAGCGTGGCGGACTGGGCCTTCCGGCACGGCCAGCCGGCCGGGCTGGGCACGGCCACGCTGGCGGCGCAGCCGTGGCATTACGTGCCGCTGTCGGCGCCGATGCGCGTGCGCGGCGTGCTGGCGCTGCGGCCCGCACGTCCGCGCTGGCTGCTCATCCCGGAGCAGGCGCAGCAGCTCGACACGCTGGCGCGGCAGATCGCCATCGCGGTCGAACGCGTGCACTACGTCGAGGTGGCCCAGCAGGCGGTGGTCGACATCGAGTCCGAGCGGCTGCGCAATGCGCTGCTGGGCGCGCTGTCGCACGACGTGCGCACGCCGCTCACTGCGCTCATCGGGCTGGCCGAGTCACTGCGCACGCTGCCACCGCCCCTGGCGGGCGAGCAGGCGCAGGCGGTGCAGGCCATCGTGGTGCAGGCGCGTGCGCTCAATGCGCTGGTGAGCAATCTGCTGGACATGGCGCGGCTCGAGAGCGGTGTGGCCGGCGGCGCCGTGAACCTGCGGCGCGACTGGCAGTCGGTGGAGGAGGTGGTAGGCGCCGCACTGCGCGCCGCCGCGCCGGCCCTGGGCACACGCGAGGTCGAGGCGCGCATCCCGCCCGAGTTGCCGCTGGTCGAGTTCGACGCCGTGCTCATCGAGCGCGTGCTGGTCAACCTGCTGGAGAACGCGGCCCGCTATGGCGCACCGTCCATCGTGGTTTCGGCGCGCGCGCTGCCGCAGTCGCTGGAGATCGCCGTGCGCGACCACGGTCCCGGCCTGCCGGCGCCGTGGCGTGGCCGAGAGCAGGGGCTGTTCGACAAGTTCACCCGCGGCGAGGCCGAATCCGCCACGCCCGGCGTGGGCCTGGGCCTGGCCATCTGCAAGGCCATCGTGCAGGCGCACGGCGGCGAGATCGTGGCCGGCGATGCCGAGCTCGACGCACAGGGCGGCGGGGCGGTGTTCACGCTTACGCTGCCACGGCGCGAAGCCCCGGCGGTGCCGGAGTCCCTTTAACTGCTCAGGCCGCGGCGGCGACCGCACCTGCAGGCGCCCCCAGCGCCTGCAGCAGCGCATCGGCGAAGCCGCCGACCGCGCGCGCCTCGCGCCTCGCACTGGTCACCACGCGCGGCCGCGCGCTCCAGGCGATGCGCGCGCCGGCACGCTCGATCGCGCGCACCAGGTCGACGTCTTCGCTGCAGGCCAGGTGCTTGAAGCCGCCCACCTGCAGGTACAGCGCGGTGGACACGCCGAGGTTCGCGCCGTGGATGTGGCGGTGGTCGTCGCGGTCGGTGTACGTGGCCAGGAAGTGCGCGTGCAGGCGGTCAGCATCCACGCCGTGGCAGGACCAGTCGTCCACCCCCACGCAGCCGCAGACCGCATCGGCGCCCAGCGCCAACTGGTCGGCCAGCCAGTCCGGCGCCACGCGGGTGTCGGCATCGGTGAACGCGAGCCAGCGTGCGCCGGCTTCGATGAGCGCCTGCGCCGCGAGCGCGCGGGCCACGCCGACGTTGCGCGCAACGACCTCCACCGTGCGTGCGCCGGCGGCACGCGCCAGCACCCCGGTCGCGTCGGTGCAGGCGTCCAGGGCCACGACGACCTCGCAGGGCTCGCCGCCGAGCGCCGCGTGCCGGCCGGCGGCCATCGCCGCCGCCACCGCGGCGGCGATGTGCTCCTCCTCGTTGTGGGCGGGAATCGCGATGCCTAGCATAGGGCGCCTCCGCAAGCGGGGCGCATGGGCGTGACGCGGCTCATGGTCAGGCGCGCGGCGGGTCGTTCTCGCGCGCGAAATGGCGCGGCATGCCGACCGTGGCGATGAAGTCGGCGATCGCCTGGTCGGCGTCCTGGGCGTCGGCCAGGATCAGCCCCGGATCGGGCGAACCGTCGGGCAGGCTCATCGGAATCTGCCCCCCGGCCAGCAGTGCCTGCGAAGCGCCGAAGGCGAGGATGGTCTTGCAGTGCCAGTACTGGTCGCGCACGAACTCCAGCGTGTGGGCGTCGGCGTCGAGCGCCGCCACCGCGTCGGCGCCGTCGGGCAGCACCAGCGCATCGAACAGGAAGCCGGGCGAGTTCTCCAGCGTGGCGTCGGCGTCGACGGTGCTGCCGTCGGTCGCGTCGCATCGGCCCAGGCGTGCGGCCACCAGGCGCGGCACCGCACCCTCGGCCATCAGCGCGGCGACCAGCTTGGCGATGGAACTGCCCTCGATGCCCGGCGCCACCAGCACGGCGATCTTGCGCGTGCGGATGCCCCCGTCGCCCGGCCGCGCCATCAGCGACAGCGCGGGCGACTGCTCCACCTCGGGCGTGGCCGGGTTCTCGAGCGCGCGCGGCAGCGGCGCGGGCGGCGTCATGCCCAGATCGACCGCGATGCGTTCGGCCAGGTCAGGCGCCGCGTTCATCAGGCTCGCGACCACGCGTTCGCGGATCGCCGGTACCGTCACCTTCGACAGCTCGAAGCGGAAGGCGTTGCCGATGTGCGCCTTCTCCGCCTCGGTCTGGCTTTCGTAGAACAGGCGCGCCTGCGTGTAGTGGTCGGCGAACTTCTCCGGCTTGATGCGGACCTTGTCGCTGCTCTCCTTGGCGTCGAGGCGGCGCGCCACGCTGGCGAAGCCCTGCGCCGCGCCGGCCTGGAAGGGGCAGCCACCGGCCAGCGAATTGGGCTCGTAGGCCACGCGGCCGCGGTGGATGGCCTGGCGGTGCATGCCGTCGCGCTGGTTGTTGGCCACGGGAGCGATGGGCGCGTTGATCGGCAGCTCGTGGAAATTGGGACCGCCGAGGCGGCTGATCTGCGTGTCCACGTAGGAGTGGATGCGGCCGGCCAGCAGCGGGTCGTTGGTGAAGTCCAGGCCGGGCACGATGTGCGCGGTGCAGAAGGCGACCTGCTCCGTCTCGGCGAAGAAGTTGTCGGGGTTTCGGTTGAGCACCAGGCGGCCCACCACCTGCACCGGCACCAGTTCCTCCGGCACGATCTTGGTGGCGTCGAGGATGTCGAAGCTGAACTGCGCCGCCTGATCCTCGGTGAAGATCTGCAGCCCCAGTTCCCACTCCGGGTACTCGCCGGCCTCGATGGCCTCCCACAGGTCGCGGCGGTGGAAGTCGGGGTCGGCGCCCGAGATCTTCACCGCCTCTTCCCACACCAGCGAATGCGTGCCCAGCTTGGGCTGCCAGTGGAACTTGACCAGCACCGACTCGCCCGCCTCGTTGACCATGCGGAAGGTGTGCACGCCGAAGCCCTGCATCATCCGGTAGCTGCGTGGGATGGCGCGGTCCGACATCTGCCACATCAGCATGTGGGTCGACTCGGGCATCAGCGACACGAAGTCCCAGAAGGTGTCGTGCGCGCTCGCGGCCTGCGGCATCTGGTGGTGCGGCTCGGGCTTGACGGCGTGGACCAGGTCCGGGAATTTCATCGCGTCCTGGATGAAGAAGACGGGCATGTTGTTGCCCACCAGGTCCCAGTTGCCTTCATCGGTGTAGAACTTGACCGCGAAGCCGCGCACGTCGCGCGCCGTGTCCTTGGAGCCGCGCTCGCCCGCCACGGTGGAGAAGCGCACGAAGGTCGGCGTGATCTTGCCGGCCTCCTTGAAGGGCGCGGCCTTGGTGTACTGCGTGAGCGGCGCGTAGCATTCGAAGAAGCCGTGCGCGCCCGAGCCGCGTGCGTGCACGATGCGTTCCGGAATGCGCTCGTGGTCGAAGTGCGTCAGCTTCTCGCGCAGGATGAAGTCTTCCAGCAGCACCGGGCCGCGCGCACCGGCCTTGAGCGAGTTCTGGTTGTCGGCGATCGGAACGCCCTGGTTGGTCGTCAGGCGCTGGCCGGTGCCATCGGCACGCACGCGGTCGAGCGTGCCGATGGTGGCGTTGACGCCGTCGGCTGCGGCGCTGCCGACCTTGTCCGAGGCGTTGGCCTCGCTCAGCGTGCTCGCGCCGGGCAGACGCGACGCGGGCGTTGCGCTCAGGCCGACGGGCGTGTCGAGTGCGTTGGCTTCGCCATGCTCGAGCGGCTTGTTGGTGTTGGCAGGCATGGCCGCGGCCAGCGCCTGCGTGTCGATGGCCTTGCGGGCTGGGGCGTCGTCGCGGCCGGCCGACGGCGGGGCGGGATGGGCAGGCGCACTGTCGGTGTTGCGCGCGGCGGCCTGTGCGGCGATATCGGCCGCCGTCTTGGTTCGGTTGGTCTTGGGCATGGGAATCCTCGTGGGTGGAGCGGTAGCGCTGACACGAGGTTAGGAAGTCCGCCGTCGTCGAAAACGTAGGACATGAACCATCTGTGCTCCGGACGTCATCTTTAGTCTCGGACTTAATCCAGGTTAATGCGCCGATCCCCGGGGAGGCGCACCCTCCGTCGCCCACAGGCCAGCCCGATGCTCACGCGCCATCTGCTCCGAAACCGCCTCACCGAACTGACCGACGCCGAGCGCACCATGCTCGAAGGCGCCGTGTCGCAGACGCGCCAGTACACGGCCGGCCAGGTGGTGGTGCGGCAGGGCGCGCCGATCGACGTGAGCACGCTGCTGGTCGAGGGCATGATGACCCGCCATGTCGATGCGCCCGATGGCCGTCGCCACCTCGTCGCGGTGCATGTGCCCGGCGACTTCGTCGACCTGCATGCCTACGCGCTGAAGAAGCTGGATCACGACGTGGGTGCGCTCACCGACGTGACCGTGGCGGTGGTGCCGCATGCCGCGCTCCAACGCCTGCAGGCGCAGGACCCTGGGCTCACGCGCCCGCTGTGGTTCCAGACGCTGCTCGACGCCGCGATGCATCGGCAGTGGATCTATCGCCTGGCCAGCCTCAACGCCATGCAGCGCGTGGCGCACTTTCTGTGCGAGACGAACGCACGCCTGCTGGCCATCGGCGCGTCCGATGGCCAACACTTCGCATTGCCGATGACGCAGTCCGACATCGGCGAGGTGTGCAGCCTCACCAACGTGCACGTGAGCCGCGTGCTGCGCGAGTTGCGCGAGCGCGGCCTGTGCCAGGTGCGCTCGTCGCACGTCCACCTCACCGACCTCCGGAGCCTCACGCAGATGGCCCTCTTCGACCCCGAGTACCTCTACCTGCAGCCCGCCGTCGCCCGGCGCGCGACCGGCATCGAGGGCCCGCCCCGTGGCTGACCGGCGAGCCATGCTCGCGCCCCGCAGCGATGCCGGACGCGCCACCGCCGAGAACGGCGTCGTGCTGCTCGACGGGCCCGATGGCGTGGCCGTCACCATGACGGCCGATGCCGCGGCGCGCACCGCCGACAGCCTGCTCGAGGCGGCGCGGCAGGCGCGCGAGCAGATGGCGGTGCGCGGCCCCGGTGCCGGCGACGCAGGCGACGCGCTGGAGTAGCACGCTGCTGCGCCCGGCATGGGGCGGCGTGATGGCGAGCAAGCATGGCAGACTGCTTGCCCGACCTGTTCCCGCCCGCCATGCCTGCCCCCACCGCCATCGTCATCGAGGACGAACCCCAGATCCGCCGCTTCGTGCGCGGCGCCCTCGAGGCCGAGGGCTGGCAGGTGCACGAGGCCGCCACGCAACGCGAAGGCCTGGCGGCCGCCGGCACCCGGCGGCCCGACCTGCTGGTGCTGGACCTGGGCCTGCCCGACGGCGACGGCCTGGACCTCATCCGCGACGTGCGCAGCTGGTCCGCGGTGCCGATCATCGTGCTGTCGGCCCGCGTGGACGAGGTGGACAAGATCGCCGCGCTCGACGCCGGCGCCGACGACTACCTCACCAAGCCCTTCGGCACCGGCGAACTGTTGGCGCGCGTGCGGGCCAACCTGCGGCGCCCGCGCGTGGCGGCGGCCGAGGGCGCAGCGCTTGCGGCCGACGAGGCCCTGTTCCGCTTCGGCGAAGGGGAGGGTGCGGTCGAGGTCGATCGCGCCGCGCGCCTCGTGCGCCGGGCCGGGGCCGAGGTGCACCTCACGCCCACCGAGTACCGCCTGCTCACCGTGCTGGTCGCCAACGCCGGGCGCGTGCTCACGCAGCGACAACTGCTGCGCGAGGTGTGGGGGCCGGCGCACAGCGAGCAGAGCCACTACCTGCGTGTCTACATGGGGCACCTGCGCGGCAAGCTGGAGGTCGATCCTGCGCAGCCGAGGCATCTGCTCACCGAGACGGCGGTGGGCTACCGGCTCGTCGCCTGACGCCGCTGCGGGCGAAAGTGCAATCGGCCTGCAGCGCCCGCCAGCCGGGCGTTGGCGCCGAATTCGTCACGAACGTGACGATCTCCGGACGCGATGAAACTGGTCGGTGTCAGGCGTAGAGCTGGGGTGGCGGCTGACACGTCGCCTCGCCGGAGCGCGACAGCATCGGATGGCGCCGATTTGGCGTGGATGGAGATTGTTTCCCATGCAAAAAGCACTGATCGCCCTCGCCACCACCGCTGCCCTGCTGGCCGCGGGCACCGCCACCGCCCAAGTGGGCAAAGCCGCGTCCGAAGCGACCGACGCCGTGCAGCACAAGATCGACGAGAAGCGTGCCGACAGCGACGCCAAGAAGAGCGGCCCCGTCGGCAAGGCCGTGAACAAGGTCAAGTCGGGCTACCACAAGAACCGCTCGAAGAACTCGGCCGAGAAGGCCAAGCAGTCGCTCAAGAACGCGGGCTGAACGCGCGCCAGCGGCTCAGCGCCGGCCCGGGCGATCGCCAGCCGACGCTCGCCGCCTGCAGCCGGCCATGATGGACCTTGCCGGACCCGCCCTTCGGTGCTTGGCCGGTGATCAGGAAAAGGTCGCCTTGTCCAACCCGTAGGCCTTGTCGGCCGACCCCGGTGGGGTGCGGAAAGCCACGTTGAGGCGGTTCCAGGCATTGATGGCCATCACGGCGTGCGCGAGCTGCACCAGTTCCTGCTCGGAGAAGGCCGCACGCGCGGCGTCGTAGTCGGCATCGGCCACGCCGTGCGGGGGCAGCGTGGTGAGCACTTCGGTCCAGGCCAGCGCCGCGCGTTCGCGCTCGCTGAACAGCGGCGATTCGCGCCAGATCGCCAGGTGGTGCAGGCGCAGTTCGCCCTCGCCGTGCAGCTTGGCCTGCTTGATGTGCATGTCCAGGCACAGTGCGCAGCCGTTGATCTGCGAGGCGCGGATGTCGACCAGGTGCAGCAGCGTCGCGTCGAGCGCGCCCTTCTTGATGGCGAGGCTGTAGTCGGCCATCTTCTTGAACAGCTCGGGCGATGCCTGCATGGCATCGAAGCGTTGGTGGGTCATGGGTGTCCTTCGAGGGCTGAACGGGTGGGTCTACCCCCTCAAGACGGACCAGCCATGGGCGTTGTGACAGGGCGCCCAGAAAAAGCGGCGTCTTGCGCAGTCACGTTCCGCCCATCACGAGAAATTCCTGGCCGGTCCCTCCGGCTCCAGCGACAAGCACGTGCTTCTCTTCGGACCCGAGGGAAGCGGAAAGGATGCATGCAGACAGTTCGTGGCAGGCATCGTAGCCCGCAAGTGCGATGCGGCTTTGTGTCGCGTACTCCGAGGCCCGCGACTGGTCGAACTTGGCATTGGGATTCAGGGTGGTCATCGGACGGGAATTCTGTCCAATGCGTCTGAGCGGCAAAAGCAGCTTTTCGAGAACGACCCCATCTGGAATCGAGAAGAGTCGCGTTCGGCAGAAGGCGGCCGGGAGCGCACCTCGATCGAGCTGCCTTTCAACGGAGTCGAACCATGCATGGTCAGCGGCACCCCTCCGGCGATCCCGTGCGCTCACTGCGCCCGCATGTCCGGACGAAAGCGTGCTCAGGAATTGTCGTCAGCGGGGCCAGCACCCAGCCACTGCGCAACGACGCCGTTGGTCCAACCGAATCCGTCCTGAAGCGGATACTCTCCACCGCCGCCGCCTTGAGCACTTGCGTGCACCGCAGTGCGCAAGGCGTACTTTTCCACCAGCTTGCCTTCGCGTCGATAGACATCGTCCACGGTTCGCAGCCAGCGCGTGCGGATCCGGCGGGCCAGTGCTTCGTGCCCGTAGCGCTGCAGGCCCTGCACCGCCATCCACTGGAGCGGCGCCCAGCCGTTGGGTCGGTCCCACTGCTCGTCGCTGGCCGTCACCGTCGTGGACAGGCCGCCCGGTGCCAGCAGGCGTTCGCCGAGATGCATCGCCACCGCATCGGCCTGCGCCTGCGAGGCGGTGCCGGTGAAGAGCGGCGCCGCAGCGGCGGCGTTCATCGGCCGGCGTGACTCGGCACGTTCCCAGTCGTAGTCCAGGTACGTGCCGCTCGGGGCGTGCCAGAGGTATTTGTCCATCGCCAGCCGCCGCCGCCTGGCGTGGCTGGCGAAGACTTCGGCCGTGCGGGCATGCCTCGTCGTCGAGGCGAGCCGTGCGATGGTGGACTCCAGCCTGTGCAGCAGCGCGTTCAGGTCCACCGGCAGGATCGACGTGGTGCGAATGGTCGACAGCGCCGCGGTCCTGTCGGCTGGCGCGCCCGGCGAGGCGTCGAGCCAGCGAGAACTGAAATCCCATCCCGACTCTGCCGCGGCGCGCAGGTCGCGGTAGACCTGTGGTGCCGGGCGCGCCGCATGTGCAGCCGTGGCGACGTCTTCGCGCCACGATTCCTCGCGCGGGGAATCGCGGTCGTCCCAGTACCTGTTGAGCAGCGAGCCGTCCGGCAGCGCGACGACACGGCGGTGCGCCTGTCCACGCTCCAACCGCGAGAAGCCGTCCATCCAGAACGTGTGCTCGCGCACAAGCTGCGGCAGGTACCTCGACGCGCCCTGGCCTTGGCTCGATTCGCACAACTCCGTCATCAAAGCGAACACCGGAGGCTGCGACCGGCTCAGGTAGTAGGTGCGGGTTCCGTTGGGCACGTGTCCGTAGGTGTCGATCAGGTAAGCGAAGTTGTCCGTCATCGCGTGCAACAGGGCCTGGCGGCTCGTCGTTGTCAGGCCGAGCATCGTGAAGTACGAATCCCAGTAGTACATCTCGACGAAGCGCCCGCCGGGTACGACGTAAGGGTGGGGCAGCTGGAGCAATGATCCGTGGCGAGGGTGATGCGCCGGATGCCGCGTGAGCAGGTCCCACAGCTGCTCGATGTGCTGGCCGAGCGGCTGTCCTGGCTCGGAGCGGAAGTGCTTCGCCGCGTGATGCTGCGGCTCGAAGTGCGTCGCCACGAATGCCTTGAGGTCGAAGCCTCGGGCGTGGCGCGTGGCCCGGTAGGCCGCGAGGATCCTGTCGGGCGCGTCCAGGGGCGCGCAATCGACGAAGGTCTTGGAGTCTTCGAAAACCGACGTGCGCTGCACCTCGACGAAGAGCTCCTGGTAGCGATCGGCTGGCGTCTGTGTGTCCGCTGCCGGGCTGGCATCGGCCTTCGCGCGCCGCGACGACGGGTCCGTGTGGATGCCGCTCATGTCGATGGCGCCTGGAGCCTGCGCCGGTGCGACCTGAGGGTTGCAGCGAGTCGGATCGAAGGCATGGCGGGCAGTGTCGACTGCTTGACGACGTTTCGCGAAGGAGGCGGCCTCGAAACCACGTCGGGCCCGACGTCGTCTTGGCCCATCGTCAGCCTCCTGTCAGTGCGCGCCGGGATGCTGACTTCGAACCCGAGACCCGTGGTTCCGCCCGCGCCTTTCCATCCGCTCTCCCTCGCCATTCCATGTCGCATTCCCCCGATACGAGCTCCACGCTGGGGGCGCCGGCACCCGGCGATCCGGTCCCGCCCGAAGCGTCGCCTGCGCAGCCTCGTCCAGCCATTTCGGCAGTGCTGAAGGGCCAGCCGGCACTGGTGACCGGCGCGAACTCCGGCATCGGACGGGCCGTGGCCCTTTCATTGGCACGCGCGGGTGCCGATGTCGTCGTCAACTACGTGACCGACCCCGATGCCGCGGAGCAGGTGGCGGGCGAGATCCGCGACCTGGGACGGCGCGCGCTGACATGCCGCGCGGACGTGAGCAAGGAGGACGAAGTCGAAGCGATGTTCGCGCAGGCCGTCGAGGCGTTCGGGACACTGCATATCGTCGTGTGCAACGCGGGACTGCAGCGCGATGCACCGTTCCACGAGATGTCGCTCAGCCAATGGAACACCGTCATCGGCATCAACCTCACGGGCCAGTTCCTCTGTGCGCGAAGTGCCGTGCGCGAGTTCGCGCGGCGGGGCATCGATGCGCATGTCTCAGCCGCTGCGGGAAAGATCATCCACATGAGCTCCGTGCACGAGATGATTCCGTGGGCAGGCCATGCGAATTACGCCGCGTCCAAGGGCGGTGTGATGATGCTCATGAAGAGCCTCGCGCAGGAGGTGGCGCCATTGCGAATCCGCGTGAACGCCATCGCGCCGGGCGCGATTCGAACGCCCATCAACACCGCGGCGTGGCAGACGCCCGAGGCCTATGCCGAGCTGATGAAGCTGGTGCCGTACAAGCGCATCGGCGAGCCGGACGACATCGGCCGCGCGGCCGTGTGGCTGGCCTCGGACGCGTCGGACTATGTGACCGGCACATCGCTTTTCGTCGACGGCGGCATGACCTTGTTCCCGGGGTTCTCCAGTGGCGGATGAGCATTACGACTTGATCGTGATCGGCAGCGGCCCCGGCGGCGCATCGCTGGCGCACCGCCTGGCGCCGAGCGGCAAACGCATCCTGATCCTCGAGCGTGGCGACTATCTGCCGCGCGAGACCCAGAACTGGAGTTCCAGCGAGGTGTTCGTGCATGGGCGCTACCAGGCACCCGAGACGTGGTACGCCTCGGATGGGCAGCCGTTTCGTCCCGGGCTGCATCGGTGCGTGGGTGGCAACTCGAAGGTTTATGGGGCGGCACTGTTGCGCCTGCGCGAGCGCGACTTCGGCGAGCTCGTCCATGGCGACGGGGTCTCGCCCGCCTGGCCGCTGCCCTACGACGCATTTGCGCCTTGGTACGACGAGGCCGAACGCCTTTTCCATGTGCACGGGCAGCGCGGTGAAGATCCGAACGAGCCGCCTTCGGCGTTCCCCTTCCCTTATGCGGCGGTGTCGCACGAACCCCGCATCGAAGCCCTGCACGCCAGCCTCCAGGCCCAGGGCCTGCGCCCATTCCATCTGCCGCTGGGCATCCTGCTCGAGGAGCGCGATGGCCGGCCGACACGCACTAGCCGTTGCATTCGGTGTGACGCGTTCGACGGGTATCCGTGTCCTCTGGATGCCAAGGCCGACGCCCAGGTTGCGTGCATCGACCCGATGCTGCGAGATCACCCCAACGTCACCCTGCGCACCCGTGCGATGGTGGAGCGGCTCGAAACGGACGCGTCGGGGAGGCGCGTGACCGATGTGTGCGTGACGCGCGATGGACGCGACGAGCGCTACCGCGCGGACATCGTGGTTGCAGCATGCGGCGCGTTGAGCACGGCGCTGCTGCTGCTGCGATCGGCCAGCGATGCCCATCCCGACGGCCTTGCCAACGGTTCGGGCCAAGTGGGGCGCAACTACATGCGACACAACCAGTCGGTGTTGATGGCGCTGGCGCGCGAGCCGAACGACACGACCTTCCAGAAGACCTTGGCGATCAGCGACTACTACTTCGGTGCCCCCGATTGGCCGTACCCGCTGGGTTTGATTCAGATGTGCGCGAAATCGCACGCCGACCAAATTCGCGGGGAGGCGCTGCCCACCTGGCTGGAATGGCTGCCCGACATGCCCTTCGACGTGATGTCCCGGCACGCCATGGACTTCTGGCTATCGAGCGAAGACCTGCCGCGGCCCGAGAACCGGATCAGACTGGCCGCCGACGGCCGCGTGACGCTCGAGCTGACGCCGAACAACATGGAGGCCCACCATCGGCTTCGCGCTCGGCTGGAATCGCTCCTCGATGGCGCAGGCACGCACGCCCGATTGATGGAGCGAAAGCTCTACTTCGGCAAGGACATCGCGCTGGGCGGTACCGCTCACCAAGCCGGAACCGCGCGATTCGGGGTCGATCCACTGGCTTCGGTCTTGGACCTCGACTGCAAGGCGCACGAGCTCGACAACCTGTACATCACCGACGCAAGCTTCTTCGTCTCGATCGGCGCCGTCAACCCGACTTTGACGATCATCGCCAATGCCCTGCGAGTTGCTGCACGCATCGGCGAGCGCCTCGGCGTGTCGAGTCCACGATGACCAGGAGACAGCCACTTCCGACCGTCTGGTGATGCGCTCGGCCGGCTGCCGCCGGCCGGATGCTGCCACATGGCACCGCCCCACGATCGAGGCCGCCGCACCTGCTCGGGTGTTTCTCATTCGTTCCATTCCGTCGAATCGGCAAGGATGAGAAACACTTTCCGACGCGCCGCCCTCAGCCGGCCGCCGGCCGCACCAGCACCTTCTCGCCCGTCGCCATCTTTCCGTAGCTCGCGATGGCCTCCAGCGTCAGCGCCTGCGCCATGGTGAGTTCCTTCGTGTAGTGGCTGGCGAAGGTGGTGGTCAGCTCGTCGGCCACGCGCTGCTTGAGCTGCTGCACGCGCGCCGGGCCCACCTTCTGCAGGAAGGGGAAGAGCAGCCAGCCGCCCACGCCCCAGGCCATGCCGAAGCCGCGCGCCAGCTCGATCGGGCCGCGGTCGAGGCTGCCGTACACGTAGACCTGCTTGTGCACGGTGCTGCCGTAGCGGCTGTATTCCTGGCCGGGCTGGCGCAGCGCGGCCGCTTCCATGGCGACGAGGATCTGCCCGGCGAGCTTGCCGCCGCCGATGGCGTCGAAGGCGAGGGTTGCGCCCGTGGCGGCGATGGCGTCGGCGAGCTCGGCCTGGAAATTCGCGGAGCTGGTGTCGACGACGTGCTTTGCACCCTGGGCACGCAGCAGCGCGGCCTGCTCGGGCTTGCGCACCAGGTTGACCAGGCTCACGCCGTCCTTCAGGCAGATGCGGTTGAGCATCTGGCCGAGGTTGGACGCGCCCACGGTGTGGACCAGCGCGCGGTGGCCTTCGTTGCGCATGGTGTCGACCATGCCCAGGGCGGTGAGCGGGTTGACGAAGCAGGAGGCGCCGTCGGCCGCCGTGGCGCCTTCGGGCAGCGGCAGGCATTGCGCCACGGGCACGGCGCGGTATTCCGAGTACATCGCGCCGCCGAGGGCCGCGACCTTCTTGCCCAGCAAGGCCTGCGCGGCCGGTGAACTGCCGGCCGCCACCACGGTGCCCGCGCCCTCGTTGCCCACGGGCATCGACTGTCCCACCCGCGCGGCCATCGCCGCCATCACCGGCGCCGCGACGGGGGCGGTGACCACGGGCCTTTCGGCGCTGCCGGCGACCTGTGCCTTCGTCATGTCGGCACCGCCGAAGAGCAGGCCCAGGTCCGAAGGGTTGAGCGGCGCCGCCTCGACGCGCACCACCACTTCGTCGGGCGAGGCGGGCTCGGGCATCGGCACCTCTGCGAGCGAGAGTTCCAGCGTGGCGTCGGGGCGGATGAGGGAGCGCAGTTGCAGCGGCATGGGAGTCTCCAGGGAGGAAAGGGACGGGAGCCGCGAGGCATCCAGGCCGCGGGGCCGGGGCAGTATAGGAACGGGGTTGCGATCGTGCCGACCTCCAGAAGCGCCGGCCTGACCCGTCGCAGTGCGGCTTGGGCTTGCCTGGGCCTCCACGCCGGAACTTGTCAACGAAAATGCCCCGTTGCGCCCGCCATTCCTGCGCGAGGCGCTATGAATTCAGTAGCATTGCCACCCATGACCGACGCCGCCGAGCCGATCCGCCTCAACAAACGCATGGCCGACCTCGGCCTGTGTTCGCGCCGCGAGGCCGATGCGTGGATCGAGCAAGGCTGGGTCAAGGTCAACGGTGCCGTGGCGCCGATGGGGCTGAAGGTCGGCCCGCAGGACCGCATCGAGGTCGACCCGCGCGCCCGCGGCCAGCAGGCGCAGCAGGTCACCATCCTGCTGCACAAGCCCGTGGGCTACGTCAGCGGCCAGGCCGAGGATGGCCACCAGCCCGCCGTGACCCTGGTGCAGCTGCGCAACCACTGGCGCGGCGACGGCTCGCGCATGCGCTTCTCGCCCCAGCAGCTGCGCGGCCTGGCGCCCGCGGGGCGGCTCGACATCGATTCGGTGGGCCTCTTGGTGCTCACGCAGGACGGCCGCGTCGCGCGCCAGCTCATCGGCGAGGACTCCGGCATGGAGAAGGAGTACCTCGTGCGCGTGAGCTACCCGGTGAATGGTGCCGAGCGCACGACGGACGTGCAGTCCGTCTTCCCGCGCGAGCAGCTGGCGCGACTGCGGCACGGCCTGTCGCTCGACGGCCAGCCGCTCAAGCGGGCGCGGGTGGACTGGCAGAACCCCGAGCAACTGCGCTTCGTCCTCACGGAGGGCAAGAAGCGCCAGATCCGCCGCATGTGCGAGCTGGTCGGGCTCAAGGTGGTCGGCCTCAAGCGCATCCGCATCGGCAACGTCGTGCTCGGCCAACTTCCGCAGGGGCAGTGGCGTTACCTGGGGGCCGACGAGCGTTTCTGATCGCTCGTGGCCGCCTTCGTCTTCTTTTTCGTGTTCATGCATCTCTTCGCCGAGCTCTACCACTTCTTCGGCCTCAACGAGGCCCTCTTCCTGGCCATCAACCAGCACCACTCGGCGGTCTTCGACCTGCTGGCGCGCGCCGGCTCGGCCATTGGCAATTTCTGGAACCTGCCACTGCTCGTGGCGGCGCTGGTCGCGGTGGCGCTGGCGCCTTCGTGGCGTCACGCACGCCGCCTGCCGGCCGACTGGCCGCGGCGCGAGGCCGTGCTGCGGCTGCTGCTCGTGCTGGTGATCGGCTGGGCCGTGGCGATGGCCGTCGTCGGCACGCTGAAGGTCGGCCTGCACCTGCCGCGGCCGCCCATGGCGCTCGGCGAAGACATGGTGCGCGTGCTCGGCAGCACCGAGACATCGGGCAGCTTCCCCAGCGGCCACGCGACCTTCGCCGCGCTGGTGGCGGCCACCTTCTGGCGGCCGGCCGGCGTGGCCGGGCGCATCGCGCTGGTGGGCTGGGTGCTCTGGGTCTGCGTGTCTCGCATCGTGCTGGGCGCGCACTTCCCGGCCGATCTCGTCGCCGGCTGCGCCTGCGGCGTGCTCAGCGCCTGGGCGGCACGCGCGCTGCTGGCGCGCTATGCGCGCAGCCAGCGCGGGGCGTTGGCGCGCGGGCGCTGAGCCGCCCTGTGCCCGCGGCGGCGCCTCGCCTGATCCGAGCCAGGATCAGCTGCAGGCCTTGTTGTGCGAGGCGTGCATGCCCTTGGCCTTGGCGTCGGCCTCGCTCATGTACTCGCCCTTCTTGGTCTTGCCGTAGTAGCGGTCGCCCATGCAGTGGTAGACGTGGGTCTCGTCGTTGGCCCACACCTTGCCGGCACCGCCGCCCGGCGCAGCGGCCATCGTGGCGGGATTCGGCTGGGCGGCGACAGGCGCTGCCTTGGCCGTGGCGGGCGCCGCTGGGGCCGGGGCTGCGGCACCGGCAGGAGCAGGTGCTGCGGCAGGCGCCGCCGCCGCAGGTTTGCCGTACCAGGTCTTGATGCCCTTGTGGCCACGGCAGGCGCCGGACTTGCTGTCGGGCGACGCATAGCTGCCGTCCTTGCACTGGACGGTGCTGCCGGCCGGCGCATCGGCCGGAAGGGCCTGGGCGAAGGCGGTGGCGAGGAAGCCGGTGCAGGCGAGGGCGGCGAGCAGCGGTCGAAGGGCGGCGCGGAGGGTCATGGCAAGGCTCCCTGGAGCTGGGTGGAAAAGCCCATGCTCCCGGCCCGAAGCCAGCAGGGGCTGACGTGCGGCGCGCCGATCAGGCTCGCTTAAGAAAGCCGGCCTAGGCTGTGCCGGTCCGGGCGGGCGTAACGCTGCACGCCGGACAGATCCGGAGACTGCCCATGCGAGCCCTGCTCGTGGAAGACGACGACATGATCGGCCGCAGCCTGCAGCAGGCGCTCGAGGGTGCCGGCTGGTCGGTCGACTGGGTGCGCGACGGCCTGTTGGGCGAGAGCGCCCTGGCCGATGGCGGCTACACCTGCGTGCTGCTCGACCTGGGCCTGCCCAAGCAGGATGGCACGGTGCTGCTGCGCCACGCGCGCGAGCGCGGTGACCGAACGCCCGTGGTGGTGCTGAGCGCGCGCGACAGCCTGGGCGAACGCGTGCAGGGCCTCGACCTGGGCGCCGACGACTACGTGCCCAAGCCCTTCGAGCTGCCCGAGCTGCTCGCGCGCATGCGCGCCGTGGTGCGCCGCCGCGACGGTGCCGCGCATTCGCTGGTGGGCACCGCCGCCCTGCAGCTCGACCTGACGACGCGCGAGGTGCTGGTCGACGGGCGGCGCGAGGCGCTCACCGCGCGCGAGTTCGCGCTGCTGCACGCATTGCTGGAACGGCCCGGCGCCATCCTCTCGCGCGACCAGCTCGAGCACCGAATCTACGGCTGGGGCGAAGAGGTCACGAGCAACGCGGTCGACGTGCTCATCCACGGCATGCGGCGCAAGATCGGCCAGGACGCGATCCGCAACGTGCGCGGCCTGGGCTGGCGCGTGAGCGCCGCGCGGTGAGTGCGGCGCAGCGGCGTCCGCCCTCGCTGCGCCGCCGGCTGCTGGTCTGGCTGGTGCTGCTGCACCTGCTGGCCATCGTGGCGACGGCCTGGGCCTCGTATGCGATCTACGACCGCGTGATCGAAGGCCTGCGCGACGACCAGATGCGCACCCTGGCCGAGTCCTATGCCGGCCACCGCGTGGCGCCCTCGCTGCCGACCCTGCCGGCCGGCGCGCTGCGCGAGCACGGGGCGCTGGCCGTGCAGCTGTGGCAGGCCGACGGACGCACGCTGCTGGCCGCCTCGGCCGCCGTCCCCGTGCCATTGGAGGCCGCTGCGGGCTTCGCCGACGTGCCGGCCGGCCCCGGTGGAGGCGAGCGCTGGCGCGTCTATACGGCGCCGGCCGGCCCGGCGGCCGACGGCCTGCGCGTGCAGGTGCTGCAGAGCGAGGCCTGGCGGCACCAGCGCTCGGTGCAGCGCGCGCTGATCGAGGGCCTGCCCATCGCATTGCTGCTGCCGGCCGCGCTGGCGCTGCTGTGGGTGATCGTGTGGTCGGCATCGCGCGCGCTGCGGGCGGTGGCGGCGGAGGTGGCGGCGCAGGACGAAGACAGCGTCGACGGCCTGCCGCCGGAGCGCGTGCCCGAGGAGATCGCGCCGCTGGTGGGCGCCTTCAACTCGCTGCTGGGCCGACTGCGCGACGCGCTGGCCACGCAGCGCCGCCTGGTGCAGGATGCGGCCCACGAACTGCGCACCCCCGTCACCGCCATTGCGCTGCAGGTGGAGAACCTTCGCGCCCACATGCCGCCCGGGGAGGCGCAGGAGCGCTTCGCGCTGCTGGAGGCCGGCGTCGCGCGCACGCGGCACCTGCTGGAGCAACTGCTGCGCCTGTCGCGCCAGGAGGCGGCCGGCCGTGGCGCGGCCCCGGACGCCCAGCACGTCCTGCTGGCGCCGCTGCTCGGCGAGGCGATCGCGCAGTTCGCCGACCGGGCCGACCAGCGCCGGGTCGACCTGGGCCTGGTGGCCGACCCGGCATTGGCCAACTTCGTGCTCGACGGGCGGCCGCAGGACCTGCGCAGCCTGTTCGACAACCTCATCGACAACGCCTTGCGCCACACGGCACCGGGGTGCACGGTCGACGTGCGGCTGCACCGCGTCGATGGCTGCGTGGCGGTCGACGTGGTGGACGACGGTCCCGGCATCGACGAAGCCGTGATCGGCCGGGTGTTCGATCGCTTCTTCAGGGCGCCAGGCGCCGCCCCCGGCGGCAGCGGGCTCGGCCTGGCGATCGCGAAGGCGGCCGCCGCGCGCCATGGCCTGCGCATCGAGTTGCGCAACCGAGGTCCGGAAGACGGCGAACGGGGCCTCGTGGCGCGCGTGCGGTGCCCGGGCTGAGCCCCAAGCACCCGCCGACCACGCTCATTCCCGTCTCATTCATTGCTCACGCCGCCCTCAGACATGGCGCCTAGAGTCCGTCGCAGCAGGTCCACCCCAGCGCATGTCGCGCTGCGGCGAGCGACCCGTCCAGTGTCCGAAGAGGAGACTTCCATGTCCACACGCACCCAACGCATCGCCGCGATCCTGGCCCTCGGCGGCCTGGCCGCCTTCGGCTCGGCGGCCGCTTCGGCGCAAGCCGCCTGGGACGGCGGCGGCAGCGAGGCCGTCGGCCAGTCGACCAGCGCGCCGATGCTCAGCTCTACGATGTCCAGCACCGAGGTCTACAACGGCGCCGTTGCGGCGGCCCACGCGAGCGGGACCGAGGCCATCGGCCAGTCCACCGGCGTCCCGGCGATGGTGTCCAAGGTGTCCGACACCGACGTCTATAGCGGTGCCGTGGCCGCGGCGCACCCGAGCGGCACCGAGGCCATCGGCCAATCGACGGCGATGCCGATGCCCGGCACGATGCACTGATCGCCGGTTCCGTACCCGTGTGCTCGCACGCGGCAGCAGCGCTGCCGCGCAAGCAGGCGCCCGCATCGAGAGCGAACTCATCGCCCTGCAGGACCGGAACGACGACCGAAGTATTGCCCTGGTAAGCGCCGGGCCGCGAACTTGGCACTTAGGTTTGCGTGCAGTCACGCCGATGCGGCGCGCAACGTCCGCAATTGCAGCATTTGTGCCTCCACCGTACGGCATTCCTGCCCTCGGGTAGGACGCGCGCCTACTCAGCTTTTCTTAAACAACAACCCGCTTGTTGCAGCGTGGCTGCGTCCGTAGCCTAGGTGTGTTTGTGCCTGTGCGCACGACACCGAGGAGACGCAGTTCATGTCTACGACGGATCGTTCGAGGCCCGCTTCGGCGCGCATTGGCAAGCTGGTCTGGCCTACCGTAGCGATCGCAGCTGCGGCTCCCTGGGTGGCGCAATCCGCATGGGGCGCCTGCACCACTGCAGGGTCCACGGTCACCTGCTCAGGTGCGGCGAACCCGCTAGCACCGAGCTTCACCACAAGCGCCGATGATGCGACAGCGAACGTACAGGCGGGCGCGTCGGTCGGCGTGCTGCTGGGCGTCGGAGGCACGACGCTCACCATGACAGGCAACAACGCGCAGCTGAACAACAGCGGCACGATCGATCCCTCGCTGCTGGGCATCGCCTCGCTGCTGTCGTCCGGCGTGGTCATGGGCAACGCGTCGGCGGGCAACGTCGGCGTCATCAACAACGCCGGCGGGGTCATCCGTGGCACGTCCGGGCTGCTCGGACTGGACCTGTTCGGGCTGACGGGCATGGCGCTGACCACGCAGAACGGCACGGGCGGCGTGACCTCCATCCGCAACGACGGCACCATCGGCAGCAACGCGCTGCTCGGTATCTCGCTGGTAGGCGCCGACGCACCCGTGGTCGCCAGCTACGGCGGCGCGCAGACGAACTTCGTCAATACCGGCCTCCTCACCGGGCGCGTGGCCTTCCAGGCGTCGGGCACGCCCGGCACCGGCAACACCTTCGCCAACGCCGGCACCATCAACGGCGGTGTGTCGATGGGTGCGAACAGCAACAACACCTTCACGGCGGTGTCAGGATCCTCGGTCAACGCCGGCGGCGGCCTGGGGCTGGACCTGAACGTGCTGGGCCTCGTCGGCGTCACGCTCGGGTTCGCGCCCACAGGGGTCGTCGACGGCGGGGCAGGCGGGAACAACACGCTGGTGCTGCAGAACGTGCTGCCTGAGGCAGGCACGGGCATCGGCACCGGCGGCGGCGTGAGTTCTGTGTCGAGCGGTACCTATCGCAACTTCCAGCATCTCACCGTCAACAGCGGGACCTGGAACATCCAGGGGCCCCTGGTCTCGGGCGACGCGACGCTCAACGGCGGCCTGGCCAATATCGACAACGGCACGGCCTTCGGTGCGGGCGCGGTCACGGCCAACGGGGGGGCGCTCTCCGCGGCGGTGCCCGGCATCACGATGGGCAATGCCTTCACGCTGAACGCCGGCGGCCTGGCCGTGGAGGGCGCGAACGCCTTCAACCTCTCGGGTGTGCTGTCGGGCGCCGGCGGCCTGTCGAAGGGCGGTGCGGGCACGCTCACGCTGTCGGGTGCCAACACCTTCACCGGTGGCACGGCCGTCAATGGCGGCGTGCTGGCGCTCGCCGGCGGCGGCAGCCTGGCGCCGGCCGGCGCAGTGAGCGTCGGCACCGGTGCGGCCTTCGACATCGGTGCCGCTGCTGGCGATCGCACGGTGGGCAGCCTGTCGGGCATGGGCGGTTCGACGGTATCGCTGGGTGCGAACACCCTGACATTCGGCAACGCGCAGGACACGGCCTTTGGAGGCACCATCACCGGCACTGGCGGCATCGTCAAGCAGGGCACCGGCACGCAGACGCTGACGGGTGCCAACACCTACACCGGCGCGACCACCATCGCCGGCGGTACGCTCGCGCTGTCCGGCGCCGGCAGCCTGGCCGCCGGCAGCGGCGTCAACCTGGCCGCGGGGGGCACCCGCTTCGACATCGCCACGGCAGGCGGCAACCGAACGGTGGCGACGCTGTCGGGCGCACCGGGTTCGACCGTCACTCTGGGCGCGAACACCTTGGCCTTCGGCAACGGGACGAACCAGATCTTCGCCGGCACGATCACGGGCAGCGGCGGCATCGTGAAGCAGGGCGCAGGCACGCAGACGCTCACCGGCGTGAACGCGTTCACCGGCGGGACCAGGGTAGACAACGGCACGCTGGCGCTTTCAGGCGCGGGCAGCCTGGCGGCCAGCGGGATCCTCGACCTGGCCAATCCGGGAGCCGCCTTCGACATCGCGTCGGCCGACGGCAACCGCACGGTGGGTGCGCTCGCCGGTGCCGCCGGCACGACCGTGAGCCTCGGCGCCAACAGCCTGAGCTTCGGCGATGGCAGCAACCAGAGCTTCGCCGGCAGCATCACCGGCAGCGGCGGCATCGTGAAGCTGGGCAGCGGCACGCAAACGCTGACTGGGGCCAGCATCTACAGCGGCCCCACCACCGTCGCGGCAGGCACGCTGGCGCTGGTGGGCGGAGGAAGCATCGGGACGGGCAGCGCTCTGAACCTCGCCACGGGCGGCGCCTTCGACTTGAGCGGGGCGGTGGGCGGGCGCACCATCGGCTCGCTCTCGGGCGCGGCGGGCACCACCGTCCAACTCGGTGGCGGCAACCTGAGCTTCGGCGATGCCACCAGCCAAACCTTCGCGGGCACGATCGCAGGGACCGGCGGGATCGTGAAGCAAGGCACGGGCACGCAGACGCTGGCCGGCACGAACACCTTCGCCGGTGGCACGACGGTCGCCGGTGGAACCCTGGCATTGGGCGCTGGCGGCAGCCTGCTGGCGACCGGCGCACTCACGCTGTCGAACCCGGACACGGTGTTCGACATCGCCGCTGCCACGGGGCCGCAAACCGTCGGCGCACTGTCGGGCGCGGCGGGTTCCACCGTCCGGCTGGGCGGCAACACGCTCGTCTTCGGCGATGCGGGCAGCCAGGTGTTCGCGGGCACCATCTCCGGCGTCGGCGGCCTGGTGAAGCAGGGCAGCGGCACGCAGACGCTGACCGGCACGAACACCTTCGCTGGCGGCACGACGGTGAACGCAGGCACGCTGGCGCTCGGTGCCGGCGGCAGCCTGCTCGCCACCGGCGCGGTCGACCTTGCGCAGACGGGCGCCGTCTTCGACATCGCGGCCTCCGGTGCATCGCAGACGGTCGGGGCGCTGGCCGGCGCGAGCGGCACGACGGTGCAGCTCGGCGCCAATGGCCTGACCTTCGGCGATGCGAGCGATCGGGTGTTCGGCGGCAGCTTTGCCGGCTCGGGCGGCATCGTGAAGCAGGGCACCGGCACGCAGACGCTGACGGCCGCCCAGGGCCACACAGGGGGCACCACGGTCGATGCGGGCGTGCTCGCGCTGGGGCCAAGCGGCAGCCTGGTGCCGAGCAGCGCCGTCACGGTCAACACGGGCGGCCGCTTCGACATCGCTGCGGCGGCGGCACCGCAGACGATCGGATCGCTCGCGGGCAACGGCGGCGCCGTGCAGCTCGGCGGCAACACGCTGCGCTTCGGCGATGCCGGCAGCCAGACCTATGCCGGTGCCATCGAGGGTGCCGGCGGCATCGTCAAGCAGGGCGCCGGCACGCAGACGCTCACCGGCGCGAGCAGCTTCACCGGGGGCAGCTCGGTCGAGGCGGGAACGCTGGCCCTGTCGGGCGCGGGGAGCCTCTCGGCCCAGGGTGCGGTCGACCTGGCAGCCGGTGCGGGCTTCGACATCGCGGGCGCGGACGGCGACCGCACCATCGGCGCGTTGAGCGGTGCGGCGGGTTCGACGGTGCAGCTGGGCGCCAACGGCCTGCGCTTCGGCGATGCATCCAGCACCGTCTTCGCCGGTGCGATCAACGGCCTGGGCGGCATCGTGAAGCAAGGCACCGGCTCGCAGACGCTGACAGGCACCAACGGCTACACCGGCGGCACCACCGTGGAGGCCGGGACGCTGGTGGCCGGCAGCGCTGGCGCCTTCGTGCAGGGCACGGGTTACACCGTCAACGGCGGCACGCTCGACCTCGGCGCCTGGGACCTGACGGCCTCCAGCCTCGCGGGGACGGGCGGCAGCGTGGCGCTGCAGGGCCAGACGCTCACGGTCGACCAATCGACCGATACGAGCTTCGCCGGCGCGATCACCGGCACGGGCGGCCTCGTCAAGGCCGGTCCCGGCACGCTGACCCTGGCCGGCAGCAGCAGCTACAGCGGCGGCACCGCGCTCGACGCCGGACGCCTGAACGTCGGCACCGGCAGCTCGCTCGGTACCGGTCCGCTCGCCGCGACCGCAGGCACCACCCTCGGGCTCGCGGCCGACGGCATCTCGCTCGCCAACCCGATCACCACTTCCGGCACGGGCGCCTTCACCGTCAACACCGCCGGCCACTCGGCCGTGCTGTCCGGCGGCATCGGCGGCACGGCCGGGCTGGTCAAGGACGGCGCGGGCACGCTGCAGCTCGCTGCGGCCAACAACACCTACACCGGCAGCACCACGGTCGCGGCCGGCACCCTCCAGGCGGGCGCGGCCGGGGCCTTCGGCGGGACAGGGCCATATGCCGTCGCGGCGGGCGCGACGCTGGACCTGGCCGGCCACGACCACACGCTCCCATCGGTGGCGAACGCCGGCACCGTCAGCCTGGTCGGCACCGCGCCCGGCACCGTGCTGACCGTCACCGGACCCTGGGCCAGCAGCGGCGGGGTGCTGCAGCAGGGCGCGGGCGCCACGGCCGACCGGTTGGTTCTCGACGGCGCCGGTGCGAGCGCCACGGGCACGACCAACGTGCGCATCGTGGATCAGGGCCTGGGGGCGCCGACGACGGGCAACGGCCTCCAACTGGTCGGCACCGCGAACGGCGGCGCACTCGCCGGCAGCGTGTTCCAGCTGGCAACGCCGGTCTCGGCGGGCGCCTACGACTACCGGCTCACGCAGACCGACAGCGCGGTGTACCTCACCAACCGCATCGGTGGCGACGGGGGCGGCGGTGCTGGTGGAGGCGGTGGAGGCGGTGGAGGCCTTCCCGACATCGGGATCCCCACCTATCGCGTGGAGGCGCCCCTCTACACCGCCCTGGGTTCACAGCTGCGCCAGGCCGACCTGGCGATGCTCGGCGGCTCGCGCCAGCGCGCCGGCGACGACGCGGCCGGCGGTGTCGACGCCGACGGGCGCCTGGGCCGCCGCGCGTGGGCCCGCTTCATCACGGTGGACAAGGACATCCGCCAGGGCGGCGAGCTGGCACCGACGAGCCGCGGCCGCCTGAAGGGGCTGCAGGCCGGCACCGACCTGTGGGTCGACGGGCCGTGGCGCTCCGGCGTGTACGTGGGGCAGCTGGAAGGCGACCTGCGCGTGCGCGGCTTCGCTCGGGGCATGGTGGGCCACGACGCGGGATCGACCGACGTGCGCAGCCAGTTCCTGGGCGCGTATGCGACTTGGCAGGGCGATTCCGGCCTGTATGTCGACGGCGTGCTGCAGGCATCGCGCCACCGCTACGGCGTGACGCCCACGCTGGGGCCGCGCAGCGGCGGCAAGGGCAACGGGCTGCTGGCGTCGGTCGAGGTCGGCAAGAGCTTTCCGATCGCGCCGGGCTGGAGCCTGGAGCCGCAGCTGCAGCTGGTGCACCAGCGCCTGAACCTGGACGACGCGGTGCTGTCGGGCGCGACCGTGCAGCAGGACCTGCACAGCGGCTGGATGGCGCGTGCCGGCCTGCGGATCAAGGGCGACCTGAGCACGGCCGCCGGGCCGGTGCAGCCCTATGCGCAGGTCAATTGGTACCGGCGCTCCTCGGGCACCGACACCACCCGCTTCATCGGCCTGGGCGGCGCCACCGGCTTCGGCACGGCCACGGGCGGCAGCAGCGCCGAACTGGTGGCCGGTGCGAGCTGGCAGTTCAGACCTGGTGCGAGCCTCTATGGCGAAGTGGGCAAGAGCTGGGCCACGGGCGGCGACACCCGCGTGCGCGGCGGCCTGAACGCCAGCCTGGGCGTGAAGGTGCGCTGGTAGAGGCCTGCGCGCAGCTCTTCACGCTGGCCGCGGGTTTTCGCTGGCGCCGCGCGGGCCACCTGCCGCGCTATGCTGGCCGCCCCCGGCCATGGGCCGATGCTGGAGCGCATTGCGATGCCGAGGATTGCTACCAAAACGATAGCTGCCGGTGCAGCACTGGCGGGCGCTGCAGCCCTTTTTTGCTCTAACGCGCAGGCGCAGGGCGTGGTCAACGCGCTGTGCAGCACCGATGCCGGCTGGTGCGAAGCCGCGGCCGCCGAATTCACGCGGACCACCGGCATCAAGGTGAACCAGGCCCACAAGGGCACGGGCGAGATTGCGGCGCAACTGCGCGCCGAAGCGCAGAACCCCAAGACCGACCTGTGGTGGGGCGGCACGGGCGACCCCTTCCTGCAGGCGGCCGAGCAGGGTCTGCTCGATGCCTACCGCCCGGCCTACATCAACGACCTGTACAACTGGGCGGTGCGCCAGTACGCGATGAGCGGCAACATGGTCGGCGGCTTCTACACCAGCGCCATCGGCTTCGGCTTCAACACCGACACGCTCAGGAAGAAGAAGCTGCACGAGCCGAAGTGTTGGGCCGACCTGGTCAAGCCCGAGTACAAGGGCGAGATCGAGATCTCGCATCCGGCGACCAGCGGCACGGCCTACACCGTGATCGCCGGCCTGGTGCAGCAGATGGGCGAGGACGCGGCCTTCGACTACCTCAAGAAGTTGCACGCCAACGTGAGCAACTACACGCGCAGCGGCCAGGCCCAGGCTCCCAATGTGGCCAAGGGCGAAGTGGGCATCGGCGTGAGCTTCATCTTCGGTTTCGAGAAGTGGCGCTACGACAAATTCCCGGTCAAGACGGCGGCGCCCTGCGAGGGCACCGGCTACGAGGTGGGCGGCATCGCGCTGGTGAAGGGCGCGCGCAACAAGGCCAACGCCATCCGGTACTACGACTTCCTGATGAGCCCGGCCGGCCAGTCCCTGGGTGCGAAGAACGGCAGCCTGCAGTCGCCGGCCAACCGCACCTTCAAGCCCGACCCGCGCATCCCATCGATGGCCGATGTGAAGCTCATCAAGTACGACTTCGAGAAGTACGGCAAGGCGGCGGAGCGCAAGCGGCTGATCGAGCGCTGGACCCGCGAGGTCGAGTCGCTGCCGCGTTGAGCCCTGCGGCCGGTACTCAGGGCGCGCTGGCGGTGAAGCCGATCTGGCCGCTGTACTGGCCGGCCGGCGGGTTGGCGGCGGCGAAGGCGAAGCTCCAGTTGGCACTCTGCTGGGTGACCAGGTTGCCGAAGGCGGTGCCGGCCACGTTGACCGCGGTGCCCGAGCCGCTGGCCGGCAGCGGCGGCGCGGGCAGGCCGGCGTTGTCGGAACTGATGGTCACCGTGTTCATCGGCAAGGTGGCCGACCCGCTGCTCAGCGGCGCCGCCACGCTGGCGCGCAGGGTGACGGTGCCGGCATTGCTGCGCACCTCGACCGGCAGCACCGCATTGCTGGCCGCGACGGCCCAGCCCGGCGCACCGCCGTTCCAGGGCACGGCCACGCCGGCGCCGTTGGCGGGCATGGTCGGCGCGGCAGGAATCGAAGGCGTGAGCGTGAAGCCCACCGTCGGCACGGTGGCACCTGTCGGACCGATGCGCAGGTAGATGAACTTGTCGATCCTGACGGTGAAGTCCAGGCGCGCCGTGGCGGCATAGGGGCTGGTGTCGTCCGTCGTTTCCTCGGCCCGCGCGGGCAGGGCCAGAGCAGAAGTCATCAGGCACAGGGCCCAGGCCCGGCGCCTCATCGGAACTCGGCCTCCACCTCGAAGCTGCCGTCCTCCCAGTCGAAGGTGCCGCGCGCCCGCACGGGATAGGCGGGGCGCGCCGTCGGGCCGCCTTCCTCGGCCGCACGCGGGGTGAGCGTGAGCGCGCGCGTCTGGCCCGGCAGCACCGGCGTGCTTTCCGGCAGCCATTCGTGCCGCTGGCCGTTGGCGTCGACGCCTTCGAGGCTGCCGCCGAGCCGGCCGTGCGCGTTGCCGTCGTTGCGCACCGTCACCACCGGCGTGCGACCCTGCGCGCCTTCGCGCATGCCGACACCGAGCATGGACAGCCGCGGCGCTGCCTCGTCGACGGCGAGGTACACCGCCACCGCGATGCGCCCGGTGACGGGCAGGGCCAGGCTCAGGCCGCTGCCCTGCACCGCCGCCTGGTAGGCCGGCTCCACGCCCTCGACCGCCAGCATGAAGCGGCATTCGCCGCGCGGCGCGTCGGGCGGCACGTCGACCTGGAAGCGAAAGCTGCGGCGCTCGCGCGGCGCCAGCCGCACCCGCGGACGCTCCAGCAGGACCCAGGGACGGCAGCTGCCGGGCAGGAGGGCGTCGTGGTAGCTCACGCTGCCGTCCTCGCCGAAGCGCCAGTCGATGGTGCGGACCGCGACCTCGGTCGCCTGGTTGCCGACGTTCTGCAGTTCCAGGGCCTGGCCGATCCGGCCGCCGCGCTTGCCCGAGAGCTCGAAGCGCGAGGGCGCCACGGCCATCTCGAAGGGCGCGGCCGAAGCCGCACCGGAGAACATGGCGCCGGCCAGCAGCAGTGCTGCGACACGCATGCCTCTCATGGCAACACCTCCATCTCGAAGTAGGCCTCGTAGTCCAGGGCACCGCCGGGCACGGGCCGCAGTTCGCGGCGGTCGAACTGCACCCGCAGGTCGAAGCGCTCGCTCATCCATGGGCCCGGGACGGTGCCGCTCCAGACCAGCCGCCGCTCCCCCGGCCTGGCCATGCCCGGGGCGAAGAGCCCGCCCGTGCGCCACTCCACCCGCATGCCCGCCGGCGATCGCAGCGCCGGGATGAAGAGCGGCACCACGTAGAAGATGCGTGCCCGGCGGCCCACGAAGGGCGCGGTGGCCAGGCGGTATTCGATGCCGTCGAAGCGCACGGTGATGAAGGGCGATGCGGCGGCGCCGAGGCCCGCGTCGGCGTCCTCGTCCGGGTGCGCCTGCACCCGGCTGCGTGGCGAGGTCGAATCGTCCAGCCGGTGCACCTGCGCCAGCGCTGCGCCGCCGGCAGCCAGCAGCAGCCCGGCGAGTGCGCCCGCACACGTGCGTTGGCGGAAGGGCGAGGGCAGGGCCATGGCTCAGAACATGGTCGCGGTGAAAGTCACCCGGCCGGTGTAGGTGCCGGAGGGATAGAGCGTGCTGTTGGCATAGCGGAAGCGCAGCGCGTTGTTCATCTCGGTGCGGGCCGACAGCAGCGAGAGCAAGGGCAGCGGGAACTGCGCCAGTTGCTGCGGGCTGCCGGAGGCGTTGAAGCTGCCGCTCTGGATGTCCTGTCCCGTCGCGTCGGGGTTGGTCGACACCCAGCTGATGGTCGAGAACGGGATGCTGGTGCTGCCGCAGCTGGTCGGTGTGGTGCAGCCCAGGCCCGGTGCGGCCGTCGCCGTCAGGCGCACGGTGTTGACGGCCAGGGCCAGCAGCGCCTTGTCGGCAGTCAGCAGCACGGTCACGGTGTCGGGCCGCGTCACCGGTGCGGGGCTGGGCTGAAGGTTGGCGCCGCTGACCGTGAAGCCGACGTTGTCGATGGTGCCGCCGGTCGAGCCCACGCGCAGCGTCAGCCGGTTGCCCGACAGGGTCAGCAGGGTGGTGGTGATGACCGCCTGCGCCGCGCCGGCCGGCGCCAGCAGGAGCGCCAGCGCGAACGCGCCGGGGACGAGGGCACGCCGCTCGTGCGAGCCGCTGCGGTGGTGCACGGCTCAGATGCCGGTGGCGGTGTAGGTCAGCGTGGCGGTGTGGTTGCCGGCGGCCCATCCGGTCGGCGTGCCGGTCAGGGTATAGGCCCAGGTGCCGCTCGCCACGACGTTGGAGGGAAAGGCGGTGGATGTGCAGGCGCCGAGGTTGGCGCCCGGATGCGGCAGCGTGCCGGTCGCCGTCACGGCGAAGTCGGCGCCTGTCGGTCCGGGGCCGGTGCCGGGCAGCCAGGCGCTCAGCGCGCAGTTGATGGTGGCGGTGCCGGCGTTGGTCCAGGCGTAGACCGACAGCGCACCCGGCTGGGTACCGAAGGCGAAGCTCGGCGCGGTGCCGTCCCAGTTGACGGCGGTGCTGCTGCCGTTGGCAGCCGCCGTGGGCACCGGCGGAATGTTGGCAGTGGCGGTCCACGTCAAGGTGTCGACCGTCGTGTTGGTGCTGCCCACCCGCAGCAGGATGAGCTTGGGCACGCGCACCGACAGGTTGACGCGGGCGGTCGCGGTGACCGTACCGGTGCCGGCGTCGTTGTAGCCGTAGGTGGCTTCGGCGCGGGCCGGTGCGCTGGCGGCGGCCAGGAGCAGGCCGCAGCCCGCGGCGAGCGCGCAAGGGCGTAGGAGAGGTGCGTTCATGGTGGGTCTTTCGGGTCCAGGCGGGTGAAGGGCCGGTTCGTGGCGGACCGGTGGCGCGGTGCAGGCACCGGCTCGGCGTGTGATGCGGTTCATGGCGCCACCCTGATCACGGGGATCGAGGCGTACGCGCTGCCCCGCAGCGGCACATCGACGCTCGTGCCCGAGTCGGCACCGCCCCAGGGCAGCGGCACGCTCTCGGACGTGAGGCTCAGCTGGTGGCGTCCGGTCGTCACCAGCGGGAATTCGAAGCGGCCCTCGCGGTCGGTGGTCGTGCGGTGGCGCCCGTCGAGCACGACCTCGACGCCGGCTGCACCGCCTTCCCCGGCCTGCGCGAGGCCGTCGCGGTTGGCATCGAGGAACACGCGGCCCTCGATGCGGCCGCTGCCGGCGCCCGCCCGCACGCCCAGCGGCGCATAGGGCGCGCCGCTGCTGCCCTCCCAGCGCAGGAAGACGTGGATGCTCTTGTCGCTGCCGCGGTACACCTGCGGTCCGAAGGACGAGGCGGGCACCGCGGCCGCACGCGTCTGGTTCAGGCTGGCGGCCAGCCCGAGGCGCCAGCCGCCGCCCAGCTCCTTCTCGGCCGACACGTAGCCCGACAGTCCCCGGCTGGCCCACAGGTCGCCGCTCTGGGAGGTGTAGCGCAGGCTGCCCACCAGGCTCAGCGTGGGCTGCGGCCAATAGCGCAATTGCAGGCCTGCGGTCGGGTAGCGGCGCGTCGTGCCGCCGCTGCGGTCGCGCGCGTAGCCAAGCGTGGTGACGAATTCGGTGCGCTGGGTTTCCTGGCGGCTGCCGAGCCATTCCTGTTCCCATTGCAGCTCTTCGCCCGTGGCGGCCGTGCCGTCGAGCACAACAAGTTCGTTGCGGTGCAGCGTCAGGCTCAGCCGGCTGCGCGGCAGGCCGAACAGACGGGTCTGGTAGTAGGCGTTGGCATAGAGGCTGCGCGAGCGGCTCGGCCCCTGCGTGAGCTCGCCGTCGCCGGCGAAGCGGGTGTCGTACACGTTGAAGCTGCCGCCCAGGGAGGTGTGGCGGTCAAGCGTCCACTGCAGGTAGCCGCTCGCGCCGGACCGGTCGTAGCCGACGGCGGTGAAGGTGCTGCCCGGCACCGCGTGTTCCAGGTCCACACCGACGCCCCAGCTCAGCCGGCTGTCGGCGCGGTCCATGCGCCAGTACGCGCCGCGGGTGCCGATCGGCAGCGGCAGGTCGCCGAAGTGCAGATTGGGCGCCGCCGCGTAGGCGCCCGCTTCGTGCCGGAAGCTGCCCAGTCGCAGGCTGGCCTCCAGAAACAGGCCACTGGCGCTGCCGGTCGCGACACCGGGGGTGTCCGAGCGCACGCGGCTGCCGATGGCGGTCGCGCGCCAGCGCAGCGCATCCCCGGCCGGCGATGGCGGTCCGCGGCCCACCGACAGCGCCCAGCTGGAGACGTCCTTGGCGCCCGCGCCCAGGCCGCTCAGCGGGTCGAGGTAGAAGGCGGGCACGCCGCGCGCCTCGTCGAGCTGGCCGGACACGACCCACTGATCGCGCAGGCGCTGCGTGCCGCCCAGCCAACTCAGCCGGCCGCCGCTGCGCTCGAAGCCTGCAAAGGGCCCGCCGGTGAGCAGCCCGCGCTGGCCGGTGCCGGCGCGCAGGTCGAAGTCCGGGCCGTAGACCCGTGTGGACAGGCCGCGCACGACGGTCGTGCCGAGCGACAGCCGGTCGTGGCGTGCGAGTCCGTCCGTCAGCGCGCTGTAGCCGTCGCCCAGCGTGGTGTCGGCGAACACCGTGAGCGACAGGGGCAGGCCCAGGCTGCGCAGAGTGGCGCGGGCGCTGCTGCGTTCGCGCGCGTAGCCCAGTCCGCCGATGCCGCCCCAGCCGGCCTGCAGGTCGCCGTGCAGCGTGCGGCCGTCGACCTGAAGCAGGAGATCGCCCCAGTCGCGCGTCTCCTGCCGGTATTCGCCGCGCAGGCCGTATTCCGCGCCGCTGCGCCGCGTGAGCCCTGTGCCAGTGGCGCTGCCCGCGCCGGCGCGGGTTTCGAACAGCCAGGACCGCACACCCTCGGGCGGCTCTCCGTCGGCCGGGGCCGAGTCGGGTTCGGCCTGTGCGGGGTCCATGAACCGGTCGTGGTAGGCGGGCGGCTCGGCCTCGACGAGCGCCCGCAGGCGCGCCTCCTCGGCCGCCTGCCGGCTCAGGGAGCGTATGCGGGCGTCGCTCAAGGGCGTGCCCTCGTCGGCCGCGGCCGGTGCCGCGAACAGTGGAAGAAACAGCCAGGACGCCAGGCGCCCCCACCGCGGTCCGGCCGTTGATGCCGCGCATGCGTCACTCCGCACTGACCCCTCGGAAAAAAACAGTCTTGCAACGCGGAAGATTGACCGCATCTGCCCGGCGCGTCGACCTGTTTTCTGCTTAAGACGGAAGGCTTAGCAGGGATGCCGCAAATTTGCGGAACCGGGCGGGCGGCGCACGCACGGCGGCTGCGTACAATTTTTCGCCCCGTCTCGCGCCGCGTCGGCGAGGGGACGTCCGCCCCGCACGTGGGCTCCCATTTCCTGTTCAGAACGATGGCATCCAACATCCACGCATCCACCAAACATGCCTTCCAGGCGGAGGTCGCACAGCTTCTGCACCTGGTTACGCACTCGCTGTACTCCAACAAGGAAATCTTTGTCAGAGAGTTGATCTCCAACGCGTCGGACGCGTGCGACAAGTTGCGTTTCGAGGCGCTGGACCATCCCGAGCTGTACGAGGACGCGCCCAACCTCGAGGTCCGCGTGTCCTTCGACAAGAAGGCCCGCACCCTCACCATCGCCGACAACGGCATCGGCATGAGCCAGCAGGAGGCGATCGACCACCTCGGCACCATCGCCAAGAGCGGCACCAAGGACTTCATGAGCCGCCTGACGGGCGACCAGAAGGCCGACGCCCAACTGATCGGCCAGTTCGGCGTGGGCTTCTACTCCGGCTTCATCGTCGCCGACAAGATCACCGTCGAGTCCCGCCGCGCGGGCCTCAAGCCCGACGAGGGCGTGCGCTGGGTGAGCGCCGGCGCCGGCGACTTCGAGGTCGAGACCCTCACGCGCGCGCAGCGCGGCACCAGCGTCACGCTGCACCTGCGCGAGGACGCCGAGGAGTACCTCAACGCCTGGAAGCTCAAGCAGATCATCGGCAAGTACTCCGACCACATCTCCCTGCCCATCCTGATGGAGAAGGAAGAGTGGAAGGAGGGCGAGGACAACAAGGGCGGCGAGATGGTGCCCACGGGCGAGTGGGAGCCGGTCAACAAGGCCAGCGCCCTGTGGACGCGGCCCAAGAAGGACATCACCGACGAGCAGTACATCGACTTCTACAAGTCGATCACGCACGACCACGAGGCGCCGCTGGCCTGGAGCCACAACCGCGTGGAAGGCAGCACCGAGTACACGCAGCTGCTGTACATCCCCGCCAAGGCGCCCTACGACCTGTGGAACCGCGACCACAAGGGCGGCGTGAAGCTTTACGTCAAGCGCGTCTTCATCATGGACGAGGCCGAGGCGCTGCTGCCGGGCTACCTGCGCTTCGTGCGCGGCGTGGTCGACTCGGCCGACCTGCCGCTGAACGTGAGCCGCGAGCTGCTGCAGGAAAGCCGCGACGTGAAGGCCATCCGCGAGGGCAGCACCAAGCGCGTGCTGTCGATGCTGGAAGACCTGGCCAAGAAAGCCGCGTCCGCCCCCGCGGCCGATGCCGACGGCGTGACCGACGTCACCGACAAGAAGGAAGGCGATGCCGAGGCCCCGAAGGGCGACGAGAGCGGCAAGTACGCCACCTTCTATGCCGAGTTCGGCTCGGTGCTCAAGGAAGGCCTGGGCGAGGACTTCGGCAACCGCGAGCGCATCGCCAAGCTGCTGCGTTTCGCGTCCACCAGCAGCGACGCGGTGACGGTGAGCTTCGCCGACTACAAGGCACGCATGAAGGAAGGCCAGGAGGCCATCTACTACATCACCGCCGATACGCTCGCCGCCGCGAAGAACAGCCCGCAGCTCGAAGTCTTCAAGAAGAAGGGCATCGAGGTGCTGCTGATGACCGACCGCGTGGACGAGTGGGCGCTCAACTACCTGCAGGACTTCGACGGCACACCGTTGCAGAGCGTGGCCAAGGGCGCGGTCGACCTGGGCAAGCTGCAGGACGAGGACGAGAAGAAGGCCGCGGAGCAGGCGGCCGAAAGCTTCAAGCCCGTGCTCGACAAGCTCAAGGAGGCGCTCAAGGACAAGGCCGAGGACGTGCGCATCACCACGCGCCTGGTCGACTCGCCGGCCTGCCTGGTGGTGCAGGACCACGGCATGAGCATGCAACTCGCCCGCATGCTCAAGCAGGCCGGCCAGCAGGCGCCCGAGGTCAAGCCCGTGCTGGAAGTGAACGCCGAACATCCGCTCGTGAAGAAGCTGGAGAACGACACGGCCCACTTCGACGACCTGGCGAACATCCTGTTCGACCAGGCGCTGCTGGCCGAAGGCGGCCTGCCCGCCGACCCGGCGGCCTACGTGCGGCGCGTGAACGCGCTGCTGGTGTAACGCCGAAAGGAATCCACATGCCCACCATCCGAGTCGAACTGCTGGAAGGCCGCACGCCCGAGCAGAAGCGCGCCCTGGCCGAAGCGCTGACCGAGGCCACCGTCCGCACGCTGGGCAGCTCGCCCGGCGCAGTGGACGTGCTTTTCTTCGACGTGCCGCGCCACAACTGGGCGACCGGCGGCGTGTTGTGGAGCGACAAGGCGGCGGCGCCGCCACCCGCAGGCAGCTGACGCGCTGCCCGGCGTGATGCGACGGGCGCCTCGTGGCGCCCGTTCCGTTTCAGGCGTAGATCGGCTCGTCCGCGATCGCCTCGCACTGGTCCTGCAGCATCTGGATCTGGCCCTTCCAGTAGTCGCTGCTGCCGAACCAGGGGAAGGTGATCGGGAAGATCGGGTCCTGCCAGCGCCGCGCCAGCCAGGCCGAGTAGTGCAGCAGGCGCAGGGTGCGCAGCGGCTCGATGAGCGCGAGCTCGCGGCGGTCGAAGTCGCGGAACTGCTCGTAGCCGTCGAGCAGGCCGCTCAACTGGCCGGTGCGTTGAGCGCGGTCGCCCGACAGCAGCATCCACAGGTCCTGCACCGCGAAGCCGGTGCGCGCATCGTCGAGGTCGACGAAGTGCGGGCCGCCGCCCTCACGGTCGGTGGGCGTCCACAGGATGTTGCCGGGGTGGCAGTCGCCGTGCAGGCGCAGGCTCCGAAGTTCCGAATCGAATCGGCCCCCAGCGCCCGTGGACAGGGCGGTGGCAGCTATCAAATCGAGAGCTTCGTTGCAGGCGCGCTCCCAGTCCTTCTGCACGTCCAGCGGCACCATCTCGTGGCCCAGCAGCCAGTCGCGCGAATCGATGCCGAAGTTCTTCAGGTCGAGCGCCGGCCGGTGCACGAAGGGGCGCTTGGCGCCCACGGTGTGGATGCGCGCGAGGAAGCGGCCGATCCATTCCAGCACCTCGAAGTCGTCGAGCTCCGGCGCACGGCCACCGCGCGAAGGACTGACGCTGAAGGCGAAGCCGGCGTGGTGGTGCAGCGTGCGGCCGTCGATGACGCGAGGCGCCACCATCGGCACCTCCGCCGCGGCCAGTTCGAGCGCGAAGTCGTGCTCTTCCTGGATCTGCGCGTCGCTCCAGCGCCCGGGCCGGTAGAACTTGACCACCACCGGCTTCTCGTCCTCGATGCCGACTTGGTAGACGCGGTTCTCGTAGGAGCTCAGCGGGACCAGTCGGCCGTCGCCGTACAGGCCGACGCCGGCCAGGGCGTCGAGCACCGCGTCGGGTGTGAGCGATTCGTAGGGGTGGGGCGTGGCGGGCGCGGTGTCGGGCATCGCGCCATTGTCCGCCTCGCGCTCTGCGGGTTCAGGCGGCCAGCGAGAGGATGTGGCCGTCGCGCGGATCGCCGCGGCCGGCGAGCACGGCCTGCCAGGCCTGAGCCACGGCTTCGGGGCCGCGGTGCTGCTGCACGCGCAGCCAGGGCGCGTCGACCTGCGTCGCGCGCGCGGTGAAGGCGAACCAGGCCTGCGCCAGCTTCTGGCCGAAGGTGTCGGCGCCCCATTCGCCGGTGCGCTTCTTGATCTGGGCCGGCGCGAAGAAGAAGGTCGCCCGCGGGCCGGGCAAAGCCTTGGCGCTGCCCTCGGGCGCGCGCTGGTCGACGTGCGTGTTGCCGATGACCATGCTGTAGCGCAGCTGTGCGAAACGCTCGTGGATGGCGCGGCGCAACTCGCCGTTGCCTGCGAAGTCCACGTACACGCAGGGCGTGGCGGCGTCCAGCCGGTCGAGCTCGTCATAGCCCAACACCTGCGTGTAGCAGCCCAGGCCTTCGCAGAAGGCGCGGTTGGCGGCGGAGGTGAGGCCCACCACCCGCACGCCCGGCCGCTGCGCGAGCTGGAAGGCGGTGCCGTAGGCGGTCTTGCTCGAGGCACTCGAGAGGATCACCATCGGCGCGCCGTCGGCCCCAGCGCCGAAGAAGTCGTTGTCGCCCAGGAAGTCGTCGATCAGCCAGGAGGTGATGAACAGCGGCCGCAGCAGGGCCTGCACGTCCTCGGTGTCGGCGGTGTAGAGCGGATCGCGGTTGCAGCGGAAGTAGACGTTGTAGACGGCCGGGAGTTCGGCCCGGTGCGCGGCCGCGTCGGTGAAGCGCTCCGGCGAGAGGCGGTCCGGCGTGAGCACCAGCTGCGAGGCCATCGGGAAGTAGCCGTAGAGCCGCTCGCCCACCGCCACGCCCGGGTGCAGCGACTGCACGACGCGGCCGAAGCCCCACACCGGCACCTGGCCCCAGCCGTCTTCCGCCGTCGGGAAGAACTGCCAGTAGCTCATCGCATCGCCGAAGGCCGCGTAGGTGATGTTGTTGGACGTGAGGGCGAAGGCGTCGATGCCGACGCGCACCTGGCCCGGCGCGAGCGGGGTGTCCTCGCGCGTGTGCAGGCGTGCTTCCGGCAGCGAAGACTTGCGGACGATGAATTCGGTGGTGGACATGGGGCGCTCGCAGTGTCTGGAATGCGCGCACCTTAGCGCCGGCGCATGACCACCGCCAGCGCGGCCGGTGTCGGTTCGTCGCCTGGGCGACGCGCGCTCAGCCCAGCGGCTCGAAGCGCTCGCCCGGCGTCAGCGGCGCATGGCGGTAGGTGGCCGGGGTGCGGCCGAGCTTGACCGGCGCGCCCAGGCCGCGGTAGCCGCCTTCCATCTCGACCACCATGCCGCGATGCAGCGTGTGCGGGTGCTGCAGCGCGGCGTCGACCGGCAGCACCGGCGCAGCGGGCACGCCGGCCGCCATCAGGTCGTCGACCAGCGTGCGGCCATCGAAGGCCGCGAGCTGCGCCTCCAGCGTCTGCTTCAGACCTTCGCGGTGCACCGAGCGGGCACCCGCGGTCGCGTAGTTCGGGTCTTGCGCCAGGTCGGGCAGGCCGATCACGCGGCAGAAGGCGGCGAACTGGCGGTCGTTGCCTACCGCGACGAAGACCGGGTCGGTGCCGGTGCGCAGCGCGTCGTAGGGGTAGATGTTGGGATGCGCGTTGCCGGTGCGCTTGGGGTTGCGGCCGTCCATGAACCAGTTGGCCGCGTGCGGGTGCAGCAGCGACAGGCCGCTGTCGTAGAGCGCCGCTTCCACGAACTGGCCGCGGCCGCTGCGCTGCCGTTCCTGCAGCGCGAGCAGCACGCCGATCACCGCGTTCAGGCCCGTCACCATGTCCACCACCGGCAGGCCCACGCGCAGCGGGCCGCCCTCGGCCTCGCCGTTGATGCTCATGATGCCGGTCATCGCCTGCACCGCGGCGTCGTAGCCGGGCAGGGCGCCCAGCGGCCCGTCGCTGCCGAAGCCCGACACGCGGCACCACACCAGCCGCGGGAAGCGTTGCGACAGCGTGTCGTGGCCGATGCCCCAGCG
Organism: Xylophilus ampelinus; assembly: GCF_901875635.1. Taxonomy (GTDB): domain Bacteria; phylum Pseudomonadota; class Gammaproteobacteria; order Burkholderiales; family Burkholderiaceae_C; genus Xenophilus. Next base: position 60,941 of record NZ_CABFMN010000084.1, on the reverse strand, counting down.
CTCCATGGTGCCGGTCTTGAAGTTCTCGATCAGCACGTCGGCCTGTGCCACGAGTTCGAGCAGCGTTTCACGGTCCGCCGGCAGCGTCAGGTCCAGGTGCTGGATGCGCTTGTTGCGGTTCAGGCCGTGGTAGTACGAGGCCACGCCATCGCGGAAGGGCGGGCCCCAGGTGCGGGTGTCGTCGCCGCCGGGCGGCTCGACCTTCAGTACGTCTGCGCCGTGGTCGCCCAGGATCTGGCCGCAGTAGGGGCCACCCAGGATGCGCGACAGGTCGAGCACGCGGATGCCGGCGAGTGCGCCGGCGCTGGGGGAGGTGGCTTCGGTGGCGTTCATCGTTAGGAGTAGATCGAAGGCAGGGCGAGGGCGGTGAAGGGGCATGGCGACGCCGGGCGCTTTGCGGCGCAAAGGGACGAAACAGGCATTTCGCAATCGGGCTGCGGCGCCCGCCCAGCCTGCGCAAACGCGAAACTCGTCACGTTCGTTACGACCTGCGGTGCCCGGTGGTGTTCAGTCCAGCCGCGCGCCGGATTGCGCGACCACGCCCTTCCATTTGGCGGTCTCCGAGGCGATGAAGCGCGCCAGCTGTGCCGGCGAGCTGTCGGGCGCGGGTTCCAGGCCCTGAGCGGCGAACAGGGCCTTGACCTTGGGCGAGGCCAGCACGTCGACGAAGGCACCGTTGAGCTTCGCGATGCGGTCGGCCGGCGTGCCCGCGGGTGCGACGATGCCGAAGAAGACGCTCACGTCGTAGCCCTTGTAGCCCTGCTCGGCGATGGTGGGCACGTCGGGCAGCGCCTGCGAGCGCGTGGCCGTGGCCACGCCCAGTGCGCGCAGCTTGCCGGCCTTCACGTAGGGCAGTGCGGTGAGGATGTCGGTGAAGGTCATGCCCACCTGGCCGCCGAGCAGGTCGTTGAGCGCCGGGCCGGTGCCCTTGTACGGCACGTGCTGGATGTCGGTGCCCGCCACCGTATTGAACAGCACGCCCGCCAGGTGCGAGGACGCGCCGTTGCCCGAGGAGGCGTAGCTCAGCTTGCCCGGGTTGGCCTTGGCGTAGGCGACCAGTTCCTTCACGTTCTTCACGGGCAGCGAGGGATTCACCACCAGGATGTTGGGCAGGTGGCCGATCTGGATCACCGGTGCGAAGCTCTTGCTCGGGTCGTAGGTGATCTTGCTGTAGAGGCTGCTGTTGATGGCCAGCGGCCCCGAGGTGCCGAAAAGCAGCGTGTGGCCGTCGGCCTCGGCGCGTGCGACGTAGTCGGCGCCGATGTTGCCGCCCGCGCCGGCGCGGTTCTCCACCACCATGGGTTGGCCCAGGCGCGTCGTCATTTCGGCGGCCAGGGTGCGCGCCATGGCGTCGGTGGGGCCGCCCGGCGGGAAGGGCACGACCAGCATGATCGGCTTGGACGGGAAGGCCTCGGCGGCGAAGGCGGCGGGCACGCCGGCGGCCGACGCCAGGAGGGCGGTGCCGGCCGTCACGAGCGCGCGGCGCGAGAGCGAGAAGTGGGGGGTGCGCATGGTGTGTCTCCTTGGGTTCGTTGTGGTCGGGGTTGCCGCAGCCCGCGCGGCGCGAAGCGCTCAGGCGGCGACGGCGGCCGGTGCGTTCTGCCACGCGGCCGGCAGCACGTCGGGGCTCAGCGGGTCGCGCGGCATCGCGCGGTGCAGCAGCGCCAGCTGGGCCCAGCGCATGCGATCGGCCGAGCCGGTGCGTGCGGCCTCCCAGGCCATGGCGGCGGCGCTGGTGCAGTGGTAGAGGGCCGAGGCGGCCTGGCGGGCCAGCACCTCGCCGCCCGCTTGCGCGGCCGTTTCGGCCAGCGCGGCGGCGCGATCGAAGGTCGCGCGCAGCGCCTGCGCGAAGGGCGACGGCACCGCGGCGGCAGCCGGGTCGGCGAGCAGGCCTTCGAGGTGGGCGCGCAGCACCGGCAGCGAGCCCTCGCGCTGGATGGCGCGGATCACGTCCAGCGCCACGATGTTGCTGGTGCCTTCCCAAATCGAGCCGAGGTGCGCGTCGCGCACCAGGCGCGGGTCGCTCCATTCCTCGATGTAGCCGCAGCCGCCGCGCACTTCCATCGCGTCGCCGGTCACCTTGCGCGCATCGCGGCAGGCGCGGAACTTGATGAGCGGCGTGAGGATGCGCAGCAGCGCATAGGCGCCGTCCTCGCCCGCATCGGCACGCTGCAGCGCCTGCGCGGTCTGGAACACCATCGTGCGGGCCTGCTCGGCCGGCACGCGCAGCTTGTCCAGCTGACGCTGCATCAGCGGCATGTCGGCCAGGCGCTTGCCGAAGGCGCGGCGCTCGGCGGCGATGTACTCGGCCTCGGCCACGGCGCGGCGCATCAGGCCGGCTGCGCGCACGCCGTTCGACAGGCGCGAGTTGTTCACCATGTCGGCCATCTGCACGAAGCCGCGGCCCTGCTCGCCGACGAGGTACGCCACCGCGCCCTCGAGCCGGATCTCGCCGCTGGCCATGGAGCGCGTGCCCATCTTGTCCTTCAGGCGCACGATGCGGTAGTGGTTGAGGCCGCCGTCCTCGAGCCGGCGCGGCAGCAGGAAGAGCGACACGCCCTTGAGCCCCGGCGGCCCGCCGTCGACGCGCGCCAGCACCATCGCGAAGTCGGCGTCGGGGTTGGAGCAGAACCACTTGTCGCCGGTCAGGCGCCATTCGCCGTGCTCGCCCGGACGCGCCAGCGTGGTGGTCGCGGCGATGTCCGAGCCGGCGGCCTGCTCGGTCATGAACATCGCGCCCTGGGCGAGCTCGTCGAAATCCAGCGACACCAGGCGCGGCAGGTAGCGTGCCACCAGCGCCGGGTCGCCGAACTTCTTGAGCGTTCGGGTGAGCGAGTCGGTCATCGAGACCGGGCAGCACAGCCCGAACTCGGCCTGCACGAAGAGGTAGAACAGCACGTACTTGACGGCCGGCGGCATCTTGCCGCGCCAGCCGAAGGTCTCGTCGCGGTGCGAGATCGCGCCCATCGCGAACTCGGACAGTGCGAGGCGCTCCATCTCCACATAGGCCGGGTGCTTGACGATGCGCTGCACGTCCAGCCCCGTGCGGGTGCGGCTCTCGAGCTCCGGCGGGTGGTGGTCGGCGATGCCGGCCAGTTCGTCGAGCAGGCCGCCGGCCAGGCCGCCGAGGCGCTCGAAGTGCGGTGCCATGTGGCGGCGCAGATCGTCCGGCAGGTAGAGCTGCAACAGGCGGTGCAGTTCGGCGTCGACGGTGTAGAGGTTCTGGCCGTGGCGGTCCGGGATCGGGTGGGTGACAGCAGCGGTGGATTCGGTCATGGCGCGTCTCCGTGTTTGCGCCATTGTTCGAATCCCGTCGATCCGTGTCCAATATCGTTTGGGTCTTCTTCGATAGGCGATTCGAATGATGGAACTGCGCCATCTGCGCTACTTCTCGGTGCTGGCCGACGAACTGCACTTCGGGCGCGCCGCGCAGCGCCTCGCGATCTCGCAGCCGCCGCTGTCGGTGGCGATCCGGCAGCTCGAGGACTCGATCGGCGCACGCCTCTTCGAGCGCAACAGCAAGGAGGTGCGGCTCACCGCCGCGGGCGCGGCGCTGCGCGAATCGGCGCGCCAGCTGCTGCGCCGCAGCGAGGAGATCGCGCGCGAGGCGCGGGACGTGGCCTCGGGCTCTGCCGGGCACCTGCGCATCGGCTTCGTCGGAGCCATGCTTTATCGCGGCCTGCCGCAGGCGCTGCGGGCCTTTCGCAAACGCCATGCGGGCGTGCGCATCTCGCTGACCGAGATGAATTCCGCCGAGCAGATGGCGGAGCTGCTGCACGACCGGCTGGACCTGGGCTTCGTCCACACGCACCGCATGCCGCAGGGCCTGCAGCAGCGGCTGCTCCTCACCGAGCCCTTCGTGTGCTGCCTGCCGGCGCGCCATGCGCTCGCGCGTCGGCGCGTGGTGGCGCTCGCCGACCTGCAGGAGCAGCCCTTCATCCTGTTTGCGCGATCGGCCTCGCCCGACTACCACGAGCGCATCCTGTCGATCTGCGGCGGTGCCGGCTACCAGCCCGAGGTCCGCCACGAGGTGCGGCACTGGCTCGCCGTGGTGTCGCTGGTGTCGCAGGACATGGGCGTGGCGCTGGTGCCCGAGGCGCTGAAGCGCAGCGCACTCAAAGGGGCGGTGTTCCGCCCGCTGCAGGAGGCGGTCGCGCAGTCCGAGGCCTACGGCGTCTGGCGTTCGGCGCCGCGCAACCTGCTGGTCGAACGGCTGCTCGAAGAAATGCCCCGCGCGTTGCCGCCGGGGCATTGAGGCGCCGCACGCGGGGGTGCGGCGAACGACGGCCTGGGAGGGCCGTCGCCGGTCAGGCGATGACGATCTCGACCGGGATGTTGCCGCGCGTCGCGTTCGAGTACGGGCAGACCTGGTGGGCGGTGTCGACCAGCTTCTTCTTGGCGTCGGCGTCCAGGCCGGGCAGCGTGATGTTCAGCGTCACGGCGATGCCGTAGGCCGCGCCACCGTTGGTCGGGCCGAGGGAGACCTTGGCGTCGACGGCGACATCTTCCGGCACTTTCACGCCGACCTTGGGCGCGACGGCCTTCATGGCGCCGATGAAGCAGGCCGAGTAGCCGACGGCGAAGAGCTGTTCCGGGTTCGTGCCGGCCTTGCCCGAGCCGGGGGGGTTGAGCTTCACGTCCAGCGCGCTGTCGCTGGACTTGCCGGCGCCGCCGTCGCGGCCGCCCGTGGTGTGGGCTTCGGCGGTGTAGAGAACCTTGTCGAGTTGCGTGGTCATGGTCGTTCCTTCGGTGGTGGTTGGAAAAAAATGCCGGTTGGCGGGAGAAATCGTTCAGGCGGCTGCGCGCACACGATCGCGCAGCGACTGCAACTGGCGCGTGAGCGTCACCAGTTCGTCGATGGAGCATTCGCTGGCCGCGAGCAGGCAGGCCGGGACGCCGGCGGCGCGGCCCTTGAGCCGGCGGCCCGCGGCCGTCAGCGTGATGTGGACGCGGCGCTCGTCGGCCACATCGCGCACCCGGGCCACGAGGCCGTTGGCCTCCAGCCGCTTGAGCAGCGGAGTGAGCGTGCCCGAGTCGAGCGACAGGCGCTCGCCCAGTGCCGAGACCATGAGGCCGTCTTCTTCCCACAGCGCCAGCATGACGAGGTACTGCGGGTAGGTGAGGCCCAGCTTGTCGAGTTGCGGCTTGTAGAGCCGGGTCATGGCCAGCGATGCGGAATACACCGCGAAGCACAGCTGGTTGTCCAGCTTGAGCAGTTCGGCGGTGTCCGGGGTGGAGTGCATGGGCTGAATTCTATCGAGCAATTAAATTGTGTGCAATTGAATTTCGGTGGGCATTGGCAAGCATTCGTAACGGCTGTCGGGCAGCGCGTGTGCCGGGCCGGCCCGAGCCGGCCCGTCGCTCATCAGCGTGCCATCAACGCGTTGGCCATGGCATGAAAGGCCGGCAGCGTCAGCGGGTCATTCCCGGCGTTGGCGGCGATCGGGTGCGCGGCGTAGCGCACGATCACCGTCTCGGCCTTCGGGTCGATGTAGATGCTCTGGCCGTGGATGCCGCGAGCCATGTATGCGCCATGGTCGTTGTTCGTGACCCACCACATGTCCTTGTACGACCAGCCGGGCAGCAGCGCGTAGCCCGCCTTGGCAAAGGCGGCGCGCTCGCCGCCGCGCGCGATCTCGGCCACCGCGGCGGCCGGGATCGCCTGCTGCCCGTTCACCCGGCCCCCATTGCGCATGGCCTCGCCGAATCGCGCCAGGTCGCGCAGCGTGGTGTTGAGCCCGCCGCCGCCGGATTCGGTGCCCCCGCGATCGACCATGAAGTACGCGTCCTGCTCGGCGCCGATGCGCTGCCAGACCTTCTGGCTCAGCAGCTCGGCCAGCGACTGGTTGCTGGCGCGGCGCAGGATCCACGCCAGCACCTCGGCGTTGACCGTCTTGTAGGCGAAGGCATCGCCATGCGCGCCTTCCTTCTGCAGGGTCTTGAGGAAGTCGTAGAAGGTCTTGGGGCCGGCGTAGTCGCGGCCCTGCGGCAGCATGCCGCCGGCGCGTGCGTAGTCCCAGACCTCGGCCTTGGGATCGGCGTAGTCCTCCGAGTACTTCACGCCGATGGTCATGTCCATCACCTGGCGCACCGTGGCGTCGCCGTAGGCGGTGCCGGCCATCTCGGGCAGGTAGCGCGTCACGGGCGCGGCGGGGTCGAGCTGGCCCTCGGCCGCCAGGATGGCGGCCAGCGTGCCGACGAAGGACTTGGTGACCGACATCGCGAGGTGCGGCCGCTCCGGCGTCAGCGCGCCGGCATAGCGTTCGAGCACCACCTGCCCACGGTGCAGCACGAGGATGCCGTCCGCGTAGGTGCGCGCGATCATCTGGTCGAAGTTCAGGTCTTCGCCGCTCACGAGGGCCTTGAAGCGCACCTGCTGCGGATCGATGGGCTGGGCGGCCACGGGCAGTGGCAGCGCCGCGCCAGGTCCGCGCCACACATTGGCGGTGGGCACCAGCTCGCGGATGTGCGAGAAGGTCCAGCGCGTGCGCGGAAACACGTTGCCCCGCGGGTCCTCGAAGGTGATGACCTTGTCCGGCGGCGGCGGGAAGCCCTGCATCCAGCCCAGTGCCTGGACCGAGGTGGCGGCCGGGTCGGGCAACGCAGGGGGCGGGGTGCCGGTGGTCTGGGCGGTGGTGGCGTTCATGAAGACGGCGCAAAGCGCGGCCACCGCAGCGGTGGCGAGGCGAGGGGCAGGCATCGGGCGCGATTCTTGGTTGTTGTCGGAGCGCCCATTACAGCCAGCCGCGCGGGCACGCGGGGAGCGGGCAACCCCGAGGGCGGCATGCCCGTCGCTCAGCGGCCCGTGAAGCGCGGTGGCCGCTTCTCGATGAAGGCGCGCACCCCCTCGGCCGCATCCTCGCTGAAGATCAGCTTCTGCTTCACGGGTTCGAAGTCCTCCGTCGCGGCCACCGGCCCCTGTTCGATGGCCTTGACGACGTTCAGGCGCGTGGCGACCACCGCAAGAGGTGCCTGCGCGGCGATGCGTTCGGCGATGGCGAAGGCGGCGTCGAGCTGCTGGCCGGCCGGCACCACCTTCTGCACGAAGTTCAGGCGATAGGCCTCGGCGCTGTCGAACTCGTCGGCCGTGAGCAGGTGCAGCATCGCATTGCCCATGCCGGCGCGTTCGGCCATGCGCAGCGTGGCGCCGCCGGAGGCCATGATGTTGCGCGCCACTTCCAGCTGCGAGAAGCGGCAGTTGTCGGCCGCCACCGTGATGTCGGCCGCCAGCATGAGCTCGATGCCGACCGTGAAGCAGATGCCCTGCACGGCCGCCACCATCGGCTTGGTGCGGCGGCGGTAGCCTGGCTGGCCCATGTTGTGCGGCTCCACCAGCGTGCCGTCGGCCGGGATGGCGACGCCGCCGGCCTTCATGAACTCCGAGATCACCGGCAGGTCCAGCCCCGCAGTGAAATGGTCGCCGAAGGCGTGCAGCACGCCCACCCGCAGGGCGTCGTCGTCGTCCAGGCGGGTGTAAGCCTCGGCCAGTTGGCGGAACATGGCCGGCGTCCAGCCGTTGCGCTTGGCCGGCCGGTTGATGCCGATGAGCAGCACATGGCCGCGCACCTCGGTGCTGATGCAGCCTTCGGCCGGTGGGGTGGGGGTCTGGATGTCCATGGGTGTCGAGTCTCCTGGGCCGAACCATAGTGGAACGCGGCGCGGCGGCCAGTCGCGCAGAGGACGGCACACCTGATTGCCTGGGCGCTGGCGCCTGCGTGCCGGGTGGTGGATGATCCGATGCGCGCTCCTGTCTCGGCACAATCCGCGCATGACCGAAGGCCCTTTGCTGACCACGCTGGACGGCGGCGTGATGACGATCACGCTGCACCGCCCCCAGAAGCTCAACGCCATCGACAACGCCCTGGCCGAGGCGCTGCTCGAAGCCATCGAAGCGGCCGGGCGCGACGAAGCGGTACGCGCAGTGCGCGTGCGCGGCGAGGGCCGTGCCTTCTGCGCCGGCCGCGACGTGGGCGCACCGCCGACCGAACGCGACCTGGCGCTGGTGCAGGCCGTCGCCTCCGCGTTGGTGCGCCTGGACAAACCGGTGCTCTTCGCCGTCCATGGCTGGACGCTGGGGGCCGGACTGGAGTGGATGCTCGACGCCGACATCGTCGTCGCGGCGAGCGACGCGCGCTTCCGGCTGCCGGAGGCCTCGCTCGGCGTGTTCGTCACCGGCGGCCTCAGCGCCACGCTGGCCGCCTGCGCAGGCGTGGCCCGGGCAAAGGCATTGGTACTGCTGGGTGAGGCGTTCGGCGCCGACGAGGCCCGGGCCTGGGGCCTGGTGTGGCGCGTGGTGGCGCCCGAGGAACTGGACGACGCATCGATGCAGATGGCGCGGCAACTGGCGGCCCTGGCGCCGGAGGTCGCGCGCCAGTTCAAGCGCGTCTTCCACGAGGTCGGGCTGGCGAACTTCGATGCCGCCATCGCACGCGAGAACGCCGCGCATGCAGCGCTCTCCCGCACTGCGGATGCAGCAGAAGGCAGCCCCTGAGCGCGCCGCCTTCCGCGGAGCGAATCAGTAGGTGTACACGCCCCGGCCGGTCTTGCGCCCCAGCTGCCCCGCGGCCACCATCTCCGCCAGCAGCGGGCAGGGGCGGTACTTCGAGTCGCCGAACTCCTTGAGGTACACCTCCATCACCGCCAGGCACACGTCCAGCCCGATCATGTCGGCTAGCGCCAGAGGGCCGATCGGCTGGTTGCAGCCGAGCTTCATGCCGGCGTCGATGTCCTCGGCGGTCGCGCTGCCCTCGGCCAGCACGAAGAAGGCCTCGTTGATCATCGGCACCAGGATGCGGTTGACGACGAAGCCCGGTGCGTTCTTCACCGTGATGGGCGACTTGCCCAGCTTGAGTGCCAGCGCCTTCACGGCGTCGTGCGTGGCGTCGCTGGTGAGGTAGCCGCGGATCAGTTCCACCAGCGCCATCATCGGCACCGGGTTGAAGAAGTGCATGCCGATGAAGCGGTCGGCGCGGCCCGTGGCGGCGGCCAGCTTGGTGATCGAGATCGACGAGGTGTTCGACGCGACGATCACCTCGGGCGGCAGCAGTGCATCGACCTGCTTGAGGATCTTGAGCTTGAGCTCGTGGTTTTCGGTCGCGGCCTCGATGACGAGCTGCGCGGCCTTCAGGTCCTCGTAGTTCGTCGAGCCCTGGATCAGCTTCAGCGCATCGGCCTTCTGAGCCTCGGTGAGCTTGTCCTTCTTGATCAGGCGGTCGAGGCTGCCCGAGATGGTGGCGACGCCCTTGTCGACGGCGGCCTGGGCGATGTCGACCATCACCACGCGGATGCCCGAGACGGCGCAGGCCTGCGCGATGCCGTTGCCCATGGTGCCGGCGCCGATGATGCCGACGGTCTGGATGTCCATTGAAATGCTCCTTCGAACAGTGGAAATGCTGCGATGGAGCGATGCTAACGGCCCGCCCCGCGGCGGGCCGTCGCCAGGTCAACAATTCAGCGCGCGGGCCGGATGCGGTAGATCGCGTTGTTCAGGTCGGCCGACACGTACACGCTGCCGTCGGCGCCCACGGCCACGCCGGTGGGCACGTAGGGCGGCGGCAGGCCGGGACCGGCGGCCAGGCCGATGGGCAGGTTCTCGGCCACGGTGCGTTGGCTGCCGTTGGCGGGGTCGATCTCCACCAGCCGCCTGGCCGCCGATTCCGCCACGATGAAGCTGCCCCACGGCGTCTGCGCCAGGCCCTCGGGCATCGCCAGGCCTTGGGCCACGGCCACCGGTGCGCCACCTGCCAGCGGCACGCGCAGCAGGCGGCCGGCGGCTTCGGTGACGTACACCGCGCCGTCGGCTCCCAGCACCATCTGCACCGGCCCCTGGATGCCGCTGGCCAGCACCTGCCGCGTCGCGAACTTGTCGCCGCTGGCGCGCGTGATGCTGCCGGTGCCGATCTCCGCGACCACCACGCTGCCGTCTTCGAGCGGGATCGCGTCGTAGGGCGCCTTCAGGCCATGGATGACGGCCGTGGTCTTGCGCGTTGCGCGGTCCACCAGTTGCACCGTGCCGGTGAACCACGACGACAGCGCGAAGCGCGTCTTCGACAGCCCCACCGCGAAGGGGTACTCCAGCTCCGGCTCGCGCTGCATGCGGAAGATGTCGCTCACCGCGCCGCTCTTCAGGTCGACCTCGCGGAAGCCGAACACGTCGGCGACCCAGAGCCTGTCGCCCTCGGTCTTCAGGCCGGCGGGCACCGCCACCGCACCGCCCGTGAGCCGCTTCACCTCGCCGGTGGCGGGGTTGAAGGCGTCGACGGCGTTGTTGGCCATGTTCGACACGTAGATCGTGCCGTCGGGCGCGATCGCCAGGTTGTCGAGCGAGGGCGTGAGCTGCCTGGCCACGGTCTTGCGGCCGGTCGCCAGCTCGACGCGCACCAGCTCGCCGGTGCGGGTGTCGACCACCCAGAGGTTGCCCTTGCCGTCGAGGTTGGCGGCCGCGGGGATCTGGAAGCCACCGGCGATCACGGTCATGTCGCCGTTGGCCGGGTTGATCTTCACGACCTGGCCCTTGAACCACAGCGGCCCGTAGAGCCAGCCGTCGGGACCGACCTCGAAGCCGTTGAAGCCGCCCATGTCCTTCTTGATCAGGCGCGGCGGCTGCTGGCCCGTGCGGTCGATCTCCCACAGTGCGTCGCCCAGGAAGACCTGCGAGGCGTAGAGCTTGCCGCTGCGGCGGTCGAACTCCACCGAGTTCAGCCCGGGCAGGTCCTTGGCCAGCACGCGCATCGGCGCGCCGTCGCTCTCGCGGTAGCGCAGCATGCCCATGAGGTAGTTGGTCCATGCCAGCTCGCCGCGCGGGCCCACGGCGATGTCGTCGGCCTGGCCTTCGGGGGCGGGGATGAAGACGCGCGCCTGGCCGGTGCGGCGGTCGACCTCCCACATGCTGTTGCCGACGACGGAGCCCGCCAGCAGGCGGCCCTGCCGGTCCACCGCCAGGCCGTGGACGCCGGCGAAGGCGGATGGCTGCACCAGGGCTTCGGGCGCGGACCAGGCGGCGGGCCGCGTCGGCGGCGCAGTGCCGCAGCCGGCCAGCGTGGCGAGGAGGGCAGGAACGGCCAGCGCGAACGCGGCCGTGCGGCGGCGCAGTGAAATGGGCATGAGAGACGTCTCCGGATGGTTGTTGTGGTGCGTGGCCGTTGCTGCCGGCGGGCCGCAACGGCCAGGCGGAGTCTTCGCAGCCGTCGCCCGCCGCGCAGTCACGCAGGGGACAAACTCTTGAGGCAAATCGGCTTGCAGCGCCCGTGCTGACTGCGCAAGCAGCTATGAAAACCATAGCAAGCCAGCGCAATCCTGGGCAGCAGCCAGTTGGCGCAAGCCGGGCCGCCGGGGCGCTGCGTACGCTTCGGCGCAGCCTGCCACCGCGCCGCCGCCCATGACCGCCGACACTCCTCCGCCACCCGCCCGCCGCACCGTGCGCATCGGCGGCGCCTCGGGCTTCTGGGGCGACAGCAGCGTGGCGGCGGGGCAGTTGGTGCGCGGCGGCGCGCCCATCGACTACCTGGTCTTCGACTACCTCGCCGAGACCACCATGGCAGTGCTGGCCGGTGCGCGCCTGCGCCAACCCGAGATGGGCTGGGCCACCGATTTCGTCGAGGTCGCCATGCGCGACGTGCTGGCCGACTGCGTGGCGCGCCGCATCCGCGTGGTGAGCAACGCCGGCGGCGTGCACCCCGAAGCCTGTGCCGAGGCCTTGCGTGCGCTGGCGCGGGAGCAGGGCGTGGACGTGCGCGTGGCCGTGGTGCTGGGCGACGACGTGAGCGCGCAGATGCCGGCGCTGAATGCGGCCGGCACAGCCGACATGGCGAGCGGTGAACCCGTGCCGGCGCGTGTGCTCAGTGCCAATGCCTACCTGGGCGCGCAGGGCATCCGCGCGGCGCTGGCGGCCGGGGCCGACGTGGTCGTCACCGGCCGCTGCGTCGACAGCGCCGTGACGCTCGGGCCGCTGCTGCACGAATTGGGCTGGGCGGCCGACGATTGGGACCGGCTCGCGGGCGGCAGCCTGGCGGGCCACATCATCGAATGCGGCTGCCAGGCGACAGGTGGGCTGCACACCGACTGGCAGGCGATCCCCGACTGGCCGACCATCGGCTACCCCATCGTCGAGGTGGCGGAAGACGGCAGCTTCACGCTGACCAAGCCGCCTGGCACCGGCGGCGCCGTCCTGCGCGCGGCGGTGGCCGAGCAACTGCTCTACGAGATCGGCGACCCCGCCGCCTACCTGCTGCCCGACGTGCGCTGCGACTTCACGCAGGTGCGCATCGAGCAGGTCGACGAGGGGACAGTGCGCGTGAGCGGCGCGCGCGGCGGCCCGCCGCCCAGCGGCTACAAGGTGTCGGCCACCGTGCTGGACGGCTGGCGTTGCGCGGGCGCGATGGTGATCGTCGGCCGCGAGGCCCCGGCCAAGGCGCGCCGCACGGCCGAGGCGATCCTGGCGCGCACGCGGTCGCTGTTCCAGGCGCGCGGCCTGGCCGACTACACGGCCACGTACGTCGAGGTGCTGGGCACCGAATCCATCTATGGCCCGCATGCGCGCCCTGGCGCTGCCGACGCGCGCGAGGTGCTGATGCGCGTGGTGGTCGACCATGCCGACAGGAAGGCGCTCGAACTCTTCGCACGCGAGATCGCGCCCGCCGGCACCTCGTGGTCGCCCGGCACCACCGCACCGGGGTCGATGGCGGGGCGCCCGCCGGTCGCGCCGCTGATCAAGCCCTTCGCCTTCGCGCTCGCCCGGGAGTCGGTCGCCGTGCGTGTCGTGCTCGATGGCGACGCGCTGCCTCCTGCCGCCACGCCCGCCCTGCAGGCGCCGACGGCCCCCTCGCCGGTGGCGCCGCCCGAGGCGGTGGCGTTGCCGGCCGATGCGGTCGAACTGCCGCTCATCGCCCTGGCCTGGGCCCGCAGCGGCGACAAGGGCGACCTGGCCAACATCGGCGTCGTCGCGCGGCGGCCCGAGTGGCTGCCCTGGCTGTGGGCGGCGCTCACGCCCGAGGCCGTGGCGGACTGGTTCGGGCACCTCATGACGAGCCGGCAGGTCGAGCGCTTCCACCTGCCCGGCATCCACGCGCTGAACCTGCTGCTCCATGGCGCGCTGGCGGGCGGCGGCCCGCGCTCGCCGAGGCTGGACCCGCTGGGCAAGGGCATGGCGCAGATGCTGCTGGACATGCCCGTGAAAGTCCCGCCCCGCGTGGCGGCGCAGGCGGCGCAAGATGCCGGCTTTGCCAACCATTGACGCCACGCCATGCTGCATCCCCAAGCCCGAGCCCTGATCGATCTCATCGAGTCGCGCGGCCTGCCGCCCACCCACACGCTGCCGCCCGTCGAGGCCCGCGCCTTCTACCGCGAGCGCCGGGGCTTCACGCAGCCCGATGCGCCCGAGGTCGGCGAAGTGCGCGAACTGCGCGCGCCGGGGCCGCTCGGCGACATCCCGCTGCGCGCCTACCGTCCGCTCGGCGCTGCGGCCGATGCCGTGTTGCCGGTGCTGGTGTACTACCACGGCGGCGGCTGGGTCATCGGCGACCTGGATACGCACGACGTGCTGTGCCGCGAGCTGTGCAACGGGAGTGGCTGCGCCGTCGTGGCGGTCGACTACCGCATGGGGCCCGAAGTACGCTTCCCTGGCGCAGTGAACGACGTGCTGGCCGCCTCGCGCTGGGTCGCATCGCAGGCGAAGCGACTGCGCATCGACCCGGCGCGCCTGGCGGTGGGCGGCGACAGCGCGGGCGGCAACCTCGCGGCCGTGGTTTCGCTGGCCGCGCGTGACGACGCCGACGGCCAGGGCCCCCTGCCCATCGCCTTCCAGCTGCTCATCTACCCCGGCACCGACATGCGGCGCGGCCATGCCTCGCACAGCACCAACGGCCAGGGCTACGTGCTCACGGCCGACACCATCACCTACTTCCACGACCACTACATCGACGACGCGAAGCACGACCTGGACTGGCGCGCCTCGCCGCTGCTGGCCGAGAGCCACGCGGGGTTGCCACCTGCCCTGGTGATCACCGCCGGCTACGACCCGCTGCGCGACGAAGGGCTGGACTACGCGCGTGCCCTCAGCGCCGCCGGCATGCGGGTGAGCTATGTCTGCTTCGAGCGCCAGATCCACGGCTTCATCACCATGGGCCGTGTGCTCGACGAGGCGCACACCGCGGTGGCGCTGTGTGCGGCCGAACTGCGCCGCGCGCTGGCGGCACCTGCGCGGGGCTGAGGCGAATGCGGCGCCACACGGCCCGTCCAAAAATCGTCCGTTTCGACGACGCCGTGTCGCGCTCGCCCTTCAACAATCGCGCCGCACCGCGCACAGGCGCACCGCCCGCCCCTAGGGAAAGCACCGTGCCGGCGGCAGGGGCCGTCGATACGATCCGCCGGACCATGCCGGCGTGCCCGTGTGGAACGCGATGGGCCGAGTGTCTTGAGAAGAACCCGAGGAGACCGAGCAGCATGCAGACGACGAGGGTGGTGCAGGCCGATGGCGGCGAGCGCCTGATGTGGCTGACGACGACGCGCGTGTTCTACGCCGGCCTGCTCGGCGCGGCGAGCGAACGCAACTTCGGCGGCTACGGCATCTACGTGTCGCCGCGAGGGCTGCCCAACCGCATCCGTATCGGCGGCGGGGCGTGGCAGTCGGGCGAGCTGTTCGTGGTGCCGCCGCAGGTGCCGCACCGGGTGGAGAGCGCCGAGCCGCTGATCCTCAACCTGCTGGTCGAGGCCGATTCGGCCGATCCCGATGCGCTGCCGGCCGTGCTGCGCCATTGCGGCCCGCTCCAGGATGCGGCCTTCGTGCGCCGCGTGCGCGCGGCCCATGCGCACCTGCTGCACGCGTCCGGCCGCGAGTGCTTCGACAGCTTCGACTTCGACCGCCTGTTCTTCGGCGAGGCGCTGGCGCCGCGCCCGATGGACGCGCGCATCCGCCGCATCGTCGAGCGCGTGAACGCCGACCCGGCCGCGGCGCGATCGGCCGAGCAGTGCGCCGACGACGTGCACCTGTCCTTCTCGCGCTTCCTGCACCTGTTCAAGGCGCAGACCGGCATGACCTACCGCGCCTTCCGAGCCTGGAAACGTGCACGCAGCCTGCTGCGCTACGTGCGCGAGTCGGCCAGCCTCACCGACATCGCGCTCGATGCGGGCTACCCCGATTCCACGCACTTCAGCCACTCGATCCGGCAGATCTACGGCCTCAGGCCCAGCGACATCGTGGCCGGCTCGCGGCGTCTCGCGCTGCACGACGCGGTGGGCAGGGTGCTATGCAATTGATAGCTGCTTGCGCCCGCCCCGTGGTCGTTACGGGTCGATTCGGCTTGAGAATCTGAGCGCCGGGGCCGCGCCATGCAAGTCCTCCAGCTTCTGCTCTCGGGCATCGCGCAAGGCTGCATCTACGGCCTCATCGCGCTGGGCTTCGTGCTGATCTACAAGGCCACCGAGACGGTGAGCTTCGCGCAGGGCGACCTGATGATGCTCGGCGCCTTCACGGCCTTCGCCGGCATGACGCTCTTCGGCCTGCCCTTCTGGCTGGCGGCCATCCTGGCGGTGGTGGCGATGGCGGCCTTCGGCATGCTGGTCGAGCTGGCGGTGATCCGGCCCATCCTCGGCCAGCCGCAGTTCTCGATCGTGATGCTCACCATCGGCATCGGCTATGTGCTGCGCGGGCTGATCACCATGGTGCCCGGGATCGGCACCGAGACGCACACGCTGCCCGTGCCCTACAAGGACCAGGTCTGGAAGCTCGGCGGCCTGGTGGTGAACGTGGAGCAGGCGGTGGTGATCGGCGCCACGGCCGTGCTGTGCGTGCTGCTGTTCGCGATGTTCCGCTACAGCAAGCTGGGCATCGCGATGCAGGCCAGCTCGCAGAACCAGCTCGCGGCCTACTACATGGGCATTCCGGTCAAGCGGCTCAACGGGCTGGTGTGGGGCCTGGCGGCGGCGGTGGCGACGGTGGCCGGCATGCTGCTGGCGCCCATCACCTTCGTGCACGCCAACATGGGGCTCATCGGGCTCAAGGCCTTCCCGGCTGCGGTGGTCGGTGGCTTCGGCAGCCTGCCGGGCGCGATCGTCGGCGGGCTGGTGATCGGCGTGGTCGAGTCCTTCGCCGGTTTCTACCTACCCGACGGCTTCAAGGACACGGCGCCCTACATCGTGGTGCTGGCGATGCTGATGCTCAAGCCGAACGGGCTGTTCGGCGAGAAGCTGCGGAAAAAAGTCTAGCCATGCGCTACATCTTCAAGACCAGCTACGCGCAGGACATCGCGCTCGCCAAGCATGGCGGGCACCGCTTCTGGTATTCGGCGCTCGGCGTGGTGCTGCTGGCCGCGCCCTGGCTGCTCGACGAGTACTGGCTCGCGCAGCTGAACTTCGTGCTCATCTATTCGGTGGTCGGCCTCGGGCTGATGCTGCTGGCAGGCTTCACGGGGCAGTTCTCCATCGGCCACGCGGCCTTCCTCGGCACGGGGGCGTACACGCAGGGGGTGCTGACCAATTTGGGCGTGCCCTTTCCGATCGCGATGGTGGCCGCCGCATTGCTTTCGGCCGCGGTGGGCGTCGTGGTCGCCATGCCGGCACTGCGCGTCAAGGGCATCTACCTGGGCATCGCCACGCTGGCCTTCGGTTTCATCGTCGAGGAGGTCTTCGCGCGCTGGGAAAGCGTCACGGGCGGCAATGCCGGGTTGCACGTCAAATCGCCCAGGCTCTTCGGCCTGGACTTCGGCAGCGGCGAGGCCTTCTACTTCGTGTGCCTCGTCACCACGGTGCTGTGCACGCTGGGCGTGCTCAACCTGCTGCGCGCGCCCACCGGCCGCGCCTTCGTCGCCATTCGCGATTCCGAGATCTCGGCACAGAGCATGGGCATTCAACTGGCGCGCTACAAGACGCTGTCCTTCGCGATCTCCGCCGCGCTGGCCGGCCTGGGTGGCGCGCTGTATGCGCACAAGATCAGCTTTCTCTCGCCCGACCAGTTCAGCATCCTGCAGTCGATCGATCTGCTGCTGCTGGTGGTGATCGGCGGGCTGGGTTCGGTGCACGGCGTGTTTCTCGGCGCGATCTTCCTGATCTCGATGCCGCAGCTGATCTCGCTGTCCAAGGACTGGCTGCCACCGATCATCGGACAGGCGCCCGGACTGCAGGGCCTGGTGTACGGCCTGGTGCTGATCGCCTTCGTGCTCTTCGAGCCGATGGGCCTGTACGGGCGCTGGCTGAAGGTGCGCACCTACCTGCAGATGTTCCCGTTCTACCGCCGTGGCATGTTCAAGCGGCAGAAGTCGTTCACCAAGTCGGATCGGCTGAAGTGACCAGGGACGTCCTCCTCTCGGCCCAGGACCTGAGCGTGCGCTTCGGCGGCGTGCTGGCCGTGAACAAGGTGAGCTTCGAGGTGCGGCGCGGCGAGGTCTTCACGCTGATCGGGCCCAACGGTGCGGGCAAGACGACGGTGTTCAACCTCATCAGCCGCATCTACCAGCCGACCACGGGGCAGATCACCTGGCACGGCGAAGCCGCGCCGCTCAAGCTCACGGACCAGCCGCCGCACGCCATCGCGGCGCTGGGCATCGCGCGCACCTTCCAGAACATCGAGCTGTTCGAGCACGCGACGGTGCTGCACAACCTGCTGATCGGCCGCCACACGCACCGCGCGACGGGTTTCTTCGGCGAGCTGTTCTTCACCGCCGCCACGCGGCGCGCCGAGATCGCCGCGCGCGAGAAGGCCGAGCAGGTGATCGACCTGCTCGACCTGCAGCACCACCGCGATTCGCTGGTGGCGGGGCTGCCCTACGGCGTGCGCAAGGTGGTGGAGCTGGCGCGGGCGTTGTGCACCGAGCCCAAGCTGCTGCTGCTCGATGAACCATCCTCTGGCCTGAACGTGGAGGAGACGGCCGACATGGCCTTCTGGATCCAGGACATCCAGCACGAGCTGGGCATTTCGGTGCTGATGGTGGAGCACGACATGACGCTGGTGTCGAAGGTGTCGGACCGCGTGCTGGCGATGAACCAGGGCGAGGTGCTGGCCACGGGGTCGTCGCGCGAGGTGCAGTCGGATCCGAAGGTGGTCGAGGCCTACCTGGGGACGGTCGAGGATGTGAGCAGCTTGCGGAGGGCGGCATGACAACGGGCTTTCGGCCGTGCGTTGGAAGGGCCGCCCGGTGCGCGGCGCGGGCCGGGCACGCCCCGGTGCGTCGGCCCCCTTCGGGGGCTTCCCTGCGATGCTCGGCCGGGGCTCGCGTCGCAGAACTCGCTGCGTTCACTTCGTTCACTCCGCTCAAACAGCTGCGACGAGTCAGTGCACGAAGCACGCCTGTCCTTCGGCAGGCGTGCCTCGCCCCGGCCTGCGCTTCTCGGCGACGCACAGGGGCGTGCCCGGCCCGCACCACGCACCGGGCTCCACCGGCGGCCGAACCCCGTCCTCGCACCGCAGGGCGTGAAAGAGAGGGGATGCGGCACCCCGGTTCCACGATGGCGAGGGGCAGGCGCCGGATCGCGAATCGGCGCGGCCGAGCAGCGCAGCGGCAGGCGGGAAGAGGGCCGCGCATGTTTGAGCGAAGCGAGTTTGCGCGGACCCCGCCTGCCGCGAGCAGCGCGGGGAAGTCGCGCAGCGACCCGCGGCGTCTGAGCGAGTCGGTGCCTGCCCCTCGCCAGCGGCGCGCTCGACTGCATGCCGACTCGCCGACGTCAGGCCGCCCCGCGCCGGCGCGCCCCTCATGCGACTCGTCGGAAGGCGCTCAGACATGAGCACCGAAGTCCTCCAACTCCTCAACGTCGAGAGCGCCTACGGCCCCATCAAGGCCATCCGCGGCGTGAGCCTGAGGGTGCGGCAGGGCGAGATCGCCACCGTGCTGGGCAGCAACGGCGCGGGCAAGACGACGATCCTCAAGACCATCTCGGGCATCATCGATCCGCGCAAGGGCACGGTCCATTTCAAGGGCCAGGACATCACTGCCAAGGACCCGGCCTTCATCGTGCAGCAGGGCCTGTCGCACGTGCCCGAGGGCCGCGAGGTGTTCCCGCTGCTGTCGGTGAAGGACAACCTGCTCATGGGCGCCTACACCCGCCGCGACCGCGACGGCGTGGCGCGCGACATCGAGACCGTGTTCGGCTACTTCCCCATCCTGCGCGAGCGCGCCGCGCAGGACGCGGGCCTGCTCTCGGGCGGGCAGCAGCAGATGCTCGCCATCTCGCGCGCCATCATGGCCGCGCCGCAGCTCATCCTGCTCGACGAACCCTCGCTCGGCCTCTCGCCCAAGCTCACCAAGGAGATCTTCGAGATCGTCGTGCGCATCAACCGTGAGCGCGGCACCACCATCCTGCTGGTCGAACAGAACGCCAACATGGCGCTCAACGCCGCCGACTACGGCTACGTGCTGGAGAACGGCCGCATCGTCATGGAAGACACCTGCGAGCGCCTGCGCGAGAAGGACGACATCAAGGAGTTCTACCTCGGCCTGCAGGACGAGGGCGTCCGCGGCGAGCGCCGCTGGAAAAAGAAGAAGACCTGGCGATGAGCGCATCCACTTCCGCCCCCCTCCACATCCCGGCCGGCCTGTGGGACCTCGGCCAGCTCCAGCCACGCACCGACATCGCAGTTCCGGGCGACACCATCCCGGCCGTGTTCTGGAACGCGGTCGAATTGCGCGGCGATGCCGTGTGGCTGCGCCAGAAGGAGCTGGGCATCTGGCGCACCTGGACCTGGCGCCAGACGGCCGAAGCCGTTCAGGAGATCGCTGCCGGCTTGCTGGCCCTGGGCTTCGCGCGCGGCGAGTGCGCCTCCATCCTTTCGAATACTGTCGTCGAATGGGTGCTGTGCGACCTGGCCGTGCTCAGCTGCAACGGCGTGGCCAACGGCATCTACCCGACCGATGCCGCCTCGCAGGTGCACTACCTGTGCGAGGACTCGCACACCATGCTGCTCTTCGTGGAGGACGACGAGCAACTCGACAAGGCGCTGGAGGTGCGTGAGCGCCTGCCGGCGCTCCGCAAGATCGTCGTGTTCGACATGGAGGGCCTGCGCGATCTCGACGACCCGGGCGTCATCAGCCTGGACGCCCTGCGCGCCCTCGGCCGCGAGCACCTGCAGTCGCATCCGCAGGCCGTGCGCGAGCGCGTCGACGGCTGCCGGCCGGAAGACCTGGCCATCCTCATCTACACCTCGGGCACCACCGGCAAGCCCAAGGGCGCGATGCACTCGCACCATGGCCTCGTCTACACCATGCGTGGCTACAACACCCTGGTGGCGCAGGACGAGCGCGACGAGCGCATGTGCTTCCTGCCGCTGTGCCACGTGGCCGAGCGCATGGGCGGCGAGTACTTCGCGATGTACACCGGCTCGGTGCTCAACTTCGTCGAGAACCCCGAGACGGTGCCGGAGAACGTGCGCGAGATCGCGCCCACCGTCTTCACCGCCGTGCCGCGCGTGTGGGAGAAGTTCTACTCCGGCGTGACGATCGCGCTCAATGAAGCCAGCGGCGTGCAGCAGGCCGCCTACGCCTGGGCCATCGGCGTGGGGCGGCAGATCGCCGACAAGGTGCTGGCCGGCGAGCCGGTCGATGCCGGCCTGAAGTTCCGCTTCCGGCTCGCGCGCTGGCTGGTGCTGGACAACGTGCGCAAGCTCATCGGCATCCACCGCGCGCGCTTTCTCGTTACCGGCGCGGCGCCGATCTCGCCCGAGCTGGTCAAGTGGTACCTCTCGCTCGGCGTGCCCATGCTGGAGGTGTGGGGCATGACCGAGAGTTGCGGCGCCTCCACCGGCGTGCCGGCGGCGCGCATCAAGCCGGGCTCCATCGGTCCGGCCGCCGGCTACAACGAGGTGCGCATCGACCCGGCCACGGGCGAGATCCTGGTGCGCGGCCCCAACGTGTTCATGGGTTACCTCAACCAGCCCGAGAAGACGGCCGAGACCATCGACGCCGAGGGCTGGCTGCACACGGGCGACGTCGGGCTGATGGAGGAGGACGGGTATTTCCGCATCACCGACCGCATGAAGGACATCATCATCACGGCGGGCGGCAAGAACATCACGCCCAGCGAGTGGGAGAACGAGCTCAAGTTCAGCCCCTACGTGACCGATGCAGTGGTCATCGGCGATGCGAAGCCCTACCTGACGGTGATCATCATGATCGACCAGGAGAACGTCGAGAAATTCGCGCAGGACCACGACGTGCCCTTCAGCAACTACGCGAGCCTCACGCGCGCCCAGGAGGTGCAGGACCTGGTCCAGAACGAGATCGACCGCGTGAACGCGAAATTCGCGCGGGTCGAGCAGATCAAGAAGTTCTTCCTGCTCGACACGCAGCTGTCGGCAGAGGACGAGGAGCTGACGCCGACGATGAAGCTCAAGCGCAAGCTGGTGCAGGCGAAGTACGCACAGCAGATCGAGGCGATGTACCGCGCTTGACGATGTGCCCGCAGCACCGTTCGGGCTGAGCCCGTCGAAGCCTCGCGCCCGGCTTTCGACCCGCTCAGGCTGAACGGGTGGGGGTTCTGGACCGAGATTGTGTGAACGCATGGATCAACGAGAGGAGACAGCCATGAAGACCTTCCGCCCCGCCGCCGTCGCGATCGCCATCCTGGCGCTCGGTCTGCCGTCCGCCTTCGCCCAGCAGGGCGTGAGCAAGGACGAGATCCGCATCGGCACCATCCAGGACCTGTCGGGCCCGCTCGCCGGCTTCGGCAAGCAGTCGCGCAACGGCATGCAGCTGCGCGTGGACGAGATCAACGAGCAGGGCGGCATCAACGGCCGCAAGCTCAAGCTGTACGTCGAAGACTCGGGCTACGACCCGAAGAAGGCGGTGCTCGCCGCGCAGAAGCTGGTCAACCAGGACAAGATATTCATCATGGCCGGCCACATCGGTACGGCGCAGAACATGGCGGCGATGCCGGTGCAGTTCGACAAGAACGTCATCAACTTCCTGCCGATCACCGCCGCGCGGGAGATGTATGAGCCGCTGAACCGGCTCAAGTACTCGTTTGCGGCCACCTACTACGACCAGGTCCGCCTGGCGCTGCCCAAGATGGTGAAGGACAAGGGGGCGAAGAAGGTCTGCACCATCTACCAGGACGACGAGTTCGGCCTGGAGGTGCAGCGCGGCGCCGAAGCGGGCCTCAAGGCCGCGGGCATGGAGCTGGCGGAGAAGACCTCGTTCAAGCGCGGTGCCACCGACTTCAGCTCGCAGGTCGCGAAGATGAAAGCTGCCGGCTGCGACCTCGTGGTGCTGGGCACCATCATCCGAGAGACCATCGGCACCATCGGCGAAGCGCGCAAGACGGGCTTCAACCCGACCTTCCTCGGTTCCAGCGCGGCTTACACCGACCTCATCCACAAGCTGGGCGGCAAGGCCATGGACGGCATGTACGCGACCATGACGGTGCAGAACCCCTACACCGACGAGGCCGACCCCAAGATCCGTTTCTGGGCCAACAAGTACAAGACCAAGTTCAACGAGGATCCGACGGTGTTCTCGGTCTACGGCTACGTGATCATCGACACTTTCGCGCAGGTGGCGCAGAAGGCCGGCGCCAACCTGAGCACCGATTCCTTCATCAAGATCATGGACGCGAGCACCTTTCCGCCCGACATGTTCGGCGCGCCGAAGATGACCTACACCGCCGCCAAGCGGCTGGGCAACGACCAGTCGCGCCTGTCGCAGATCGTCGACGGCAAGTGGAAGGTGGTGTCGGACTACGTGGCGCAGTGAGGCCGGCGCGGTCGGCTTGAGGCGGGCGCTGGATCGTCCGCACTCGGGGGAGGGGGCGCGCGTCGGCGCCGGGCCCAGGGCGCGCGGGCTCCTGCGGGGTCGGTCGGCCCTGCGGGCCGACTGCGCTGCGGTGCTCGGGCGGACGGGCCGCGGCAGAACTCGCTACGCGCTTCGCGCTGCGCTCAAACAGCTGCCGCGAGTCAGTTCACGAAGCAGGCCTGTCCTTCGGCAGGCCTGCCGCCCGTCCACCCTGCGCGCCTCGCCGACCCCGAAGTCGCCCACGCGCCCTGGGCCCGGCGCCGACGCGTGGAGGCGGCCGTGGTGGTGCATCAGGTGCAGCGTTGTGCCGCCACGGGCGCCCGAATTGCGCTGGTCGATCGACCCCTGACGCAGGCCCTGGTGCCGGTGAGGGTGCGGCGGCGCGCCTGTGGGGTGCCGAGGCGCGCAGCGCGGACGGGCTGCGGGCCTGCCGAAGGACAGGCCCGCTTCGTGAACTGACTCGCGGCAGCTGTCCGAGCGCAGTGAACGCAGTGAACGAAGCGAGTTCTGCCGCGGCCCGTTCGCGCGAGCACCGCAGGGCAGTCGGCGAAGCCGACCACCCCACCGAAGCGCCGGCGCGCCCTCACCGGCACCAGGGCCGGCCCATCGCTTCAACGGCCATCTGCGAACGCCCAAAAGGAAATGGGCCCCAGAGGGACCCACGAAACGAACAGGCGGGCACCACGGCCCGCCAAGATACAACGTCACTCCTCGACGAAAGCCTCTTCCCGCTTGGACTTCACCGCCGGCAGCAGCACGATCACCAGCAGCGCCAGCGCGGCGACCAGCAGGCCGGCCGAGATCGGCCGCGTGACCAGCACGCTCCAGCTGCCGCGCGACAGCAGCAATGCGCGGCGCAGGTTCTCTTCCATCATCGGCCCCAGGATGAAGCCCAGCAGCAGCGGCGCCGGCTCGACACGCAGCTTGATGAAGCAGTACCCGATGAAGCCGAAGATCGCGACCATCCACACGTCGAAGGTGTTGTTGTTGGTCGAGTACACACCGATCGCGCAGAACAGCACGATGGCCGGGAACAGCAGGCGGTAGGGCACCTTCAGCAGCTTGATCCACATGCCGATGAGCGGCAGGTTCAGCACGATCAGCATGAGGTTGCCCAGCCACATCGAGGCGATCAGGCCCCAGAACAGCTCGGGGTTGCTGGTCATCACCTGCGGGCCGGGCTGGATGTTGTGGATGGTCATCGCACCGACCATCAGCGCCATCACCGGGTTGGGCGGAATGCCCAGCGTCAGCAATGGGATGAAGGAGGTCTGCGCGCCGGCGTTGTTGGCCGACTCGGGGCCTGCCACGCCGCGGATGTTGCCGCGGCCGAAGGCGACTTCGTTCGGGCCCATCTTGAGCTTCTTTTCCAGCGCGTAGGACGCGAAGGAGGCCAGCAGCGCGCCGCCGCCGGGCAGGATGCCCAGGGCCGAGCCCAGCGTCGTGCCGCGCAGCACGGCCGGCGCCATCTTCTTGAAATCTTCCTTGGTGGGCCACAGGCCCGTCACCTTGCTGGTGAAGACCTCGCGGTCCTCGTCGGGCTGCGACAGGTTGCCGATGATCTCGCCGTAGCCGAACACGCCCATCGAGATCACGATGAAGCCGATGCCGTCGGTCAGTTCGGGGATGTCGAAGCTGAAGCGCGCCACGCCCGAGTTCACGTCGGTGCCCACCAGGCCCAGCAGCAGGCCCAGCACCACCATCGCGATCGCCTTGAGCAGCGACCCGGAAGCCAGCACCACCGCGCCGATCAGGCCCAGCACCATCAGGCTGAAGTACTCGGCCGGGCCGAACTTGAAGGCCAGTTCGGTGAGCGGCGGCGCGAAGGCGGCCAGGATGATGGTGCCCACGCAACCGGCGAAGAAGGAGCCCAGGCCGGCCGCCGCGAGCGCCGGGCCTGCGCGCCCCTGCCGCGCCATCTGGTAGCCGTCGATGCACGTCACCACCGAGGACGACTCGCCCGGCAGGTTCACCAGGATGGCGGTGGTCGATCCGCCGTACTGCGCACCGTAGTAGATGCCGGCCAGCATGATCAGGGCCGACACGGGCGGCAGCGCGTAGGTCGCAGGCAGCAGCATCGCGATGGTCGCGACCGGGCCGATGCCCGGCAGCACGCCGATCAGCGTGCCCAGGATGCAGCCGATCAGGCAGTACAGCAGGTTGGTCCAGGTGACCGCGACGCCGAAGCCCGTGGCCAGGTTGGCGAAAAGATTGAAGTCCATGGTCGTGCCTTCGCCTTCAACCCGAAATGAAGGTCGGCCAGACCTGGATCTGGAGCTTGAGCGCCAGGATGAAGGCGACGTAGCTGCCCGCGGCCAGCACGATGGCCAGGATCAGCGTGTCCTTGAAGCGGAACTGGGTGCCCGCCATGCTCGCGATGAAGGTCAGCGCGAAGATCGCGATGATCAGGCCCATCGCCGGCAGCCCGATGCTGGGCAGCCCGCCCAGCAGCACGCCGAAGGCCAGGTTCGCGCCGAGCACGAAAGCCAGCGGCTTCCAGGCCCAGCGGCCGATCTTGCCGCCGTCGGTCGTCTCCACAACCAGCGACTGGAAGATGATCGCCGCCCCGATCAGGGCGAGCAGCACGCCCAGCATCAACGGGAAGTAGCCCGGGCCCATGCGGGCGCCGTCGCCGATGTTGTAGTTGGTCGCGCCGATGGCGAACACGCCGCCCACGACCACGAACATCGCGCCTGAAAAAAAGTCTGCCTGGCTCTTGATTGCCATATGTCTCCACCTCTGACTAGGAACTGACGAGCGTCGTCGCCGGCGCCTGACCCCTGGCTGACCGCGTGCTAGGGACTAATGCGTAGAGCCGATCGGGCGGCATGAGGGAAATCGGGCGCCAGCGCCCGTCGGTCCTGCGTAAGCAGCTATCGAATTAATAGCATCGAAAGGTCCGGCCACGCGACAGGCGTGCCCATCGGCGCGCGGCAGCAGGGGCATCGCGAAGCGGCACCGGCCCGCCGCGCGGTGCTGGGGCACACTCCGGCCCTCCCGCGCGCGCCCGCGCGGCGCGCGGTACCCCACCACGAGACAAGCCAACGGATTCCTCCCATGACCCTGACCCGACGCTCCCTCCTTGCCCGCCTCGCCGCCAGCGGCGGTGGCCTGGCCCTGGCTGCCACCGCCGGCCCGGTGCTGGCCCAGGCCGCCTGGCCCGCCAAGCCGATCCGGCTGATCGTTCCCTTCCCACCGGGCGGCGGCACCGACATCCTGTCGCGCCTGATCGCGACCAAGCTCACCGAAGTGAGCCACTGGACCGTGGTGCCCGACAACCGCGGCGGCGCCGGCGGCACCATCGGCATCGCCGAGGCGGCGCGCGCGCAACCCACCGGCTACGACATCGTGATGGGCCAGAAGGACAACATGGTCGTCGCGCCCTGGCTGTACAAGAACCTGAGCTACGACCCGGTGAAGGACCTCACGGCCGTGGCCCACGTGGCCTACACGCCGGTGGTCATCGTCACGCGCGCCGAATCGAAGTTCAAGACGCTCAAGGACGTGGTCGACGCCGCCCGCGCCCAGCCCGATGCGGTGACCTTCGGCTCACCGGGCAACGGCACCACCATCCACCTGGCCGGCGAGATCTTCAAGACCGCCGCCAACATCAAGATCCGCCACGTGCCCTACAAGGGCAGCAACGCGGCCATGATGGACGTGCTGGCCGGCAACGTGGACCTGATGGTGTCCTCGCTGCCCTCGGCCATCGCGCAACTCAAGTCGGGCAAGCTGCGGCCGCTGGCCGTGACCTCGATCAAGCGCAGCAGCTCGATGCCCGACATCCCCACGGTGGCCGAGCTGGGCTACGGCAAGGATTTCGACGTGAGCACCTGGTACGGCCTGTTCGCGCCAGCCGGCACGCCCAAGGACGTGGTGACCAGGCTCAACGCCGAGGTGAACAAGCTGCTGGCGCGCCCCGACGTGCAGGCCGCCATCCACGAGCAGGGCGCCGAGTACCAGGCGATGACGCCCGAGCAGTTCGGCACGCTGCTCAAGACCGACTACCAGAAGTGGAAGGGCATCGTGCAGGCGTCGGGCGCGACCATCGAGTGAGCGCCTGCGGCGGCGGCGCGCGTGCCGCTCAGCGCGGTGCCTGTCCGTTGCGCAAGGGCGCCAGCAGCGGCTTGAGGCCGTTGTGGTCGATCTCCAGCATCAGCGCCAGCAGTCGGCCGATCTCGCCCTTGGGGAAGCCTTCGCGCGCGAACCACGCGAGGTAGTTGCCGGGCAGGTCGGCGATCACCGTGCCCTTGTGCTTGCCGAAGGGCATGGGCAGGGTCACCAGGCGTTGCAGGTCGTCGGGGTTCATCGCGTCTTCGTCCAGGTGGTGCCGTCGCGTGAGCGCCAGGTGCCGCCGGTGGCGCAGCAACCGCCGGCGCCGAAGGCCATGCGGCCGAGCGTCGCCGTCACGCTGCCGTCCGCCTCGGCGACGAGCGCCTGGCGCTCGCAACTCGTGAAGAAGGGGTAGGGCTCGGGCGCCAGCACGCGCTCCCAGTCGGCCTGTGTGCCGTGGACGGCGCGGATGCGGAACACCTCGCAGTCGTGCGCCACCAAATGCACCGCCTGGCCGGCCAGCGTGCCGCGGAACGTGTGCGCGGGCGAGGCGTCGCGCATAGCGACGAAGGCTTCGTTCGGTGCTTCTGCCGTGGGGCCTTCGCAGCCCGCAGCGAGCAGGGCGGCCAGCACGGCCGCGGCGATGCACATGCGGTTTCGCACACAGCAGAGTTCCAGCGACGACGGGACAGGGCGCACCGCCGCACTGTACCCAAGCCGGCCGGGGCCCCTACGTCCACCCCAGCTGCCTGGCGGCCAGCTCCTTCATGATCTCCTCGGCGCCGCCGCCGATCATCATCACCTTCACTTCGCGGTAGATGCGTTCGCTCACCGTGCCGCGCATGTAGCCCATGCCGCCGAGGATCTGCACCGCGGCGTCGGCGCAGAACTGCATGGTCTGCGTGGCCTGGTTCTTCAGCAGGCACACGTCCGCGACCCAGGCCGGGGCGTTGACCTGGCCCTCGGCCTCGAGCGCGTCGCCCTGCGCGGCCACGGCGTCGAGCCAGGCCTCGGTCGCGGCGATGCGCATCTGCATGTCGGCCAGCCGGTGACGCACGGCCTGGTGCCCGATCAGCGGGCTGCCGAAGGTGTGGCGCTGGCGCCCCCAGACCAGGGCCTCGTCGAGGCAGGCCTGCGCGAAGCCCAGCGCGCTCGCGGCCAGGCCGAGGCGCTCGCCTTTGAAGTTGCCCATGACCATGCGAAAGCCCGCGCCTTCCTCGCCCAGCAGGTAGCGCGCCGGCACGCGCACGCCGTCGAAGTGCAGCTGCGCCGTGTCGGAGCACCACCAGCCCATCTTGCGCAAGGGCGTGCGCGTGAGGCCTGCGCTGTCGCCGGGCACCAGCAGCAGCGAGAGGCCGCGCGCGCCTTTCTCGTCGCTGCCACCGGTGCGCACGGCCACGGTGAGCCAGTCCGCCCGCAGGCCCGAGGTGATGTAGATCTTCTCGCCATCGACCACGTAGTCGTCGCCGTCGCGCCGCGCACGGGTGCGGATCGCGGCCACGTCCGAGCCGCCGCCCGGCTCGGTGATCGCCAGGGCCGCGATGCGTTCGCCGCGCAGCACCGGCGGCACGACCTCCTGCTGCAGCGCGTCGCTGCCGTGCAGCACCACCGGCGGCAGCCCGATGTTGTGCGAGAACAGACTGGCCAGCACGCCGCCGCTGGTGCCGTGGCGCGCGAATGCGACCCACAGAGCCACCTTGAGCGCATGCGGCACCGGCGTGCCGCCGAGCGACTCCGGGTAGCCGATGCCCAGCAGCCCCAGCGCGCCAGCGCGCCGGTACAGCGCCCGCGGGAACTCGCCCGCCTCGTCCCAGGCGGCGGCGTGCGGTGCGACTTCGTCCTGCGCGAAGCGTCGCACCGTGTCGGCGAGGGCGGTGCGTTCGTGTCGAAGGTCTGGAGCGGTCATGGGCATGAATGCGGGCAGCCGTACGCGAAGGGCGCGAAGGTCGCGCAAAGGACGCGAAAGACATCCGACATGTAGAGAGTCTTTTCTTCCTTTCGCGACTTTCGCGGAACTTTCGCGCCCTTCGCGTACGGATGTCCGATTCCCGGGCCTGTCACCGCGGCGCCCGCTTCGCGATGCCCATGGTCTTGGCCAGGATGCCCAGCATCACCTCGTCGGCGCCGCCGCCGATGGAGCCGAGGCGGCCGTCGCGGTACAGGCGCGAGACGCGGTTCTCCAGCGTGAAGCCCATGCCGCCCCAGAACTGCAGGCAGGTGTCGGCCACCTGGCGCGTGAGCCGGCCGGCCTTGAGCTTGGCCATGGACGCGAGCTCCAGCACGTCCTGCCCTTCGAGGTACAGGTCGCAGGCGCGGTAGGTCAGCGCGCGCAGGGCCTCGACCTCGGTCTTGAGCTCGGCCAGCTTGAACTGCACCCACTGCTGGTCGGCCAGCGTGGCGCCGAACATGCGGCGCTGCTGCGCCCACTCGATGGTCTCGGCGATGCAGTCCTCCATCGGCACCAGCGAACTCGCGGCGGCCCACAGGCGCTCTTCCTGGAACTGCTGCATCTGGTAGACGAAGCCCTGGCCTTCCTCGCCGATCAGGAAGCGCCGCGGCACGCGCACCTCGTCGAAATGGATCAGGCCGGTGTCGCTGCTGTGCATGCCGATCTTGCGGATCTTCTTCGCCTTCTCGATGCCGGGCCGGTCCATCGGCACCATGACGAGCGACTTGTTGCGGTGCACCGGCCCGTCGCTGGTGTTGACCAGCATGCACATCCAGTCCGCCTGCAGGCTGTTGGTGATCCACATCTTCTGGCCGCTGATGACGTACTCGTCGCCATCCTGGCGCGCGTGGCTCTTCACGCCGGCCACGTCGCTGCCCGCGCCGGGCTCGCTCACGCCGATGCAGCCCACCGTGTCGCCCGCGATGGCCGGCGCCAGGAACTCGCGCTTGAGCTCGTCGCTGCCGAAGCGCGCCAGCGCCGGCGTGCACATGTCGGTCTGCACCCCGATGGCCATGGGCACGCCGCCGCAGCGCACGTGGCCCAGCGCCTCGGCCATGGCCATGGCGTAGGAGTAGTCGAGCCCGCCGCCGCCGTACGCCTCGGGCTTGTTCAGCCCCAGCAGGCCCAGCTCGCCCAGGCCCTTGAAGACCTGGTGCAGCGGCGCGATCTCGGCTTCCTCCCATTCGTCCACGTGCGGGTTGATGTGCGCGTCGATGTAGCGGCGCAGCGTCTTCTGGATCTCGAGGTGTTCGTGGGTGTAGTGCATGGCGACTTTGGGATGGGCTTCAAATGCCGACTTCCGTACGCGAAGGACGCGAAGGTTTCGCAAAAGACGCGAAGAAGACCATGAAGGATGAGAAAGATCTTTCGCGTCCTTCGCGAAGCCTTCGCGCGCTTCGCGTATGGATGTCCGCCCTCATGGTGCGTCGAACACGCGCGGGGTGACTGCGCGGTGGAAACCGTCGAACGGTGCCACCGCAGGGCGCTGCTGCGCGGCGGCATCGGGGATCTTCATGGGCCAGCCCATGCGCGCCTGCGGCCGTGCTCCATCGACGCGCAGCACGGTGCCGCTGACGAAGGCGGCCGCGGGGCTGAGCAGGAAACAGATGGCGGCGGAGGTCTCGGCCTCGGTGCCGAAGCGGCCCGCCGGCAGGGTGCGGCGCATGGCGCGCAGCATGTCGCCGGCCTCGGGCGGGTAGTGATCCATGCCGCTGGAGGCGATGTAGCCCGGCGCCACGGCGTTCACGCGCACGCCGCTCACGGCCCACTCGGCGGCGGCCGTTTCGGTGAAGCTCACCATGCCCGCGCGCGCGGCGCCGCTGTGGCCCATGTTGGGCATCGAGCCCCACATGTCGGCCACGATGTTGACGATGGCGCCGCCGGCCGCCTTCATCGCCTGCAGGTAGCACTCGCGCGCGAACAGGAAGCCGCCGGTCAGGTTGGTGTGGATCACCGCGTCCCACCCCTTGGCCGAGATGGCCTCCAGCGGCGCGATGTACTGGCCGCCGGCGTTGTTGACGAGCGCGTCGATGCGCCCGTGTGCCGCCATCACCGCGGCCACCGTGGCCTTCACAGGGCCTTCCTGCCGGATGTCGCAGGCCTGCACGTCGGCCCGGCCGCCGTTCGCCGCGCAGTCCTGGGCGATCTCGGCCTGCACGGCCGCGAGCTTGTCGCGGTTGCGCCCCACCAGCACCACGTGCGCGCCGAGCGCCGCCAGCTCGTGCGCCGTGCAGCGCCCGATGCCCGAGCCGCCGCCCGTGACGATGGCCACCCGACCGGCGAAAAGGCCGGGCGCGAACACGGAGCGATACGACGAGACGGGCATGGTCATGCGCGGTGTTCCAAGGAAAAAGTGGTCGCAGCGCCCGCGGGACGGGCGCGAGCAGCTATCAATTCAATAGCAAGCTGTATTCGCAATCGCGCGCCTCAACCCTCGGCGGGCGGCGTGTCGGCCACCTCCGCCAGCACCTGCCGCGCCGCGACCTGGTCGCCCATGCGCACCTGCAGCGTCTGCAGCCGGCCGGCACGTGGGGCGCCGTGCACATGTTCCATCTTCATCGCCTCCAGGGTGATCAGGGCTTGCCCGGCCGCCACGGTGTCGCCCTCGGCGGCCAGCACGGCGACGACGCGGCCCGTGGTGCTGGCGCGCAGCAGCCCGTCGCCCGCAGCCGCGCCGGGGGGGGCGGCGCTGCGGCGGCTGTGGTCTTCCACGCGCCAGGCGCGGCCGCGGGCATGCAGGAGCAGCGCTTCGGTGGCGGGTTCGCGCACCAAGTGAATGGCCTCCTGCTGCGCCGTGCCGTCCGCCTCGTCCTCCCAGGCCAGCCGAAGTTCGTCGTCATGGCTTGCCAGCAGGACGATGCGCCAATGCCGATCGCCCACCCGCACCGCCCAGCCCGCGTCGCGCTGCGGCGTCACCTGCGCCTCGTGGGCGTGGCCGTCGAGCTCGAAGCGCAGAGGACACGCAAGCCCGTGCACGAGCGGGGAGGGCATGCCGCGGCCAGCGGCCTGCAGCGCGAAGGCCGCCAGTGCCACCGATGCCGGGTCGCCATCCGGCGCGAGCAAGGCGTCGAGGTGTTCGTCCACGAAGGCGGTGCTCGCCTCGCCGTGCACGAAGGCCGGTTGCGCCAGGCAGCGCTGCAGGAACCGCTGGTTGGTGCGGATGCCCAGCGCCTGCGTGGCCTGCAGCCCGCGCAACAGGCGCCGCCGGGCTTCCTCGCGCGTCGCGCCGTGGGCGACGAGCTTGGCGACCATGGGGTCGTAGTAGGGCGGCACGGCGATGCCCGAACGCAGCGCGTGCTCGGTGCGCAATCCGGGCGCAGGGCGCCACTGCACGAGCGTGCCGCTGTCGGGCACGAAGCCGGCGGCGGGGTCTTCGGCGCACAGGCGCACCTCGATCGCGTGGCCGTCGAAGCGCACGTCTTCCTGTGCCAGCGGCAGCCGCTCGCCGGCGGCGATGCGCAGCTGCAGCGCCACCAGGTCCAGGCCGGTGATCGCCTCCGTCACCGGGTGCTCGACCTGCAGCCGCGTGTTCATCTCCATGAAGTAGTGGCGCCCCTCGGCATCCAACAGGAACTCCAGCGTGCCCGCGCCCTCGTAGCCGATGGCGCGGGCCGCGGCCACGGCGGCGGCGCCCATGCGTTCGCGCAATGCGGCGTCCACGGCCGGCGAGGGGGCCTCCTCGATCACCTTCTGGTGCCGGCGCTGCACCGAGCAGTCGCGCTCGCCCAGGTGGATGACGTGGCCGTGGCGGTCGGCCATCACCTGGATCTCGATGTGGCGCGGCGCCAGCAGCGCGCGCTCGAGGATCACCGTGCCGTCGCCGAAGGCATGCAGCGCCTCGGAGCGTGCGCTGGCCAGCGACGCCGCGAAGTCCTGTGCGGCGTCCACACGCCGCATGCCGCGCCCCCCGCCGCCGGCCGTGGCCTTGATCATCACCGGCCAGCCGATGCGCGCGGCCTCGGCGGCCAGGCATGCGTCGCCCTGGTCCTCGCCTTCGTAGCCGGGAATGCAGGGCACGCCGGCCGCCTGCATGCGGCGCTTGGCACCGGCCTTGTCGCCCATCGCGCGGATGGCCTCGGGTGAGGGGCCCACGAAGACCAGGCCGGCCGCGGCGCAGGCGGCGGCGAAATCGGCGTTCTCGGCCAGGAAGCCGTAGCCCGGGTGCACGGCCGACGTGCCGCTGGCGCGCGCCGCGTCGACGATGGCGTCGATGCGCAGGTAGCTGTGCGCCGGCAGCGGGCCGCCGATGCGCACCGCCGCGTCGGCCTGGCGCACGTGCTCGGCGTCGGCGTCCGCGTCGGAATACACGGCCACGGTGCGCAGGCCGAGCGCCCTCGCGGATCGCATGACGCGCAGCGCCACCTCGCCCCGGTTGGCGATCAAGACCGAATCAAACATGTCTTGCTCCCTCTCCCTCTGGGAGAGGATTGGGGTGAGGGGACGCGGCGATGGCGAGGGTGTGCAGGCGCAACCGCTGCGTCGCCCTCACCCCCGCCCTCTCCCAGAGGGAGAGGGAGTCAATTCGGAAACCACGCTCCTTCATGGCCGCGCCACCCCGAACTGCATGGCGCGCGGCGTGTGCGCCTGCGCGGCGCGGCAGATCGCCAGC
The DNA here is from genome assembly GCF_901875635.1 of Xylophilus ampelinus. GTDB lineage: Bacteria > Pseudomonadota > Gammaproteobacteria > Burkholderiales > Burkholderiaceae_C > Xenophilus. The sequence goes on along the minus strand of NZ_CABFMN010000084.1, from coordinate 27,622 downwards.
GTCTCGGTCAGCACGGCCCGCGTGTCGCGCGGGTCGATCACCCCGTCGTCCAGCAGCAGCGCGCTGGTGGTGAACACGCTGGTCTGCCGCTCGAAGCGCTCGACCACCTGAGCGCGCATGGCCTCGATCTTCGCGGGGTCGACTGCGCCGCGCCGCGCCATGCCGGCTTCCATCACCGTGGCCATGGTGCCCGCGGCCTGCTCGCCGCCCATCACGGCGGTGCGCGCGTTGGGCCACGAGAAGCAGAAGCGCGGCGCGAAGCCGCGGCCGCACATGCCGTAGTTGCCGGCGCCGAAGGAGGCGCCGCAGTGCAGGGTGATCTGCGGCACCGTCGCGTTGGTCACGGCCTGGATCATCTTGCTGCCGTGCTTGATGATGCCGCCCTGCTCGTGGGTCTTGCCCACCATGTAGCCGGTGATGTTCTGCAGGTAGACGATGGGCGTGCCGCTCTGGCAGCAGGCCTGGATGAAGTGCGTGGCCTTGTTGGCGCCGTCGCTGTCGATGGGGCCGTTGTTGGTGATGAGGCCGACCGCGTGGCCGCCGATGCGGGCATGGCCGCACACGGTGGCGGCGCCGTAATTCGGGCTGAAGTCGAGGAAGCGCGAGCCGTCGACGATGCGGGCGATCAGCTCGCGCATGTCCACCGGCCGGCGCGTGTCGGCCGGCATCACGCCCAGGAGTTCCTCGGCGTCGTGGCGAGGCGGTTCGACGCCGGCAGCCGGGGGCAGCACGCGCGGCCAGTCCATCGCGCCGACGATGGCGCGCGCGATGCCGATCGCCTCGCGGTCGTCCGCGGCCAGGTGGTCGCCCAGGCCGGACACGTGCGTGTGCATCTCGGCGCCGCCCAGTTCCTCCTCGCTCGCGATCTCGCCCGTGGCGGCCTTGAGCAAGGGCGGCCCGGCCAGAAAGGCGCGCGTGCGGCCCTTGACCATCACGATGTGGTCCGACAGGCCCGTCTGGTAGGCGCCGCCGGCGGTGGAGGAGCCGTGCGTCACCGTCACCACCGGCAGCCCCGCGGCCGACAGCCGCGCGAGGTTGGCGAAGATCTGGCCGCCGCGCACGAAGTCCTGCACGCGGTACTGCATCAGGTTGGCGCCGGCGCTCTCCACCAGCTGCACGTAGGGCAGCCGGTTCTGCAGCGCGAGCTCCTGCACGCGCAACTGCTTGTCCAGCCCCATCGGCTGCAGCGCGCCGGCGTCGATGCCCGAGTCGGAGGCGATCACCATGCAGCGCACACCCTCGACGACGCCGATGCCGGCGATCAGCCCGCCACCGGGCACGCTCCTGGCCAGGTCGGGCGTGTCGTGGCCCAGCCCCGCGAGCGTGGCCAGCGGCAGGAACGGCGCGCCGGCGTCGAGCAGCAGGGCCAGGCGCTCGCGTGGCAGCAGCTGGCCGCGCTGCGCGAAGCGTCCGGCGCTGGCCTGCGAGGCCGCCGCGGCGCGCGCCTCGTGCGCACGCACCTGGCCGAGCAGGCCCAGCATCGCCTGCCGGTTGGCGGCGAAGTCCTCGCCCGAGGGGACGAGGCGCGATTCGATGGCGGGGGCGGGCATGTGCCGACGAATTTAGGGGGTGGCTCCGCGGCGGGCTTGCGCCAACCTGCTGGGTGCTCGCGGGGCGTGGCTACCATCGGCGTTTCGTCCATCCCCTCCCATTCACGCAGCGAGCCCGCCACCATGACCCGCCTCGGCACCCCCCTGTCTCCCCATGCCACCCGTGTGATGCTCCTGGGCTCCGGCGAGCTCGGCAAGGAGGTGCTGATCGCGCTGCAGCGCCTGGGCGTGGAGACCATCGCCGTCGATCGCTACGAGAACGCGCCCGGGCAGCAGGTGGCGCACCATGCACGCACCATCACCATGAGCGACCCGGCGCAGCTTCGGGCGCTGATCGAGTCCGAGAAGCCCGACCTGGTGGTGCCCGAGATCGAGGCCATCGCCACGCCGATGCTCGAGGAGCTGGAAGCCGCCGGCGTCGTTCGCGTCATCCCCACCGCCCGCGCCGCGCGCCTGACCATGGACCGCGAAGGCATCCGGCGCCTGGCCGCCGAGACGCTGGGCCTGCCGACCAGCCCCTACAAGTTCTGCGACTCGCTGGGCGAGTTGCAGGCCGCGATCGACACGGGCATCGGCTACCCCTGCATCGTCAAGCCGGTGATGAGCAGCTCCGGCAAGGGCCAGAGCAAGATCGACGGTCCGGCCGACGTGAAGAAGGCCTGGGACTACGCGATGGCCGGCGGCCGCGTGAGCCATGGCCGCGTGATCGTCGAGGGCTTCATCGACTTCGACTACGAGATCACCCTGCTCACCGTGCGAGCCCGGGCCGCCGACGGCAGCATCCAGACCCAGTTCTGCCAGCCGGTGGGGCACATCCAGGTCAGCGGCGACTACGTCGAGAGCTGGCAGCCGCACCCCATGCACGCTGCGGCGCTCGAGAAGGCACAGGACATCGCGCACAAGGTCACGGCCGACCTGGGCGGCCAGGGCCTCTTCGGCGTCGAGCTCTTCGTGAAGGGCGAGCAGGTGTGGTTCAGCGAGGTGAGCCCGCGCCCGCACGACACCGGCCTGGTGACGCTCGCCACGCAGTGGCAGAGCGAGTTCGAGCTGCATGCGCGCGCCATCCTCGGCCTGCCGGTCGACACCACGCTCAAGAGCGCGGGCGCCAGCGCCGTGATCTATGGCGGCGCGGACGCGGTGGGCCTCGTGTTCGACGGCGTGGACGAGGCGCTGGCCGTACCCGGCACCGATTTGCGCCTGTTCGGCAAGCCCGAGAGCTTCGTCAAGCGCCGCATGGGCGTGGCGCTGGCGCACGCCGACGATGTGGAAACCGCGCGGCGCAACGCCAAGGAGGCGGCCTCGCGCGTCAGGCCCCGGCGCGCTGACTGAACGCGGCGCTCGGGCCCGGCGCGGCGCTCAGGCCCAGCGCGTGCGCGGCGTCGTCGATGCTGCGCTCCGAGATGATCCAGCCATCTCCGCAGGAACCATTTCACGGAATGAATGCGCGCGTGGCTGGCCTCATGCGCGGAAGCGCCGGCGCGTGAAGGCCAGGGCGACCCAGAAGGCCGCCACCGCGTAGATCGCCAGAACGGCCAGGTGCCGCCAGGGTGTTGCCGGCCACTGGTCCATGAACATCGGGCGCACCAGCGCGACGGCATTGGCCAGCGGCAGCCACTGCGCGACCGTGCGCACCACGCCCGGCAGTTGCTCCAGCGGAAAGAACACGCCCGACAGGAACATCATGGGGGTCATGAACAGCGTGAAGTAGTAGGTGAAGAAGTCGTAGCTCTTGGCGAGCGCGTTGAAGATCAGCGCGATGCTCGAGAAGACGAGGCCGCAGCCGGCCAGCACGCACCAGGCGACGACGAGCTTGGGGCTGTGGCTGATGCCCAGCGCCAGCATCACCCCCATGATGGCCGTGACGGTGAAGAGCGACTTGAAGGCCGCCCACAGCATCTCGGCGAAGACCACGTCGTCCAGCCCCACGGGCGCGTTCATGATGCCGTCCCAGGTCTTCTGCACGTGCATGCGCGAGAAGGCCGAATACAGGGCCTCGAAGCTCGCCGCGTTCATGGCGCTCATGCAGATCGAGCCGCTGGCCAGGAACAGGATGTAGGGCACCGGGGTGCCGTTCACCTGCACGCTGCCCACCAGCGCGCCCATGCCGTAGCCGAAGGCGACCAGCCAGATCAGCGGCTCGGCGATGTTGCCGATCAGGCTGGGCACGGCGAGCTTGCGCCACACGAGCAGGTTGCGAAGGAACACCGGCCACCAGCGGGCCGAGAGCTCCGGCGGGCGCCAGACCGAGGGCGTGTCGTCAGCCGTCTTCACGGATCTGTCTCCCGGTGAGCTTCAGGAAGAGGTCTTCCAGGTTGGCGGGTCGGTGGAAGGTGCGCAAGCCGCCATGCGCGGCCATCAGGGCATCGAGCAGCCGGCGCGCGTCCTGCGTGTAGAAGAAGACGGTTTCGCCGCTCACTTCCACCCGCGCTGCGAGGCCGCGCAGTGCCGCATCGTCGGCCAGGGCCAGCGCGCCGGCGCCGTACACCTCGACCACGTCGGGCTCCAGGTGCTGCGCGATCAGCTCGCGCGGCTTGCCCTCGGCGATCTTGCGGCCGTGGTCGATCACCAGCAGGCGCGAGCACAGGCGCTCCGCCTCGTCCATGAAGTGCGTCGTCAGCAGGATCGACTTGCCCTGCTGCAGCAGCGTCTGCAGGCGTTCCCACATCAGGTGGCGCGCCTGTGGGTCCAGGCCGGTGGTGGGCTCGTCGAGGATCAGCAGGTCGGGGTCGTTCACCAGCGCGCGCGCCAGCGACAGGCGCCGGCGCATGCCGCCGGAGAGCTCGCCGGGCTTGGCGTCGGCCTTGTGCGAGAGCGCCGCGAACTCCAGCAGCTTGGGAACGCGCTCGGCGAAGGCGCGGCCGCCGAGGCCGAAGTAGCGCGCGTAGACGACCAGGTTCTCGGCGCAGGTGAAGTCGGGGTCGAGCGAATCGAACTGCGACACCACGCCCAGCCGGGCCTTGATGGCGCGCGCATCGCGCGGCATGCGCAAGCCGCCCAGCGCCTCGATCTCGCCCTCGTCCGGCGCAGTGAGGCCCAGGCCCATGCGGATGGTGGTGGTCTTGCCTGCGCCGTTGGGGCCGATCACGCCGAGGCATTCGCCGGCGGCGATCTCGAACGAGAGGTCGTCGACGACCGTGTGGTCGCCGTAGCGCTTGCGCAGGTGTCGCGCCTGGAAGAGGGGGGCTTGCACGCGGCGATTGTGGCAAAGCGGCCGGGGCGGCCCCGTCGGACGGTGCCTCACAGCCGCAGACCGCTGAACTCGCGCCGCATCCAGTCGACGAAGGCGCGCGTGCGTGCCGGCAGCAGCCGGGCATGTGGGTAGATCACGCTCACCGGCCGCGGGGGCGGCTCGAAGTCCTCCAGCACTTTCTGCAGCCGCCCGTCGGCCACGTGCCCCTGCACCTGGTACGAGAAGAACATGCCCAGGCCCATGCCGGCGGCGCAGGCCTCGATGGCCGGCGCGAGGTGGTTGAAGGCGAGGCGGCTTGTCACGGGCACGTTGAAGGCCTTGCCGCGTTCGTGGAAGGTCCAGTGCGAGGGGCCGTCCACCCGGCCGTGCACCACGCTCTCGTGCGCCAGCTCGCGGGGATGCGCGGGCGCACCGCCGCGCGCGCGCAGCCAGGCAGGGCTGGCCACCACCATGCGCCGGATCGTGCCCAGGCCCTGCGCGACCAGCGACGAGTCTTCCAGCGGGCCGATGCGGATGCCCACGTCGATGCCTTCCTCCAGCATGTTGACGCTGCGGTCGTGCAGCAGCACGGTGCAGCGGATCTGCGGGTGCTGCTGCATGAAGCGCACGATGGCCGGCGCCACGTGCATGTGGCCGAAGAGCACCGGTGCCGTGACCGTGAGGTGGCCCGCAGGTTCGCGCGCTTCGTCGCTCAGCGCGCGGTCGGCGGCATCGGCCGCGAGCAGCACCTCGCGCGCGCTGGCCAGGTAGCGCCGCCCTTCGTCGGTCAGCGCGATGCGCCGAGTGGTGCGCTGGAAGAGGCGGGCGCCCAGGTGCGCCTCCAGCGCGGCGAGCGAGCGCACCACGGCGGGCAGCGAGCTGCCCATGGCGTCGGCCGCACGCGTGAGGCTGCCCTGCTCGGCGATCTGCACGAAGGTGTGCATGGCTTTGAGTCGGTCCATGCGCCATTAGACCGATCAACGGAGGAGTGTTGTGCATGTGGCCCCATTAATCCGAAGACCGAATCAACGAACAATGCCTCCATCCCCACCCGATCCGCCGAGGAGCAAGACCGTGAACACCCAGCCGACCCCAGTCGAAGCCTTCCACGCCGGCGAGCGCGCCCTGCAGGCCGAGGACGGCGTGCGCGAGCAGCTCGCGATGGTGGGCACGCGGGTGATCCGCGATGACATGCCGCAGCAGCACCGCGACTTCTTCGCGCAGTTGCCCTTCCTCGTGTTGGGCAGCGTCGATGCGCAAGACCAGCCCTGGGCGAGCCTGCTGGCGGGCGCGCCGGGCTTCGTGCAGGCGCCCGACGGGCGTGCCTTGCGCGTCGACGCGCTGCCGGCCGCCGACGATCCGCTGGCTGCCACGCTGTTGCCCGGCGCGCCGTTGGGCGTGCTCGGCATCGAACTGCCCACGCGCCGCCGCAACCGCATGAACGGTACGGTGTCGACGCTGGACGCCGCGGGCTTCACCATCGCCGTGCAGCAGAGCTTCGGCAACTGCCCGCGCTACATCCAGACGCGCACGCCGACGGTGGTGCCGGTCGCCACGCATCCCGAGCCGGAGCGTCTGGCGCGCCTCGACGCCGAGGCCCTGCGCCTCATCGCCGGCGCAGACACCTTCTTCATCGCGACCGCGCATCCGGCGGCGGGCCATGGCGCGGCGCGCGACGAGGGCGTCGACGTGTCGCACCGCGGCGGCGCGCCCGGCTTCGTGCTGGCGCTGGGCGAGAAGGAACTGGCGGTGCCCGACTTCGACGGCAACCGCTTCTTCAACACGCTCGGCAACCTGCTGTTGCAGCCGGCGGCCGGGCTGCTGTTCATCGACTTCGAGCGCGGCGACCTGCTGCACGTGCGGGTGCGGGGCCACATCGAGACCGGCGGCGCGGTGATGGCGCGCATGCCGCCGGTGGAGCGCTGGCTGCGCTTCGAGGTAACGGGCGCGCTGCGCCGCCGCGCGGCCCTGCCGCTGCGCTGGGGGCCGGCCACGCTCTCGCCGTACCTGCCCTGACCTTGCTGCTGGCGTTCAGGGCGCCCACACCTGAATGCGCGCGTTGACCAGGCACGGTAACGACCCGCGTGGCGTGCCACCGTGTCGCGGTCGAGCCCGCCTTCGCGCAGCGCCGGCGTCGACAGCAGCCGGCGGACCCCCTCGGCGCGCGTGGCCACCCCCAGGCCGCGCTGTGGCGCCCAGGCCAGGGCCGGGCCGTCGCGCCAGCGGGCGTAGTGCGGGCAGGAGTCGGGTGGGTGACGGCGGCGATCGGGCCCATGAGGCCATCGGTGGCAAGCAGTGCGTCCATGCGCCCACTGTGCGGGGCAGGCGCCCGCCATGCTTCGGCAGCCGCCGAAACGTCGCGGGCCGCCTGCGCCTACGATGGCCGCATGCCCGATGCCGACCTTGCCGACCTCCAGCTCGCCCGGCTTGCCGGTGCCATCGCCGAGCCCGCGCGCGCCCGCATGCTGTGCAGCCTGCTCGACGACCATGCGCGCACCGCCACCGAACTCGCAGCCGTGGCGGAAGTGGCCGCGTCCACGGCGAGTGGCCACCTGGCGCGGCTGCGCGAAGACGGCCTGGTGGTGGCGCTCGCGCAGGGCCGGCACCGCTACTTCCGGCTCGCCGGCGACGAGGTGGCCGGCACGCTCGAAGGCCTGCCGGTGCTGGCCGGTACACGAACGGCCGCAGCGCCCTTCCGTCCGAACACGCCGAGCCGGCTGCGCGCCGCGCGCACCTGCTACGACCACCTGGCCGGCGCCGCGGGCGTGGCGCTGCACGACCGCCTGCATGCGCAGGGCTGGCTCACCGGTCTGGCGAGCGGCGCCTACGAGCTCAGCGCGGCGGGCGACGCGGCGCTGGAGGACATGGGCCTGGACGTGCAAGCCGCGCGGCGTGCACGCCGGCGCTTCGCCTGCGCCTGCCTCGACTGGAGCGAGCGCCGCCCGCACCTGGGCGGCGCGCTGGGGGCAGCCTTGCTGCAACTCGCGCTGCGCCGCGGCTGGCTGCGGCAGGACCTGGACGGTCGGGCGCTGCTACTGACCCCGCGCGCGCAGCGCGAGGCGGCCGTGCTGTTCGGCGACGCCGTGGCGCTGGCGGCCTCGGCCGTCCGCGCTATGGACCGGTGCGGCCGCCGGCCCTAGGCTGGCCGGGCCGCATCGTCGCTGCCGTCATCCCCCCCAACTCCGAGGTCCTGCCATGGCGCTTCCCATGCCCGGCCGCGCACTGCGCGGTACCGTCCTGCCCCTCCTGCTGGCGATCGCCGGCGTGCCGGCCCAGGCCCAGGCCTTCGATGGCGAGTGGACGGCCAGCTACACCTCGGGCGGCGGCAATGCCCGCGAGGCGGACGTGCGAATCGCGGGCCGCGAAGGCACGTGGGCGCTGCGCCCGCGGCCTGGCAAGGACAAGAAGGACCCCTGCGTGGGCCGGCCCTTTCCGCTGGTGCTCAGCGACAGCGGCGCCGGCGCGGCGCAGTTGCGCGTCGAGGCGTCCGCCACCGTGAGCGGGTGCGACGACCGCACGCTGACCTTGCAGGTGGTCGATGCGAAGACCCTGGCCGGCCAGTTCAGCAACGGGACGGCGGTCACGCTCACGCGGCGATGAACACCGGGTCTTCAATAAGAATCGGCCCGCAGCGCCCGCCACGCTTGCGCAAGCAGCTATCGAATCGATAGCAAATCGGCCGCCCGCGGCGGCCCGCCGACAATCGGCCGATGCCTTTCGCCTCCCTGGGCCTCGCGCCCGCCCTGGCCCGCGCGGCCGCCGACCACGGCTATGCCGCGCCCACGCCGATCCAGCAGGCCGCCATTCCCCCTCTCCTTGCAGGGCGCGACCTGCGCGGGCAGGCCCACACCGGCTCCGGAAAGACCGCGGCCTTCGTGCTGCCGCTGCTGCAGCGCTGGGCGCAGGCGCCGCACCGCGATGGCCACGGCCGCGCGCTGCACACCCTGGTGGTGGTGCCCACGCGCGAGCTCGCCACCCAGGTGGCCGAGGCTTTCGCGCGCTTCGGTGCGGCGCTGGCCGTGCAGCCGAAGATCGTGCGCGGCATCGGCGGCGTGTCGATCAACCCGCAGCTCATGGCGCTGCGCGGGGGCGCGGACATCGTGGTCGGCACGCCGGGCCGGCTGCTCGACCTGGTGCAGCACAACGCGCTGCGGCTCGGGGCGGTGCAGGCCCTGGTGCTCGACGAGGCGGACCGCCTGCTCGAGCTGGGCTTCGCCGACGAACTGGCGCGGCTGCTCGATCTGCTGCCGGCGCGGCGCCAGACGGTGCTGCTGTCCGCCACGTTCCCAGCGGGCGCGGCGGCCCTGGCCGACCGGCTGCTGCGCGACCCGCTGACCGTGGAGGGCGCCGCGTTGCCGGCCGACGCGCCCGACATCGCGCAGCGCGCCATCGCCGTCGATGCCGGGCGGCGCACGCAGCTGCTGCGCCACCTGCTGGCCACCGAGGGCTGGGCGCGGGCACTGGTCTTCGTCGCCACCAAGCACGCCTGCGAGACGGTGGCCGACAAGCTGCGCAAGGCCGGCATCGCGGCCGAGCCCCTGCACGGCGTGCTGGGCCAGGGCAAGCGCGAGCAGGTGCTGGCGGACTTCAAGGCCGGGCGCGTGCAGGTGGTGGTGGCGACCGACCTGGCCGCGCGCGGCATCGACATCGCAGACCTGCCGGTGGTGGTGAACCACGACCTCGCCCGCGCTGCTGCCGACCATGTGCATCGCATCGGCCGCACCGGGCGGGCGGGCGCGAGCGGCGTGGCCGTGAGCTTCGTGCCCGCGGCGGCCGAAGCGCATTTCCGCCTCATCGAGAAGCGCCAGGGTCGGCGCGTGCCGCGCGAGCAGGTGGCCGGCTTCGAGCCGGTGGAGAAGGCGCCTGCCGCGGCGCCGGACGGTGGCGGGGTCAAGGGCCGGCGCCCGAACAAGAAGGACAAGTTGCGCGCCGCGGCTGCGGCGAAGGGCCCCCCATGACCCTCGACTACCTCGTCTTCGACTACAGCGAGGGTGACGACGACACCGGCCTGTTCGACGCGCTGGCCACCGTGGCGCCCGAGCGCGCCGCTGCGGTGCAGGCCGAGATCGACGCGGTGCTGGATTGGGCGGCGCGCTTCCCTGGCCCGCGCGGGCCGGTGGAGGAGGGCGGGGCCTGGGACGCGGACCTGCAGGTGAGCGACGAGCCGGGCCCACTGCCGAGGCGCAGTTTCACCTTCTCGATCGGCGGGGTCAGTGCCTTCTGCGAGGCTTTCAGGGAGCGATTCGGCGAGGCGGTGGTTTGAGGTGAGGGCTGCTGTCCCGTCCTTCTCGTCGGTCGGCTCTGTGCCTGCGTCGAGCCCCATTTGAGTGCTGCGGGTGGATCGGCCGGCACGACGGGCTGGGGCGCTGGCGGCGGCCGTGGGCCTGCGTTCTCCGGCTCAGGCTCGCGCTGACCGACTTGCTTGGCGAGAGGTGTGCTCGCTGTCCATCGACGTGCTTGAGGGACTGCACGGCGCCGCGAATGGCGCCTGCGCCCGCAGGCCCACGACCACCGCCCAGAGGCGTTGCGCTTCACTGCACTTCTTCCGTCCGCCCTTGATGCCCCATCCCCGTTCGCGCTGAGCTTGTCGACGCGCTGCGCAGGGTTTCGACAAGCTCAACCCGAACGGGTGGGGAGGACCAAGGCCTGCGCCGACCCTCAAACAAGGGCGGGCCTAAAGCAAGTGCATCAACCCAAGGCGGCAGGCACTCGGCTCAGCGCGGCAGCGCCCGCTGCTGCGCAATGACCAGCAGTCCATCCATGATGAGCGATTCGACCAGATCGAACTCGACCGACATCGACGGCGCCATCTTCCAGCCCGCGCCGCCGGTCATGTAGCAGGCCGGCTCGGCGCCGCAGTGCTTGCGCACGTGCTGCACCATGCGCTCGACCGCGCCGGCGATGGCATAGGTGCCGCCGCTGGTCAGCGCGTCGCTGGTGTTGGTGGGGAACTCGCGCACCTCGCCGGTGGGCACGTGCAGCCCCGCGGTGCCCGACTCGAGCGCGCGCAGCATGATGCCGTGGCCCGGCAGGATCAGGCCGCCCAGGAAGGTGCCTTCGGCGTCGATGGCTTCCACCGTCACGGCCGTGCCCACCATCACCACCACCATCGGGCGCGGCGCCGCGCCCCGGGCCGCCTGCGTGCCCAGCATGCGGTGGCGCGCACCGATCATCGCCACCCAGCGGTCGGCGCCCAGGCGCGTGGGGTGGTCGTAGCCGTTGGTCAGGCCCGCCTCGGCAGCGCTGGAGACGACCCAGCGCGGCGAGAAGTCGAAGGCCTCGCCCATCTGCTCTTCGGCACGCCGGCGCACCGCGTCGCCCGCCACCACGCAGCCGAGCATGGCAGTGGGCGTGGCCGGCAGTTCGGCCCACGGACCTTCGCTCAGCCGCTCGATGTGGTCGAGGAACTCGGCGCCCTGCGCCAGCACGGCGGCCCCGGGTTCGCCCTGGGCGTAGAGCGCCCACTTCAGGCGCGTGTTGCCGATGTCGATGGCGAGGAAGGCGGGCTGCATGGGCGGCATTATTCCTGTGGAGCGGCGGCGCGATGCGCGCCGCTCAGTTCTGCTTCCACGGCAGGCCGCGCCGACGCCAGCCGCCCTTGTTGCCGCGGTGGCCGTCGGCATCGGCGTCGCCTTCGAAGCCCTCGAGGATGTTGTAGGCCGTCACGCCCAGCTCGGCCGCGCGTTTCGCAGCCGCGACCGAGCGCACGCCGCTGCGGCACAGCAGCACGGCCTTGCCGCCCGCCGGCACGGCGGCGCGCAGGCCGGCGTCGAAGTCCGGATTGAGCGCCATGCCCGGCCACTGCTTCCAGGCCAGCGGCACGGCGCCGGGCACGAAGCCCACCCATTCGCGCTCGGCGTCGGTGCGCACGTCCACCATCACGGCCTCGCCGGCGGCGAGCCAGCGGGCGGCGGTCTCGGGCGTCACGTCGCCGGCGTAGCCCTCGGCGGGGCGGATGTCGTCGGGGGAGGTCGGTGCGTTCATGGTGTCGGTTCGTCCTTCGGGTCGATGCGGGTCGGCGTTCCCCCGAAGGGTAGCGCGCCGGTCGCAGCCGCGGGTGAACGACGCCGCCGGATCGAATTGGTAACGGATGTGACGAATTCCGCCGCAGCGCCCATGTGGCGGTCGCTGCAGGCCGATTGCACTTTGGTTTTTCAGGGCCTGGACGGCGCGGTGACGAAGGGCCGCGCCTGCAGGATCACGATTTGTTCGCCCTGCACCGCCCATTCGATGTCCTGGTCGCGGCCGCCGAAGGTGCGCTTGATCGCCGCGCCGGCGCCGGCCAGCCGCTGCACCAGGTCGTCGGTCAGCACCGCGCGCCCGGCCTGCACCGGCACCTCGCGCACGCCGCCGGCCGGGTCCAGCTGCAGCGCCACGTCGTCGCCCGAGCGGTTGAGCACCTGCACCGCCTTCGAGCGGCTGGAATACATCACCTGCTCGGCGATGCGCTTGCCCTCCACCACGCGGATGCCGATGCCCCGCTTGGCCGAGAGGTAGGTGGCGTGGCGGTGCGCGGCGTCGAAGGGGTCGCGCGTGACCATCACGCCCGAGGCGGTCGAGTCGATGGCGGTCTGCACCAGCACGCCCATCACGATCGTCCCCTCGTCCAGTCCGGCGGCCCGGCGCGCCTCCCAGGCCTCGAAGTTGTAGACCGAGGCCCACACCGCCCGCACCGCCGCGGCCAGCGCGTCGGCGGTGCGCACGTTGGGCACCGTGGTGTACAGGCCGGCGCCGCTGAAGTGCGCGAGGTCTTCCGAATTGGACGAGCTGCGCACGAACACGCCGGCGCCGCCGAGCTGCTGCGTCCAGCGCGCCTGCCAGGCCTGCGTCATGCCGGGCGGTAGGGGCCATTGCGCCATCTCGGCCCGCAGCGCGGCCAGGGCGTCTTGGCGCACCTGCGCGTCTTCGGTGAAGCGCGGCAGTTGCTGCATGCGCGCCAGCCGCTCGGCCAGGCCGTGGCTGCGCGTGAACTGCGCATAGGCAGCGAAGGGAATGCAGAAGCCGTCGGGCACGACGGTGCTTGCGATGCGCGCCGCCTGCACTGCACCGAGATTGGCCGCCTTGGCGCCGCAGCGGCGGCTGTCGGCCACGCGCAGAGCCGTCAGGGGCACCAACGCGTCGCGCTGCAGGTCGGGCGCCACGCGCAGCCGGGCCTGCGGCGCCGCGCCGCGGACCGCCTGCTGCGCGGCCGTGCGCTCGGCGTCGGTCGCGGCACGCAGCGTGTAGCCGGTGGCCGCCACGTCGAGCTGCACCCACTGGCCGTCCCAGCGCGCCAGGGCCTGCGCGGCATCGCGCACGTAGGCGTTGGGAATGCCCCAGCCCTTGGCCAGCAGGTTGACGTGCGAGAGCACCGTCGACGGCCGTTCGGTCAGCACGCCCGCCACCGGCGGCATGCTGATCGGCACCTCGCGCAGCACCACGATGTCGGTGGGCGACAGGTCGCGCGCCGTCTCGACCGACGGCACGATCCGCAGCCGGCCCACGGCGCGGCCGCGGTTCATCGGCAGGTAGGGCTGGTCCCGGATCAGCGCGGCCTGTGTCAGCGCCTCGATGCCGGCGGCCTGCGCCACGGCTTCCTGCTGCGTCGAGTTGGCCTTGAAGCGCACCGGCGCGTAGAAGGTCGCCGCCAGGGTGCGCTGCGTCAGCGCGAGCAGTTCGGGCGTCAGCCGGTCGCCTTCCCAGAATTCGTAGCTGAAGGTGTTGGCAGCCGCCTGCCAGCCCAGTGTGCCGAAGACGAAGCGCCGGTCGGGCGCGCGGTAGTTGCGGTTGAGCGCGGCGCGGCCGGCCTCGCGCAGCAGGCCGGTGTCGCGCACGAAGCGTTCGTGCAGGGCATGGCGCGGCGTGTTGACGAAGTGCATGCGCGCCGGCGTGGCGCGGCGGTCGATGACGAAGAGCACGTGCGGCAGTTCGAGCGGCGTGCCGGCGTCGTAGACGCGCGCCAGGCGGTCGAAGTCGGCGCGGCTGCCCAGCGCAGGCAGTTCGGCCACGCCCGATGTGCCACGCGGCGCGGCGGCGGTGCCGGCCTGTTGCTCGTAGAACGAGGGTTTGCGCGCGAGCTGGGCCGATGTGCCGAAGGAAGCGAATGCCAGCAGGGCCAGGCCGGCGAGAAGAGCGGGGCGGAGCAGCATGGCGGCGACTGTAGCGGCGGCGCGTCCGGCCGCGCTGGCAGCTACAGTGCGCCGGCGGGTCGACCCGCGGAGACTTGGACATGCCTCAGTACGACTTCGACCTTTTCGTCATCGGCGGCGGCAGCGGCGGCGTGCGCGCCGCGCGCATGGCGGCCCAGCGCGGCGCCCGCGTCGCGCTGGCCGAGTGCGCCGAACTGGGCGGCACCTGCGTCAACGTGGGCTGCATCCCGAAGAAGCTCTACAGCTACGCGGCCGGCTACGCCGAGTCCTTCGCCGAAGCACCGGGCTACGGCTGGACGCTGCCCGAGGCGCCGCGCTTCGACTGGCAGCACCTGAAAGCGCAGCGCGCGCAGGAGATCCGTCGCCTCAACGGTGTCTACCAGGGCCTGCTCGACAGTGCGGGCGTGCGGCTCATCCCGGCCTGGGCCGAGCTGGTGGACGGCCACACGGTGCAGGTCGACGGCCAGCGCCACACCGCCCAGCACATCCTGGTGGCCACCGGCGGCATGCCCTTCGTGCCCGAGGTCGCCGGGCGCGAGCACGCGGTGGTGTCGGACGACATGTTCGACCTGCCCGAATTCCCACGCCGGCTGGTGGTGGTGGGCGGCGGCTACATCGCCTGCGAGTTCGCATCCATCTTCCGCGGCCTGGGCGCCGAGGTCACGCTGCTGCAGCGCAACGCGCATGTGCTCGACGCCTTCGACGAGGACGTGCGCCACTTCCTCGCGCAGGAGATGGGCAAGACCGGCATCGACTTGCGGCTGAACGTGCAGGTCGAGATGCTGCGTCGTACCGGCGATGGCGTGCTGGCCAGCCTTTCGCGAGGCCAGCAGCTCGTGGCCGACACCGTCCTCTTCGCCACCGGGCGGCGCCCCAACACGGCCGGCATGGGGCTGGAGGCCGCGGGCGTCGCGCTCGACGAGAGCGGCGCGATCGTGGTCGATGCGCAGTACCGCAGCACCGTCCCGTCGGTGCTGGCGGTGGGCGACGTGTCCACGCGGCTGCCGCTCACGCCTGTGGCCTTGGCCGAGGCGATGGTGGTGGTCGACCGGCTGTTCGCGCAGGGCCGCCGCCGCATGGACTACGAGTACGTGCCGACGGCGGTCTTCACCCATCCCAACGTCGGCACCTGCGGCTACACCGAGGCCGCGGCGCGCGCCCGCTTCGGCAAGGTCCGTATCTTCTGCAGCGAGTTCAAGACGCTGCGCCACACCCTGTCGGGCCGCAGCGAACGCACCTTCATGAAGCTGGTGGTCGACGTGAAGACCGACCGCGTCGTGGGCCTGCACATGGTCGGCGCCGAGGCGGGCGAGATCGTGCAGGGCTTTGCCGTCGCCATGCGCGCCGGGGCCACCAAGGCCGACTTCGACGGCACCATCGGCATCCACCCCACCTCTGCAGAAGAGTTTGTGACGATGCGCGAGCCGATGCCGGGCTGAGCCTGGGACGCGCGCGTCACGGCCCGGTGGCATGGCCATTGCAAAATGGCCGCATGCCCTACATGCCACCCTTCGTCGCCCCGGTCCGCTACACCGATCCCGCCGCTGCCCTCGCGCAGGTCCGGCGCATCTACGACGGCGGACTGGCCCACCTGCGCGACTCGATGCAGCGCTTCGTGGCCGGCGAGACGCTGCCGGGCCGCGTGCGCGCCTGCTACCCCTTCGTGCGGGTGCACACCCACACGGTGTCGCGCCACACCACGCCGGCCAATGCAGGCCTGAGTTACGGCTTCGTGGCCGGGCCGGGCCGCTACGAGACCACGCTCACGCGGCCCGACCTGTTCGCGCGCTATTACCTCGACCAGTTCCGCCTGCTGCTGGAGAACCACCAGATCGAGCTCGAGGTGGGCACCAGCACGCAGCCGATCCCGGTGCATTTCTCCTTCGCCGAGAACGACCACATCGAAGGCACGATGTCGCCGCAGCGCCGCGCGCTGATGCGCGACGTGTTCGACCTGCCCGACCTCGGCGCCATGGACGACGGCATCGCCAACGGCACCCACCGCACCCAGCCCGGCGAGGCCGAGCCGCTGGCGCTGTTCACGGCCGCGCGGGTGGACTACTCGCTGCAGCGCCTGCGCCACTACACCGGCACCGCGCCCGACTGGTACCAGAACTTCGTGCTGTTCACCAACTACCAGTTCTACATCGACGAGTTCGTGCGCCTGGGCCACGAGGCGATGGCCGACGAATCGAGCGAGTACATCGCTTTCATCGAGCCCGGCAACGTGGTGACGCGGCGCCATAACCTGCAGCCCGAGGCGATGGGCAGCTTCGCGGCCGCGCTGAATGCCATGCAGGGCACGCCGCCGGGCCGCCTGCCGCAGATGCCGGCCTACCACCTGGTGCGCGCGGACTGCAGCGGCATCACCATGGTCAACATCGGCGTCGGGCCCGCCAACGCCAAGACGATCACCGACCACATCGCCGTGCTGCGCCCGCACGCCTGGATGATGCTGGGCCACTGCGCCGGCCTGCGCAACACGCAGCAGCTGGGCGACTACGTGCTGGCGCATGCCTACGTGCGCGAGGACCACGTGCTGGACGAGGAACTGCCGCTGTGGGTGCCGATCCCGGCGCTGTCGGAGATTCAGCTCGCGCTCGAGGCGGCGGTGGCCGAGGTGACGCAGTGCCAGGGCGCCGAGTTGAAGACCATCATGCGCACCGGCACCGTGGCCAGTACCGACAACCGCAACTGGGAGTTGCTGCCCAACAACGAGCCGCAGCGCCGCTTCAGCCAGAGCCGCGCCGTGGCGCTCGACATGGAGAGCGCCACCATCGCCGCCAACGGCTTCCGCTTCCGCGTGCCCTACGGCACCTTGCTGTGCGTGAGCGACAAGCCGCTGCACGGCGAGATCAAGCTGCCGGGGATGGCGAACCACTTCTACCGGGAGCGGGTGGAGCAGCATCTGCGGATCGGGATCAAGGCGGTGGAGGTGCTGCGCTCGCAGGGGGCGGGGCGGTTGCACAGCCGGAAGTTGAGGAGTTTTGCGGAGGTGGCGTTTCAGTAGTAGTGGTTGCTATTGAAACGATAGCTGGTGGCGCTTGCTGGGCGGGCGGTTTGGGCACTTTTGGTTTATGAATTTGGGATTTGCTCAGGGTTGAAATGCAGGGGCCGGGATGTGCGCCCGGCGGCGCACCTACTTTCTTTTGCTTCGCCAAAAGAAAGTAGGCAAAGAAAAGGCGACCCTGCTGGCTGCGACCCTTCGCTTCGCTGCGGGCAACCTGCGCCGCGGCGCTGCCGGGGTGCGCTGCAGAACTCGCTACGCGCTTCGCGCTGCGCTCGAACAGCTGCAGCGAGTCAGATGACGAAGCAGCTGTTGCCGCACGCGGCACAGCTGCCACCCCGCCAGCGCCACGTCGCAGGCGCATCCAGAAGGGCTTTCGGTCGGGCCATCGCTTCGCTCGGCCCCGCGCAGCTTGAGCCGCGGCGCGGCTGGCTGTTACTCCCTCTCCCTCTGGGAGAGGGCAGGGGTGAGGGCACCGGGCGGTGGATGAGGCGTGCCGTGCCCAGGCTGCGTGCCCTCACCCCAACCCTCTCCCAAAGGGAGAGGGAGCAAAGCCAAGCCGAAGGACAAGGCTGCGTAGCAGCCTTGTTGACCCCGGTCCCCCGGGCCCCCTCTGTGTGCGCCGAGGAGCGCAGCCGCGAGCACCGCAGGTTGCCCGCAGCGAAGCGGAGGGACGCAAACAGTGGGGGCGCCTTTCTTTTGCCTACTTTTCTTTGGCGAGACAAAGAAAAGTAGGTCGCCCGCCGGGGCGAAATCCCGGCCCCTGCGTTCAATCCAACAACAACATCAAATCAAGACCGACTTGCCGAACAACATTCAGCGAGCCAACCCGTCCACGGCCTGAAAACAAGCCTGCCTCGCCTGACTGACCACCTGCCCCTTCCACAGATCGGTGTCGGTGTAGAACGCCTCCCGCATCCGCACCCGGATCGCATCGGCCAGCTCCGGCGCCGCTTCCGGATGGCGATGCAGCCAGTGGTCGCCCCGCAGCGCGGCCATCACCTCCAGCAGCGGCAAGGTGCCGTACTCCATCGCGAAACCGGTGAACTCGGCCTGCGGACACTCCTCGTACGCGGCATTCATCATCAGCCCGCTGAGCAGCGCCGAGGTCGAGCTGCCGTCGTAGATCGACGTGACGGGCGTCGCGCCGCCGCCGCTCCACCAGGCGTCGGCGCGTGCCTTGGCAGCCGGGTCGTCGCGGCCCGCGAAGATGCGCTCGCCATGCCCGTTCGGGCCCAGGCCGGTGTGCAGGTCGATCCAGGCCAGCCGCTTCGCCGCGCCGGCATGTCGGCGCAGCACCTCGCGCAGCGTGCGGTTGCTCCAGGTCGCGGCCTGGCCGCCGAAGAACACGCCGTCGCCGAACTGGTACTGCCCGCCCGACACGGCGGCCTGGAAGGCGGCGTCGCCGTGTTTCGCCATCCAGGCCGCGATGGCCGCCTGGTTGGCCGGCGTGGGTGGCCAATCCTCGGGCACCAGCAAGGGGTGCAGCGAGCCATACGCGGCGTTCACGGGCAGCGGCTGCGCGAAGTCCATGAAGTTGCGGTTCAGGTCCACGTTCTCCTGCGTCACGCGCCGCGTGTGCGAAAAGCCGTGCGGGTTGAGCGCGTGGATGTAAAGCACCGCCACGCCCGCGTCGCGGGCCTTGGCGCGCCATTCGGCGTCGTGCAGCGCGAACACCTGCACGCCGCTGCCGCAGTGGCCCTCCACGCCATGGCAGCCGCTGCTGAGGAGCAACAAACGCTCGGCGTTCGCCGGGCCGTCGAGCGCGACGTCCATCGCCAGCTGCTCGCCGTCGCGGCCCTCCAGCGGCAGCGGGTGCGTATCGACCGCCAGGCCGGCTGCCACGCAGGCCTGCAAAAACTTGCGGCGGGCCTCGCCGTAGCTGTCCGAGAAGGCCTCGACCACGCCGAGCATCAACGGCCCCCGAGCGGCGGGGCAGCCAGGAACTGCTCGGCCAGCTGCACCCACATCGTGGCGCCCAGCGGGATCAGGTCGTCGTTGAAGTCGTAACTCGCGTTGTGCAGCGTGCACGGGCCCTCGCCGTGGTGCAGCGCGCGGTGGTCGCCGTCTCCGTTGCCGATGAAGGCGTACGCGCCGGGGCGGGCCTGCAGCATGAAGGCGAAATCCTCCGAGGTCATCGCCGGCTCCTGCTTGAGCACGTTCTCCGCGCCGACCACGCTGGCCATCACCTGGCGGGCGAAATCCGCCTCGGCCGGGGTGTTGATGGTGGGCGGGTAGTAGCGCACGAACTCGAAGTCGCACTCCGCGTCGTGCGCCGCGCAGATGTGCTCGGCGATCTTGCGCATGCGCGCCTCGATCATGTCCAGCACCTCGATGGAGAAGGTCCGCACCGTTCCGGTGAGCTCGCAGTCGTTGGGGATGACGTTGTTGGTGTCGCCCGCGTGCACGGTGGTGACGGAGATCACCGCCGCGTCCAGCGGCTTCATCTTGCGCGTGAGGATGGTCTGGAAGGCCTGCACCATCTCGCAGGCGATCGGCACCGGGTCCACCGTGGTGTGGGGCAGGGCCGCGTGGCCGCCCTTGCCGCGCACGGTGATGTAGAACTTGTTGCCCGAGGCCATGACCGGCCCGGGGCTGACGGCGAACTGGCCGGCCTTCATGCCGGGCCAGTTGTGCATGCCGTACACCGCCTCCATCGGAAATTTCTCGAACAGGCCGTCCTTGATCATGCGGTCGGCGCCGCCGCCGCCTTCCTCGGCCGGCTGGAAGATCAGGTAGACCGTGCCGTCGAAGTTGCGATTCTTCGCCATGTGCTGGGCCGCGGCGAGCAGCATCGCCGTGTGGCCGTCGTGGCCGCAGGCGTGCATCTTGCCCTGGTGCTTGCTCGCGTGGTCGAAGGTGTTGAGCTCGGCGATGGGCAGCGCGTCCATGTCGGCGCGCAGGCCTACGGCGCGGTCGCTGCTGCCGCTTTTCACGATGCCGACCACGCCCGTGGTGCCCAGGCCCCGGTGGATGGGGATGCCCCACTCGGTCAGCCGGGCGGCGACCACGTCCGCAGTGCGGACTTCCTCGTAGGCCAGTTCGGGGTGGGCGTGCAGGTCGCGGCGGATGGCAGCGATCCCGGCCGCCTGGGTGACGATCGAGTCGATGAGCTTCATGCGGGCAGTCTAGGCTTTTGGGCGAAAAGGACCACCGAAGCAATCCTGATGCCCAAGGCCCGCACTCCGGCTTGACAGGCCCGCCGCGCCCACCCTCAGCGGGCTGCCGCGCCGCGCTCCTTCACGAACTGCGCCCGCGCCGTGAGGGCGGTGTCGGTGAAGTCGGTGAACACGCCGTCCACCCCCGCGCGGTAGAAGGCCAGGTATTCCTTCACCGGGTCACCCTGGTAGTTGGCCGCCAGGCGCCGCTTCTCGTTGCGGAAGGTGAAGGGGTGAACGAAGAGGCCGGCGCGGTGCGCGTCGGCCACCAGCGTCGTGGGCGCGGTCGTGGTCGCGTCGGCGTCGTTGACCTTGCCGTCGCCGTTGATGTCGATCGCCTTGCCGTCGGCGCCGATCGTGCCCTTGAGGCTCACGATGTAGCGCTTCCAGGGGCCGATGCCGTCGGCGTACGTCTTGATCTCGGCCAGGCCGGCGGGCGTCACCATGACGTCGAAATTGCGCTTGTCGCCCGCCTTGGTCCACTCGTAGGGGCGGTCCACCGGCACGGCGTAGGTGATGGCGCCGGTCTTCATGTCCACGCCGTCGCCGTCGATGAGCTGGATGAGCTTGGTCTTCAGCCCCTTGCCCTTCATGTACTTCAGGCTGCCGGGCTCGAAGGACTGCACGAACACCGGCGCCGCCTTGCTGTTGAGGCCGGCCTGCTCGAGCATCGCGATCAGCTTGTCCTCCAGCGGCAGGCCCAGGTCGCGGAAGAAGGTCGGGTTCTTGGTCTCGGGGTAGATCGCGACCGGCTTGCCGGTGCGTTGCTGGGTGGCCTTCACCAGGTCGATCACCTCCTGGAAGGTCGGCACCTTGTAGCGGCCGTTGTACTGCTGCGGGCGCTCGGCGTCGGTGGAAATCGCGCCCAGGCGCTTGATCTCCGCCAGCGTGAAGTCCTGGCTGAACCAGCCGGTCTGCGTTTCGCCGTCGACCTGCATCGTGCGCTTGCGGGCCGCGAACTCGGGCTTGCTCGCCACGTCGGTGCTCAGCGCCAGATTGGGGTCGTGCCGGGTGATCAGCACGCCGTCCTTGGTCGAGACCAGGTCCATCTCGATCACGTCGGCGCCCAGCTCGATGGCGCGGGCGTAGGCCTCCAGCGTCTCCTCGGGCAGGTAGCCGGACGCGCCGCGGTGCGCCACCACCAGCGGCGGCTGGCCGTCGAGCGTGGCGGTGCTGCCCGCAACCGGCGCGGTGCTGCCGCAGGCGGTGAGGCCGGCCGCCAGGGCGAGTGCTGCCAGGGCGGTGGCGGGGCGTCGGACGGTGCGGTGCAGTGGGGGCATGGCGAGGGTATCCCTGGATGGAAAGGCGGCCGGATGGGCGCGCAACGCGCATCCTAGTGTGGCGGCATGTCATTGCCGAGACAAGCCGCCCCGGCGCGGCGCATGGCCCACAATGCACCGCATGCCCCGCCTGACCCTCTCCGACCGCAGCCTCGAGTTCGCCCAGACCCTGGTGCGCATGAACACCGTGAGCGACCGCAGCAACCTGGAGCTCATCGAGTTTGCCCGCGACCACCTGGCCGGCCTGGGCGTGCGCAGCCGCATCACCTACAACGCCGAGCGCACCAAGGCCAACCTGTTCGCCACGCTGGGCGCGGGCAAACCGGCTGGCGTCATCCTCTCCGGCCACACCGACACCGTGCCCTGGGACGGCCAGGCCTGGACGGTGGACCCGCTGTCGGGCCTGGTGCAGGACTTTCCACAGGAAGACCCCGCCGGCGACGTGCAGCATTCCGAGGCGCGGCTGTACGGCCGCGGCTCGGCCGACATGAAGAGTTTCATCGCCGTCGCGCTGGCCAACGCCGAGCGCTTCCTGGCGAGCGACGCGCCCTTCGCGGTGCATTTCGCCTTCAGCTACGAGGAGGAGATCGGCTGCTTCGGCGTGCGCGAGCTGATCGCCGACCTGCGCGAGGCCGGCATCAAGCCGCTGGCCTGCATCGTGGGCGAGCCCACCCTGATGGTGCCGGCCATCGCCCACAAGGGCGTGTACCGCTACCGCTGCTGCGTGCGCGGCAAGGAGGCGCATTCCTCGCTCACGCCGCAGTCGGTCAACGCCATCGAGATGGCCGCCCGCGTGGTGGGCAAGGTGCGCGACATGGCCGAAAACTTCGAGGCCAAGGAGAAGCGCTACGACGGCTTCGACGTGCCCTTCTCCACCGCCAGCGTGGGCCAGTTCCACGGCGGCATCGCCGACAACGTGGTGCCGCGCGACGCCGAGTTCCGCTACGAGTTCCGCGACCTGCCCACGGCCGACGCCCGCGCCATGCAGGCCGAGGTGGTGGCGTATGCCAGGCGCCTGGAGCCGGCCATGCAGAAAGTCGCGCCCGAGACCGGCATCGCCTTCGACACCATCTGCGAGATCCCGAGCTTCCTCGGCTCGGCCGGCGATGCGGTGACCAAGCTGGCCCAGCGCCTGTCGGGCGAGCAGCGCACCACGCTGGTGGCCTTCGGCACCGAAGCGGGCCTGTTCAAGAACGCCGGCATCCCCACCGTGGTCTGCGGCCCCGGCAGCATCACCCAGGCGCACCAGCCCGACGAATACGTCACGCTGGAGCAGCTGGCCCGCTGCGAGGCCTTCATGCATGGCCTCGCGGCCAGCCCGAAGATTGGGTGAGGCCCCTGCACCGGCGCGCCATCCGGCCGCCGGCATGAAGCGTGTGGCGCTCGGGCTGCTGCTCGGCGCCGCGGGCCTCTACATCGCCGCGCACTGGGGCCAACGCGCACACCCGCATGCCGCCTGGGGCTGGCTTGCGGCCTTCGCCGAGGCGGCCATGGTGGGCGCCATCGCCGACTGGTTCGCCGTGGTGGCGCTGTTTCGCCATCCGCTGGGCCTGCCGATCCCGCACACGGCCATCGTGCCGCGCAACAAGGCGCGCATCGGCCGCAACCTGGCGCGCTTCATCTGCGACCACTTCCTGGCCACGCCGCAGGTGCTGGCCAAGCTCGAGGCCTTCGACCCGGCGCGGCGGCTCGCGCTGTGGCTGGCCGAGCCGGCGCGCGCTGCCCAGCTCGGCACGCACGCCGTGTCGGTGCTGCGCTACGGCCTCAGCGCCTTCGACGACGAGCGCGTGCGGGCCTTCTTGGCGCGCGCGGCGAGCGCCGGCATCGCGCAGCTCGACCTGTCGCGCCTCTCGGGCCAGGTGCTGGAGGCGCTCACCGCCGACGGCCGCCACCAGGAGTTGCTCAACGACGTGCTGGCCCAGGTGTCGCGCCTGCTCGACGACGAGGCCCTGCAGGAGCAGCTGACCGAAGCCATCGCCCACGAGGTGAAGGCGCTGCGCTACGTGGGCCTCGACCAGGTGGCCGCGCGCCTGGCCACGCGCAAGATCGTGGCCGCCGTGGCCCGCACCCTGGGCGAGACGGCGGCCGACCCGGCCCACCCGCTGCGCCTGCGCTTCGACGACTTCATGCATCGCTTCGTCGACCGGCTGCAGCACGACGAGGCCTTCATCGCCCGCGGCGAGCAACTGCGCGCGGAGCTGCTCGCGCACCCGGCGCTGGGCGCCTACCTGCAGGGCCTGTGGGACCAGCTGCGCGCCTGGCTCGACGCCGACCTGGCCAAGGAGGATTCGTCCGTGCGCCGGCGCGTTGCGGCACTGGCCGCCACGCTGGGCGAGCGCCTGGGCGCCGACGCCGCCATGCAGCGCTGGATCAACGAGCAGGTCCTCGCCGCCGCGCCCGCGGCCATCGAGCGCTACCGCGAGGACATCCGCCGCTACATCGAGGAGCGCGTCGCCGGCTGGGACACGGACGAACTCACCGACGAGGTGGAGCGCAACATCGGGCGGGATCTGCAGTTCATCCGGATCAACGGGACGGTGGTGGGTGGGCTGGTGGGATTGGTCATCCATGCGATGACGGTTTGGTTGGGTTAGGTTCGTTAAGAACTTCGCCGAACGTCGGACGTTTTTCAGTCAGGGTTGAGCTGCTGTTAGCCGATCAGTCAACAGGGGGCGGGGCGTGTGGCAGCTTCAAGAGCGACACCAACGTGCAAACTTGCAGCTTCTCAAGGTCAGGATCGACGTTCGACGAACAAGGCAATTTGCCGGCAAGCGGCCCGTCGTTTTAGGTTCACGAAACATTGTTGACACAAATGGGCACAGCCGCTACGTTTGCTAGCTGGAGGAGCCTAATTAATGGTTAGCAAAAACCCGATTCTCGAAGCCACCAACAAGATCGTTGGCATTCTTCAAACTCTTTCACACGACGAGCGGGCACGGGCCGTGCAGGCGGCGTATGTGCTGCTGGGTGAGGGGACCCCGGACCCGGCTGACGCCGTTGGATTTCCACAGGTGAGGGCCGATTCACGCGGTGCGACTGCCGTCAACGGTGGGGAGAAAGCATTCTTCGATCGCAAGGAGCCGAGCAACAAGATCGAGGAACTTGCCGTTGCTGCGAAGTTTCGCGAAGAGGTTCATCGCGCCGAATCCAGTTCAAAGGACCAACTAAAGGAGGTGTTTACCGCAGCGCGGCGAAACTTCGATGTGCGGAACTTTGCGCGCGACGTTGGCAATGCCAAAACCAAAGGTCTCTTTAACAAGGGTGGCGCGTCTGGCGAATTTATTCTGTCGCATTACGGGCAGAACTACGTTGATGCACTTCCTGATCGAGATGCTGTAGCAGCATTGCGACGGCCCAAGGGGGCCAGCAGAAAGTCGGCCCCGCGCAAGACCACTCGGAAACCTGCAAAAAAGTAAGATTCTGTGGACCCGAATCAGTGCCTTTCTGGCATCAACGCCAGCCTTCGCACTAACTTGATCGAGTCTTACGCTCAGATCGTCCGCAATTTTCGTGAGCACCGCTGGGAGCCATCCGAGCTCAATGGTGGAAAGCTATGCGAGGTCGTGCATTCGATTCTTCGTGGCCATGTGGAGGGGAAGATGCCGACCAAGGCGTCCAAGCCTCGCAATATGGTTGACGCCTGTAAGGCACTTGAGAGCGCTGACCCAACAGTATTCCCGCGATCTGTGCGGATTCAAATTCCTCGTCTACTTCTCGCCCTCTACGAGATTCGGAACAACCGCGGGGTAGGGCACGTTGGTGGAGATGTCGATCCAAACCATATGGACGCCCGTCTGGTTCTCGAATCATCCAAATGGATCATGGCGGAGCTAGTCCGCGTCTTTCACTCGGTGTCAATTGATGAAGCCACGCGCGCAGTAGAAGGACTTGTGGAGAGAACGCTACCTGCGGTTTGGATCACGAGCGGATCCACAAAGCGCGTGCTGGTGCGCGGTTCGATGAAAGAGCAGACACTGATGCTCCTTTACGAGTCGAGCGGTCCAGTTTCAGAGAAA
Source organism: Xylophilus ampelinus (assembly GCF_901875635.1). Classification (GTDB taxonomy): domain Bacteria; phylum Pseudomonadota; class Gammaproteobacteria; order Burkholderiales; family Burkholderiaceae_C; genus Xenophilus. The sequence goes on along the minus strand of NZ_CABFMN010000084.1, from coordinate 2,314 downwards.
GAACTATGTGCCTGGGTTGAGCATTCGAATCCGTCGACCTACAGAAGAGATGTGCTTAGGAGGGCGCACGCTGAGCGACTGCTGGAGTACGACCAGTCGACAGGTATGGTGGAACTTTCGCCGGTTGGCGCAGCGTTGGTCGAGGACAAGCTGCTGGCAGCAAAGGTCTAGTCCTCACTTGCCAAACGAAGACGCGGTACTTGTACGCGGCGCTGGCTCCGCACGGCTTTTGCTCTGGGGGAAGACTCGAGACTTTCGTCGGTGACCAACTGGCTATTCGGGACAGCACCGATGTCGCCGGACGGAAGAATGGCAAAGGGGCCAAAAGCCAAATCAGCGGCAAATGGTAGTCCACTGGAAAGTGGATATGCCGTGGTGGATCGGACACCGAGCGTCAACTGTCCGATCCACAAGGACGTCGACACACGCTGCGAGATCGAGAGCTTCTCAAGACGGCAGCGCGGGTCGCTGAGCGGGTTGGCTCAGCGGCTGTCGCTCACACCATCGCACACCCGCAACTCATCCGCCACCGCCCCTGGTCCCCGATGATGATCGGCGCCGCCCCCGGCCCCGCGCAGCATCCGCCGCCATGCACCGCCGGCGCCTGCGCCACGCCGCTCTTGCGCCGCTGCTGGTAGCCGCCGTAGATGTTCACGGGCAGCCAGTCGGGCATCGGCTTCACCGCCGCCGGTGCCTGCGCCGCGAAGGCGCCGGCGCCGTGCACCACCTGGCCGCCGACCACCGTGAGCAACGCCGTGATGTCCTTGATGTCGTCCTCGGGCACGGCGAAGTAGTCGTCCGACAGCAGCGCGAAGTCGGCCAGCCGGCCAGGCTGGATGCTGCCCTTGCGGGCCTCCTCGCCGGTGAGGGCGGCGCCTTCCACGGTCCACATGCGCAGCGCGTCCTCGCGGCTGACCAAGTTGCGCTCGGCGTTCAGGCGCGTGTCGCCCATCGTCTTGCCGGTGATCAGCCAGTGCAGCGACACCCAGGGGTTGTAGCTGGTGGCGCGGCTCGAATCGGTGCCGCAGGCCACGGGCAGGCCCATGGCGCGCATGCGGCCGATGGCGGGCGCGTCGGCCGCGGCCTCGCGCCCCCAGGTCTGCGCGAAGACTTCGCCGTCCAGCGACATGCGGTTCTGGATCGCGATGCGCCCGCCCATGGCGGCCACGCGTTCCATCGAGCGCGGCGACAGCGTCTCGCAGTGGTCCAGCGCCCAGCGCACGTTCTTCAGCGGCACCTCGCGGTTCACCTTCTCGAGCACGTCGAGGATGCGCGTGGCGGTGCTGTCGTAGCTGGCATGCATGCGGATCGGCCAGCCCTTGCCCACCAAGTAGGTCGCCACCTCGGTGAGCTTGCTTTCCATGATGGCCGGCGCGGGCGCGACGCCCTTGCCGAAATTGGCCGGGTCGGTGGCGGCCCAGAGGATGTACTCGCCCGCGCCCACCATGCGCAGCCAGTCGTCGCCCTGGCCCGGCGCCACCTTCTGCGACCAGGCCTGGTAGTCGGCCAGTTCCTGGCCCGGGCGTTGCGCGAACAGGTTGTACGAGATGCGCAGCGTCATCTTTCGCTCGGCCGCGAGCTGGGCCACGCCGGCGTAGTGCTCGGGGTAGTTCTGGCCGCCGCCACCGGCGTCGACCACGCTGGTGAGGCCCAGGCGGTTCATCTCGCGCATGTACAGCTGGGTCGAGAGCGCCTGGTCGGCGTCGGGCAGCTTGGGCACGCGCGCGAACAGCGCCACCAGCCCGCCCAGGCTGGTGGTGTTCACCACCAGGCCGGTCGGGTTGCCGGCCGCGTCCTTCTCGAGCACGCTGCCGATGGGGTTGGGCGTGTCCCGGTTGAAGCCCAGCACGCGCAGCGCCGCGCGGTTGAGGAACGCGCGGTCGTACAGGTTCATCACGAAGCAAGGCACCTCGCCTGTGGCGTCGTTGATCTCCTGCAGCGTGGGCAGCCGCTTCTCGCGGAACTGGCAGGGCGAGAAGCCGCCCACCACCTGCACCCAGTGCGGCGGCTGCGTGCGCCGCGCCTGGTCGCGCAGCATCGCCATGGCGTCGGCCAGCGAGGGCACGCCATCCCAGCGCAGCTCCTGCGTGTAGGTCAGGCCGCCGCGGATGAAGTGGGCGTGCGAATCGATCAGGCCCGGCACCACGGTGCGGCCCTGCGCATCGATCACGCGGGTGCGCGGGCCGATCCAGCGCTGCATGTCGGCGTCGCTGCCGACGGCGACGAAGTCGGTGCCGATGATGGCCAGCGCCTGGGCGCGCGGGCGCTTCGGGTCCAGCGTGGCGATGCGCGCGTTGCGCAGCACCGTGTCGGC
>NZ_CABFMN010000083.1 GCF_901875635.1 Xylophilus ampelinus | reverse complement strand
GTGCGGCGAGGCCGGGGCGCTGTCGCCCGGCAGGGAGGTACGGTCGTGTTCGGTCGGCTTCATCGTCATTCCAGTCCCAGGGCGGCGTTGACCTTCGCCATTTCGTCGGCCAGTGCGAGCACCGGCGCGGCCAGCGCCTTGCGCTGCGGCTCGTCGAGCGCCACCGCCTTGAAGCCCTCGCCCTCGCGGTACGGATCGAGCGCGGCGGCGAAATCCGCGAAGCGCTGGTCGATGCCCTTCTGCAGCTCGGGCGCAGCCTTGGCCAGCAGCGGCGAGAGCAGGTCGGCGATCTTCTTCGTGCCGTCGAACGTGCCCTGCAGGTTCACCAGCTCGCCGTGCCCGTAGTGGTCTTCGCCACCCGCCGGCAGGTTGTCGGCCACGCGGCGCAGCAGCTTGGCGCCCGAACTCGCCAGCCGCTCGGGCGGGACGTTGAGCGCGCGCAGCCGCTCCTTGAGCGTGCCGACGTCGGCCACCAGCTGCGTGGCCACCGGCGCGAGGGCCTTCACGTCGCCCTTGGCGGCGTCCGGGCCGAAGAGGCCGTATTCGATGCGGTGGAAACCGGTGAAGGCCGGGTCGGCCTCGCGCTTCTCGAAATAGTCGGCGCGGGCGTTCAGGCGCGTGTCGAGGTCGGCGAAGAGCTCGGCCATCGGCTCGATGCGCTTGTAGGCCTGGTGGGCCGGTGCGTAGAGCGCCTGCGCCTGCTTCAGGTCGCCGGCCTGGATCGCGTCGGCCAGCGCCTGGGTCGCGTCCTGGAGGCTGCCGGCTTCGAGCGCCAGGAACACGCGGTACTCAGCCAGCGCGCCCACGTAGTTCACCAGCGAGGGCCGTGCCGCCTCGGCGTCGGACGCGGCCGAGGGCGTGACGCGCAGCTTGCCGCGCGGGTTGCCCAGCAGGCCGCAGGTGATGTCGAACTCGCCGGGCTGCAGCTTCACCGTCATGGTCTGCGAGAAGCCGGGCGCGATGTTCTCGCGTTCCTCCACCACCATCACGCCGTCGAGGATCTCCCACTCGAGCGCACGGCTCGACTGGTTGACGATGGTGAAGGTCGTGCGGCCCGCGGGCACCGTGATCTCGTTGGGCTGGCACACGTTGCCCTGGATCGTCACGGTGACGGCGTTGTCGGCCGCCTTGGGTGGCGCCTTGCGCGCCACGCCCGAGGCGTACCAGAAGGCCGCGAGCCCGGCAGCCACCAGCAGCGCGGAGCCCGCAACGGCCACACGCATGCCGCGGGACGAGGATGTCGAAGAAGAGGAGGTGGAAGCCATCGAAAAAACAAGAAGCGCTCAGCGCGCAGCCGCGGGTGAAGGCGCGGCCGCGACGGGCCGGAGGAAGAAATACAGCGACACGGCCAGGAAGGCCAGGTAGACGATCACCTCGCCCACCACCGGCGCCGCCTGGTAGCCCAGCAGCCCCGACAGCACGGCGCCCAGCGGGCTGTCCATGGGCAGCGTCGCGCTCATGTCGAACACCACTGTCTGCAGCTGGTTCCACACGCCCGCCTCGTGCAGCTTGCGCAGCACGCCGGCCAGCAGCCCCGCCGCCACCAGCAGGATGAACAGCCCCGTGAAGCGGAAGAAGCGTCGCAGGTCCAGCCGCACGCCGCCCGAGTACAGGCCGTAGCCGATCACCACCGACACCGCGATGCCCGCCAGTGCGCCCACCGGCGCCTCCCAGCCGCTGCTCTGCTGGAAGATCGCCAGCAGGAAGAACACCGATTCGAGCCCCTCGCGCGCCACGGCAAGGAACACCATGCCGATCAGCGCCCAGCCCTGGCCGTCACCGTGCCCCAGCGCCCTGTCGATCGACGCGTGCAGCTGGCCCTTGATGGAGCGCGCCGTCGTGCGCATCCAGAACACCATCGAGGTCAGCATGACCACCGCGATCAGGCCGACGATGCCCTCGAACAGCTCCTGCTGCTTCTGCGGAAACTCGGCCGCCATCAGTTGCAGACCGGCGCCGGCGAAGAGCGACAGCGCCACTGCCAGCAACACACCGACCCACACAGCCGGCATCAGGCGGCCGCGGCCGCTCTGCTGGAGGTAGCTGGCGACGATGCCGACGATGAGCGCGGCTTCGATGCCTTCGCGCAGCATGATGAGAAAGGGAATGAGCATCGGAGTCCGGAAAAGGCAAAGCCCCCGGAGCCGGCGCTGGACACATGCACCGCACTCGACGGAGGGCGGTGGAAGCATACCGCATCAAATAAGAGTGGTTCTCATTTGTGGGTATTGTGGGCTCGGTGGGCGCTGGGCGTAGGGCGCCTAAATGGCAGCTACGGCTTCAGAATGGTCAGAGGCCCGCCATATTCGGGGGAGTGACAGATCCGGCACGTACCCGATGTTCGACAGACGCGGGCTCGCAAGAACGCTGTTCACGAACCCGGGTCCTCCACTTCTTTGCGGTGTCGGCGCCTGTTTAGAGCGACCGTTTAAGGCGAAGGCAAACTTGCACTTGCTCCTACCGCTTCGGTGACACGGCATCGGCCAACAATTCTTCGCGCTTGCCCAGGTACATCGGCTTGTCGGGGCCACGGTATCCAGGAAGCCAACGCTTGTCCTTCGGACCGGTGGGATGGTCGTATTCAGTGGAGGAGAAGACAAGCTGAGCATTGTTCGCTTCACACATCTTCTCCAGCTCCTTGAGGTACTGAGCCAGGTCGGCAGTATGGAGCTCTTCTTGCTTTGGGGTGTCGAGGATTAGGAAGCGGAACGGACGAGACTTATCGGATAGATACGCCTCAAACAGGGCAGCGTGGATGGCGAGGACCAAACGAATCGTCGTGCTGCTGGAGCCGCCACTGCCAATGGTCTCAATCGTTTCACCACCGAACGTGAACCGAAGGTTCAAGTCAATGTCGACGTTTGTCGACACATTCTGCGTCACCAGCGTTTGCATCCACTTGACGGTGAGCTCACGCAGAGTCAAGCGGAGCTTCTTGAAATCGTTGTCGGCTCTGCCCGTGTTGGACAGGCCGTCGATACGGTCCTGAATGCGGTCCCGCTCCTTCTCCAGCTCAAACAGCTTCGAGCGCTCATCCTTCAGCGCTGATATCCGGCCCAATTCTGACTGCGCGTCGACGAGTTGCTTGGTCAACGCCTTAACAGCCGTCACCAACTGATCGACGCCCGAAGTCGTAGGCGAGTCGAGGCTGTCGACAAGTGTCTGCCGCTCCACATCCAGTTCGCCGAGACGCTCTTGCAACTGCTCGACTCGGATCTCGGCGCGAAGGCTGTTGCGCTCGAGGTCTTTGAGTTGATCCTTCAGGTACAAGAGGTTCTTCCCATACGACTCTGTGCTACCCAGGAACAGCCCGCAGTTCGGCACGCGACAGATTTCTTGAAACGACGTGAAAACGCGCCGGGCTTCTTCGTTCAGACCAAGCGTCTTGACCTCACCATCAATCTCAGCTCGGATAGTCTCGATGCCAGCCACTCGGTTTTGCAGGTCAAAGAGCTCAACCTGCCGGGCGCGGATTTGGACCTCCTTCTGGCGCAGCATCTCGGAGAGCGTGGAACTGGCCGTTCCTTTGGCATCGACAGATGCACGAAGTGCGTCGATTTGCTGGGTCAGGTCCTCTACCGTTCGCATCAACACCGCTTGGTTGGCGTCGCTGGCGTCGACTCCGCGGCTTTGGTACTCCAGCACCCGTTGCGCCCCGACGATCTTGCGCGTCTGTGCTTCGAGGGCGCTCTTCTCCTCGATAAGGTTCTTCTTGACCTCGTAGGAGTGCTTGGGATTTAGCCCAAAGGCGAAGCGGACCATCTCCGCGAACTGGTCTTCAATGAACGGACTGGGAGACTTGTATGCGGCAGAGTACCCGTAACCCTGAATTAAGTAGAAAACCGGTAGCAGCGTGGAGATGTAGGGCTGCGTTTCTTCACCCTTATTCGATACAAGCCGTGGAGGCTTAAGACCGAGTAGCTTGAAGAGCGCGATTGAGAAGGAGCCTTCCTCATGATGCTCGGTCTGCTCGCCATTGAATTCAATCGTCGCGTAGAACTCGTTGTTCGTCGCCCCGATCACCCTGCGAATTTTCAGAGGCTGGCCTTCAGACTCCGCATGCAGAACAACTGCCTTGCACTTCTCAAGGATGTCGTTTCGAAACTTGTTTGGAAAGCCGAGTGCTGACGCGAGTGCTCGTATGATCGGCGTCTTCCCGCTGCCATTCGGGGCGAACAACATCGTGGTTCGATGGCCAACCTCCAGCAGAGGGCTTTCCCACCCCGCCTCGCCCAGGGGCTCGATTTGCAGTGACTTCAGCCTCAATTCACTTCCCTCCTAGCCCGAGCTTCATCCCTGATGTACTGGTAGCTCAGCTCTATCGTTTTCATCGAAACAGCCAAGAGGCGTTCACCATCGATGGCACCGGCGTAAACCTTCTTGCCGAGGTCGGTCGCGGAAATGCGGCGCGTGGCTTCGTCAATGGTGACCTGCCCGGTTGATTCCAAGAATGTGAGCGCCTTGATCGTCCTGATGCGAAGGTTCCCGGACCAGCCGATGTCCTGCGATGAACCTTTGAAGCCAGCGACGGTGCGCTCTAAGCACTCACCCACCAGTTGACCAATTTCTGGCAATTCGGGCTTGGATAGTCCCTTCGAGATCGCCAAGATGGTCATGGCAAGCAAGGGCAGCTGAAAGAGCGCCTCGTTGTCAAGTGTGTGCGCCGGAGACGGCCCGTCCCCGGACAGCCTCAGCTTCAAATTGAGCCGTTTTGCCTCGCTGAAAAAATCGGCTGCACTCATCGCGTCGACCTTCTGACGACAGCGGCGCAGAATGCTCCGAATACGAGATCGGTATTCAGCGCCGGGAATTTCTTGCCGATACTTGAGTTCAGGATGCCTTGAATGAAGTTTTCAAGGTCTTCGAAAGCACCGCCGGCGAGCAGCCAAGCCTTACATTTGCTGTCGATTTCTTCGAGCAGGACGTTGAACGTGAAGTCTGGCGACCCGTGCCGTGCGCTGCGCACCCAGACGTCCCATGAAACCTTTGCCCGCGAGGCGGCCTCAATCATCGAGTCGGTGGCGCCGACCTCCTTCAGCTTGCGCTGAAGGATGGATGCGGCCTTGATCGCCCCTGGATCGCCGCCATCCAATAAGGTCTGATACACCTGTGTCGATATGCTCAGGACCTTGAGCAGGTCTTCCAAGCCAACGCTGGCTGCCATGTCGATGTCGGACTTGAACAGGCCGCCGATCGGAGCACAGGACTTTTCCTCGACGAGCGTCACCAAACTGTTGGCGATGCGTTCCACCTCCTGCTGCTGGAGCTCGATTTCACTGTGCCTCCAGATGGCGTTGTGCGCGGCCATAGCGAACGCGTCGAGCGTGTCGCCGATGTATTGAACGTTTGCGAGCACGGACAGCTTCTTCCGGGCCGCCTCGATCTCTTCCGACGACATCGGCTTGCCAGGAGAGACGATGTCTGCGAACTTCTCAATGAACTGGCGGATGTACTTTTTGTTGGACGACCCGGCTGAGAGGTCGGCGACGACTTCGTGGACATCGTCGGCAAAGTGCACGTTGCTGAGTACCGTGACCTCGCGACACTGCTCGCCAAACTCCACTGTGTGCACAAACAGCTTTCCCGCAATACTGTTTCGAATCGCCTCGAGCTTTTCTTCCGTATCGAGCGCGCCTTGTTTTTTGAGCGCGAAGACCGCGTGAGCGTCCCATTGCTGGTTGGCCTTGCCCTTAGTCTTGACTTGGAAGAAGTGATACTCGACAACGCCAGCGACAGTGCGGCGCACGACGAAGTCGTCGTGGTAGTCGCAATAAACACGGTCGACCTCCTTACCGCTCAGAATTTCAAGTGCCGCGTAGGCGGCTGCTTGAAACTGCATTCGGAATCGTGTCACCGTGGTGCGCCCAACAGTCTCCCGCGGCGCCTTGTCATGGATGGCATCCATTGATCTTTTTGTATACCTCTCGCATTTCGAGCGCACCTTTTGTAACATATTTGCGGGCGCGGACGTGAGGGTTCGATTCCCAATATCAACTACGGGCCTAATGCGCTGAAGTAACCGGATACCTACTGCCGCGAGCATCACCAGGTAAGGTTCACTGCAACACGAGGCGGTGGCATAAATGGATGGCATACTGTATGAATATACAGCTTAGTGCCCATCTGCCTATCATGGGTCCATCAAGTCAGTGACTGGTCGCGAGCCTGCTGGGAGAGTTCGTTGCCTCAACCGAAAGCCGGCTACCGATGCTTAACGGACCTTGACGCTCAAAGAAAAAGCCCGCGAAAGCGGGCCTCCCATCAACCCAGGCGGAACCCTCACGCCGCCAACAACTGCCTCAACACGAACGGCAGGATCCCCCCGTGCTTGTAGTACTCGACTTCGATCGGCGTATCGATGCGCAGGCGCACGGTCACTTCCTGGTGGCTGCCGTCGGGCTTGTGCACGACGATCTTCACGTCGTCCATCTGGGGCTTGAGCTCGCCCTGGATGACGACGTCGATCTTCTCGTCGCCGGTCAGGCCCAGGCTCTGCCATGAATCGGCGCCGCGGAACTGCAACGGCAGCACGCCCATGCCGACCAGGTTGGCGCGGTGGATGCGCTCGAAACTGCGGGCCACCACGGCCTTGATGCCCAGCAGCTGCGTGCCCTTGGCCGCCCAGTCGCGGCTGGAGCCGGTGCCGTATTCCTCGCCAGCGAAGATGACGGTGGGCACCTCCTGCTCCATGTACTTCATCGCGGCGTCGTAGATGAACATCTTCTCGTTGCCGGGCTGGAAGCGGGTGACGCCACCCTCCTCGCGCGAGCCGTCGGGGCCGGGCGGGATCATCAGGTTCTTGATGCGCACGTTGGCAAAGGTGCCACGCATCATCACTTCATGGTTGCCGCGGCGCGAGCCGTAGCTGTTGAAGTCTTCCTTCTTCACGCCGTGCGCCTTGAGCCACTGGCCGGCGGGCGAGCTCTCCTTGATGGCGCCGGCCGGCGAGATGTGGTCGGTGGTGATCGAGTCACCGAACAGGGCCATCACCCGCGCGCCGGTGAAGCCCGGCGTGGCGGCATGCGGCTTCATCTTGAAGCCCTCGAAGAAGGGCGGTTCGGCGATATAGGTCGAGGTGGGCCAGTTGTAGACCTCGCCCGTCACGCCGCGAATGGCGCTCCACAGCTTGCCGGGGTTGTCGGCGATCTGTTCGTAGTTCTGGCGGAAGGCCTTGGCGTTCATCGCGTACTGCAGCAGCGAATCGATCTCGTGCGCGCTGGGCCAGATGTCGCCGAGGTACACGTCCTTGCCCTTGTGGCCCTTGCCCACGGGCTGCGTCATGAGGTCGACGGTGACGTTGCCTGCGATCGCAAAGGCCACCACCAGCGGCGGCGATGCGAGGAAGTTGGCCTTCAGGTTGGGGTGGATGCGCGCTTCGAAATTGCGGTTGCCCGACAGCACGGCCGCAGCCACGAGGTCGTTCTTGGTGATGACGTCGTTGATCTCGGGCGCCAGGTCGCCGGCGTTGCCGATGCAGGTGGTGCAGCCGTAGCCGGCCAGGTAGAAGCCCAGCTTTTCCAGGTAGGGCAGCAGGCCCGTCTTCTCGAGGTATTCGGTGACGATGCGCGAGCCGGGCGCGAGCGAGGTCTTGACGTGCGGCTTGACCTTGAGGCCCGCCTCCACCGCCTTCTTGGCCAGAAGGCCCGCCGCCAGCAGCACGCTGGGGTTCGAGGTGTTGGTGCAGGAGGTGATGGCAGCGATGAGCACGTCGCCGTTGCCGATGGTCACGTCGCCGGCCGGCGAGCGCGGTGCCGTGACATGCGCGGCGGCCTGCGTCGGGCGGTTGGCCGTCATCTCGACCACGTCCATCGGCGCGCCGTTGCGGGTGGGCGGCGTCTGGGGCTCGGGCTCCTTCACGGCCTGGCCGATCGCGTAGCGCTTGCCCAGCTTGTCGGCCGGCTGGTTGAAGCCGTTGGCTTCCACCGGCTTGCTGTACAGCTCCGAGAAGCGGGTTGCCAGGTCGCCCAGGTTGATGCGGTCCTGCGGGCGCTTGGGGCCGGCCAGGCTGGGCGTGACGGTGGACAGGTCGAGCTTGACGATCTTGGTGTAGTGCAGTTCGCCCACGGCCGGCATGCCGAACAGGCCCTGCGCCTTGTAGTAGGCCTCGAAGCGCTCGATCTCGGCTTCGGTGCGGCCGGTGCCGCGGAAGTAGTCGATCGTCTTCTCGTCGACCGGGAAGAAGCCCATGGTGGCGCCGTACTCGGGCGCCATGTTGCCGATGGTGGCGCGGTCGGGCACGGGGATGGACGCGGCACCCGGGCCGTAGAACTCGACGAACTTGCCCACCACCTTCTCGCCGCGCAGGATGGCCGTGACGTACAGCACCAGGTCGGTCGCCGTGACGCCTTCGCGCAGCTTGCCGGTGAGCTCGAAGCCCACCACGTCGGGCGTGAGGAAGTACACCGGCTGGCCGAGCATGGCGGCCTCGGCCTCGATGCCGCCCACGCCCCAGCCGACGACGCCCACGCCGTTGATCATGGTGGTGTGGCTGTCGGTGCCCACCAGGGAATCGGGGTACCAGGTGGGCACGTCGGCATGGTCGTCGGCGGCCTTGTACACGCCGCGCGCCAGGTACTCGAGGTTGACCTGGTGCACGATGCCGAAGCCCGGCGGCACGACGCGGAAGGTGTCGAAGGCCTGCATGCCCCACTTCATGAACTGGTAGCGCTCGTTGTTGCGCGAGAACTCCAGCTTCATGTTCAGGTCCAGCGCCTTGGGCGTGCCGTAGTGGTCGACCATCACCGAGTGGTCGACCACCAGGTCGACCGGCACCAGCGGCTCGATCGCCTTGGGTGCCTGGCCCTGCCGCGCAGCCACGCTGCGCATGGCGGCGAGGTCGGCCAGCAGCGGCACGCCGGTGAAATCCTGCAGCACGACGCGGGTGACGACGAAGGGGATTTCCTCGGTGCGCTCGGCGTTGGGCGCCCAGTTGGCCAGCTGCTCCACGTGCTCGGCCGCCACCTTCTGCCCGTCGCAGTTGCGCAGCACCGACTCCAGCACGATGCGGATCGACACCGGCAGCTTGTTCACGTTGGGGTACTGCTTGGCCAGCTCCTTGAGCGACCAGTAGCGGCCGGCCTTGCCCGAAGCGGTCTTGAAGGTCTTGAGGGCGGGGGCGAAGGCATGTTGGGCGGCGACGGCCATGAGGGCACTCCTTGTGGTTCGTGGTTCTCCACAAAGATAGCAGGCTTCGATGACCGGCGTGGTCGGCCAAGCCCGCGTCCATGCGGGGCCAGGCGGCATCCGGTTGCTCCTGATTTGATAGCTACCTGCGCCCGTCCCACGGGCGCCCGGGGCCGATTTGGCACACGACTGATCAGATCTCGGGCTCCATCCATGGGTCCGTTCACGCTGAGCCCGTCGAAGCGCCGCGCGAGGCTTCGGCAAGCTCAGCCCGAACGGTTGCGGGGCGAGGCGAAGATCGAGGACATGGTTGACTCCTGGGTGGGGTGCTCGGCCTCGGGCGACTCCCTCGGCGTTGGAGCCAATGATTCCGCCCGCGCCGTCCACGGTCGATGACCTCGCAGGTCATGGCTGCGCCGCGACGGGCCGCGCCAGAATCCGCCGCATGACGACCGCCCACGCCCACGCCGGCCGCCCCGGCGCCCGCGACCCCTTCGGCATGCACCTGCGCCACTGGCGCCAGAACCGCCGCATGAGCCAGCTCGACCTGGCGCAGGAAGCGGAGATCTCCACCCGCCACCTGAGCTACGTCGAGACCGGCCGCGCCGCACCCAGCCGCGAGATGGTGCTGCGCCTGGCCGAGCGCCTGGCCGTGCCGCTGCGCGAGCGCAACGCGCTGCTGGTGGCAGCCGGCTACGCGCCGATGTACCGACAGCGCGCGCTCGACGACCCCGCCCTGGCCGCCGCGCGCGAGGCCGTGCAGCTGGTGCTCAAGGGGCACGAGCCCTACCCCGCCCTGGCCGTCGACCGCCACTGGCAGTTGGTGGCGCACAACGCGCTGGTGCCGCTGCTGATGGCCGGCGCGGCGCCGCAGCTGCTCGAAGGGCCGATCAACGTGCTGCGCCTGAGCCTGCACCCCGAGGGCCTGGCGCCGCGCATCGCCAACCTGGCGCAGTGGCGCGCGCACCTGCTGGAGCGGCTGCAGCAGCAGATCGCCGCGACGGGCGACGCGCAGCTGCAGGCCCTGCACGACGAACTGGCCGCCTACCCGGTGGCCGACCCCGGCAGCGAGGCCGCGGCGGGCGGCGGCGAGCTGTCCAGCGTGGTGGTGCCCTTTTGCCTGCGCACCGACGCCGGCGTGTTGCGCTTCATCAGCACCACGACGATCTTCGGTACGCCGGTCGACGTCACCTTGCAGGAACTGGCCGTGGAGTCCTTCTTTCCGGCGGATGCGCCGACGGCCCAGGCCCTGCGCTCTCTCGCGCCGCAGTGAAGCCCGCCGGCGCCTCGTTGGCCGGCTGCGACTGGCGCCGGCTGGACGGGCCGGGCACGTCGTCGACCTGGATCACGCGGTCGGCCGCCTCGAGGTAGGCACGCGCCAGCGCCGGATCGCGGGCCGATCGGGCCGCCTCGTCCAGCGAGCGGGTGCGGCGCAGGGCGCGGTTGAGCGTCGCCGTTTCGGGGCCCAGGCGTTGCGCCAGTTCCAGCGCCTCCATCAGGTCGCGCAGGCCGCCGGCGGCGGGTCGGGCCAGGTCGGGCACCAGCGCCGCGACCAGCGCCGGCTCGGTGCGCAGCTGCTCGGCCAGCTGCAGCAGCGGCACGTCGCGCATCGGCGCCAGGCGGCCGGTGCCGGCCATGACCAGAGCGCCCAGCGCGCGCCAGCCGGGCGTGGGCAGGTTGGCGTACAGCTCGCGCAGGATGCCCGCCGCCGCGTCGAGCTGCAGGCGGATGGCGGCCCGCGCCACCGGCAGCATCGTGGGCGAGGCCTGGTCCATCACCTGGAAGCGCCACACGCAGGCGCTGGCCAGGTACAGGTGCGCCAGCACGTCGCCCAGGCGGGCCGACAGCAGTTCCATGCGCTTGAGCTTGCCGCCCAGCAGCCCCATCGCCAGGTCGGCCGTGAAGGCGTACTTGGCGCTCATGCGCGCGATCAGGCGCGCCTCGCGGGCGAGCGCATCGGGCGGGTTGCCGCGCACGCCGGCGCCGAACAGGCTGACGAAGAGGTTGCGCGCCACGTGCCGGCCATGCGCGATGAGCGCGCGGCCCAGCGCCTCCTCGTCCTTGGCCTGCACGGCAGCCATCTCGGCCTGCACATGCGGATGGCAGCGCACGGCCCCCTGGCCGAAGACGATCAGCGCCCGGGTCAGCAGGTTGGCGCCCTCCACGGTGATGGCGATCGGCGCCTGCCGGTAGGCGATGCCCAGCAGGTTCGACGGCCCGGCGATGATGCCCTTGCCGCCCAGGATGTCCATGCCATGGTTGACGGCGCGGCGCCCGGCCTCGGTGAGTTGCACCTTGAGGATGGCGCTGGCGACGCTGGGCCGCTCGCCGGCGTCGAGCGCGGCCGCGGTGTAGCGCCGCGCCGCGTCGGTGGCGTAGAGCTCGGCCGCCATGCCGGCCACGAGGCCCGCCACGGCGTCGAAGCGCCCGATCGGCAGGCCGAACTGCTCCCGGATCTGCCCATAGCCGTTGGCCACGAAGAGCGCGGTCTGCTGCATCGCCGAGCCCAGGGCCGGCAGCGAGATCGCGCGCCCCGCCGCCAGGCATTCCATGAGCATGCGCCAGCCCTGGCCGACCTGCGCCTCGCCACCGATGACCCAGTCCATGGGCACGAACACCTGCTCGCCGCGGATCGGGCCGTTCATGAAGGCCGAATCCATCGGCCGGTGGCGCCGGCCGATCTCCATGCCGGGCTGCGGCACCGGGATCAGCGCGCAGGTGATGCCCAGGTCGCGCGCCCACTCGGCCTGCGAGGGGTCGTGCGCGTGGAAGGCCAGGCCCACCACGGTGGCGACCGGCGCGAGCGTGATGTAGCGCTTGTCGAAGTCGACCAGGAAGCCGCGCGTCATGCGGCCCTCGAACTCGCGCTCGACCAACACCCCGCGGTCGGGGATCGCCGCGGCGTCGGAGCCCGCATAGGGCGAGGTCAGCCCGAAGCACGGCAGTTCGCGCCCGTCGGCCAGGCGCGGCAGGTAGTGCTGCTGCTGCGCCTCGGTGCCGTAGCGCAGCAGCAACTCGGCCGGGCCGAGCGAGTTGGGCACCATCACCGTGACCGCGGTGGCCACGTTGACGGTGGCGATGCGCGCCACCACCGTGGCATGCGCGTGGTGGCTGAAGCCCAGGCCGCCGAAGGCCTGCGGAATGATCATCCCGAAGAAGCGCTTCTCGCGCAGGAACTGCCAGACCTCGGGCGGCAGGTCCTGCGCCTCGTCGATGGCGTGGTCGTCGAGCATGCGGCACAGCTGGCGCACCTCGTGGTCGAGGAACGACTGCTCCGCGGGCGTGAGGCGGTTGGGGCCCATGCCGACGAGCGCGTCGAAGTCGGGCCGGCCGGCGAAGAGCTGGCCTTCGAAACCGACCGTGCCGGCCTCCAGCGCGGCGCGTTCGGTCTCGCCCAGCGGCGGGAGCGCCCGGCTGAAGGGCTGCATGGCGCGGTGGCCGATCCATGTGGCAAGGCTCATCTGCAAATCTCCTGGCGCGATGAATCGCGCCCGCCGATCTTCGACCGCAGCCGCCCGGCACGCGGACGGCGGAAAGAGGAAGGCCCTGTCGGAGAAACGTGCTGCGTTGCTATCGAATTGATAGCTGGCAGCCCAGATTGCGCGGGCGCTGGGGCCCGTTTTTCTTCATTTTCGTACGTGGATACGCCGCCCGGGCGTTCACGGGACCGCCGACATCAGCACATCCCGGAACGCCGCCACCGCAGGCGACATGGAGTTGCCTGGCGCGCGCAGCAGCGTCATGGTGCGCGCGAACTGGGGCCGTCCCACGGTTCGCACTTCCAGACCGTGCCACTGCGCCAGCGGGCGCAGCGCCATCGTCACCACGGCCACGCCCAGCCCCTCCCGGGCCAGGCCCATCATGGTCCACGGCAGGGCGATCTCGAAGGTGTAGTTCAGCACGATGCCGCGCTCGGCGAGCTTTTCCTCCAGCAGCCGCCGCACCGGGTTGCCGGGCAGGTAGCCGATCACGTCCTCGCGAGCGATCTGCGCCCATTCGAGGCTGCGGCGGGCCGCCACCGGGTGCGACGGCGCCATCACGGCGATGAACTCGTCGGCGTTGAGCGGCGTGGCGACGAGGTCGCTGCGCGCGTCGGTCTGGGTGGCGATGCCCAGGTCCGCAATGCCGCCGCGCACCAGGGCATGCACCTCGTGTTCGGGCACGTCATGCAGTTCCACGCGCACGCCCGGATGGCTGTCGCGAAAGCGCCGGATCACCGGCGGCAGCAGCAGGGCGCATTGGGCATTGGGCGCCGCAATGGCCACCCGGCCACGCGCAAAGCGGGTGAAGTCCCGCGCGTCGGCAACCAGGTGGTCCCAATCGGCCACGAGCCGCTGCGCCGCCGGGAGCAACGCGATGCCCGCGTCGGTGAGGCGGCAGGCGCGCGTGTGGCGATCGAACAGGCGCGCACCCAGCACGCGCTCGAGCTTGCCCAGCGCGGCGCTGAGCGACGACTGCGACATGCCCAGGCGCTCGGCCGCGCGAGTGAAATGCCCGCTCTCGGCCAGCGCCGTGAAGACGCGCAGCTCCGGCAGCGCGGACTTGATGCTCATGACATCGCCATGATTGATCGTGCAATCCGATTGATTTATTGAATTGTGCGTCTTTTTCGATGCGGAGCTAAAGCCTATTCTTGCGGTCGCTTCCTGCTGCATCCCGCTCCACCTCGACCAGGAGAGTCGCCATGAGTGCGTCCGCGTCCACGTCCGTCCACCCCGTCGACCAGCGCCTGCCGCTGGGCAGAGTGACGGCCCTCGGCCTGCAGCACGTGCTGGTCATGTACGCGGGGGCGGTGGCCGTGCCGCTCATCGTGGGCCGCGCCCTCAAGCTGAGCCCGGACGAGGTGGCGCTGCTGATCTCGGCCGACCTCTTCTGCTGCGGCATCGCCACGCTGATCCAGGCCATGGGCGCCACGCAGTGGTTCGGCATCAAGCTGCCGGTGATGATGGGCGTGACCTTCGCCTCGGTCGCGCCCATGGTGGCCATCGCCAACGCCAATCCAGGCCAGGCCGGTGCCCAACTGCTGTTCGGCTCGATCATCGGCGCGGGCATCGTCTCGATCCTCATCGCGCCGCTGGTCAGCCGCATGCTGCGCTTCTTCCCCCCGGTGGTGACGGGCACGATCATCGCGGTCATCGGCATCACGCTGATGCGCGTGGGCATCAACTGGATCTTCGGCAACCCGGTGGGCCCGACGGCCCCGGCGGTGGTCGACCCGGTCTACGCCAAGTGGCTGGCCGAGGTGACCTCCCCGGGCTCCTCGCTGCCGCCCGCGCCCAAGGGCCTGGCGATCGTGCCGACGGTGCCCAACCCCAAGTACGCCGACCTCAGCGGCGTCGGCATCTCGGCCCTTGTGCTGGTGTCGATCCTGCTGATCGTGAAGTTCGCCAAGGGCTTCGTCGCCAACATCTCGGTGCTGCTGGGCATCGTGATCGGCGCCGTCGTGGCCGCGGCCATGGGCCTCATGACCTTCGAGAAGGTCGGCAAGGCGGCCTGGGTGGACGTGGTGCTGCCCTTCCACTTCGGCATGCCGACATTCGACCCGTTCCTGATCCTGACCATGACGCTGGTGATGATCGTCGTGATGATCGAGTCCACCGGCATGTTCCTCGCGCTGGGCGAGATGACCGAGCGCAAGATCAGCCAGCAGGACCTGGCACGCGGCCTGCGCACCGACGGCCTGGGCACGCTGATCGGCGGCGTGTTCAACACCTTTCCCTACACCAGCTTCTCGCAGAACGTCGGGCTGGTGGCGGTGACGGGCGTGAAGAGCCGCTTCGTCTGCGTCGCCGGCGGCGTCATTCTCATCGTGCTGGGCCTGCTGCCCAAGATGGCGGCGCTGGTCGAATCGCTGCCGACGGTCGTGCTGGGCGGTGCCGGCATCGTCATGTTCGGCATGGTGCTTGCCACGGGCATCCGCATCCTGGGCGGCGTGGACTTCAAGAACAACCGCCACAACGCCATGATCGTGGCCGTGTCCATCGGTGTCGGAATGATTCCCCTGCTCGCCCCCAACTTCAAACAATGGATGCCGCACGGTATCCATTCGCTGATCGAGTCGGGCATCCTGCTCACCTCGATCTGCGCGGTGCTGCTGAACATGTTCCTCAACGGCGCGAAATTCGACGAGCAGGCCGCGATCGCGGCGGCCAAGCAGGCCGAGGCGCACTGACGCAGGCGCCACTGCGCCGGCATCCAAGCACGCTCGGACCATCGCCAGCGGCGGCCTGCGCGAAGCGAGGGGGCAGCGCTCGGCGGGCATGGCGAGCGTGTTCCGGTCCAGCACCCGCTCGACCGCCGACAGGTTCTCCCGCAGGTGCGCCGATCGCACCGCCTTCGGGTTCGGCACTGCCATCGCCCGAACCGGCGACGCGGCTGCATTCCACCTGGCGCCGATTGCCTTGCCCCGGCGCGTCCGCTGACGGCAAGGCGACGCGGGCCTCGGCTACATTCGGCCCACCATGAATTCCCCCTCGCTCCAGCGCGGCGTGTTCCTCGCCCTGCTCTTCGCCGTCACGGCGGCCTTCTGCTGGATCCTGATGCCCTTCTTCGGCGCTGTGTTCTGGGGCATGGCGCTGGCGATCCTGTTCACTCCGCTGTACCGCTGGTTCCTGGGCAAGATGGGCAAGCGGCGCACCCTGGCCGCGCTGGCCACCCTGGGCATCGTGCTGGTGATCGTGATCCTGCCGCTGATCATGATCACCGTCTCCCTGGTGCAGGACGTGGCCGAGGTCGCGCAGCGCGTGCGCTCGGGCGACATGAATTTCGCGGCCTACTTCCAGCAGGTGGTCAACGCACTGCCCAGATGGCTGCTGAGCCTGCTCGACCGCTTCGGCCTGGGCAACATGGAGGCGATGCTGTCCAAGCTGTCGGCCGGCGCCGCCCAGGCCAGCCAGGCCATCGGGCAGCAGGCCCTGTCGATCGGGCAGAACACCTTCGATTTCATCGTGAGCTTCTTCGTGATGCTCTACCTGCTGTTCTTCCTGCTGCGCGACGGCAGCGACCTGTCGAAGACCATCCGCAACGCGCTTCCGCTGGCCAAGCCGCACACCCACTACCTGCTCAACAAATTCACGACCGTGATCCGCGCGACCATCAAGGGCAACGTCGCCGTGGCGGCCGCCCAGGGCCTGCTCGGCGGGATGGCCTTCGCGTTCCTGGGGGTGCAGGGCGCCCTGCTGTGGGGCGTGGTGATGGCCTTCCTGTCGCTGCTGCCCGCTGTGGGCGCCGCACTCATCTGGGCCCCCGTCGCGATCTGGTTCCTCGCCACCGGCGTGATCTGGAAGGGCCTGGCGCTGATCTTCGTCGGCGTCTTCGTGATCGGCTTGGTGGACAACCTGCTCAGGCCTCTGCTGGTGGGCAAGGACACCCAGATGCCCGACTACATCGTGCTCATCTCCACCATCGGAGGCATGGCCATCTTCGGCATCAACGGCTTCGTCATCGGGCCGGTGATCGCGGCGCTCTTCATGGCCGTGTGGAGCCTGTACGCGGCCTCCAACGAAGAAGACGGCAACGCGCCCCCGTCCCCCTGAACGTGAAGGCAACGGCCTCCCTCAGGCCCGCGCATCCCACCAGCCCTCGCCGAAGTGGCCCTGCAGGAAGGCCACGAAGCTGGACACCTTGCCCGGCACGAGCTTGGGCGACGGGAACACGGCGTGGATCTCCTGCTCCGGCAGCGGGTGATCCGGCAGTACCTCGAGCAGCTTGCCGTGCGCGAGCGAATCGCTGGCCACGTAGCGCGGCATCAGCGCGATGCCCATGCCGTCGCGCGCCGCGGCCAGCACGGCCGAGAGGTTGTTCGAGCGCAGGCGCCCGGTGACGGGCACGCTGACCGCCTCGCCCCGCGGCGTGCGCAGTCGCCACACGTCGTCGCCGACCACGCTGCTGTAGATCAGCGCCGTGTGGGCGCTCAGGTCCTGCGCACGGCGCGGCGCGCCGGCGCGGCGCAAGTAGGCCGGTGACGCCACCATGACCCAGGGATTGGTACCGAGGAAACGCGCCCCCAGCGACGAATCGGCCAGCTTGCCCATGCGGATCGCGACGTCGATGCCCTGCGCCACCAAGTCGACATAGCGGTCCTCGAAGCTCAGGTCCACCTGCACCTGCGGGTTGCGCTTCATGAAGGCCAACGCCAGCGGCACCGCGACGCGCCGGCCGAAGGCCACCGAGGTGCCGATGCGCAGCAGCCCCTGCGCCTGGGTCTGCCGCAGGCGCACCACGCTGTCGGCCTCCTCCACCTCGCGCACGATCGCCTTGCACTTATCGTAGTAGAGGGCTCCGGGCTCCGTCAGGCTCACGCCGCGCGTGTTGCGGTTGAGCAGCCGCACCTTCAGCCGGGCCTCGATGGCGGCCACCTGCTTGGTCACGGTGGGCTGGGTGGTGTTGAACTCGCGTGCAGCCTTCGAGAAGCTGCCGGTCTCCACCACGCGCACGAACATCTCCATCGCCTGCAGCCGGTCCATCGCATCCCCTTCTCCGATGGCTGCATCGTAGCGACTTATTCCATCCGGGAATAGGTTTTATGGCCCGTCCGACGCTTCTGCGCCCAACTCCTCTTTCCTACAGTGCAGCCATGTTCAAGGAGACAAGTGCATGGCAAAGATGACCGCGGCCCAGGCCGCCGTGCTGGTGATGGAGAAGGAAGGCGTGACGCAGGCCTTCGGCGTGCCGGGCGCCGCCATCAACCCGCTGTACGCAGCGCTGCGAACGCACGGCACGATCGCCCATATCCTGGCGCGCCACGTCGAGGGCGCCTCGCACATGGCGGAAGGCTACACCCGCGCGGTGGCCGGCAACATCGGCGTGTGCATCGGCACCAGCGGGCCGGCCGGCACCGACATGATCACCGGCCTGTACTCGGCCTGGGCCGATTCGATTCCCATTCTGTGCATCACCGGCCAGGCGCCGCGCGCCCGGCTGTACAAGGAGGACTTCCAGGCGGTCGACATCGAGACCATCTCCAAGCCTGTCACCAAGTGGTCGGTCACCGTGCGCGAGCCCGGCCAGGTGCCGCAGGTGTTCCAGCAGGCCTTCCACCTCATGCGCTCGGGCCGGCCCGGCCCGGTGCTGGTCGACCTGCCCTTCGACGTGCAGATGGCGCAGATCGAGTTCGACATCGACACCTACGAGCCATTGCCGGTCTACAAGCCGGCCGCCACCCGGGCGCAGGTCGAGAAGGCCATCGCCATGCTCAACGCTGCCGAGCGCCCGCTGATCGTGGCCGGCGGCGGCATCGTCAACGCCGATGCGAGCGACCTGCTGGTGCGCTTCGCCGAGGCCACGGGCGTGCCGGTCATCCCGACCCTGATGGGCTGGGGCAGCATTGCCGACGACCACCCGCTGATGGCCGGCATGTGTGGCCTGCAGACCAGCCACCGCTACGGCAACGCGACGATGCTGGCCAGCGACTTCGTGCTGGGCATCGGCAACCGCTGGGCCAACCGGCACACCGGCTCGGTCGACGTCTATACGAAGGGCCGCACCTTCGTGCACGTGGACATCGAGCCGACGCAGATCGGCCGCGTCTTCACGCCCGACTACGGCATCGTCTCGGACGCCAGGGCGGCGCTCGCGCTCTTCGTCGAGGTGGCCGAAGCCATGAAGGCCGCCGGCCGCCTGCCCGACCGCAGCGCGTGGGCCGGCGAATGCCGCGAGCGCAAGCGCACGATGCTGCGCAAGACGAATTTCGACGCCGTGCCGATGAAGCCGCAGCGCGTGTACCAGTGCATGAACAACAACTTCGACCGCGACACCTGCTACGTCAGCACCATCGGGCTGTCGCAGATCGCCGCAGCGCAGTTCCTGCACGTCTACAACCCGCGGCACTGGATCAACTGCGGCCAGGCCGGCCCGTTGGGCTGGACCATCCCCGCGGCCCTGGGCGTGCGCGCCGCCGACCCGACGCGCAAGCTGGTGGCCCTGTCGGGCGACTACGACTTCCAGTTCATGATCGAGGAGCTGGCGGTGGGCGCGCAGTTCAAGCTGCCCTACATCCACATCGTGGTCAACAACAGCTACCTGGGCCTGATCCGCCAGGCGCAGCGCGGCTTCGACATGGACTACTGCGTGCAGCTGGCCTTCGAGAACATCAACGCCGCGCCCGATGCCGGCGTCGAAAGAAACTACGGCGTCGACCACATGAAGGTGGTCGAGGGCCTGGGTTGCAAGGCGATCCGCGTGCACCGGCAGGACGAGATGCAGCCCGCGATCCGCCGCGCCGAGGCGCTCATGGCCGAGTACCAGGTGCCGGTCGTGATCGAGGTGATGCTCGAGCGCGTGACCAACATCGCGATGGGCACCGAGATCGACGCCATCAACGAGTTCGAACCCCTGGCCGAAGACGCGGCCGATGCGCCGACGGCGATCGCTGCGGCGATGCTGGACTGAACCCGGACATCCGGACGCAGAGGACGCGAAGGTTTCGCAGAGGACGCAGAAGGAATGCAAGAAGAAATTGGATTTTCTTTTGCGTCCGCTGCGTAACTTCTGCGACCTCTGCGTCCGGATGTCCGTATCCAACACACCTTGATAGACCCCATGCCCAAATTTGCCGCCAATCTCACCATGCTCTTCACCGAGCTGCCCTTCATGCAGCGCTTCGAAGCCGCCGCCCAGGCCAGCTTCGAAGCGGTGGAGTACCTGTTCCCCTACCCCTTCGACAAGCACGAGCTCGCGGCTGCGCTCAAGGCCAACGGCCTCGTGCAGGTGCTGCACAACCTGCCGGCCGGCGACTGGGATGCGGGGGAGCGAGGCATCGCCTGCCACCCCGACCGCGTGGCCGAGTTCCGCGCCGGCGTGGGCCGGGCGATCGACTACGCCACTGCGCTCGGCTGCCCGCAGCTCAACTGCCTGGTGGGCAAGCTGCCGGCTGGCGCCACGCACGGCGACGTGCAGACCACGCTGGTGGAGAACCTGCGCTTCGCCGCGCGCGAACTGGAGCAGGCCGGCCTGCGACTGCTGGTCGAGCCGATCAACACCTTCGACATCCCCGGTTTCTTCGTCTCGCGCACCGACCAGGCGCTGGCGCTGCTGGACGCCGTGGGCGCGGACAACCTGCGCATCCAGTACGACATCTACCACGCGCAGCGCATGGAGGGCGAGCTGGGCCACACGCTTTCGAAGCACCTGGCGCACATCGGCCATATCCAGCTTGCGGACAACCCGGGCCGCGGCGAGCCGGGCACCGGCGAGATCCACTATCCCTGGCTGTTCCGGCACATCGACGCGATCGGCTACACGGGCTGGATCGGCTGCGAATACAAGCCGCGCACCACCACCACCGAAGGCCTGGGCTGGCGCCAGGCGCTCACCGCCTGAAAAGGAAGAACACCATGAGCAACGCAACGAACACCCCCCGCCGCATCGGCTTCATCGGCCTGGGCATCATGGGCACGCCGATGGCCGGCCACCTGATCGATGCTGGACACACCCTTTTCGTGAACACGCGCGGCGACGTGCCCGAGGCCATCTCGGGCCGGGCCGAGGCCTGCGCCAGCGCGGCCGAGGTCGCTCGCCATGCGGACGTGATCTTCATCATGGTTCCCGACACGCCCGACGTGGAGAAGGTGCTCTTTGGCGAGAACGGCGTCGCCGCAGCACTTACGGCCGGCAAGACCGTGGTGGACTGCAGCTCCATCGATCCGATCGCTACCCAGGACTTCGCGGCGCGCATCGCCGCGCTGGGCTGTGGGTACGTCGATGCGCCCGTCTCCGGCGGCGAGGTCGGCGCCAAGGCGGCCAGCCTGACCATCATGTGCGGCGGCGAGGAAGGCACCTTCGAGGACGTGCGGCCGCTGCTCGACAAGATGGGCAAGAACGTCACCCTCGTGGGTGATGTGGGCGCCGGCCAGATCACCAAAGTCGCCAACCAGATCATCGTCGCGCTGAATATCGCCGCCGTGGGCGAGGCGCTGGTGTTCGCCAGCAAGGCCGGCGCCGACCCCGCCAAGGTGCGCCAGGCGCTGATGGGCGGCTTCGCGTCCAGCCGCATCCTGGAGGTGCACGGCGAACGCATGATCGAGCGCAGCTTCGCGCCGGGCTTTCGCATTGCACTGCACCAGAAG
The DNA here is from genome assembly GCF_901875635.1 of Xylophilus ampelinus. Taxonomy (GTDB): domain Bacteria; phylum Pseudomonadota; class Gammaproteobacteria; order Burkholderiales; family Burkholderiaceae_C; genus Xenophilus. Next base: position 56,207 of record NZ_CABFMN010000083.1, on the reverse strand, counting down.
GACCTGAACCTCGCGATGCAGAGCGCCCGCAGCCTGGGCGTCGCGCTGCCGCAGACGGCCGGTGCGGCCCAGCTGATGAACGCCTGCGCCGCCCTGGGCCACGGGCAGGACGACCATTCGGCCCTGGTCCGCGCCCTGGAGGCGCTGGCGCAACATCCGGTGATGCCCGATACGCATCGGTAAACGCCGGCTTTCGTAGTTTCACCCCCTGGGAGAGGTGCCGCTTTGCGGTAGCCTCTCCTTCTGCTTTTCTGCAAGCAGATGTCCCGTGTCCGAGAACCAAGGAGAGTCTGGATGACCCAGAAGCTGTCACCGGCCGAAGAAGCCCTGCGCGACGCCGCCCGCGAATACCACCGCACGCCCGTCAGGGGCAAGATTTCGGTGACCCCCACCAAACCGCTGATGAACCAGCGCGACCTGTCGCTGGCCTACTCGCCGGGCGTGGCCTACCCGTGCCTGGACATCCAGGCCGACCCGAGCAAGGCCGCAGAGTACACGGCCCGCGGCAACCTGGTCGGCGTGGTGACCAACGGCACGGCCGTGCTGGGCCTGGGCGACATCGGCCCGCTGGCCGGCAAGCCCGTCATGGAAGGCAAGGGGTGCCTGTTCAAGAAGTTCGCCGGCATCGACGTGTTCGACATCGAGCTGGCCGAGCGCGACCCCGACAAGCTGGTCGACATCATCGCGGCGCTGGAACCCACGCTGGGCGGCATCAACCTCGAGGACATCAAGGCGCCCGAGTGCTTCTACATCGAGAAGAAGCTGCGCGAGCGGATGAACATCCCAGTCTTCCACGACGACCAGCACGGCACGGCCATCATCTCGGCTGCGGCGCTGCTCAACGGCCTGGAGCTGGTGGGCAAGAGGATCGAAGACGTGAAGATCGCCGTCTCGGGCGCCGGCGCCGCCGCCATCGCCTGCCTGGACGTCATGGTCGGCCTGGGCGCCAAGCCCGCCAACATCCACGCCTGCGACTCCAAGGGCCTGATCTACATGGGCCGCGCCGGCGGCTTCGACGAATCGAAGGCCCGCTATGCCCAGCCCGACACCGGCGCACGCACCCTGGCCGACGTGACGAAGGACGCCGACGTGTTCCTCGGCTGCTCGGCGCCCGGCGTGCTCACCGCCGACATGGTCAAGACCATGGCCGACAAGCCGATCATCCTCGCCCTGGCCAATCCCGAACCCGAGATCCGCCCCGAGCTGGCCAAGGCCGTGCGGCCCGACTGCATCATCGCGACCGGCCGCTCGGACTACGCGAACCAGGTCAACAACGTCCTGTGCTTCCCCTACATCTTCCGCGGCGCGCTCGATTGCGGCGCGACCAAGATCACGGAAGAGATGAAGCTGGCCTGCGTGCGCGAGATCGCCGACCTGACCAAGGCCGACATCTCCGAGGAAGTGGCCACCGCCTACGCGGGCCAGGAGCTGTCCTTCGGGCCCGACTACATCATCCCCAAGCCCTTCGATTCGCGGCTGATCCTGCGCATCGCGCCGGCCGTGGCCAAGGCGGCCGAGGCCTCGGGCGTGGCCACCCGCCCGATCGAGGACATGGAGGCCTACCGCCAGCACCTCACGCGCTTCGTCTACCAGACCGGCATGTTCATGCGCCCCGTGTTCAGTGCCGCCAAGGTGGCGGCCAAGAAGCGCGTGGCGTACGCCGAAGGCGAGGACGACCGGGTGCTGCGTGCCGCCCAGCTGGCCGTGGACGAAGGCCTGGCATTCCCCATCCTGATCGGCCGGCCCGACATCATCGAGATGCGCGTCAAGAAGGCCGGCCTGCGCCTGCGTCTTGGGCAGGACGCCGAGATCGTCGACCCCGAGAACGACTCGCGCTTTCGCACCTACTGGGAGGCGTACCACAAGCTCATGGGCCGCCGCGGCATCACGCCCGAGGCGTCCAAGGCGATGGTGCGCCGCTCCAACACCACCATCGCCGCGCTGATGGTGCACCTGGGCGATGCCGACGCCATGCTGTGCGGCCTGGTCGGCCGCTTCGACAGCCACCTCAAGATCCTGAGCCAGCTGCTGGGCAGCAAGCGCGACGCACCCGGCTTCGCGGCCCTCAATGCGCTGACGCTGGACCGCGGCACGCTCTTCATCGCCGACACGCACGTCAACGAGGACCCGAGCGCCGAACTGCTGGCCCACATCGCACTGATGGCCGCCGACGAGGTGCGCCGCTTCGGCCTGCCGCCCAAGGTGGCGTTTCTCTCGCACTCCAACTTCGGGAGTTCCGAACGCGCCTCGGCCCGCAAGATGCGCGTGGCGGCCGACCTGTTCAAGCAGATGGCGCCCGACATCGAATGCGACGGCGAGATGCATGGCGACGCCGCCCTCAGCGAAGACGTGCGCACCACGGCCATGCCCGAGACCACGCTCACCGGCGAGGCCAACCTGCTGATCTGCCCCAACATCGACTCGGCCAACATCCTCTACAACGTGTTGAAGATGACGGGGGCCAACGGCGTGACGGTCGGGCCGATCATGCTTGGCGCCTCCAAGCCGGCCCACGTGCTGACCTCCTCGGCCACCGTGCGCCGGGTATTGAACATGACGGCGCTGGCCGTGGCCGACGCCAACATCCAGAAGTAGTGCATCGCCTCGAAATACGCCCCGCAACGGTGCACGCAGCGGGGCGTATTGCATGACCAAGGGCTGACCGCTCCTGCGGGTTTTCACACGAAAACCGGCATCGGCGACCCGCACCGCTTTGGCGCCTCGCTCGGGATTCGCACCAATGGCGTGCGGGCACCCTTATTGCTTGAATCGTGACATTCCTTATCCCGAGTCACCGATGAACAAGCGACAACTCCTCCAGTCCTTCCTTGCCGCTTCCGCCCTCTGCTTCGGGCTGGGCACGGCCCAGGCGCAGACCACGCCGATCAAGTTCCAGCTCGACTGGCGCTTCGAAGGCCCGGCCGCCCTCTTCCTGCACCCGGCCGCCAAGGGCTACTTCAAGAACGCCGGCATCGACGTGACCATCGACGCGGGCAACGGCTCCGGGGGCACAGTGACGCGCGTGGCCTCGGGCGCCTACGACATGGGCTTCGCCGACCTCGCGGCGCTGATGGAGTTCCACGCCAACAACCCCGACAGCCCGAACAAGCCGGTCGCGGTGATGATGGTCTACAACAACACGCCGGCCTCGGTCATGGCGCTCAAGAAGAGCGGCATCACGAAGCCCGCCGACCTCACCGGCAAGAAGCTGGGCGCCCCGGTGTTCGACGCCGGCCGCCGCGCCTTCCCGATCTTCGCCAAGGCCAACAACATCGGCGCCGTGAACTGGACCGCGATGGACCCGACGCTGCGCGAGACCATGCTGATGCGCGGCGACATCGACGCCATCACCGGCTTCACCTTCACCTCGCTGCTCAACCTCGAGGCGCGCGGCGCCAAGGCGGCCGACGTGGTGGTGCTGCCCTACCCCGACTACGGCGTGAAGCTGTACGGCAACGTCATCATCGCCTCGCCCAAGCTCATCAAGGAGAAGCCCGAAGTCGTCAAGGCCTTCCTCTCGGCCTTCGCCAAGGGCGCCAAGGAAGTCATCGCCAATCCGGCGGTCGCCATCGAGTCGGTCAAGGCGCGCGACGGCATCATCGACAGCAAGCTGGAGACGCGCCGCCTGCAACTGGCCATCGACACCGTCATCAACAGCCCCGACGCCAGGGCGGAAGGCTTCGGCGTGGTGAACCCGGGCCGCCTGTCGCTGATGGCCTCGCAGGTGTCCGACGCCTTCAACACCAAGACGCGCGTGAGCCCCGACGCCGTGTGGACCAGCGCGCTGCTGCCGCCCACGTCCGAACTGGCGATCCTCAAAAAGTAGGCCCGCCTCATAGCATTGCTCTGATTTTTATAGCGGCCTGCGCCCGCCCCACGGGCGTCGCAGGCCCTTTTCATATCTGAACCATGGCAGACACCGACACCCCCTTCGTCGACTTCCAGGACGTCTGGCTCGCCTACAACGAGCAGTTGCTGCGCGAGAACCACTTCGCCGTCGAAGCCATCGACCTGAAGGTGAAGCAAGGCGAGTTCATCGCCATCGTCGGCCCCTCGGGCTGCGGCAAGTCCACCTTCATGAAGCTCACGACGGGCTTGAAGATGCCCTCGATGGGCAGGATCCGCATCGACGGCCAGCCGGTGACCGGCCCGCTCAAGATCTCGGGCATGGCCTTCCAGGCGCCCTCGCTGCTGCCGTGGCGCACCACGGTCGACAACGTGCTGCTGCCGCTGGAGATCGTCGAGCCCTACCGTTCCAGCTTCAAGAGCAAGCGCAAGGAGTACGAGGAGCGCGCCCGCCGCCTGCTGCAGAAGGTGGGCCTGGGCGGCTACGAGGACAAGTTTCCCTGGCAGCTCTCGGGCGGCATGCAGCAGCGGGCGTCGATCTGCCGCGCGCTGATCCACGAGCCCAAGATGCTGCTGCTGGACGAGCCCTTCGGCGCCCTCGATGCCTTCACCCGCGAGGAACTGTGGTGCATCCTGCGCGACCTCTGGACCGAGCAGCGCTTCAACGTGATCCTCGTCACGCACGACCTGCGCGAGTCGGTGTTCCTCGCCGATACGGTGTACGTGATGAGCAAGTCGCCCGGCCGCTTCGTCGTGCGCCGCGAGATCGAACTGCCCCGTCCGCGCGACCTCGAGGTGACCTACACCAAGGAGTTCAGCGACATCGTGCACGAGCTGCGAAGCCACATCGGGGCGATGCGGCAGGCGGCGCCCACCGGGGAGGTCGCATGAAGACGGACTTCCGGACGCAGAGGTCGCAAAGGTTTCGCAGAGAACGCAAAAGAAACCCATCCGAATTCCTTCTGCGTCCTCTGCGTGACTTCTGCGCCCTCTGCGTCCGGTAGTCCGATTTCAAGAACCTCCGCATCCCTTCCATGAACAACAAGCAACTCGAACGCTGGTCGCCCTGGCTGCTGCTGGTGGCCGTGCTGGTGCTGTGGCAGATCATCTGCTCGGCCTTCAACGTCTCGGACTTCATCTTCCCCAGCCCCTGGCGCATCTGGACGCAGTTCTGGGAGTTCAAGACCATCATCGCGGGCCACGCCTGGCGCACCTTCTGGGTGACGATGGCGGGCTTCGGCCTGGCGATCGTGGTGGGCGTGCTGCTGGGCTTCGTGATCGGCAGCTCGCGCCTGGCCTACGCGGCGATGTACCCGCTCATGACCGCCTTCAACGCACTGCCCAAGGCGGCCTTCGTGCCCATCCTGGTGGTGTGGTTCGGCATCGGCATCGGGCCCGCGATCCTCACGGCCTTCCTCATCAGCTTCTTCCCGATCATGGTCAACATCGCGACCGGGCTGGCCACGCTGGAGCCGGAGCTGGAAGACGTGCTGCGCGTGCTCGGCGCCAAGCGCTGGGACGTGCTCATGAAGATCGGCCTGCCGCGCTCCATGCCGTACTTCTACGCCTCGCTCAAGGTCGCCATCACGCTGGCCTTCGTCGGCACCACGGTGTCGGAGATGACGGCCGCCAACGAAGGCATCGGCTACCTGCTCATCAGCGCCGGCTCGGCGATGCAGATGGGCCTGGCCTTCGCCGGGCTGATGGTCGTGGGCGCCATGGCAATGGTCATGTACGAGCTCTTCAGCGCGATCGAGAAGCGCACCACCGGCTGGGCACACCGCGGCTCGCAAGGCGGCTGAGCGGCCGCGACGCGGCGAAAAGCGAACCAAGGGCCTCACCGCGGCCGCGCGGCCCCCGGGTTTGATCGGGTGCCGGCCCCTGGTCCCCGGGTGCGAACATGAGGCGCACTCCGGAGACACGACGATATGCAGCTACGAACCCGATCGCTCGCGGCCCTCGCACTGGCCGCGCTGCTTGGCGCCTGCGCGCAGAATCCCGCGGGCTATGCCGAGAAGGCCGCCGCACAGGCGGCCGCCAACGCCCAGCCCGGGCCGCGCCGCTCACCGGCGCAGCTCAGCCCGCCGCCCACGGCCGAGGTCAGCCCGCAGATGCAGGCGCTGATCGCGGCACCCTACCCGCCGCACTTCAACGCCGCCCCGCGCAACGCGGCCGAATGGAAAGCGCTGGTCGAGAGTCGCGCCGCGCCGGTGATCGCCGCCATCCCGGCGCTCAAGGAAAAGCTGCGCGTCGATGTGCAAGCCACGCGCATTGCGGGTGTCAACGCCTTCGTCGTCACGCCGCGCAGCATCGCGCCCGGCAACGAGCGGCGCCTGCTGATGCATGTGCACGGCGGCGGCTATGTGTTCGGGCCGCGCGAGTCGGCCCTGCCCGAAGCGATGCTGCTGGCCAGCTTCGGCGGCTACAAGGTGGTCTCGGTCGACTACCGCATGCCGCCCGACTTCCCCTACCCCGCCGCGATGGACGACGCCATGGCCGTGTGGAAAGAACTGGTGCGCACCAACGCGCCACGCAACATGGCGGTGTTCGGCACCTCCACCGGCGGTGCGATGACGCTGGCGCTGGTGCTGCGCGCCAAGGCCGAAGGCGTGCCGCTGCCCGGCGCCATCGCGCCCGGAACGCCCTGGTCGGACATCGCGAAGATCGGCGACACCTACCAGACGGCGGAGTGGATCGACAACATCCTCGTCACCTGGGACGGCTGGCTGGGCCGCGCGGCGCTGCTCTACGCCAACGGGCGGGACCTCAAGGACCCGCAGCTCTCGCCGATCTACGGCGACTTCGCGGGCTTTCCGCCCGCCATCCTCACCAGCGGCACGCGCGACCTCTTCCTGTCGAACACCGTGCGCACGCACCGCAAGCTGCGCCGCGCCGGGGTGGAGGCCGACCTGAACGTGTACGAAGGCCAGTCGCACGCGCAGTACGGCATCAACCCCGATGCGCCGGAAACGCGCGAGGCCTTCACCGACATCGCGCGCTTCTTCGACCGGCACCTCGGGCGCTGAGCGGCGACGATGCCATGCCCGGGGCGGGCTATGCTCCACCGGGCATGCGCCAGTGCCTTCCTCTTTGTCTCGCCGTCGCGGCCCTGTCGCTCGGCGCCCTCCTCGCTCCCGAATCCGCCGCTGCGGCGCAGACCGTCGAAGCGCTGTGCAGCGCAGGCGTCGAGCGGCCCGCGCCGCCGCGCGCACTGAAGCTTGCCGCGCTCGCCCAACGCGAGCACGCCGCCTGGGGCAGCCCGGCCCTCGACGCGCAGGGCCGCCTGCTCGACGCCGGCAGCTACGAGGCCGAGGACACACCACGCTCCCTGCGCGTCGCGCCGCCTTGGCAGCGTGTGATCGGCTACTGGGAGGCCGTCGACGCCGACGGCCGCCTGCCCTCCCAAGTGCGCTTCGGCGCCCTGCGACCGGCCGACCGGCGGCTGTTGCAGCAGGCGCTGCAGCAAGCCAGTGCGTCGCACCTGCAGGGCCTGGGCGTGGGTCCCGACCAGGGCCTGTCGTCTGCCGAACTGCGCGCCCTGCAGATCGCGATCGACCGCGTGGCCGTGGTCGATACCCCCTGGTCCGCGGCCTTCGTCAGTTGGCTGGCGCGCGAGGCCGGCCTGCAGGCCGAGGAGTTCGCGTTCTCCGAAGCCCATGCCGACTATGCCGGCGCCGCCTGGGCCGCCACACAGCGCGAGCAGACCGGCGAGCCCACGCCCTATGCGCTGCGCACCTGCGACCTCACCCACACCACCCCGCGCGTGGGCGATCTCGTGTGCCAGGCGCGGGGCTCGCAGGCCGAACTCGACAGCTTCGACAAGCTCGGCGACGCGCTGGCGCGCCGCGAAGCCGGCGGCGGTGCACTGCCCATGCACTGCGACGTCGTCACGCAGGTCGACGCCCAAGGCTTCGACGCCATCGGTGGGAATGTGCTGCAGTCCGTGACCCTGCGCCGGCTCGACTTCGCCCCGGGCACGCGGCGCCTGGACCCGAGCTACCAGCCCGCCGGCTGCGTGGCCGGCACCCCGGGTTGCGTCGACCGCCACATGAGTCGCCAGCCCTGGTCGCTGCTGCTGCAGTGGCGCTGAACGACTCGTCTCTCACCCAACCTTGCTTCTCGTCTTCTCCTCCATGAACACCTCACCGGTTGCTTCTACCCTCACCCCCGACCAGTGCGCCCGCCACCTGCGCCGCGCCGACGCCGTCGCGCGCCGTGCCATGGCCATGGGCCGACACCCATTCGGCGCGCTGCTGCTGGCGCCCGATGGCGAGACCGTGCTCGCCGAGCAGGGCAACATCGACACGGTGAACCACGCCGAGGCCACGCTCGCCCGCACCGCCGCGGCCAACTACCCCGGCGCCTACCTCGCGCAATGCACGCTGGTCACCACCTTCGAGCCCTGCGCGATGTGCGCCGGCACGGTGTACTGGGCGGGCATCGGGCGTGTTCTGTACGGCGCCGAGGAAACCGCGCTGCTGGCCCTCACCGGCGACCACCCCGAGAACCCGACGTTGAGCCTGCCCTGCCGCGAGGTGTTCGCGCGTGGCCAGCGCGCCGTGGAGGTGATCGGCCCGGTCGACGCGGTGGCCGAGGAGATGGTGGCCACGCACCGGGGTTTCTGGCAGAGCCGCTGAGCCTTGGGCCGCACAGCCCGCACGTTGCGGTCGGCCCACGATTGACCCTCTTTTCGGGCGCCAAGGCAGGCGGGACGGGCGCGGGCAGCTATAAACTTCATAGCATTCCAGCTCATCCGCCACCGCCATGCGCCTGGTCTTGCCGCTTCGCACCGCTTCCCTGACTTCCGCGCCGCTGCTGGTAGCACTGCTGTGCGGCGCCCTGCTGTCGGGCTGCGCCAGCCCGCCGACCGGCAGCCGCGCACCGGCCGTACCGCGCACCATCTACTACCCGCCGCTCACGCCCTCGCAGTCCGACGACATCGCGATCCATGCGCTGGGGCTGGTCGGTACGCCCTACCGCTACGGCGGCAACACGCCCGATAGCGGCTTCGACTGCAGCGGGCTGATCGGTTATGTGTACCGCAGCCGCGCGGGCCTGGTGCCGCCGCGCACGGTGGCGCAGCTCAGCGGTTTCGGCGAGCCCGTGGGCATCGACGAGATCCGCACCGGCGACCTGGTGCTCTTCGGCCGCGGCCGGCCCACGCATGCCGGCATCTACGTGGGCGAGGGGCGCTTCGTGCATGCGCCGTCGACGGGCGGCACAGTGCGGCTGGACCAGTTGGCGGGGGTGTACTGGTCGAAGCAGCCGCTGGAGGTTCGGCGGCCCTGAGGGCCGTGGAGGTCCCCGTTCCCTGGGCTGTCTTCTTTTTTGCGAGGCCGAACCTGGGGTGAGTGACGGGTGCGGGTCTGAACCCGGCCGGCGGCGCCGGCCTGGACCGGGCGCGCGTTCGGCCGGCATGGGGCGGGCGCGTTCGGTTTGACTCCTCTCCCCGCTGGGGAGAGGTGGGGTGAGGGGCACCCCCGGCGCTGGATGGGGCACAGCTTTTTCAGTCGCCGCGTGCCCCCACCCCGACCCTCCCCCAGCGGGGGAGGGAGAGGGAGAGGGGACTTGAGAGGATGAGGCGCAGCGGTTCAGGGCGGTGGTCGTGGGCCTGCGGGCGCAGGCGCCATTCGCGGCGCCGTGCAGTCCCTCCAGCACGTCGATGGACAGCGAGCACAACTCTCGCAAGGCAAGCCGGTCAGCGCGAGCCAGCGCCGGAGAACGCAGGCCCGCGGCCGCCGCCAGCGCCCCAGCCGGTCGTGCCGGCCGATCGACAGCGACGACGGAACAAGCCACCGGTCAGCGCCCAAAAAAACAAGCCCAGCCAAGAAAGTAACGAACGTGACGATTTCGGCCACAACGCAGAAGCAGCAAGCGCCACAGCCCGATTGCACTTTCGCCGATTGAGCCGTCTTCAGACCATCCCGCCGTTGATCGAGATGACCTGCCCCGTGATGTACGCCGCCTCCGGCCCGGCGAGAAAACCCGCCAGCGCCGCCACCTCCTCCGGCGTGCCCGCGCGCTTGACCGGCACGAGTTGCTGGATCAGCGCCGGATCGAACACCGCGTCGGCCATCGGCGACGCGATGATGCCCGGCGCGATGGCGTTCACCGTCACGCCGCGCGGTGCCACTTCGAGCGACAGCGCCTTGGTCGCGCTGTTGAGCGCGCCCTTGGCGGCCGCGTAGTTCACCTGGCCCTTGTTGCCGGTGATCGCCGCGACCGACGAGATGTTGATGATGCGGCCCCACCGCGTGCGCAGCATCGGCAGCAGCAGCGGCTGCGTCACGCGGAAGAAGCCGTTGAGCGACACGTCGATCACCTTGTGCCACTGCTCGGCGCGCATGCCGGGCAGTACGGCGTCGTCGTGCACGCCGGCGTTGTTCACCAGCACTTGCACCGGGCCCGCTTCGAGGATGCGCGCGCAGGCCTGGGCCGTGCCTTCGTCGCTCGTCAGGTCGAACACATGGCACTCGGCCTGGCCGCCCGACGCCGCGATGCGCGAGGCCAGCGCCTCGATGGCGTCGCGCCGGCCGTTGGCGTGCAGCAGCACGGTGGCGCCGTCGCGCGCCAGGCGCTCGGCGATGGCCGAACCGAGGGCGCCGCTGGCACCGGTGACAAGGGCGCGCTTGCCTTGGAGTGAGGTCATGGGAGCAGGTCCGAACAGGTTCAGGAGGCCGCGGGCAGCGGCGTGTTGAGGACGACCACCGCGCGGCCGTCGGCCACGGGGCGGCCCGCGCCGTCTTCGACGCGGAAGGCGTACATCACCTGATTCACGTCGCCCGACAGGCGCTCGGCATGCAGGTGCAGCGGGGCGGGACGGTCGTCGAAGCGCGCGCTGTTCAACCGCACGTTGCGCGTGCTGGCCAGGAAGCCGGCCGAGGGCTCGCTGCCCTCGGCGGCGAGCAGCCCGCCATGCAGCGCCATCGCCTGCGCGGCGAACTCGATGGCGCAGGCGCTCATCAGGCCGCTGGCGGTGCGCAGCGGGTTCGCCGGGTCGGCATGGCGCGCCGTCGTGCAGTGGATGGACTGGGCGTCCCAGCGTTCGAGCCGGTCGAGCAGGCACATGTCGCCGCTGTGCGGGATGCGCGCGGCGATGCCCGCGCGGTCGAGGGTCTGGGGAGCGGTCATTTTGTCGAAGCCTCGATGTCGGCCACCAGCAGCACGTTGGCAAAGGGCGTGCCTTTGCTCATCGGCACGGGCTGCACGGAAAAGCCCAGGCGCCGGAGCAGCGCGATCCATTCGTCCAGCGTGCGGCCCCAGGTCGGCGACACCTTGTGGCCGCGGATGCGCGTCACCGTGCGGTCGACCCACTGGCTGATGGCAAAGCCGCGCTTGCTGGCCGCGTCGCCGACACGCAGCAGCAGGCGGCCCGGCACCGTGCGCTCGCCGGCTCCACGCAGCAACGCATCGCGCACGCGCAGCAGCACAGCCTCCTGCGCAGCCAGGTCGACGTAGTGCAGCACGTCGAGGATGACCACCACGTCGCATGGAGGGAACTCCGCCGTGCACATGTTGCCGCACACGATGGTCGGCTGGGGCTGGATGTGGCCCACGGATTTCTGGGCCCGTGCCACGTCGCGCGGCATGAGTTCGATGCCGGTGTACACGGGCGCGGGCGGCGTCGCGGCCCACCCCTGCGGCCAGCGGCCCGCACGCTGCATGCCGGCCATGCTGTGCAGCAGGTTGGCGAACAGGCTCTGGCCCGAGCCGATGTCGAGCATGCGCGGGCGCCCGGGGCCGATCAGCCCACGCGACACGATGCCGCGAAAGGCCGGGTCGTAGCCCAGCTTGCCGCGCGCGAAGTGCCACGCGAAGTTGCCGCCCTGCCTGTACGGGGCGCTGGCCTGGTCGTGCAGCTCGCGCCAGGCGGCGTCGGGAGTGAGGATGGCGGTGGTCATGGGGTCTCTCTCAGCGCCTCGGGCAGGGCCACCGAGCGCAGGCCTTCGGCGTCCAGCCGCGCGAGCAGCGCGGGCAGCACCTCCAGTACCACGGGCCGGCCCGCAGCGGTGCGTGCGGCATTGCCGTCGTGCAGCAGCAGGATGTCGCCCGCGGCCAGCCCGCGGGTCAGGCGCGCCAGCACCCTGGCCGCATCGCCCTCACGCGTGTCGAAGCCGCGGCGGGTCCAGCTCACCAGCGTGAGGCCCAGCCGGTGCAGCACCGGCGCGAGAAAAGGGTTGCGCAACCCGGCCGGCGCGCGGAAGCAGCACGGGCGCTCGCCGGTCACGGCCTCCAGCATCTGCTGGGCGCGCTCGATCTCCGCCGCGTAGCCGCGCGGGCCTAGGAAGGAGAAATCGTGCCGGTGCCGCGCCGTGTGGTTCTGGATGCTGTGGCCGCGCGCCAGGATCTCGCGCGCCAGATCAGGGTGCGCCTGCACGCGTTCGGCGATGCAGAAGAACGTCGCCTTGTGGCCGCCCGCATCGAGCAGGTCGAGCACGGCGGGCGTCACTGCCGGCTCGGGCCCGTCGTCGATGGTCAGTGCGACTTGGCGCCGGGCGACGGCCGCGGCGGGCAGGCGCGTGATGTTCTCGCCCAGCCAGCGGCTGCGCGGCGTGAGCCCGATGGCGGTGATCGCCACATGGTTGAGCAAGACCGCCGCGAGCGCCCACGGCCACAGCGAGGGCGCGACGACCACCGCCGCCAGCGCCGCCAGGTGCAGCACTGCGCTGGCGCGCACGAAGGGCGGCAGGCGCCAGGGCGTCGGGGAACGTACGGCGGCGCTCATGGCGCCTCGCTTGAGGCTGGAGTCGACGCCCTGCCCGTGCGGGCGAAAGCGGCCGAGAGCAGCAGCGCCAGCAAGGCGCCGGGCGCGACCACCTGCCCGATCGCCGACAGCGAGGGAATGGCCGAGATGGCGATCAGCGTGAACGACACCACGGTCGTCAGGTTGGCCAGCATGAGCGAGGCCAGCGTGTCCTCGTCGGCATGGCCCGTCACCTGCAGCTGGTCGAAGAAGAGCGCGTAGTTGGAGCCCACGGCCACCACCAGCAGCAGGCCCACCAGGTGCAGGATGCTCAGCGCCATGTGCATCGCGGCCATGGCGCCGAGCGTGAGCACCACCGCCACCACCAGCGGGAGGCACACGGCGAAGAGGCGGCGCGCCGACCGCAGCCAGATGCCCAGCAGCAGCACCACCGCGAGCGCGCCCAGCGCCACCTGGACGAAGGCGTCGTGCAGGTAGCGGTCGTAGAGGTCGCCGAGCTCCTGGCCCACGTCGGCCACCGTCACGTCGGGCAGGCCGGCCAGCGCGGCGACCACCTTCGCGTGCTCGAACTTCGGCCCGGTGTGCAGCGACAGCATGGCGGCCCAGCCGCCGCCGGGGCGCTCGAACAGCAGCGCGTTGGCGACGGCTTCGAGCGGGCCGGTGGCCATGTCCTTGAGGCCGACCGGCTGGCGCGTACGCGCCTTCTCGACCTCCGCCACGAAGGGTGCCAGGCGCTGTGCCGACAGGGGCAGGTCGGTGGTCGCCTCGGCCAGGCGCGCGCGCAGCGTGTCGGCATCGGGCAGCGCCTCCAGCCGGCGCGCCTGGGCCTGCTGACTCGGCAGGAAGCGCGTAACGGTGTCGTAACCGAGCAGTTCGCCGCTGTCGACCAGCTTGTCGAGGCGCGCGCCCGCCGCCTCGGCGTTGCGCAACGCCGCCTCGACGGTGTCGCCATAGGCCACCACCAGCGTCGCGGCCTCGCTGGCGCCGATGTCGTTGCGCAGGCTCTCGTCCAGCAGCTGCGCGGAGCGCGGCACCGGGCTCATCGAGCTGAGCTTGGCGCGCCACAGCTCCTGGCCCTGCCACACGATCAGCGCCGCCGCCGCCACGCCCAGCGCCATGAGCGGCAGGCGCAGCCGAGGCAGCGCATGGACGATGGCGCCCGCCACCTGCGCCATGTAGCGGCGCAGGCCCTTGCCGGTGGCGCCATTGGGCGCCAGGACCGGCAGCACGAACCGTGTCGCCAGCGCCGCCGCGACCAGCCCGGCGATGGAGAAGACGCCCAACTGCGCCAGGCCCGGAAAGCCCGAGAAGACCAGCGCCGCGAAGCCGCACACCGAGGTCAGCAGCCCGAGGCGCACCGTGGGCCAATGCACGTCGCGCCAGCGCTGCCAGCCGGCGAGCCCGGCGCGTTCCGTCGCGACCTGGCGCGCCTGGATCAGGTAGTAGATGGCGTAGTCGACCGTCTCGCCGATCAGCGTGCTGCCGAAGCCCATCGTCAGGCCGTGCACGTTGCCGAAGATCAGGCTCACGCTGGCGGTGCCGGCGACCACGCCGGTCGCCACCGGCAGCAAGGCCAGCGCCAGCGCACGCAGCGAGGCGAAAGCCAGCAGGAGCAGGCCGCTCATGACGATGGCGCCGACCACGGCGAGGTGGATCGCTTCCGACTTGATGCTGTCGCGGCTCTGCACCGAGAACACGGCCGTCCCGCTCATCAGCAGACGCGGCGCCTGGGCGCCCTGCCCCTTGGCGCTGGCGGCGGCTTCGGCGAAGGCGGCGTGCACGCGCGCGATGGCCGCGGCCTGGGCGTCGAGGTCGCCGCCGGCCGCGCGGGTGCTGGCCAGCAGCAGCGCGCGCGGCGCCTCGCGGGCCACCCACACGCCCTCGTCGGTGCGCGGCGCGGTGGGCGGGATCAGCGCCTCGGCGATTCGCGCGGCCTCGCCGGTCGGGTCGCGGTCGAGCAAGGGCTTGAAGGCGTTGCCTGCAGGCGTCCCGAGCAGCGACAGGGTGTCGAGGATCGCATCGCGCAGACCCTCGGTGGTGAAGCGCGCGGGCGTGACGTCGGGCGACAGCTGGTAGCGATGGTCGAAGACCCAGGTGCCGGCGTCCTTCCAGTCGGTAGTGTCGCCGTTCTGCACCTGGTCGAACAGGCCGCTCGCCCGCAGCTTGCGGCCCATCTCGCGCGAGACCTGGGCGCGGTCGGCCGCGTCCTGCCCGCCCTCGATGCCGATGAACAGCGTGCGCGACGCGATGCCGCTTTGCAGCTGCTCGATCAGCATGCGCTGCTTGGCGTCGGGGCTGGCCGGCAGGAAGGCCGACAGGTCGGCGCTGAAATGCGAGCGCGCGATGACGCCAACGCCCGCCAGCAGCAGGAGCAGCCAGACGCCCAGCGCCAGCCAGCGGTGCCGCGGACCTGCCGCCCTCACGCTCATGGCGCCGCGCGCCCCGGCACGATGGTCATCACGGACCGGTCGCCGCCGACGAATTCCATCTCGACGCCCTGCAGCTCGCCGGCGCGGCCGCTCAGGCGCAGGCTGCGGATCTGGCGGCCGAGCGCCGGATCGAGGGGCGAGAGGTCGAGCGTCCAGTCCCTGGCGTCGCCCTTCAGGTCGGTGCTGAAGTAGCGCTGCAGCAGGGTGGCATTGCCGCTGAGCGCGCCACGCATCGCCTCGATCAGGCCGGCGAGCTCGGGCATGCTGTCCACGGTGGTCGTGCGGGTGCGGCCGCCGCGCTGCAGCACCAGGGCATTGCCTTCCACCGACATCGATTCGGGCCGCGGGCTCAGCGTGCGTCGCACCAGCTTGTCGGGCGGCACGAAGCTCAGCGTGCCGCTGGAGGCGAGCGGGCCGTCGATGCCGCGCACGTAGCGCTGTTCAGTGAATCGGGCCTCGCCGTTCTTCTGCTGGGCGAGCAGGCCCATGAGGTCCTTGACCTCGAAGGCCCAGGCGCCCGCCGGCGGCAGCCATGCCGCCAGGGCCAACAGGGCGACCGCGAACCAGGAGCGTGGGTGGAGGCTACTGCGCATCTTCCTGCCAGAAATCATGGAAATTGAACCAGTTGTGGGGATGGGCGCGGCAAAGAGCCTCGAGCCGCTGCACATAGGCTTCGAGGGCGGCGCGGATGCGTTGTTCCCGCTGTGCCGGGTCGGTGATGCGGGCGGAGAAGTCGGCCAGCGGCTCGAACACCACCTCGTAGTGTGCGCCGCCGTGGTAGACGCCGGCCATGAACAGCACCTTGCGCCGCAGCAGTGCCGCGAGGCGGAAGGGGCCGTCGGTGAACGGCGCCTCGCGGCCGAGGAAGGGCAGCAGGATCGTGTCGCCGCGCTGGCCGGCCGCCTCTTCCTGTGGCGTGAGGGTGCGGTCGCCCAGCATGCCGGCCATGTGGCCGGCGTCGAGCCAGTCGCGCAGTTCGAGCATCGCGCTCGGGCGGCCGAGTGCGATCACGCGCGGCTTGAGCCCGGGCAGGCTGATCGCATCGAGCACCGCGTTGATGCGCCGCGCGTTGTCCGGGAACATCAGCATGGCCAGTTGCAGGTCGAGCTCGCCCGAGCCCTGCTGCCGGCAGGCGCTCAGCGCCTCGAAGCTGCCGACGTGCGCACCGATGAGGAAGGCGCCGCGCCCGGCGCGCAACTCGTCCTCGATCACCGGAACGCCGGTGACGTTGACGTCGAACAGGTCGAGCCGGCCGCGCAGGAAGTAGACGCGGTCCAGCACCGTCGAGGCGAAGCTGTGGAGCAGGCGGTAGCCGTCGCCCCAGCCGGCGTGCGGCCCGATGGCCCGCTCGAGGTAGCGCCGGATGTGCCGTCGCTGCGACGGCGAGAACAGCAGGAAGTACAGCGTGATCGGATGCAGGATCAGCCGCGCCACCGGCCGGCCCAGGCGCAGCGCCACCCAGCAGATGAAGCGCAGCGCGGCCATGTTGCTGCGCTCGGGCGCCTGCGCCCAGTCGGCGGGCGCCGCTGCGTTGGCGGCCGGCGGCGCCTCGGGCGGGCGCTGCGCCACGGGTCCCATCTCCTCCCCGACCACGCTCATGGGGCCGCAGCGCCGGGGGTCCACCGGCCGGTGGCGGCCACGGTGTCGCCGCAGCGGATGTCGAAGCGCACGCCCCGCCCTGCCCCCTCTTCGGGTTGCAGGTCGAACACCAGCGTGCTGCCCGGCCGCACCGGGGCAAGGAACTTCGCCGCAGCCAGCACCGGCGCATCGCCCAGGCGCCGGTGCAGCGCCGGCACGCGCTGCATGGCTTCCTGCAACTCGGCGAGCAGCAGCGCGCCGGGCATCAGCGGCTGGCCCGGGAAGTGGCCGGCGAAGCAGGGATGGTCCTGTGGCACCTCGTGGGTCAGCCGCACCGGCGCGCCTTCCGCGGCCAGTTGCGCCAGGGCGAACTCGCGCAGCGCGCGCACCGTGAGCTTGCCCGTGCCCTCGCGCGGCAAAGACGCCACGTGCACCACGCGACGCGGCACGAAGACGGCCTCGATGCGATCGCGCAGCGCGGCGACGATGTCATGGGCCTCGACGCCCGGCGCCACCACGAAGGCGATCGGCCGCACCACGCCGTCGGCCACGTCGTCGGGCAGCCAGAAGGCGCCGTCCTGCACGCCGGCGATGCTGTTGAGGTGGTAGTTCAGGTGGCCGAGCGAACTGCGCCGGCCGGCCACGTGGATCAGGTCGTTGGCCCGGCCGAAGAGGCGGAAGCGCCGTGCGTCCAGCAACTCGAGCACATCCGCCATCGGCGTCGGCTCGGGGACGAAGTCGCCCTCGAAGACGAAGCGCTCCACGCCGTCGTCGCCGGTGCGGGCATGCACCTCGATGGCGCCGAAGGTCTCCCACACCTCGCTGCGGGTGGTGCGGCGCACCGCCACCTGGCCGGACTCGGTGCTGCCGTAGATCTCGAGCAGCACGCCGCCCGTGGCCTGCTCGGCCTGCTGCGCCAGTTGCGGCGACAGCGGTGCCGTGGCCGACAGCAGCAGATCGACTGGCGGCAGCGCCAGGCCGGACTGCAGCAGCGTCTTCAGGTGGAAGGGCGTGGTCACCAGCGCGCGCGGCCGCGGTACGGACTCGAGCGCCTGCACGATGTCGGCCGGATAGAAGGGCCGGCCGCTCTCGAACGCCGCGCCGCCGTGCAGCGCCAGCAGCAGGGTCGATTCCAGGCCGTAGCTGTGCTGCACCGGCACGGTGGCCACCAGCGTCATGCCGTGCAGCGACTCGAGGCCGAGCAGCGCACACAGGCTCGGCACGGCGGCCTCGACGTCGCCGACCAGGGTGTCCCAGCGCTTGGCATGCGGCTGCGGCACGCCGGTCGAGCCGGAAGTGAGCAGGCTCACGGCGTGCCGGGCGCCGTCGAATTGCGGCACGGCCCCGCCGTGCTCACCCTCGCCCGCTTCGCGCGTGCACACCACCGGCACATGCGGCAGGCCGGGCGTGTCGAGTGCGGGATGGTCGGTCAGGATGAAGGGCGTGGCGTGCGGCGCGCACACGCGCGCCAGGGTGTCGGGCCGCGCGTCGGGCGGCAGCAGGCTCGCGTGGCCGCGCAGCAGCGCAGCGCTCAGGCAGACCGCGAAGGCATAGCGGTCGCCGCAGACGTTGACGGCCGGACCTTCGGCCGGGAGCACCGCGGCCTGCCGCGCCACGTCGGCTAGGAAGGTGCGGGCACTGACCGGCCGGCCCTGGTGCCAGGCCAGGGGCGCGTCCAGGTCGCGCTCGCCGAGCAGGGGAAGTGGGGACGTGCGCTGCGTCATTGCTTGGGAGCGGCCGGCCGCTCGGCCGGCACGTTGTTATAGAAGGCACGCACGGCATCGACCAGGCGTGTGCGCTCGAATTCGGGGTGCAGGCGGTAGCGCAGCAGGTATTCGCCGATGAACAGCACGCCGACGCCGATGGGTGTCAGCACGTTCGAGAACAGCGACCAGGCCGCGAACGGCAGCGTGAAATACACCACCAGGGACAGCGCCGATACCGCCGCGAAGTACACCGCCCAGACCCGCGTGACGGCGGCCGTGTAGGCACGGTGCGCCGGCGTCAGCGGATGGATGCGTTGCGCGAACTGGCCGATGAGCGACAGCCGATCGGGCCGCAGCGTGCTGCCGAACCAGCCGCACAGCAGCGCGTTGATGCCCACGTGCTGCAGCACGTACAGGCGGTTGGGATCGCCCGCCTCGCCGCGCCAGACCAGCACGCAGAACACTGCGGCCGCCAGCAACACAGCCACCGCGCCCGGCCGCCCGAAGCGGCCCGCGGCCAGACCCAGCCCGGACAGCCACAGCGGCCCGAGCAGCACCACGACCGCCCACGGCTCGGCCGCGTGGAACAGCATCATCCAGTGCGACAGGCCTGCATACGCGACCCCTGCGAGCAGCAGGAGCGCCAGACGCCATCCCGCCATCTCAGTCGCGCCCGGCGGCGCGAGGCGCATGGCGACCGCTCATGCCTCAGGCCGTGGTGCGGTTCTGCTCGACGTGCGCGGCCAGGCTGCGCAGCGATTCGAAGATCTGCTTGTTGCGCTCGTCGTCCGAGCGCAGCTGGAAGCCGTAGCGACGGGAAATCTCCAGCGCCACTTCGAGGATGTCGATGGAGTCCAGGCCCAGGCCGTCGCCGTACAGCGGAATGGTCGGGTCGATCGACTCCGGCGTCACCTCGAGGTTCAGCGCATTCACGAGCACCGTGGCCAGTTCGGCTTCGAGGGGCGATTGGGCGGAGGCGGATGCAGGGTTTGCGGCAGATGACACTCAGGACTCCGGGGTCGTTGAACTATTTCTCGAAAGGAGGCGAAATTATAGAAGGCGCCCTTGGATAGACTGCCCCTATCCATCCCTCCGGAGCGCCCCATGGCCGACCCTCTGCTGCTTGCACGCCACGGCACCACCGAGTGCTTCCTCCTGCCCGCGCTGGCCAACCGCCACGGCCTCATCACCGGCGCCACCGGCACCGGCAAGACCGTGACGCTGCAGACGCTGGCCGAGAAGCTGTCGGGCATCGGCGTGCCGGTCTTCATGGCCGACGTGAAGGGCGACCTCACCGGCATCAGCCAGCCCGGGAAGATCGGCGACAAGATGGCCGCCACGCTCAGGGAGCGCGGCATCGAGCCGCCCGCGCCCCTCGCCTGCCCCGTCACGCTGTGGGACGTGTTCGGCGAACAGGGCCACCCGGTGCGCGCCACCGTCTCCGACATGGGTCCGCTGCTGCTGGGCCGCATGCTCAACCTCAACGAGACCCAGGCCGGCGTGCTCAACTTGGTGTTCAAGATCGCCGACGACAACGGCCTGCTGCTGCTCGACCTCAAGGACCTGCGCGCCATGCTGCAGCACGTGGGCGAGAACGCGAGCCAGTTCACCACCGAGTACGGCAACATCAGCGCCGCCAGCGTGGGCGCCATCCAGCGCGGCTTGCTGCAGATCCAATCGCAGGGCGGCGACAAGTTCTTCGGCGAGCCGATGCTCAACATCGGCGACTTCATGCAGACCGTCGACGGCAAGGGCGTGGTGAACGTTCTTGCGGCCGACAAGCTGATGAACTCGCCCCGCCTGTACGCCACCTTCCTGCTGTGGATGCTGTCGGAGTTGTTCGAGCAACTGCCCGAGATCGGCGACCCCGACCAGCCCAAGCTGGCCTTCTTTTTCGACGAGGCCCACCTGCTCTTCAACGAAGCGCCGAAGGCCCTGGTCGAGCGCATCGAGTTGGTGGTGCGGCTGGTTCGCTCCAAGGGCGTCGGCGTGTACTTCGTGACGCAGAACCCGCTGGACATCCCCGACTCGGTGCTGGCCCAGCTGGGCAACCGCGTGCAGCACGCGCTGCGCGCCTTCACGCCGCGCGACCAGAAGGCCGTGAAGGCCACCGCCACCACCATGCGCCAGAACCCCGGCCTGGACATCGAGACCGCCATCACCGAACTGGCCGTCGGCGAGGCCCTGGTCAGCCTGCTCGACGACAAGGGCCGGCCGGGTGTCACCCAGCGCGTGTACGTCGTGCCGCCCGGCAGCCAGATCGGCCCCATCACGCCGCAGCAGCGGCAGGCGCTGATCGCCGGCTCGCTGGTGGCAGGTGTGTACGAGAAGGCCGTTGACCGCGAGTCCGCGTACGAGAAGCTCAAGGGCCGCGCCGACAGCGCGCCCGATGCGCCGGCGAGCCCGGCGGGCGGCAAGGTCGCGACCGGCGGCAAGAGCACCGCAGAGGAAAGCAGCTTCCTCAACGACCTGCTCTTCGGCAGCACCGGCCCGCGCGGCGGCAAGAAGGACGGTCTGGTGCAGACCATGGCCAAGTCGGCCGTGCGTACCATGGGCACCAACGTCGGCAAGGAGATCCTGCGCGGCGTGCTGGGCGGGATCTTCGGGGCCAAGAAGCGCTGAGCACAGCGCCTGCGCAGGCTGTCTATCTTTTTGATAGCTGCTCGCGCAAGCAGGATGGGCGCTGCGGCCCTTTTTGGCTTGAAGCTACGTGCCTACCAGCGCAGCAAGCGCGGGCCGATCAGCGCTCCTGCTGCCGCGGGCAGTGCCATCCCCAGCACGTACCACACCGCCAGGAACGGCGCCGTGAGTTCCGGGCAATGCAGGGCGTACACGGCCGCGCCCGCACCCGCGGCCAGCGCCCCGGCAGCGGCGCCGGCCGCAGCCGGCCGCGTCGGCGCCAGTCCACGCAGCGCCAGCAGTGCTGCCACGAACATGGGCAGCGAGATCAGCGCGATGTTGAAGACGCAGGTGCGCCATGTGCTTCCCATGAGGGCCGGCATGCGCGCCGTCTCGGGCATCGTCGCCCACGCCATGGCCGCGTGCACCCAGAGCGCGAGCACCGGCAGCGCGATGCCGAGCCAGGCCCGCCGCACCGCGACGCCCGGCCGCGCCAACCGCTGCACCATCACGTAGCCGGCCACGCCGATGCAGGCGGGCATCAGCACCTTGACCCAGAACATCGGCCAGAACATCGCCTGCACGATGTCGCGGCGCATGCCGTATTCGGCCTGCATGATGGCCAGCGCCACGGGCAGGCTCAGGCCCAGCGCCCACCACAGCCGGCGGCTCACTGCGCGGCGCGGCACAGGCTCGGCCCCCGCCGCCAGCATGGCCACGAAATCGTCGGTCTTCATGCCGCGTCCTTGCGCATGCGCGCTGCCAGCGCCTTCAGGCCCCGGTGGATGCCGACCTTCACCGCCGACTCCGACATGCCGGTGAGTTTTGCCGTCTCCGCGACCGACAGGCCCTGCAGCTTGACGTGCACGATCGGCAGCCGGTGCCGGTCGGGCAACTCGGCCAGTAGCCCCTGCACATCGCGCCGCGCGTCGCTGGCCTCGGTGGCCGAATCGGCGAAGAGTTCCATGTCGTCATCCAGCGGGTCGTGCAGCGCCTCGCGCACCGACTTCGCGCGCAGCAGGTCGATGAGCTTGTAGCGTGCGATCGCATGCGCCCAGGCCGTCAGGGGCTGGTCGCTCTGGTAGGTATGGCGCTGGTTGTGCATGGCGAGCAGGCATTCCTGGACGAGGTCTTCCACATCATCGGGCCAGCCGAACAGGCGCCTGCCGAGGAAGGCGCGCAGATAACGCGCCAGCTGTTGCAGGCAATCGCGGTAGGCGGCGGCGTCTCCCTCCAGGCCACGCAGGAACAGGCCGCGCAACTGCGTCTCGACCTCGTTCATCGGGGACTGGCTTGTGTTGGTTGTTCGTGGCATGGCACCGACGGGTTACAGCGGCCGCGCTGGAATTTTTCGGCGCGATTGTGCACGCCGCTGTAACCCGGCCGGCGTGAAGGCCCGAACTAGGAAGGACCGCGCCGGCCGGCAGGTTTTTCGATCCCCCCTTCGTTTTCAACCCTTTCCAGGAGTTCCCATGACCCAACGCAGCCTCGCCATCACCACCCTCGCCCTCGCCGCCCTCGCCAGCGGTGCCGCTATGGCGCAAGACAAGCCCATGGGCGACAAGATGGCCAGCATGGAGAAGTGCTACGGCGTCTCCATGGCTGGCAAGAACGACTGTGCCGCCGGCCCCGGCACGACCTGCGCCGGCACCTCGAAGATGGACTACCAGGGCAATGCCTGGAAGAACGTGCCCGCCGGCACCTGCACCACGATCAAGACGCCCAAGGGCACGGGCTCCCTGACGCCCATCAAGTCCTGATCGCGCCGAAGGCCCGCCATGTCCGCGCCGTTGACCGCCGGCCTGGGCCTCAAGCCCGAGCACTTCGACGCCGCGCTCTTCGCGCGCGCACCGGGGCTCTGGTTCGAGGTCCATCCGGAGAACTACAGCGTGGCGGGCGGCCCGCGCCTGGCCTGGCTGGAGGCGATCCGCCACCAGCATCCGCTGTCGCTGCACGGCGTGTCGCTCTCGCTCGCCGGCGAGGCGCCGCCCGATTCACGCCAGTTGCAGCGGCTCGCTGCGCTGGTGCGGCGCTTCGAGCCCGCGCTGGTCTCGGAGCACCTGGCCTGGTCACGCTTCGAGGGCGCCTACCTGCCCGACCTGCTGCCCTGCCCGCGCAGCCATGCGCTGCTGCGACGGCTTGTGGAGCACGTCGACCAGGTGCAGCAGGCCCTCGGGCGGCGCATCGCCATCGAGAACCCCTCGCACTACCTGCACCTGCCCGGCCACGACTGGGAAGAGACGGACTTCCTGCGCGAGCTGGCGCGGCGCAGCGGTTGCGGCCTGCTGCTGGACATCAACAACGTGCACGTCTCGTCGCGCAACCTCGGCTTCGAGGCCGCGGACTATCTCGACCGTTTCCCGGCCGAGGCCGTGATGGAAATTCACCTGGCCGGCCACACGGCCGACCCGGTGCATGGGGAGGCGCTGCTGATCGACTCGCACGACGCCCCGGTGGCGCCGGCGGTGTGGTCGCTGTACGCGCACTTCGTCGAGCGCGCCGGGCCGCGGCCGACACTGGTCGAACGCGATGGCAATGTGCCCGCCTTCCACGACCTCATGACCGAGCGCGAGCAAGCCGCCGCGATCGCCGACGGCCTCACCACCGGCGTGCCGGCATGACGGCCGTTCGCTCCTTCGAGCACGATTTCGTTGGCGCGTTGTTCGCCGATGACGCAGATGGTGCTGCCGCGCCCGATTGGACTGCCCAGCCCGGCTTTGCGGTCTACCGGAACACCGTGCACAAGGGCTGCATCGACGCGTTGGAGGCCAACTTCCCCGCCGTCGCGCGGCTGGTGGGCCGCGACTGGCTGCGCGCGGCCGCCGCCCGCCACCTGGCCGGACACCGCCCGCGCGACCCCTGCCTGCTGCACTACGGCGAAGGCTTCGCCGAGACGCTGGCCGAGCTGGCCGGCGGCGAACTGCCCTACCTGCGCGGCGTCGCGGCGCTCGACCGCCTGTGGACCGCATCGCACACGGCCGCCGACGCCCGCGTGCTGCCGGCCGACGCATTGGCTGGGCTGGCGCCCGAAGCGCTGGCGCGCCTGCGCCTGGCACCGCACCCCGCGGCGCGCTGGTACGCGTCCGAGACCCTGCCGCTGCACAGCATCTGGTCGGCCAACCGCAGCGGCGATGCGGCCGCGCTGGAGGCACTCGAGGCCGTGGACTGGACCGGCGAGAGCACCCTGCTCACGCGGCCGATCGCCGAGGTGATCTGGCAGCCGCTGCCGGCCGGCGGCTGCGCCTTCCTCGACGCCTGCGCACGCGGCGACAGCCTGGGCGAGGCCGCCGCTGCCGCGCTCGACGCCCACCCCGACATCGACCTCGCGGCCCTGCTCGCCCAGTTGCTGCGGGCCGGCACCTTCACCACCTCAACCGGCAGCCCATCATGAAATCCGCCACCACGACCGTCCCTTCCAGCGCATGGGAGCGCCTCACCCAACGGCTGGGCACGCTGGTGCCTCACGACCTGCTGGCGCTGGTCGACCGCGTCGCCATCGGCGCCATCTTCTGGCTCTCGGGCCGTACCAAGGTCGACGGCTGGCTGCACGTCACCGACGGCGCGATCGAGCTGTTCCGCACCGAGTACAAGCTGCCGCTGGTGCCGCCCGAGATCGCTGCGCACCTGGCCGCCTACGCCGAGCATGCCTTTCCGATCCTGCTGGTGCTGGGCCTGTTCACCCGCTTCGCCGCGCTCGCACTGCTGGGCATGACGGCGGTGATCCAGGTCTTCGTGTACCCCGACGCTTGGCCGACCCACCTGTCATGGGCCGGGTTGCTGCTGTACCTGGTGGGCCGCGGCGGCGGGCGGCTGTCGATGGACCGCCTGCTGCGCATCGATCGATCGTAACGAACGTGACGAATTCGGCCGCGGCGCACGATCGGCGGGCGCTGCAGGCCGATTGCACTTTGGGTGCGGGCGCCCTCCCACGCCCAGGGGCGACCTACGCCGAAAGGCGAAACGGCCTGCTTGCCAGCCCCGGGTGCACTCGCTACATTGTGTTTTTTGAGGGCTTGCAATGTCCGTCGATAGCACAACGAACGCTCCCACCTCCCCCGTCACACCCTCCTCCCTCGCCGAGCCTTCCTCGAGTCCAGCACTGGCACCGACCGCCGCGTCGATCTCGCCGATCTACCCCGCCAGCACGTCCCCGCGCCACATCCGGCTGACCTCGCACAGCAGCGGGCTGGGCGCCATCCCCATCCGCTGGGGCGCCGCCACGCCGGCCGAGCGCGGGCCGGTCGTCGGCACCACCACCAAGCGCGCGCACCGCAACGTCATCGGCACCCACAGCGGCAGCTACAGCGTGTACCGCGCGCTGGCCGTGGCCGCCGGCGCCCTCAAGCGCGAGCACAAGGCCGACCTGACCAACACCGCCCCCACCGACGCCATCGGGCCGTATCCACAGTGGAGCGACCCGGGCCGCATCGTCTCGCTCGACCCCTGGGGCGCGATGGTGCAGGACGCCTTCGCGACAGAACTCGCGGCCGGCTACGACATCCGCCCGACCATCGCCGTGACCAAGGCGCACGTCATCCTGCCCGAGGTCATCGACGCGCTGCAGAAAGGCCGCCTGAAGGCCGACGGCAAGTTCCTCACCGAAGGCGGCGCGGCCGTGGTGACCAAGGTGGCCGTGGAGCCCGTGTGGTACCTGCCGGAGGTCGCGCGCCGCTTCGGCTGTTCCGAAACCGACCTGCGCCGCGTGCTCTTCGAGGAGACCGGCGGCATGTACCCCGAGCTGGTCACGCGCTCCGACCTCGAAGTGTTCCTGCCGCCCATCGGCGGGCAGACGCTGTACATCTTCGGCAAGCCGCGCGACCTGGCCGACACCTCGGTCGAGCTCACGGCCCGCATCCACGACGAGTGCAACGGCTCCGACGTGTTCGGCTCCGACATCTGCACCTGCCGGCCCTACCTCACCCACGCCATCGAAGAATGCATCGCGGGCGCGCAGCGCGGCGGGGTGGGCCTGATCGCCTACTCGCGCAAGGAAGGCCGCGCGCTGGGCGAGGTGACCAAGTTCCTGGTCTACAACGCGCGCAAGCGCCAGGTGGGCGGCGACACGGCCGACCAGTACTTCGCCCGCACCGAGTGCGTCGCCGGCGTGCAGGACATGCGCTTCCAGGAGCTGATGCCCGACGTCTTCCACTGGCTGGGCATCAAGAAGATCCACCGGCTCGTGTCGATGAGCAACATGAAGTTCGACGCCATCACCGGCTCGGGCATCGAGGTCGGCGAGCGCGTCAACATTCCCGACGAGCTGATCCCCGCCGACGCGCGCGTGGAGATGGACGCCAAGACCGCCGCCGGCTACTTCACGCCGGGCGTGGTGCCCGACGCCGAGGAACTGAAGAAGGCCAAGGGCCGGGGACTGACCGAATGAGCGGCGAGAACTACGGCATCGACCCCGAGCGCCCCACGCACAACCTGGCGGTGCGCTCCGCCGTACCCGACGGGCAGGTCGACCCGGCCGTCGAGTTCGTGCCCGACGCCCACCAGCCCGCCGCGGCCGCAGCCTATTTGCGCACCACGGGCGCCGTCCGCACGCGCGCGGCTGCCCTGCTGGCGCGCGCCCGGCGTGGCGAGTCGACGTGGTTTCGCGTCGGCGACGCCAACGCACTGGAAGACGCGGCCCGCGAAGTCGCCGAGGTCACGCGCGACCGCTACGACTGGGGCCCCATCCCGTACCACAGCCGCTGGCGCCATTTCGAGGCCGGCGGGGTCGACCGCCTCGCGCAACTCGACGCCCTGCTCGAAGGCGCGACCCCGCGCGAACGGGCGAAGGCCCACATCGACCTGGTGGTGGTCAGCGTGCTGCTGGATGCCGGCGCCGGCCCCGACTGGCACTACACCGAGTCCGCCAGCGGCCAGCGCTTCTCGCGCTCCGAAGGGCTGGGCGTGGCCAGCTTCCACGCCTTCACGAACGGCCTGTTCTCCTCCGACCCCGACCGGCCGCTGCAGGCCGACGCGGCCGGCCTGCGCGGTTTGGTAGGCGACCGGCTGGCGCAGGCCTTCCAGGCCAGCGAGGCCAATCCGCTGGTGGGCCTGACCGGCCGCACCATCCTGCTGCGGCGGCTGGGCGAGGTGCTGTCGGAACAGCCGGAGGTCTTCGGCACCGAGGTGCAACGCCCCGGCGGGCTGTTCGACATGCTCGTGTCGCCCGATGGCGCCGCCATCCCGCCCACGGCCAACATCGAGGCGCACGGCATCCTCACGCAGCTGCTGATGTCGCTGTCCTCGATCTGGCCGGCGGCCAACCGCGTCGACAGCCTGACGGCCGACGGCAGCGACGTGCTGCCCGGCGGCGGCGACCCGGCCCTCGCGCTGGGCGACTGCTGGCGCCACAGCGCCGTGGAGGGCCCGGGCCTCACCAACGGCTGGATGCCCTTCCACAAGCTCTCGCAGTGGCTCACCTACTCGCTCATCGAGCCCTTCGAATGGGCGGGGGTCCAGGTGCGCGGCATCGACCGCCTCACCGCGCTGCCCGAATACCGCAACGGCGGGCTGCTGATCGACAGCGGCGTGCTCGTGCCGCAGGACCCGGCCTTCCTCGAGAAGACCTGGCGCGTGGGCGACGAATTCATCGTCGAGTGGCGCGCACTGACCGTGGCGCTGCTCGACGAACTGGCGCCGCTGGTACGCAAGAACCTGCAGAAGGACGAAGCCGACATGCCCCTGGCCTGCGTGCTCGAGGGCGGCACCTGGGCCGCAGGCCGGGCGCTGGCCCAGCGCTTGCGTGGGGGAACGCCGCCCCTGAAGATCGAAAGCGACGGCACCGTGTTCTGAACCGCTGTCACACTCCGGCCCCACCTGTACAGAACAACGATTCTTCTCCGACAACCCATGAGCAACGTCCACGTCATCGATCACCCCCTCGTCCAGCACAAGCTGTCGCTGATGCGCCGCAAGGACGCATCGACCAACAGCTTTCGCCGCCTGCTCAATGAGCTGAGCATGCTGATGGCCTACGAGGTCACGCGCGACATGCCGATGCAGGACATCGAGATCGAGACCCCGCTGGAAACCATGACCACCAAGGTCATCGACGGCAAGAAGCTGGTGCTGGTGTCGATCCTGCGCGCGGGCAACGGCATCCTCGAGGGCATGCTGAGCGTGGTGCCGGGCGCGCGCGTGGGCCACATCGGCCTGTACCGCGACCCGAAGACGCTCACGGCGGTCGAGTACTACTTCAAGATGCCCAGCGAGATGGACAGCCGCGACATCATCGTTGTCGACCCCATGCTGGCCACCGGCAACTCGGCCTCCGCCGCCGTCGAGCGGCTCAAGGAACTGTCGCCGAAGTCGATCAAGTTCGTCTGCCTGCTCGCCTGCCCCGAAGGCATCAAGACCTTGCAGGAAGCGCACCCCGACGTGCCGATCTACACCGCCGCCATCGACCGCCAGTTGAACGAGCACGGGTACATCCTGCCGGGTCTGGGCGATGCGGGCGACCGCATCTTCGGGACGAAGTGAGCCGAAGGGTCCGACCCTCCACCAAGCCGTTCACGCGGAGCTTGGCCTGTTCTGAGCTTGTCGAAGGGTCGAAGCGCAGCCCAGGGCTTCGACAGGCTCAGCCCGAACGGTGAGTGTTTTGCCGGGCTTGAATGCAAGCCAAACCGAGCTGTAGCCGGCACGGTTCCTGCGTGAGCAGCTATCCATTTCATAGCAAACGAGGAGAGATTCGATGATCCGTCGCCGTCCTTTGGTCCTGGGTGCCGCCGCCGCGGCCGCCACCCTGGCGCTGGGCCTGCCCCAGTTCGCATTCGCGCAGGCCAAGCTCAAGGTGGCCGCCGTGTACACGGTGCCCTTCGAGCAGCAATGGGTGGGCCGCATCCACAAGGCGCTCAAGGCCGCCGAGGCACGCGGCGAGATCGAATACAAGGCGACCGAGAACGTGGCCAACGCCGACTACGAGCGCGTGATGCGCGAATACGCCACCGCCGGCAACCAGCTCATCGTGGGCGAGGCCTTCGCCGTCGAGGCCGCCGCGCGCAAGGTGGCCAAGGACTTCCCCAAGACCATGTTCCTGATGGGCTCCTCCGGCAAGCCGCAGGCGCCGAACTTCAGCGTTTTCGACAACTACATCCAGGAGCCGGCCTACCTCACCGGCATGATCGCCGGCGGCATGACCAAGTCGAACAAGATCGGCATGGTCGGCGGCTTCCCGATCCCCGAGGTCAACCGGCTCATGAACGCCTTCATGGCCGGCGCCAGGGAAGTGAACCCCAAGGTCGAGTTCAGCGTGAGCTTCATCAACAGCTGGTTCGACCCTCCCAAGGCCAAGGAGGCCGCCTTCGCCATGGTCGACAAGGGCGCCGACATCCTCTACGCCGAGCGCTTCGGCGTCAGCGACGCGGCCAAGGAGCGCAAGGTGCTGGCCATCGGCAACGTGATCAACACGCAGGCCCAGTATCCCGACACGGTGGTGGCATCGGCGCTGTGGAACATGGAGCCCAGCATCGACCGCGCGCTCAAGCTCGTGAAGGACGGCCAGTTCAAGGCCGAGGACTACGGCATCTACTCGATGATGAAATACAAGGGCTCCGAGCTCGCGCCGCTGGGCACCTTCGAGAAGAAGGTGCCGGCCGACATCGTCGCCAAGGTCAAGGCCCGCGAGGCCGAGATCCTGGGCGGCAAGTTCACCGTGAAGGTGGACGACGGCCAGCCCAAGTCCAGCAAGTAGTCCCCTCTCGGGAGGCGCCCTGCCCGGCGCCTCTGCTGCGGCCTCGTCCCCCGTTCCCCGTTTCCCGTTCCCCGTTCGGGCTGAGCCTGTCGAAGCCCTGCGTCGCCTTTCCACCCGATCTGCCATGGACTTCGTCCGCCGACTCCTCGCCACCGCCCTCCTCGGCCTCGCGCTGGCCGGCTGCGCCTCGCCGCCCTTCGGCACCGCCCGCCCCGAGGTGCCGCAACCGCGCATCGCCGTCATCTCGGCCTTCGAACCCGAACTGGTGCTGCTGCGCCAGCGCCTGCAGGGCGCGCAGTCGCAGCGCATCAACGGCGTGGAGTTCATCACCGGCACGCTGGAGGGCCGGCCGGTGCTGCTGTTCCTGTCGGGCATCAGCATGACCAACGCCACCATGAACACCCAGCTCGCGCTGGACCGCTTCAAGGTGAGCCACATCGTGTTCAGCGGCATCGCCGGCGGCGTGAACCCACAGCTGCACATCGGCGACGTGACGGTGCCGGCCCAGTGGGGCCAGTACCTCGAGGTGCTGATGGCACGCGAGACGGCACCGGGTCGGTACGCCGTACCCCCCTTCATCGACGACGCGAAGCTGCCCAACTTCGGGATGATGTTCCCGCGCCCGGTCGAATTCCGCTCGGCCGCACAGCCGGGCATGGTGAAGAAGTTCTGGTTCCAGGCCGACCCGACCATGCTGGCCGCGGCACGCGACCTGCCCGTGGAGCTCGCCGCCTGCAGCGGGGCCACCTGCCTGTCGCACAAGCCGAAGCTCGTGGTCGGCGGCAACGGCGTGTCCGGCCAGGCCTTCATGGACAACGCGGCGTTCCGCGAATACACCTTCCGCACCTTCCAGGCCAACGTGCTCGACATGGAGACCGCCGCGGTGGGCATGGTGGCGCACAGCAACGGCGTGCCCTTCATCGCCTTCCGCTCGCTGAGCGACCTGGCCGGCGGCGGCGAAGGCGCCAACGAGATGGGCACCTTCATGAGGCTGGCAGCCGACAACTCGGCCAAGGTGCTGCTGGCCTTCCTCGCGCGCTGGAAACCGTGAGCGCTGCCCCGCAGCCGGTCCTGCGCCTGGAGGGCATCACCAAGCGTTTCGGCCCGCTGGTCGCGAACGACGCCATCTCGCTCGAGCTCGCCGGCGGCGAGGTGCTGGCCCTGCTGGGCGAGAACGGCGCCGGCAAGTCCACGCTGATGTCCATCCTCTTCGGCCACTACGTCGCCGACGAGGGCGCGATCGAGGTCTTCGGCCGGCCGCTGCCCGCGGGGCAACCCAGGGCTGCGCTGGCGGCCGGCATCGGCATGGTGCACCAGCACTTCACACTGGCCGACAACCTGAGCGTGCTGGACAACGTGCTGCTGGGCACCGAGTCGTTCTGGCGGCTCTCTTCTGGGCGCTCGGCCGCGCGTACGCGCCTGCTCGAGGTGTCGCAACGCTTCGGCCTGCCGGTGATGCCCGATGCCGCGGTCGGCAGCCTCTCGGTCGGCGAGCGGCAGCGCGTCGAAATCCTCAAGGCGCTGTACCGCGGGGCCCGCATCCTGATCCTGGACGAGCCCACCGCCGTGCTCACACCGCAGGAAAGCGAAGCCCTCTTCGCCACCCTGGGCCAGATGGTGGCGCGGGGCCTGTCGATCATCTTCATCAGCCACAAGCTGCCCGAGGTGCTGCGCGTGTCGCATCGCGTGGCCGTGCTGCGCGGCGGCAAGCTGGTGGCGCAGGCTGCCACCGCCGGCACCACGCAGGCACAGCTCGCGCAGTGGATGGTGGGCCATGCCGTGGAAGGCACGGTCCGGCATCCGGCCAAGCAGGTGGGCGACGCGGTCTGCGTGCTCGACCGGGTAAGCACCGGCGGCAGCGGCCACGACCGGCTGCGCGAGGTGTCGCTGCGGCTGCGCGCGGGGGAGATCACGGCCATTGCCGGCGTGTCGGGCAACGGGCAGGTCGCGCTGGCCGAGCTGCTGTGCGGCACGCGGCGCGCCACGGGTGGCACCGTCGAACTCATGGGCCGCCCGCTGCCGCCACAACCCGCGCGCCTGGTGGCACGTGGCGTGGCCCGCATTCCCGAAGACCGCCATGCCGTCGGCGTGGTCGGCGACCTGCCGGTGTGGGAGAACGCGGTGTCGGAGCGCCTGCGCAGCCCGGCGTTCTCGCGCCCCATTCCCTTTCGGTTCATGCCCGCCCTGCGCTGGGTGCGCCAGCGTGCGGCGCGCCGGCATGCGCAGCGCATCGAGAAGGCGTATGACGTGCGCGGCGGCGGGCTCGACGCACCGGCCCGTTCGCTCTCGGGCGGCAACATGCAGAAGCTGATCCTGGGCCGGGCGCTGATGGCGCCAGACACCGATGCAAAGGCGCCGCGCCTGATCGTCGCGCACCAGCCCACCTGGGGGCTGGACATCGGCGCCGTCGCCTACGTGCAGCAGCAGCTCGTCGCCGCACGCGACGCGGGCGCGGCCGTGCTGGTGATTTCCGACGACCTGGACGAAGTGCTGGCACTGGGCGACCGGGTGGCCGTGATGCACGGCGGCCATCTGGGCGAGCCGCGCGCTGCGACCGCCTGGACACGCGAGGCCATCGGCCTCGCCATGGCGGGCACGCATCCAGCCGGCAAGGAAGCGCCATGAGGCTCGAACGCCGTCCCCGCACCTCGCGTGCCGCGCTGGCCATCGCGCCGGTGGGCGCCGTGCTGTTCACCATGGCTGTCAGCGCCCTGCTCGTGCTGTGGGCCGGCGCGCCGGTGGGCCGCACCTACGCGCTGCTGCTCTCGGGCGGCTTCGGCTCGGTATTCGCCTGGAGCGAGACGCTCACGCGCGCCATCCCCTTGATCCTCACCGGCCTGTCGGCCACGGTGGCCTTCAAGGCGCGCCTGTTCAACATCGGCGCCGAGGGGCAGCTGTACGCCGGTGCGCTGGCCGCCATCGCGGTGGGCGGCATGCACGGCGGCACGGGTTTCGAATGGCCGGTGTGGCTGCTCTTTCCGCTGATGATGCTGGCCGCCGCACTGGCCGGGGCGTTGCTGCTGCTGGGCCCGGCGCTGATGAAGAACAAGCTCGGCGTCGACGAGGTCGTCACCACCCTGCTCTTCAACTTCATCGTGCTGCTGGGCGTCGGCGCGCTGCTCGACGGCGCCATGAAGGACCCGACGGCGATGGGCTGGCCGCAGAGCGTGGCGCTGCAGTCCGACCTGGAACTGGGCAAGCTGATCGCGCAGACGCGGGTGCACACCGGGCTGCTGTGGGCGGTGTCGCTGGCCGTCATCGTGTGGGCGGTCTTCCGCCACACGGTGCTGGGCTTCGACATCCGCGCGCTGGGTGCCAATCCGCGCGCCGCCGCCTTCGCGGGCGTGCCCGTCACGCGCACCGTGGTGCTCACGGCCCTGCTCTCGGGCGCGCTCGCGGGGCTGGCCGGTGCCATCGAGGTGGCGGGCCGCACCAGCTACGTCACGCTCGACATGTCGCCGGGCTACGGCTACAGCGGCATCGTGATCGCGATGCTCGCCGGCCTGCATCCGCTGGGCGTGCTCGCCGCGGCCGTCTTCGTTGCCGGCGTGCTGGTCGGCGCCGACACCATGAGCCGCGCCGTGGGCGTGCCCACCTACATCGCCGACGTGATCGTCGCCACCTCGCTCATCGCGGTACTGGTGGCGACGCTGTTGACGCAGTACAGGGTGCGGTGGAAATGAAATGACCGAGCTGCTCGACATCCTCGCCAACCCCGCCTTCTGGGTGGCGCTGCTGCGCATCGCGACGCCGCTCATCCTGGGCACGCTGGGCGTGCTGCTGTGCGAGCGCGCGGGTGTGCTCAACCTGGGCATCGAGGGGATCATGGTGGCCGGGGCCTTCGCCGGGTGGCTCGCGGTGTACGCCGGGGCGCCGCTGTGGGTGGGCGTGGGCGTGGCGGCGCTGGCCGGCGCGCTGTTCGGGGGGCTGCACGCCTTCCTCACCGTCGGGCTGGCGCTGTCGCAGCATGTCTCCGGGCTGGGCATCACGCTGCTGGCCACGGCGCTGAGCTACTACGGCTACCGCGTGAGCTTCCCGAAGGTGAACACGCCGCCGACGATCGCTCCCTTCGCGCCGATGGATTGGCTGCCCGTGCCCATCCTGTCGCAGCAGACGCCGATGACGCTGCTGGCGCTGGCGCTGGTGCCGCTACTCGCCTGGTTCCTCTACCGCACGCCGGCCGGCCTGGCCGTGCGCATGGTCGGCGAGAACCCGCGGGCGGCCGAGGGCCAGGGCGTCTCGGTCGCGGCCGCACGCACCGCCGCCATCGTCGCCGGCTCGGCGCTGATGGGCGTGGCCGGGAGCTTTCTCACGCTGTCGGCCTTCAACGCCTTCTTCTTCAACATGGTCAACGGGCGTGGCTGGATCTGCGTGGCGCTGGTCGTGTTCGCGTCGTGGCGGCCCGGCAAGGCGCTGCTGGGCGCCCTGCTCTTCGCCTTCTTCGACGCCCTGCAGCTGCGCCTGCAGCAGTCCGGCGAAGCGGTGCTGCCGTACCAGGTCTACCTGATGCTGCCGTACGTGCTGTCGATCCTGGCGCTGGTACTGGTGGCGCGCAAGGCGGCCTATCCGCAGGCGCTGATGAAGCCATACCGCAAGGGTGAGCGATGACGACGATGGGCGCTGCGCTCGACCCACCGCCCTTCGGCCGCTGCCTCATCCCTACCCGCTGAGGCCCTCACACCCCACCGTGCGATGGCAGCTCGGGCAACGCTGCCGCGCCCGACAGCCGCCGCAGCACGGCACGCAGCCGGCTCGCCGTGCGACGCCACCCGGGCCGCCGGAGTTGCGCCACTTGCTGCTCCAGTTGCGCGACCTGGCGCCGCGTTCGAGCCAGTTCGCGCACCAGGGCGGCCTCCTCCATCGCCGCCTGGCTCGGGAAAGCGAGGCCGCGCGGCGCCGTGGCGGTCGCCCCTGGCTCTTCCGCCGATGCGCGCTCGGTGCGGCCGACGCGCACCTTGCCCGCCACGGCGACGGCCGCGTGCGCCTCCAGTGCCCGCTCGCGCGTGACCTTCGCCCCCAGCACAGGGGCCAGGGCGGCGTGGAGGTAGTCGGCGTCGTCGATGAAGCGGGGAAAGTCCAGCAGCACCACCGGCACGCGGTGCTGCACGAGCGTGCACAGCAACTGGTGGAAGCCCAGCGCCAGCAGCCGGGCCTGGTCGACCGGGTTGAGCGAATACACCACCCCGCCGGGCACCGTGCCCCACGCGGCCCAGTGCTGGCAGTCCTCGGGCAGCGTGGCCAACGCGCGCCGGGCCCGCATCTCGTTGACGATGCGGCTGGTCACGGCGTCGACCAGGTCGCGCATGGGGACGATCACTGCATCGACGGCGACCTCCGGGTCGGCCAGCAGGCGCCCCGCAAACTCGTAGAGCCAGGGCGACTTGACCACATAAGGTGCGTCGGCGGCGCCTAGTGGCACATCCTCCAGGCCCGCATTGGCCTCCTCGTCGTACGCCGGCCGGCCCCGTGCCAGGTGGGTATCGAGGCCGCAAGCTGCCAGGTACTGCACGAGGAAGCTCGTGCCCGCGCGGCCGGTGCCGCCGATCAGCAGATGGTGGCGCCGGCCGGGCGCATCGCACGGCGGTGCGTCGACGCGCTCGGGCACCGCGCTCATCGGGCGAGCTCCGCATCCGGCGCCGCGGCCCGGCTCCCGGCCATCCACCGGCCCACGAGCGCGACGGTGAGCTGCTGCACCGCCTCGGCAATGCCCAGCGCGGCGGTGTCGATGCGCAGGTCGGGCGCGGCCGGCGCCTCGTACGCGTCGGACACGCCGGTGAACTGCCCGAGCTCGCCGCGCCGCACGCGGGCATACAGGCCCTTGACGTCCCGGTGCTCGCACAGGCCGATGGGCGCGTCCACATGGACCTCGCGATAGGCAGCGCCGACGATCTGCCGCGCCATCGCACGCTGCGCACGGCGCGGAGAGATGGCCGCCACCACCACCAGCACGCCCTGCGCGCTGAGCAGGCGCGCCACCTCGGCGATGCGGCGCACGTTCTCGCGCCGGTCCTGCTCGCTGAAGCCCAGGCCCCGGCTCAGGCCCTGCCGCACCGTGTCGCCGTCGAGCACGGCGACCGGCACCCCGCAGCGCACCAGCCGGGCACGCAGGCCCTCGGCCAGCGTGGACTTGCCGGCGCCCGACAGGCCGGTGAGCCAGACCACGCAGGCTGCCTGGGCGGGACGGGGTATGGCCGCGCGGCGCAAGTCGGACAGGTCCGGCTCGGCCAGGACAGCGGGAGACAACGACTTCATGGGGGAGTACGGTCCTTCACAGCGCCGGCCTAGGGCGAGGTGCGCGGCGCGCCGGCGGCCGGGGTCGAGGCGGTCATGGACGGCGATCTGGGGCAAAGATGGGAGCATCCGCGCTCGGCGGCCCCGCGACGTTTCGCGCGGGTAAAGATTCATGAGCCGGGGATTAGCATCGGAGCGGACGCACGCTGGCACGGCCCTTGAATCCTCGACGGCCACCACCCCGGCAGCGCCGACCAAGGACACCATGCTCGACCTCCTGATCACCCATGCCAGCCTGCCCGATGGCCGCACCGACATGTCGGTCGCGGTGCGGGAGGGCCGCATCGTCGAAGTCACCCAGGGGCTCGCCGCCCCGGCCGCCCGCACCGTCGACGCTGCCGGCCAGTTGCTCTCGCCGCACTTCTGCGACCCGCACTTCCACATGGACGCCACGCTGAGCTACGGCCTGCCCCGCGTCAACGAGAGCGGCACCCTGCTCGAAGGCATCGCGCTGTGGGGCGAGCTCAAGCCGCTGCTGACGCCCGAGGCGCTGATCGAGCGCGCCCTCACCTACTGCGACTGGGCGGTGGCCAAGGGCCTGCTGGCCATCCGCACCCATGTGGACACCAGCGACCCGAGCCTGCTGGCTGTGGATGCGCTGCTGGAGGTCAAGCGCCGCGTCGCGCCCTACCTCGACCTGCAGCTGGTGGCCTTCCCGCAGGACGGCGTGCTGCGCACGAAGGGCGGCGTCGACAGCCTGAAGCGCGCGCTCGACAAGGGCGTCGACGTCGTCGGCGGCATTCCGCACTTCGAACGCACGATGGCCGATGGCGCGGCCAGCGTGAAGCTGCTGTGCGAGATCGCCGCCGAGCGCGGCCGACTGGTCGACATGCACTGCGACGAATCCGACGACCCGCTCTCGCGCCACATCGAGACGCTGGCCTTCGAGACCCAGCGCCTGGGCCTGCAGGGCCGCGTGACCGGCTCGCACTGCACCTCCATGCACAGCATGGACAACTACTACGTGAGCAAGCTGCTGCCGCTCATCGCCGAGAGCGGCGTGAGCGTCATCGCCAACCCGCTCATCAACATCACCCTGCAGGGCCGGCACGACACCTACCCCAAGCGCCGCGGCATGACCCGGGTGCCCGAGCTGATGCACCAGGGCGTGAACGTCGCCTTCGGCCACGACTGCGTGATGGACCCGTGGTACGGCATGGGCTCGGGCGACATGCTCGAGGTGGCGCACATGGGCCTGCACGTGGCGCAGATGACCAGCCAGGCCGGCATCCGGCGCTGCTTCGAGGCCGTGACCACCAACGCCGCCAAGCTGATGCACCTGCCGCGCTACGGCATCGAGGCCGGCGCCGACGCCAGCTTCGTGCTGCTGCAGGCGCGCGATCCGGTGGAGGCCATTCGCCTGCGCGCCACGCGGCTCATGGTGTTCCGCCGCGGCGGGCTCCTGGCCGAGACGCCGGCCAGCACGGCGGCACTGCATCTGGACGGCCGGCCGGCGGCGACGTCCTGGATGCAGGCTTAGGCCCGGAGCCGTGCAATGGCGCCGCCGTCCGACGGCGGCCATGCTTTCGATGGCGGGAGAATGACTGCATGCGCATCCATCTCGCCATGCTCGTCTCGCTGTTGGCGCTTGCGGGCTGTGCCACGAAGGCCACCGATGCCGTGCTCGGCGAGGCACCGACGTACCTGGCCGACGGCCTGACCCTGGACGTGCCCAACGGCGCTGCGCTGCAGCACCGCATCTGGACGCCCGCGCTGGACGACAGCTTCGTCCCGCAGGGCCTCACGAGCGCGGGCGACGTGCTCTACGTCAGCAGCTACCGGCCGACGCCGGACCTCAAGGCCAGCACCGGCCCGTGCCGCGTGTTCCGCATCGACATGGCGTCGGGCCGCATCACCGGCGGCTTCGACGTGCCGCCCGGCAGCTGCACCCACTCGGGCGGGCTGGCCTACGTCGGCCAGGACCGGCTGCTGCTGGCCGACACGCGGCAGCTGTTCCTCATCGACCTGCCGCGCGCCCTGGCGGCGGGCACCTCGCAGGGCGCGGCGCGGACGCTGAAGATCGCGGGCGACCTGCGCGGCAGCTACGCCACCTTCGACGGCCGCGATGCGTGGATCGGCACCTGGACCAAGGACCAGGCCAAGGCCCGCATGTTCCGGCTCGACCTGCGCCTGTTCGACACGCACGACGGCCAGACCATCGCCGAGGATCGCGCGCAGGAATCGATCCCGGTCCCGCTGGAGGCGCAGGGCGCCGCCTTCGACCGCGACGGCACGCTGTGGGTGTCGGCCAGCAACAGCCGCTGGGGCAAGCTCTACCGACTGAGCCGCAAGGGCGAGGTGCTGGCGGAGTACCCGATGGTCGCCGGCCTCGAGGACCTCACGGTCGACCCGCTGGGCCGGCTGTGGGGCCTGTCGGAATCGGGCACCCGCAAGTACCTGCACTGGGCCACGCGCTTCCCGCACATCTTCCGGATCGACACCACACGGCTGCGCTGAACGCAGTCAGGCAGCCAGCCGCTCGGCCAGGGCCGAGAGCGCAGCGCCCACCGGCAGCGCGGCCTTGAGCGTCAGCAGCTCGTCGGCCCGCGTGCGTCCCAGGTTCACGGCCGCGACCGCCTGGCCCGCGGTGGCCGCCGCCTGCACGAAACGAAAGCCCGAATACACCATCAGCGACGAGCCGGCCACCAGCACCGCATCAGCGGCCGCCAGTGCCTCGCGCGCGGCCGCCACCCGCTCGGGCGGCACGCTTTCACCGAAGAACACCACGTCGGGCTTGAGCAGCCCACCGCACAGCGGGCACGTCGGCACTTCGAAGCCCGAGAAGTCTCGCCCGTCCAGGTCGGCATCGCCGTCGGGCGCAGCCGACGCCTCCATCGCCGCCCAGCCCGGGTTGAGCGCCAGCAGGCGCTCCTGCAGTGCAGCCCGCGGCGAGCGATGGCCGCAGGCCATGCAGCGCACGGTGTCGATGCGCCCGTGCAGGTCGACGACGCGCTGGCTGCCGCCGGCCTGGTGCAGCCCGTCGACGTTCTGCGTCAGCAGCAGGCCGATGCGGCCCTGCGCCTCCAGCCGCGCGAGCGCGACATGCGCCGGCCCCGGATGGGCCTGGCCGATGGTGCGCCAGCCGACCAGGCTGCGCGCCCAGTAGCGGCGGCGCGTCGCCTCCTCGCCCATGAAGGCCTGGTAGGTCACGGGCGACGGGCGCTTCCAGTCGCCGTTGGCGTCCCGGTAGTCGGGAATGCCCGATTCGGTGCTGCAGCCGGCGCCGGTGATGACGAAAAGACGGGGGTGTCGGCGGACGAAGTCCTCCAGCGCATCGAGGGAGCTCATGCGTCCAGCATAGAACGTGCATGCATCCCGATGGCGCGCCTTGGCCGCCGTCCCCCGAACGGCTGAGATGCACGAAGCGGCGCAAAACGGAACTGGTAGGCATCCGCCGACCGCCTGTACGCCGACTGGCTGATACCGCTTGTCACAAATAAGGGCTATCTTGCATCCATCGCGTTTCGAAGCTGTCCCACCGCCGCCGGCGCTCCACCCCGAAGAAGGTCAACTGCCATGCTCACCATCGCTCAGAAAGCCCAGATCCTTGCCAAGGCGGGCCTCGGCGTCGCGCTCCCGCAAGAGAACGCGCCTCTGGACGAGTGGGAGCACCGCGTGGAGCAGAGCTACGTGGCCTACACCGCCGCACGTGCGGCGCGTAGCCTGCGCGAAGCCGAAAACGCCCGGCAGGCCGAAATGCTGCGGCGCATGGCCTGGTCCAACGCCGCACTCTGAGCCGCGCGCGGCATCGCGCCGGCGGTGCCTAAAAGCGACAGTTCGGGGTCTGTGCCTACCCGGACTGTCATACGTCGGAGGTAGA
Organism: Xylophilus ampelinus; assembly: GCF_901875635.1. Taxonomy (GTDB): domain Bacteria; phylum Pseudomonadota; class Gammaproteobacteria; order Burkholderiales; family Burkholderiaceae_C; genus Xenophilus. Next base: position 16,531 of record NZ_CABFMN010000083.1, on the reverse strand, counting down.
TTGCGCCCCATGTTGCGCACGATGGCCCTGACGCTGATCCCGCTGACGCTCGCTGCCTGCGACGCCAGCACCGGATTCGGTTCCTCGCCCATGCTGGGGAACAGCGTGGTGCCCGGTACGGCCGGCGCCGCACCGGCTGAGGCCAACATGGGCTGCATCGGTGCCGGCGCCAAGGCTTTCCGGCGCCCCTGGCAGACCATCGTGCTCGGCGGTTCGCGCCAGACCTTCACGGGACACTACGAAGTCCAGCTCACCAACGGCAGCGATGGCGCGCAGGCGGTGTGCACCGTTACACGCGATGGCCGCGTGCTGAACATCGAGCCCGCCTGAGCGGTCGTCCGCCCGATCTTCCGAACGTTTTGGGCCTGAAGCGCTCGTCCACCCTGCGCGGGACGCTATATTTTTGATAGCAAACGATCCTGATCCAGCGGCAGGGTGACGCGCGAGCGCAGGCCACCATTCACCGCCGGCAGCAGTTCGAAGCGGCCGCCGTGGCCCCGCACGATCCGGTCCGCGATCGCCAGTCCCAGGCCGGCGCCCGCAGCGCCGCTGCGCGCGTCGCCGGCGCGCCGGAAGGGTTGCTTCAGCAGGTCGGCCTGCGACGGGTCGATGCCCGGCCCCCGGTCCTCGACCTCGATCCACGCCCATGCGGGCTCGCGCGCGGTGCGCAGCACGACCGGCGGCTGCCCGTGGCGGAAGGCGTTCTCGACCAGGTTGTCGAGCACGCGCCGCAGCGCCTTCGGCCGGGCGGCGACCGGCGGCCCGCCGGCCAATGCCTCGACCCGCAGCGTCCGGCCGTGATCGGCGGCCGCCGCCTGCACCGCCCGCGCAAGCGCATCCAGGTCGACCGGCACGAGTGCCTCGGCCTCCTCGCTGCGTGCGAAATCCAGGAACTGACCGACGATGGCGTCCAGCTCCTCGATGCTGCGCGTCATGCTGGCCATCAGCTCGGGTTCGCCGCGGCCCTGCAGGATCTCCACGCCCAGCCGCAGCTTGGTGAGCGGCGTGCGCAGGTCGTGCGACAGGCCCGCCAGCATCAGCGCCCTGTCTCGCTCGGCCTGTTGCAGGCTGGCGACGAGCTGGTTGAAGCTGCGGCTGACGGTGGCGATCTCGGTCGGCCCGTCTTCCGGCAACGGCGCGGGCACCTGCCCACCGGCCAGCGTCCGGGCGGCCGCGACCACGCGCGCCAGCGGCCGGTCGAGCCGTCGCTGCAGCCACAGCGCGCCCAGGATGGCCAGCACCACGCTCACCGTGCTCACCGCCAGCCAGGCGCCGGTGAACTCGCGCTCCGGCAGCAAGCCGGGCAGCACCACCCATTGCTCGCCGCCCTCCAGCGGCAGCCGCAAAGCCAGGCTGCCGCCCTGGTCGCGACGCCAGATGACGTCCACGCCCTGGCCCGCCAGGCGCGCCGACACCCGCCGCACGAAGCCGCGCTCCAGCGGCGTGAGCAGCGGCCGCAGCACTGCAGGGGCCGTGGCGTCGCGACCGCCGTCGCCCACCCGCGCCCGCGCGTTGAACGCGTCCAGGAAGGCCTGCCGCTGCGCCGGAGGCACAGACACCAGGCCGGCGCGGATGGCGGCCACGTTGCGCGCCACGCTGTCGGCCGCCTGGTCCAGGCGCGGCTTCACCACCATCTGCCGCAGCAGCAGCGCGCCGCCCAGCTGGCCCAGCACGATCAGCGCGACGATGAAGAGCGCGTTGCGCCCGAAGAGGCTGCGCGGGCGCCAGTTCATTCCGGCTCGGGCACGAAGACGTAGCCCACCCCCCACACGGTGCGGATGTGGCGCGGCTGCGCCGGGTCGGCCTCGATCAGCTTGCGCAGGCGCATGACCTGCACGTCGATGCTGCGGTCGGTCGCCTCGTGGTCGCGCCCGCGCGCCAGCTCGATGAGGCGCTCGCGACCCAGGGGCCGTCCGGCGTTCTGCGCGAAGGCGGCGAGCAGGCCGAACTCGCCGGTGGTCAGCGGCACCTCGGCATCGCCCCTGTGCAGCGTGCGCCGGCCAAGGTGCAGCACGTGCTCGCCGAAACGCAGCTCGCCGTCCTCGGCCATCGGCCCCGTGTGGGCACCCAGGATGCGCTGGCGCCGCACCAGGGCCTGGATGCGCGCGAGCAGCTCGCGCGGATTGAAGGGCTTGGGCAGGTAGTCGTCGGCGCCCATCTCCAGGCCGACGATGCGGTCCACCGGGTCGCCGCGCGCCGTGAGCATCAAGATGGGAATGGTTTCGCCCTGTGCGCGCAGGCGCCGGCATACGGCCAGGCCGTCCTCGCCGGGCATCATGACGTCGAGCACCAGCACGTCGAAGCGCTCACGCGCCAGCAGCCGGTCCAGCGGCGCGGCGCCCTCCACGGTGCGCACCGCATAGCCCTGGTCGCCCAGGTAGCGCTCCAGCAGTGCACGCAGGTCGGCCTCGTCGTCGGCGATCAGGATGCGGGCGAGCGGCTCGGGCATGGCGCGATCGTAGCGAGCACGCTGCGAACGACCGCCCGCCGGCGCGCGAAATCATGACAAACGATGACAGGGCGCGGCACCGTGTCATGGATCGTCATCGAGCCCCCCGCCAGCGGCATCGTTCGCTCACACCTCGCGGCCACATTGGAGGCACGGCAGTCCCGCCGTGCCGACCACCGATCCACCCCTTCACTGCGACGACACGACCATGTTGACCCCTTCCTACCCCCTCTTCCTGCGCTGCGCCACTCTCGCCGCCGTCGCGCTGGCAGCCTCGTTCGCCACGGCCGGCGCCGAGGCCGGTGCGCTGCGCTACCGGGGCACGAATGCCGACGGCGGCATGTCTTCCGGCGCGACGGTGCGCCGCCAGGGCGTCCAGGGCGGCAACCTCGTGCGCGGCCGCGCCCTCACCACCGACGGCCAGGGCCATGGCACCGTGGCCACCGGCGCCCGCGCGACGGGCCCGAACGGCGGCACAGGCGCACGCAGCGGCAGCACCAATGTCAATGCCGACGGCTCGGCCAGCCACCAAAGCGGCCTGAGCGCGGCCAATGCCAACGGCAGCGTGCAGAGCAGCGGCAGCGCCACCCGCGATGCCACTGGCAATGTCAGCCAGAACCGCAGCACCACCGCGACGAGCAACGTCACCGGCAACAGCGTGCAGAGCAGCAGCTCGTACAACAGCGCCACCGGCCTGACCCGCAGCGCGACCTGCTACAACGCCGCCGGCGCCGTGATCGCCTGCCGCTGAGGAGCCACCGATGAAACACCTTCGATACGCCCTCTTTTCCCTGCTGGCCGGCGCGATGCTTTCGGCACAGGCCCTGGCCCAGACGCCCGACCCCGCCCGCCAGGAGCAGCTTCGCACCGAGCTGCGCAAGCGATTCGGCGCCGCCGATGCCAACGTCGACGGCCGCCTGACCCGCGAGGAAGCCAAGGGCAGGATGCCCGGGGTCTACCGCAACTTCGACGCCATCGACACCGCGCACACCGGCGCCGTGACGATGGAGCAGATCGAGGCCTACGCCGCCAGCCAGCGCGGCCGCCGCGCCGGCAGCAACTGAGGGAGGCCAACCATGCCCTTCGACAAGCTCCGCCACGCGCTCGGCCCCGACGTCGCGCCCTGGCTGCTCGCCCTGCCCCTGCTGGTCCTGGCCGCGGCGCTGGCCGAGGGGCTCGTGCAGACCTTCGTGCGCCGCCACGCTTACGACTGGCGCGCCTTCGCGGCCTCGATGGCCGATGCCGTGGGGCGGCATGCCGTCGAGCTGGCGGGCATATCGCTCGCAGCGCCGGTGCTCGTCTGGGCCCATGCCCACCGCATCCAGACCCTCGAGCTGTCTACGCCACTGGCCTTCGTCCTGCTGTTCGTCGGCCTGGAGTTCTTCTACTACTGGTACCACCGTGCCGCGCACCGCGTGCGCTGGTTCTGGGCCACGCACGCGGTGCACCACTCGCCCAACGAGCTGACCCTGGCTGCGGCGCTGCGCCTGGGATGGACCGGCAAGCTCACCGGCACCGGCCTGTTCTTCGCCCCGCTTGTGTGGCTGGGATTTCCGCCGACGGCGGTGTTCGCGGCGCTGGGCATCAACCTGCTCTACCAGTTCTGGCTGCACGCGCCCTGGCTGCCGCGCCTTGGGCCGCTGGAATGGGTGTTCAACACGCCCACCCACCACAAGGTGCACCATGCGTCGAACACCGAGTACCTGGACTGCAACTACGGCGGTGTGCTGATCGTGTTCGACCGACTCTTCGGCACCTTCGTGGACCTGCGCGACGATGTGCCGCCGCGCTACGGCCTAACCACCCCGCTGCTCACCCACAACCCCTTGCGCATCGCAACCCACGAGTGGGCAAACCTGGCGCGCGACCTGCGGCAGGCCCGTGGCTGGCGCGCGCGGCTGGCGATGGTCTTCGGCCCGCCCGGTGGCCGGACGGCGACGACACCGCCTTCCATTCGGATCGAGGAGGCACGACCGTGACCCCGTTGACGAAAACACCCCTGCGCGCCCGGTTCGGGGCCGCGACGCTGGCCTGCCTCCTGGCCTCACTGTGCGCGGCATCCCAGGCGCAGGAGACCCTGCGCTGGCGCGGCCGCACGTTCGAGGTCGGCACGCCCGTCGTGCCCGCGGGCGTGGTGCGCGATGCCGGCCTGCCCTACGGGCCGGACGCGGCCCAGCGCATCGATGTCTACCGGCCCGCCCAGGCGCGACAGGCCCCGATCCTGGTCATGGTCCATGGCGGCGGGTGGATGTACGGCGACAAGGCCGCCGCCTCGGTCGTCGACGCCAAGATCGACCACTGGGTGCGCGAACGGGGCTTCGTCTTCGTGTCGGTCGGCTACCGCCTGGTGCCGCAGGTCAGCGTGCTGCAGCAGGCCGAGGACATCGCCCGCGCACTGGCCCTGGTGCAGACGCAGGCCACCACGTGGGACGCCGACCCGCGGCAGGTGGTCCTCATGGGCCACTCCGCGGGCGCACACCTGGTCGCGCTGCTGAGTGCGGCTCCCCAACTGGCCCGTGGGCAGGGCGCCCGGCCCTGGCGCGCGACCATCGCCCTCGACAGCGCCGCACTCGACACCGTGGCCCTGATGCAACGGCGCCACCTGCCGCTGTACGACCGTGCCTTCGGCCCCGACCCCGCCCTGTGGGCGCAGGTGTCGCCCACGGCGCGTTTGTCCCCCGGCGGACCGCCGATGCTGCTGGTGTGCAGCGCGCCGCGGCGCGACGACGCCTGCGGCCAGTCGCAACGCTTCGCGCAGGCCGTGCGGGCGGTGGGAGGGAACGCCGAAGTGCTGCCGCTGCAGCTCGACCATGGGCAGATCAATGCGGAACTGGGCGTGCCGGGCGCCTACACCGCGGCCGTCGACCGGTTCATCGACCAGCAGTTGCACTAGCCGATTTGTGCATCGAATCGGGCGATAGCGCCCGTCCCGCTTGCGCGAGCAGCTATCGTTTCGATAGCAACCCGACGTTGAACCCGATCGTGGTCGTGCCCTCGCCGGAGCGCGCGAACACCGTGCCGCCGTGCATCGCCGCCACCGCCTTCACGATCGCCAGGCCCAGGCCGTGGTTCTCGCCGCTGTTGTGGCGTGCGGCATCGACGCGGTAGAAGCGGTCGAACAGGCGCGCGAGCTGCTCAGGGGGGATGGGCTCGCTGGGATTGGAAAAGCTCACCTCGGCGCGGTCGGCGTGCCGCTCGATGCGGGCGACGATGGTGCCGCCACCCTGCGAATGCTGAATGGCGTTCTGCAGCAGGTTGCTCAGCGCGCGCCGGAAGAGCGAGGTCTCGATGGGCGCGACCGCATCGCCCAGTACGTCGACGTGCATGCCGGCGTCCTCGAGCAGCACGTCGAAGAACTCGACGGTCTTCTCGACCTCCTGGGCGAGCGAGGACTCGGTGAGCCGGTGCGCGCGCTCGCCCTGCTCCGCCCGCGCCAGGAACAGCATGTCGGCAACGATGGCACGCAGGCGTTCCAGCTCCTCCAGGTTGGACTGCAGCACCTCGCGCAGTTCCGGCGCGTCGCGCTCGCGCGCCAGCGTGACCTGGGTCTGGCCGATGAGGTTGGCCAGCGGCGTGCGCAGCTCGTGCGCCACGTCGGCGTTGAAGGTCTCCAGTTGACGGTAGGCCTCGTCGAGCCGGTCCAGCGCGGCATTGAAGGAGCCGCCCAGCTGCGACAGCTCCAGCGGGAGGTCGGGCAGCTCCAGGCGCTGGCCGCGGTTGTCCGGGCCGATGCGCTGGGCATCCTCCGACAGTTGCTGCACCGGCCGCAGGCCCAGCCGGGCGATCCAGAAGCCCAGCAGGCCGACACTGACGACCCCGACCACCGTCAGCAGGCCCAGCGCGGTCTCGAAGGCGCGCAGCGTGCGCGAGAACGACGCCTCGCTCACCGCCGCGATGAGCTGCAGGCCGGCGCGGATGTCGTTCGCCGGCACATCGACCGACAGCACGGCCATCGAGCTGCCGCCCGGTCCCACCGGCAGGTCGACCACCCCCGAGTGGGTGCGCATGTGCGCGGCGATGGCCTCGGCGCCCTCGCCCCAGCGGAAGGACGGATCGTCGCTCCACATCCAGAAGCGCGTCTCGCCGCCGTTGCTCACCAGCGCGGCGATCTTGTCTTTCGCGCGGATCGCCAGCTGCGGCGAGCGGCCGTGCACCAGCAGGTAGCGCACGTCCTCCAGGCGGCCCTGCACCTGTTCGTGCTGATGCCTTGCCAATTCGCGGCTGAGCACCTGGTGCAGCGCCACGCCGACGAGCGAGAAGACGACCAGCGCCACCACCGCGTACATGAGCGCGAGGCGGATGGCGATGGAGTTGCGTGGGGTCATGGGGGGGACGGACATCCGTACGCGAAGAGCGCGAAAGACAGCCGAATTCTTCTAGATTTTTTCCGCGTCCTTCGCGTGACCTTCGCGCCCTTCGCGTACGGCTGCCCGCGTTCAAGGCCCGCCTCGCTCCTCCAGCACATAGCCCATGCCGCGGATGGTGTGCAGCAGCGGCTGCGCGAAGGGCGCATCGATCTTGCCGCGCAGCCGTTTGATGGCCACCTCGACCACGTTGGTGTTGCTGTCGAAGTTCATGTCCCACACCAGCTCGGCGATGGTGGTCTTGGACAGGATCTCGCCCTGGCGGCGCGCCAGTAGCGCCACCAGCGCGAACTCCTTGGCCGTGAGGTCGATGCGCTGGCCGCCGCGGTGCACCTTGCGGCCGATCAGGTCGACCTGCAGGTCGCCCACGCGCAGCAGCGTGGGCTCCTGGGCACGGCCGCGCCGCGTGAGCGCCTGCAGCCGCGCCAGCAGCTCGATGAAGGAAAAGGGCTTGACCAGGTAGTCGTCGGCGCCGCCCTGCAGGCCTTTCACCCGGTCTTCCACGCCGTCGCGCGCGGTGAGCATGATGACCGGCGTGCCCTTCACGGCGCGCAGCGAGCGCAGCACCTCGAAGCCGTCCAGGCCGGGCAGCATGGCGTCGAGCACGATCACGTCGAAGTCGTAGTGCACGGCCAGGTGCTGGCCGTCGATGCCGTCGTGGGCCACATCGACGGTGCAGCCCTGCTCCGTCAGGCCCTGGCGCAGGTAGTCGGCCGTCTTGCGCTCGTCCTCGACGATCAGCACTCTCATGGGTGGGCCGCCGCCTCCGGCGCCATCGGCACGGCGCCGCTGCGGCGCGCTGCGCGGGCCTCCTTGCGGCGCACGTACCAATGGTGCGCACGGTCCAGGTAGAGGTACACCACCGGCGTGGTGAACAGCGTCAGCACCTGCGACAGGATCAGCCCCCCTACCATGGCATAGCCCAGCGGCCGGCGCAGTTCGGAGCCGGCGCCGTGGCCCAGCATCAGCGGCAGGCCCGAGAGCAGCGCACACATGGTGGTCATCATGATCGGGCGGAAGCGCAGCAGGCAGGCCTCGAAGATCGCGTCGCGCGGGCTCATGCCCCGGTCGCGCTCGGCATGCAGCGCGAAGTCGACCATCATGATGCCGTTCTTCTTCACGATGCCGATGAGGAGGATGATGCCGATGAGCGCGATCACCGACAGATCGTAGCCGCCCGCCATCAGGATCAGCAACGCGCCCACGCCCGCCGAGGGCAGCGTCGACAGGATCGTGAGCGGGTGGATGTAGCTCTCGTACAGCAGCCCCAGCACGATGTACACCGCCACCAGCGCCGCGGCGATCAGGTAGGGCTGCGTGCGCAGCGACGCGCCGAAGGCCTGCGCCGTGCCCTGGAAGGTGCCGGTGAGCGTCGGGGGCACGCCCATCTCGGTCTGCGCCTTCTGGATCGCGTTCACCGCATCGCCCAGCGACACGCCCGGCTTGAGGTTGAAAGAGATGGTCACGGCCGGGAACTGGCCCTGGTGGTTGACGGCGAGGTAGCCGGTGCGCGTGGTGTCGACCTTCACGAAGGTCGACAGCGGGATCTGCTGTCCGGTGAGGGGCGAGGTCAGGAACAGCTCGTCGAAGAGCTGCGGGTCCTTCTGCAGCGCGGGCGTCACTTCCAGCACCACGTTGTAGCTGTTGAGCTGGGTGAAGTACTGCGCCACCTGGCGCTGGCCGATGGCGTCGTACAGCGTCGCGTCGACCAGCGCGGGGGTGATGCCGTAGCTCGAGGCCTTCTCGCGGTCGATGGTCACGTTGGCCGTCGGGGCGGCGTTCTGCTGGTCGGAGGTGACGTCGGCCAGCTGCGGCAGCGCCTGCAGCTTCTCGACGATGCGCGGCGTCCAGTCGTTGAGTTCCGACAGGTTGGTGTCGGTCAGCGTGTACTGGTACTGGGTGCGCGCCAGCCGGCCGCCGACGTTGATGTCCTGCCCCGCCTGCATGTACAGCGTGATGCCCGGCACGCGCGCCAGCCTGGGCCGCAGCCGCGCGATGATCTGGTCGGCGTTGGCCGTGCGGCCCTCGTCGATCGGCTTGAGCGCGATGAAGAAGTTGCCCGCGTTGAAGGTGCTGGCCCCGGCCTGCATGCCGAAGGTGGTGACGTCGGGGTCCTCGCGCACGATGTCGGCCAGCGCCAGCATGCGCGCATGCATGGCCTCGGACGACGAATCCTGCCCCGCCACGGCGGAGCCGAAGATGAAGCCCGTGTCCTGCTGCGGGAAGAAGCCCTTGGGGATGACGATGAACAGCACCACCGTGGCGGCCACCGTGGCCAGGAAGCTCATCAGCGTGGCGAAGGGGTGGCGCAGCACCACCTCCAGGCCGCGCCGGTAGCCGCCCAGCATGGCGTCGAAGCCGCGCTCGAAGAGCTGGAACAGGCGGCCGTGCTTCTCGGTGCTGTGGCCGGCGGCGTCCTTGGGGTGGTTCTTGAGGAACTTGGCGCACAGCATCGGCGTGAGCGTCAGCGACACCAGCACCGACACGAGGATGGTGAGCGTGACCGTCACCGCGAACTCGCGGAACAGCCGCCCGACGATGCCGCCCATCAGCAGCAGCGGAATGAACACCGCCACCAGCGACACCGAGATCGACACGATGGTGAAGCCGATCTCGCTGGCGCCCTGCAGTGCCGCCTTCATCGGCGCCATGCCGTCCTCGATGTGGCGGTAGATGTTTTCCAGCATCACGATCGCATCGTCGACCACGAAGCCCACCGCGATGGTCAGCGCCATGAGCGAGAGGTTGTCCAGCGAGTAGCCCAGCACGTACATCACCGCCGACGTGCCCAGGATGGCCAGCGGCACCGTCACGCTGGGGATGAGCGTCACGGTGAGGTTGCGCAGGAAGACGAAGATGACGGCCACTACCAGGGCGATCGACAGGATGAGCGTGAACTCCACGTCCTTCACCGACGCGCGGATGGTCTGCGTGCGATCGATGATGGTGTCGACCTTCACGCTCGGCGGGATCGCCGCCTTGAGCTTGGGCAGCGCGGCCTGCACGCGGTCGACCGTGTCGATCACGTTGGCGCCCGGCATCTTGGTGATGGCCAGGGTGATGGCCGGCCCGCCCTTGATGCCACTGTCCGCCGGCGCCGCGGCGCCGGGGTAGGCCCAGGCGGCGATCTTGGCGTTCTCGGGCCCGTCCACCGCCACGCCGACATCGCGCACGCGGATCGGCGCGCCGTTGCGCCAGGCCAGCACCATGTCGTTCCATGGCCCGGCTTTCAGGATCTGGTCGTTGGTGTAGACGTTGAAGGCCTGGCTCTTGCCATCGATGGTGCCGGTCGGCGCGCTGACGGTGGTGTTGGCGATCACGCCGCGGATGTCTTCCAGGCTGAGGCCCAGGCCCTTGATCTTGGCGGGGTCGACCTGGATGCGCACGGCGGGCTTCTGCTGCCCGAACACGTTGACCAGGCCCACGCCCTCGATGCGCGAGATCTGCTGCGCCAGGATGTTCTCGGCGTAGTCGTCCACCTCGGTCATGGGCAGCACGTCGGAGTGCACCGCGTACAGCAGCACCGGCGAATCGGCCGGGTTGATCTTGCGAAAGCTCGGCGGGCTGGGCAGGTTCTTGGGCAGCTGGCCGGTGGCGGCGTTGATGGCCGACTGGGTGTCCAGTGCGGCGCCATCGATGTTGCGGTCCAGGTCGAACTGCAGCGTGATCTGCGTCAGCCCGAGCGAGCTGGTCGATGTCATCTGCGACAGCCCGGGGATGAGCGAGAACTGCCGCTCCAGCGGCTGCGCAACGTTCGAGGCCATCGTCTCCGGGCTGGCGCCGGGCAGCTTGCCCGTGACCTGCAGCGTCGGGAAGTCCACCTGCGGCAGCGGCGCCACCGGCAGCATCGGCCAGGCCACCAGGCCGATGAGCAGCAGCGCCACGCCGAGCAGCGAGGTGCCGATGGGCCGCTGGATGAAGGGAGCCGAGATGCTCATGACTTGCTGCCCCCTGCCGCGCCGGTGCCCGCCGCGGGCGCCTCGCGCTGCGCGTCCTGCGTGCCGCCCGCGGACGCTGCCGGCTTGGCGTCGGCCACCGGCGCGCCGGGGGTCAGGCGGTACTGGCCGTCTGTCACCACGCGCTCGCCCTCGGCCAACCCCTTGGAGACGACCGACACGCCCTTCTCGCTGTTGCTGACCTCGATGGGCTGCAGGCGCGCCTTGTGGTCGGCATCGACCACGTACGCGAACAGGCCCTGCTGCCCGCGCTGCACGGCCGCATCGGGCACCGTGATCGCGTTCTGCTGCACCCCGAGCACCAGGCGCGCATCGACCGACTGGCCCGGCCACAGTTTGTGCGCCGCATTCGGGAAGTGCGCCTTCATCGCGATGGTGCCGGTGGTGGTGTCGATCTGGTTGTTGAGCAGCGTCAGGCTGCCGGTGGCGAGCACCTCGCGCGTGGCGCGGTCGATGGCCTGCACCTGCAGCGGCGCGCCGCCGGCGTTGAGCGCGCGGTTGACCGACTGGAAGGCGCTTTCGGGCAGGGTGAACTGCACCGCGATGGGATCGATATGGTTGATGACGATGAGCCCGTTGGCGTCGGCCGCGTGCACGATGTTGCCGGGGTCCACCAGCCGTGCGCCGATGCGCCCCGAGATGGGCGCCGCGATGGTGGTGAAGCCCAGCTGCACGCGCGCCGCATTGACCTGCGCGGCGTCGCTCTGCACGGCGGCAGTGAGCTGGCGCACCAGCGCGGTCTGGGTGTCGAGCTGCTGGCGCGTGGCCGCGTCTTCCTTGATGAGCTCGGTGTAGCGCTGCAGGTCGGCCCGCGCGTTGGCGAGCTGTGCCTCGTCCCTGGCCTGCACCGCCTGGGCCTGTTGCAGCTGGGCCTGGAAGGTACGCGGGTCCAGGTGCGCGAGCAACTGGCCGGCCTTCACGTCCTGCCCTTCCTTGAACTCGACGCGGTCGAGCTGGCCGTCGACCCGCGTGCGCACCGTGACCGAGGCGACCGGCAGGACGCTGCCGACACCGGTCGCGGCGACCGGCATGTTCTGCTTCTTCACCACCGCCGTGTGCACCGGCACGGGCGGGACCTTGGCCGCGGTCGCAGGCGCGGCGGCCTGCGCCTCCCCCCGCCCGCCGTGGCGCCAGCCGGGCCAGGCCACGAGCACCAGGATGGCGACGGCCACAGCGCCGAGCCCGAGGCCCCGGCGGCTCACAGGACGAGTCGTACCCACTTCCGTCCGGGCCGAGCCTGTCGAAGCCTCGCGCGGCGCTTCGACAGGCTCAGCGTGAACGGGTCTCGATTGTTCGTGCGCCGACATGGGTGAAAGGTCTTGATCGCTGTTGGACATGGAAATGGCTCCGAGGCACCGGCAGGCGATGCGTCACTTCGCGGGGCTGGCGGCGGCAAGGTCGTTGGAGGCCGTCGAGGCGGGCACGGCCTCGGCCGAAGCGCGCGCCATTGCGGGCAGCTGCGCCGCATCCCAGCCGCCGCCCAGCGCCTTGACCAGCGCCACGCTGGCGGCATAGCGCCGGCCCTGCAGCTGCAGCGCCGTGCGTTCGGCCGTGAGCGCCAGCGCCTGCGCGGTGATGACCGCCGTGTAGTTGGTGGTGCCGGCGCGGTACTGGCTCAGCAGCACGCGCACCGAATCGTTGGACGCGGCCACGGCCCGGTCCTGCGCCTGCTGCTCGTCGGCCAGCTGGTGCAGCGCCGCCAGGTTGTCCTCGACGTCCTGGAAGCCCGCCAGCACAGTCTGGCGGTAGCTCGCGGCCGCGGCATCGAAGGCGGCGCGCGCCTGGTCGACCTTGGCGCTGCGCGCACCGGCGTCGAAGATCGTCTGCGCCAGCGCGAAGCCCAGCGACCACACCTTGTCGGGCGTGCGGGCCCAGGCCGTGAGGCCGGCACCGGCGAAGCCGCCGCTCGCGCTGAGCGTGAAGTCGGGGTAGTAGGCGGCGGTGGCCACGCCGATCTGCGCATTGGCTGCTGCGGCACGGCGCTCGGCCCCGGCGATGTCGGGGCGGCGCTCCAGCAGTTGCGAAGGCAGGCCCGGCGGCGGCGCCGGCAGGTTCAGCGCCAGCGGCGCATCGGTGGTCAGCGGCGGCAGGCCGAACTCGGCCGGTGTCTTGCCCAGCAGGACGGCCAGCGCATGCTCCAGCTGCCGGCGCGTGAGGTCGATGTCGATGGCCTGCGCCTCGGCCGAGGCCAGCGTGCTCTCGGCCAGCGCCACGTCGGAGCGCATCACCGTGCCGGCGCGGTACTGCGCCTGCGTGAGCCGCAGCGACTGGCGGTAGCCCTCGAGCGTGCGCGCGTACAGCGCCTTCTGCCGGTCGTCGATGCGCAGCTGGATGTAGTCGTTGACCACCGCGGCCTGGATGCTCAGGCGCGCCGCGGCCAGGTCGGCTGCGCTGGCCTGCGCGCTGTCGCTTCCGGCCTCGACGGTGCGGCGCACGCGGCCCCACAGGTCGGGCTCCCAGGCGGCCTGCAGCGACCAGGCGTGCGTGTCGCCCAGCACCGACTGGCCGTTGCTCTTGCTGCGTCCCCGCCCGCCCGAGGCGGACAGGCCCACCGTCGGGTAGAAAGCCGCCGAGGCACCCTGCACGACCGCCTGCGCCTGGCGATACGCCGCATCGGCCTGCTGTAGCGTCTGGTTGGCGGCCAGGGCCTGGCCGACCAGGGCATCGAGCTGCGGGTCGCCGAACTGCGACCACCAGGGCGTGTGTGCATCGGGCAGCGCCGGCGCGGCCGGGCGCCAGGGGCCGTCCTCCTTGAAGGCGGGCAACGACGCACCGGCCGCCACCGTGGGACGCTGGTAGTCGGGGCCGACCGCGCAGCCGGCCAGAAGAGCCAGCAGGGCCGTGGCGGCGGCAGCGGCCAGCAGGCGCCGTCCGTTGGCAGACCGATGGGGCGCCCGTGTGGCGGGCCTTGGATGAAGGGCAGGCATGGCGTGACTCGTTCGTCCATGCCAATGTAGGAAGCACGCCCGGACGCCACGCTGACAGCAGAATGACAAAGCTGTCAGCTTGCGGGAATTCATGAGCGAAATCGGCCTCCAGCGCCCGCGGGACGGGCGCGAGCAGCTATTAATTCGATAGCGCCTCGGAGGCAGGCGCCGTCCGCGGCTCGCCATGCGGACATCCCGCGGGGCCGGGCGTACAGTCGGCGCCCATGTCCAACCTCATCGTCCACGGCGGCACGCCGCTCGCCGGCCGCATCGTCCCGTCGGCCAACAAGAACGCCGTCCTGCCCATCCTCTGCGCCACGCTGCTCACGCCCCAGCCGCTGCGGCTGGTGGGGGTGCCCGACATCACCGACGTGCGCAAGATCCTCGACATCTTCCGCACCCTCGGCAGCGAGGTGCGCTGGGACCAGGCCGGCGGCGTGCTCGAACTGCAGCACCGCGCCACCACTTTCGACCCCGCCCTGCACCGCCTGCCCGAGGAGATGCGCTCGTCGATCATGCTGGTGCCGCCACTGCTGGCGCGCTTCGGCGTCGCGCGGCTGGAGGACAACGTCAAGGGCTGCACCCTGGGCGTTCGCGAGATCGACCCGCACGTCGAGGTGTTCCGCCATTTCGGCGGCGAGGTCGAGCGCGCCGAGGGCTCGCTCATCGTGCGCCGCCGCGGCGAGTTGGTGCCGGTGCACCACTGGCTGGACTACGCGTCGGTCACCACCACCGAGAACTTCGTGCTCTGCGCCGCCGCGGCGCCCGGCCGCTCGACCCTGACCAACGCCGCCTGCGAGCCGCACGTGCAGGAGTTCTGCCGTTTCATGGCCATGATGGGCGCGCGCATCGAAGGCATCGGCACCTCGCGCCTGGTGGTCGAGGGCGGCGCACCGCTGCACGGCGGCGAGTTCCGCTTCGACGAGGACTTCCACGAGATCACCACCTTCCTCGCGCTCGGCGCCATCACCGGCGGCGACGTGGTGGTGCGCAACTCGGCGCCCGACAACTTTCCGCTCATCGACCGCACCTTCGCCAAGTTCGGCGTGCGCATCGAGCACGCCGACGGCTGGTCGCGCGCGCACCGCGCGGGGCCGCTGCAGGTGCAGACGCCCTTCACGCCCAACACCTTGACTAAGGTCGAGGCCGCGCCCTGGCCCTACTTCCCGGTCGACCTGCTGCCCATCTTCATCGCGCTCGGCGTCAGCGCGCAGGGCAACGCCATGTTCTGGAACAAGGTCTACGACGGCGCGCTGGGCTGGACCGGCGAGCTGTCGAAGTTCGGCGCGCATGTGTACGCGTCGGACCCGCACCGCATCGTGACCTTCGGCGGCCACCCGCTCACGCCCGCCGTGGTCGAGAGCCCGTACATCATCCGCGTGGCCATCGCGCTCTTCATGGTCGCGGCCAGCATCGAGGGCCGCTCGGAAATCCAGCACGCCACGCCGATTCGCCGCGCGCACCCGCGCTTCGTGGAGAACCTGCAGAGCCTCGGGGCGCGGGTGGAGTGGGCGGCGGAGGATTGAGGACTCGCCAAGCGCGCGACGACCTCAGTCGGTCGGGGGATAGGCGGACTCGCACAGCGCCCGCACCTGCGCGCGCAGCCAGCGCTGGGCCGGCTCCCGGTCCAGGCGCGGGTGCCAGATGGCCGCGACGGTGAACGCGGGCACCGGCACGGGCAGCTCGAAGTGGCGCAGACCCTGCGCCGCCGCGTGCGCCGGCGCGAAGGTGTTGCCCACGCAGGACAGGGGAACGACGGCCAGCAGGTCCGAATGCCGCACGACCTGCATGGCGTTCGTGTAGGCCGGCACGACCATCCGCGCCTGCCGCTGCATGCCCCGCGACGCCAGGGCCAGGTCCGCCGGGTGGTCCATCTCCCCGCTGCGCGACGTGAGCACATGGCCGCTGGACACGTAGTGCTCGGCGCTCAGCCCCGCCGGCCCGAGCAGCGGATGGTTGGCGCGGCACACGCCGACATAGCGGTCGCGCAGGAGCCTGCGCGTGCGCAGTTCGGGTGCAGCCGTTCGCACGGTGCCGATCTCCAGGTCGAGTGCGCCTTCGCGCAGTGGCTGGGCGTCCCAGTCCGGCTTGAGGACGAAACGCAGGCGCACCCGTGGCGCGGCGCGCTCGATGCGGGCCAGCAAGGCCGCCCCCAGCAGGTCGACGAAACCCTCTCCGGCGCGAAGGGTGAAAGTGCGGTCGAGCGCGGCAGCATCGAAGCGAGGGTCGGCCGGCGCCAGCACGGCCCGTGCCGCGCGGGCCAGTTCCGGCACGCGCCGGCTCAGTTGCTCGGCATGCGGCGTCAGCACGAGCTGCCGGCCGGCCTGCAGCAACAGTCGGTCGCCGGTGACTTCGCGCAACCGCGTGAGCGTGCGGCTCATCGCGGACACGCTCAGGCCCAGGCGGCGGGCGGCGCCGGTCACGCTGCGCTCGGACAGCAGCGCGTCCAGCGCCACCAGGAGGTTGAGGTCGATGGCTGGCATGACGCGAGCATAGACACGCGGAAAAAGCGCGACGAGGTGTGGCGCACGACGCAAGCGTGCATTGCAGGCTGTGCGTCTGGTGCCGGCCGCGCCAGCCGCCCAGAATGGACGCATCGCATTCATCAGGAGCCCGCACATGCCGACATCAACGCCACCCACCCCCTCGATCCTGCTCATCGGGGCCTCCCGCGGCCTGGGCCATGCCATGGCGGCCGAACTGGTGGGCAGGGGCTGGCACGTGGTCGGCACCGTCCGCAACCCGAAGGCCCGGACGCCGCTGCACGAGCTGGCCGCCGCCCACCGCACGCAGGTCGAGATCGAGACGCTGGACATCACCCACCCCGACGAGTTG
>NZ_CABFMN010000082.1 GCF_901875635.1 Xylophilus ampelinus | reverse complement strand
CTCATACGTGGTACGTGCTGTCCGGCACGTCGGTGATGAACATGTAGCCCGGTGCGTGGGTCACGGCGAAGGGCACGCCCGAGGCCATCACAGCGGCCTGCGGCGTGACGCCGCAGGCCCAGAACACCGGCACCTCGCCGGTCTCGATGCGCACCGGGTCGCCGAAGTCGGGCCGGCCCAGGTCGGAGATGCCCAGCGCCTGCGGGTCGCCCACGTGCACCGGCGCGCCGTGCACCGACGGAAAGCGCGCCGAGATGGCGACCGCGTCGGCCACGCGGTGGGCGGGGATCGGCCGCATCGACACCACCAGCTCGCCGTGCAGGCGGCCCGCCGGCCGGCATGCGCGCGCGGTGCGGTACATGGGCACGTTGCAGCCTTGCGTGATGTGGCGCACCTCGATGCCGGCGTCCTGCAGCGGCGTCTCGAAGGTGAAGCTGCAGCCGATGAGGAAGGTGACCAGGTCGGGATGCTCGGCCCACAGCGCGGTGGCGTCGGCCACTTCCTCGGCCAGCCGGCCGTCGCGCCAGACGCGGTAGCGGGGGATGTCGGTGCGCACGTCCGCGCCCTCGGCCAGCACGGTGCGGTGCTGGCCGGCCTCGATCACGTCGAGCACCGGGCAGGGCTTGGGGTTGCGCTGTGCATAGAGCAGGAAGTCCCAGGCCCAGTCGCGCGGCAGCGCGATCATGTTGGCCTGCGTCATGCCCGGTGCCACGCCGGCGGTGGGTTCGGCGCGGCCGGCCCGGTAGGCCTCGCGCGCGGCACGGGCGGCCTGGACCGCGTGCGCGCGCGCCGCGGCGGGGGAAAGCGGGAAGCTCATGGAACGGGTTCCTCGGAAGACGGATTCGGGCCGGCGCGCACCCGCGGGTTCAGGCGAAGGCACGCAGCCCGACGCCGGCGTCGTGCAGCACGCGCCGCAGTTCGGCCGCCATCGCGACCGCGCCGGCGCTGTCGCCGTGCACGCAGATCGACTCGGCCTCGACCCGCGTGAGGCTGCCGTCGACGGCCTCGACCACGCCCTCGCGCACTAGGCGCAGCATGCGGGCAGCCACCTGCGCCGGGTCGTGCAGCACCGCGCCGGGCTGGCCGCGCGGCACCAGCGTGCCCTGGGCGGTGTATGCGCGGTCGGCAAAGGCTTCGGACAC
This sequence comes from Xylophilus ampelinus, assembly GCF_901875635.1. Lineage (GTDB taxonomy): Bacteria > Pseudomonadota > Gammaproteobacteria > Burkholderiales > Burkholderiaceae_C > Xenophilus. Next base: position 78,230 of record NZ_CABFMN010000082.1, on the reverse strand, counting down.
CACGCGCAGGCCCGCCTCGCGCGCCCAGCCGACCAGGGGCGAGCCGGCCAGCGCGACCAGCGCCAGCTCGGGATCGGCGCCGCGGATGGCGGCGATCACGTCGCGCGCCTGCCGCGCATCGTGCGCGATGGTGTTGTAGAGCGCGCCGTGCGGCTTGACGTAGCGCACGCGTGCACCGGCGGTGGCGGCCAGGCTGCGCAGGGCGCCGATCTGGTAGATCACGCCGGCTACGAGGTCGGCGCTGGCGATGTCCATCGCGCGCCGCCCGAAGCCGACCAGGTCGGGGTAGGCCACGTGCGCGCCGACGGCCACGCCGCGCGCGGCCGCCGCCTTCAGCGTGGCGAGGATGCCGGCCGGGTCGCCCGCGTGAAAGCCGCAGGCCACGTTGGCGCTGGTCACGATGTCGAGCATGGCGTCGTCGTCGCCCATGCGCCAGGCGCCCAGGCTTTCGCCGAGGTCGCTGTTGAGGTCGATGTTCATGGCAGGTGCGCGGTCAGAAGGCCGCGAGTTCGCTGTTGCGCACGTCGGCCACGAGCATGTAGCCCGGCTTGTGCGTGATGGCCAGCGGCGGCCGCGCCACGCGGATGGCCTGCTGCGGCGTCACGCCGCAGGCCCAGAAGACGGGGATCTCGCCCTCGCGCATCTCGGACGGCGCGCCGTAGCCGGGTCGCGCCAGGTCGGCGATGCCGATGGCGGCCGGGTCGCCGAAGTGCACCGGCGCGCCGTGCACCGCCGGAAAGCGCGAGGTGACCTGGATGGCGCGGATGGCCTGCGCCGGCGTCATCGGCCGCATGCTGACGACCATGGTGCCGCCGAAGCGGCCGGCGCTGCCGTTGGGCAGGCTGGTGTCGTACATGGGCACCGGGTGGTCGTCCTCGATGTGGCGCACCGGCACGCGGGCGTCGAGCAGTGCTGCCTCAAAGGACAGCGAGCAGCCCAGCACGAAGCCGACCAGGTCGTCCTGCCAGAGGCCGCCCAGATCGGCGACTTCCTCCACCAGTTCGCCGTCGCGGAAGACGCAGTAGGCAGGCACGTCGTGGCGCAGGTCGATGTCGGCGCCCAGTTCGGGCACGCGCGGATCGCCCGGCTCGGTCATGCCGATCACGGGGCAGGCCTTGGGATTGAGTCGGCAGAAGCGCAGGAACTCGTCGGCGTAGGCGCGCGGCAGGATGGCCAGGTTGCCCTGGGCGTAGCCGGGCGCCTGGCCGGCGGTGTGGCCGCGGAATTCCTTGCGGCGGATCGCCTGGCGCAGGTCGCCGGGCTCTTGCCAGATGTGGGGAAGCGACATGGCCGTCCTCACATGCCGAGGTAGGCGCGCCGCACGTCCGGGTCGGCGCTGATCTCCGCGGCGGTGCCGCTGAGCATGACGCGGCCGGTCTGCAGCACGTAGGCGCGGTCGGCGATCTCCAGGCTCTCGACCAGGCGCTGCTCCACCAGCAGCACCGTCACGCCGCCGGCGCGGATGGTCTTGACGGCATCGAAGATCTCGTCGACCAGCTTGGGCATGATGCCCTGCGACGGTTCGTCGAGCATCAGCAGGCGCGGGCGCGTCATCAGCGCACGGCCGATGGCCAGCATCTGCTGCTCGCCGCCCGAGAGCGTCTCGGCCCGCTGGGGCAGGCGCTCCTTGAGGCGCGGGAACAGCGTGAAGACCTGCTCCAGCGGCGCCTCGCGGTCGGCCTTCTTGCGGTAGAGGTAGCTGCCCAGGCGCAGGTTGTCGGCCACCGACAGGCGCGGAAAGAGCCGCCGGTTCTCGGGCACGTAGGCCAGGCCGCGCTGCGGGATCTGGTGGGCGGGCATGGCATCGATGGGCGTGGCGTCGAAACGCACGCTGCCCGACTGCGGCCGCTCCATGCCGGCGATGGACTTCAGCAGGGTGGACTTGCCCGCGCCGTTGGCGCCGGCCACCACCACGATCTCGCCCTCGGCCACGTTCATCGAGATGTCCGAGATGGCGATCAGCCCGTTGTAGGCCGTGGTGAGGTTGGACACTTCAAGCAGCACGGTGGCGGTCTCCGAGGTAGGCGGCCACGACGGCCGGATCGCGCACCACGTCGCGCGGCGCGCCCTGGCTGAGCACGCGCCCGAGGTTGAGCACGATGGCCCGGTCGACCAGGGGCATGACGATCTCCATCACGTGCTCGACCATGATGACGGTGATGCCGCGGTCGCGGATGCGGCGGATGAGCTCGACGCCCTTGCGGGCCTCGCTGGGCGTGAGGCCGGTCATCACCTCGTCCAGCAGCAGCAGGCGCGGCTCGGTGGCCAGCGCGCGCGCCACTTCGAGCCGGCGCTTCTCGGGCGGCGTGAGGTCGCCGGCCGGGGCCGCGGCGCGGCCGATGATGCCGGTGAACTCCAGCACCTCGAGCGCGGCCTCGCGGGCGGCGGCGGCGCGGCTGTGGCGCGTGAAGCTGCCCACCATCACGTTGTCCAGCACGCTCATGCTGTCGAAGGAACGCGGCACCTGGTAGGTGCGGGCGATGCCCAGGGCGCAGCGCGCCGGCGCATCCAGCCGGGTGACGTCGCGGCCCTCGAACACCACCTGCCCCTGCACCGGCGCGCGGGCGCCGGCGATGATGCCGAACAGCGTGGACTTGCCCGCGCCATTGGGGCCGATCAGCCCGAGGATCTGGCCGCGGGGCACGTCGAAGGTCACTTCGGCATTGGCCACCAGGCCGCCGAAGCGCTGCCAGATGTCGGTCAGCTGCAGGATGGGCCGCTCGGCGGCGCCTGCGGGCGCGGATGCCGGTTGCACAGCGGTCGCGGCGGTCATGCGGCACCTGCCTTTCGGCGCAGGCCGCCGAACAGGCCGATCAGGCCTTCGGGCTTGAGCACGGCCACGCCCATCACGAGCGCGCCGTAGACGATCAGGTCGGTGCCGGTGCCCGAGCCGCCCATGTAGCTGCGGATGGCCTCGGTCAGCGGGATCAGGATCACCGCGCCCAGCAGCGGGCCCCACAGGGTGCCGATGCCGCCGAGCACCACCGGCAGCACCATCAGCAGCGAGAAGCGGAAGTGCATGACGCTGTCGGGGTCGATGTAGGCCACGAAGGCCGCATAGAAGCCACCGGCGATCGCCGTCAGGCTGGCCGACAGGGCGGCGGCCGCCATCTTGGAGCGGAACACCGTCACGCCCAGGCTTTCGCTGGCCTCGGGGTTGTCCTTGACGGCGCGCCACCAGTAGCCCCAGCGCGAGCCCTCGACCCAGAAGGTGATCAGCCAGGTCAACGCGAACAGGGCCAGCACGAAGTAGAAGTACGGCGCCTTGTCGCGCGCGAACTGCAGCGTGGCCCAGCTGTCGGGGCCCAGCGGCCACTGGATGCCCATGGCGGCGCCCACGTAGTCCCAGTTGTGCACCAGCAGCAGGCCGATCTCGGCGATCACCAGCGTGGCGATGGCGAAGTAGTGGCCCTTCAGGCGAAAGCACAGCCAGCCCAGCAGCAGCGCCAGCACGGCAGCGAGCACCGCGCCGGCCACCATGCCGAACCAGGGCAGCACGCCGAAGTTCACGAACAGCACGCTGGTGGCGTAGGCCCCGGCACCGAAGTACAGCGCATGGCCCAGCGAGATCTGGCCGCAGTAGCCGCCCAGGATGTTCCAGGCCTGCGCCAGCGCGGCGTACATGAGGGTGAGGATCAGGATGTTGCGCAGGTAGGCATCGCCCACCAGCAGCGGCACGGCGGCCAGCAGCGCCAGCACGACGGCGCCCGTCAGCAACTGGCGGCGCCGCTGCGCGGCATGGGCCTGCAGCGCACCCGAGGCCGGCGCGCTGCCGGCGGGAACAGCAATCGCTGCGTCGGTCATCAGAGTCTCCCGAAAAGGCCGCTGGGACGCAGCAGGACCACCAGCAGGTACAGGGCATACACGCCCACGGTCTTGAGCGAGGCGGGCAGCACCAGCGTGGTCATGGCCTCGACCAGGCCGACCACCACGCCGCCCACCAGCGCGCCGAACACGCTGCCGAAGCCACCCAGGGCGACGACGACGTAGGCGATGCCGCTGAAGGCGCCGCCCACCTGCGGATGGATGTAATAGAAGTTGGCCAGCATGGCGCCGGCCACGCCCACCATCGCCAGGCCCAGGCCCCAGCCCAGGGCGAAGACGCGGTTGCGGTCGATGCCCACCAGCGCCACGGCGCCCTGGTCCTCTCGTGTGGCTTCCAGCGCGCGGCCGAAGTCGGTGCGCGACATCAGCAGGTACAGCCCGCCGAAGGCCAGCAGCGAAACCACCGCGCCGGCGATCTGCGGCTGCGGCAGGAAGACGCCGCCGATCTCCACCGTCTTGTTGGCCAGCCAGCTGTCGCTGATCTGGCGGTAGTCGGGCGTGAAGAAGTACTGGGCCAGGCCCTGCATCAGCGTGCCCAGGCCGAAGGTGGAGAAGATCTGCACCATGCCCACGTTGGCCTTGGCGCGCATGGCATGGCGCACGATCAGCAGGTACACCAGCACGCCCGCCATGAACAGCACCGCGCCCACGATCGGCATGCCGATGAGCGGGTCCAGGTGCAGGCCCACGGCCAGGCCGAAGGTGAGGTACATGCCCATCATCAGGAACTCGCCGTGGGCGAAGTTCACGACGTCCATCAGCCCGAAGATGAGCGACAGCCCGACGGCGATGAGGGCATACATGAGCCCCATCAGCACGCCGCTGGCGAGCACCTGCGCGATTGCTTGCGCGTTCATTCGTCGATCCCGGCTCAGCCGTTCATCGGCCACACGGGCTGGGCCATGGCCACCGCCGTGGGGAAGATGGTGACGAAGCCCGTGCCCTTGAACTGCTGCAGCACCGGGCTGGCGAAGGTGTTCTGGCCGCTGGCGTCGAACTTGACGCGCGACCACGGCATGATGGTCTTGTCGCCGGGGATGTCGGTGGCGGCCAGTGCCGCGCGCAGCTTCTCGCCGTCGGTGGAGCCGGCGCGCTGCAGCGCGTCGGCCAGCACGATGGCGGCCATGAACTGGCGCGAGCTGGCGTCATTCAGGTCGCGGCCCGCGCGGGCCTTGAAGGCGGCGTCGACGAAGGCGATGGACGGGCGCTTGCCGGCGGTGTCCAGCGCGAAGCTGGCGCGGGTGATCATGCCCTGCAGCCTGTCGCCTACCACGTCGAGGGCGGCCTTTTCCACGAAGCCGGCGGCCTGCGCCACGATGTTGCGCGGCTTGTAGCCCAGCTGCGTGCAGGTGTTCATCAGCAGGATGACGTCGGTGGTGTAGCAGGAGGGCAGCAGCACGTCGGCATTGGCGGACTTGAGCTGCTGCACCTCGGCCGACAGCGAGGGCGAGTTGGCGCGGAACTTCACGTCCGCCGCCACCTTGTAGCCGCGCTCCGCGGCCAGCTTGCGCTGCACGGTGGACGAGTCGGTGCCGAAGATGGTGTCCTCGAAGAACAGGGCCACCGTCTCGACCTTCTTGCCCTGTTTCTTCTGCAGGTCCATGAAGTCGAACATGGCCTCGGAGAACATCTCGTCGTGCGCGGCCGGGCGGAAGAACATCTTGAGGTTGCGGCGGTGCAGGCTGGGCGAGGACGAATCCGCGCACACGAAGGGCACGCCGTAGCGCTCGCAAGTGGTGCCGACAGTGGCGGCCACCGAGGAGTGGAAGCAGCCGATGATGGCCACGGCCTTCTCCTGCGTGATGAGGCGCTCGGCCTCGGCGCGGCCCTTCTGCGGGTCGGCCTGGTGGTCGGCGTAGACGACGCGCAGCTTGCGGTTGCCCAGGCTGGCGATGCCGGCAGCGGCGGCACCCGGCAGATCGACCTGCGTGGGGGTGTTGATGATCTGCAGCGCCGTGTCGATGGCGTGGCGCGCATCCACGCCCACCTGGGCATTGGGCCCGCTCATGGGGTAGATGGCCCCCACCACGATGTCGTCATCGGCGGCCCAGCTGGGCGACGCGGCCATCGCCAGGGCGCTCAGGCTGGCCATCTGCATCAGGATTTCTCTGCGGTTCATCAGCAACTCCTCAAAAAGTGGATCGGTATCGGGGTGGCGGCGCCGCGTCGGCGGCGACAGGTTGGACAGTCTGGTCATGCAAAACGCATGCCATGAATCAACAACAGAAGTCTTTCAGATCAACAAATAACAATAAATTGTTGAACAATATTGGCGCATGAACGTTTGGGGTTTGCCCTGCACCGGTGCGCATTCGGGTCGCCGTGGTGCGTCGGAGCCGCGGCAGGCAATCTGCTACAAACCGGCCACACGGACCCTCCATGACTGCTTCCACTGCCGACCTGCCCGCCCCACCGCTGAGTGAGCGCGTGGCCGAACAATTGCGCCAGAAGATCACTGCGGGCGAGTTCCAGCCCGGCCAGCGGCTGTCCGAGCAGACACTGAGCGATCACCTGGGCATCTCGCGCAATACGTTGCGCGAGGTGTTCCGCGTGCTGACCAAGGACGGCCTGCTGCGCCACGAACCCAACCGGGGCGTGTTCGTGTCGGTGCCGAGCATCGCGGCCATCATCGACATCTACCGTGTGCGGCGTTTGATCGAGTGCCAGGCCCTGGCCCAGGCCTACCCGCGGCACCCGGCCAAGAAGCGCATGCGCGAAGCGGTCGACGCGGCGTTGCGCGCGCGGGAGGCCGGCGACTGGCTGGGCGTGGGCACCGCCAACATGGCCTTCCACATGGGCATCGTGCAGTTGGCGGACAGCGAGAGGCTGAACCTGCTGTTCGAGCAGGTGCTGGCCGAACTGCGTCTGGCCTTCGGGCTGCTGCGCGACCCGGAGTTTCTGCACGCGCCCTACGTGGACATGAACCGGAGCATCCTGGAACTGGCCGAGTCCGGCGACTTTGCCCGGGCGTCCTCGGCGCTGAACGACTACCTGGTGCATTCGGAGCGCATCGTGCTGGCCGTGTATGCACGGCAACTGGGCGACGGAACCCTGGGCGCCGGCAAATAGCCTCAAGAGCCTTTTGGGTTTCGCCGCGCGTATTGCGGCGGCCATGCAGAAGCGGCGCTTCATGGGAATTGATTCAAAGATTGACGTGGATCAGGGACGGTTTCAATTACGCATGATCCGTGCCAATTCATCGCACGGGCTAATTTGAAGATCGTGCACCAGAATATGCCCGGTCTGCGTTGCCGGCAGCCTGCGAGGGGTGCGGATGCACCAGTTGGAAGTCGAAATAGATCCGGCGTGGCGCGCCAAAAAAATATCGGCGAATCCGAAATTTCTTGTTTGATATCAAGTGCTTACGGGCACGAAATAGCGGCGGGCCGATGGCTCGCTCGCGAAGTGCCTAAGGCTTTCGGCTGAAATGAATATCGTTGAAATAAAAACACCCGCCCGAATGGCAGGTGCTTTTATTTCCGCAGTCCATCGGACTGCCGGGGCGTTAGAGCTTATTTCGCGAAGAGTCGCGTGATGTCCTTGAAGGCCTTGATTTCCATTGCGTTGCCTGCGGGGTCCATGAAAAACATGGTGGCCTGTTCGCCGACTTCACCCTTGAACCGGACATACGGCTCGATCACGAATTCGACGCCTGCGCCACGCAGCCGGTCGGCCATGTCCTGCCACTGGGCCATGGGCAGAACGATGCCGAAGTGCCGCACCGGCACGCCGTGGCCGTCCACCGCATTGCGCTGGGCGGCACCGCACTCGCCGGGCGCCAGATGCGCCACGATCTGGTGGCCGTAGAAGTTGAAGTCCACCCACTCGTCGGAACTGCGGCCCTCGGGGCAGCCCAGCAGATCGCCATAGAAGCTGCGGGCCTTGGCCAAGTCATCCACCGGGAAGGCCAGGTGAAAGGGAGACATCAGGGTGGGGTTGGCGGTCACGTCGATCATGGGGGTACCTGGGTTGCGGATCGAGACGAAGTCTAGAAAGCTGCCTGAAAAAATAAAATCAATATATTTTTGGATTAATGATCATTAAAATTGATCGATCATGATCCGCGAGCTCAAGACCTTCATTGCCGTCTCGGAGGAGGGCACCTTCGCCGGGGCCGGTCACCGGATCGGGCTGACGCAGGCCGCCGTCAGCGCGCAGATGCAGCGGCTGGAAGAGCAACTGGGCCATGCCCTGTTCGACCGGGTCGGCCGCAACGCGCGGCTGAATGCGCAAGGCCTGGATGCGCTGATCCAGGCGCGCGAGGTGGTGCGGCTCTTCGAGGAAATGGCCGCACAGCGCCGCAGCCGTCCGTTGGGCGGGCGGGTGGTGCTGGGCGCCATCGCCTCCGCGCAGGCCATCGTGCTGCCCGGCGTGCTGGCGCGTTTCCGCGTGCGGCACCCCGGCGTGCACGTGCGCGTGGTGCCGGGGGTGTCCTTCCAGTTGCTCCATCAGGTGGACGCCGGCGAACTGGATGCGGCCATCATGATCCGGCCCGTGTTCGACCTGCAGGCCGACCTGCACTGGACGACGTTGTCCCACGAGCCCTTTCGGCTGGTGGTTCCGGCCAGCCTGCCGGCGCCGCGCGACTGGCGCGCACTGCTGGGCACGCACCCCTTCATCCGCTACGACCGCACCTCCTTCGGCGGGCGGCTGGTGGAGCGCTTCCTGCGCGAGTCGCGCATCGCCGTGCAGGACTGCGTGGAGATCGACGATCTCGACGCCATGGTGCGCATGGTGGCCTGCGGCATGGGCGTGGCACTGGTACCGCAGGCCTTCGGGCGCGAGGGATGGCCTGACGGCGTGGTCGCGCTGCCGCTGGGGGAACAGGCCTTCTTCCGCGACATCGGCCTGGTGGCACGCAGCACCCGCACCACGAGCCCGGCGGCGCTGGACCTGGTGCGCCTGATCGAGCGGGCGTACACCGGAGCGCAGGACGGCGCATGACGCCCGGTGACGCGGTGACGCCGCGACAGGCGATCGCCCGCCTGAAAACGCCACCGGCCGCCAGTCCAGCCGGGCGGGCGCTGGCGGCCGATGCGTATGGCCGGACGCTCGGTCGAGCTCAGTCCTTGTAGCCGGGGTTCTCGCGGTCCAGCTTGCGCAACAGGGCCGGCCAGGCGATGTTCGCGCCCTGGCCGCTGGTGACGGTCTTCATCACCTGTGCCATGCCGTCGAGGATGCGTGGGTCGACCTGCACCAGTTCGCCGCCGGCCTGCGCATCGATCTGGATGCGGCAGGTGTTCTCGAAGGTGTACATGTTGAGGAAGGCATCGGCCACCGTCTTGCCCACCGTGAGCAGGCCGTGGTTGCGCAGCATGAGGAAGTTCGAGTTGCCCAGGTCGCGCTGCAGGCGCGGCTTCTCGTCGTCGCGCAGCGCCACGCCCTCGTAGTCGTGGTAGGCCAACGAGGACAGCACGAAGGTGCTCTGCTGGCTGATGGGCAGCACGCCGCACTTCTGCGCGCTCACGCCCACGCCGGCCCGGCTGTGGGTGTGCAGCACGCACTGCACGTCCTCACGCGCGGCATGGATGCAGCTGTGGATGACGAAGCCCGCCGGGTTGACCGGGTAGGGTGAGTCGATCAGCTTGTTGCACTGCATGTCGACCTTGACCAGGCTCGACGCCGTGATCTCGTCGAACATCAGCCCGTAGGGGTTGATGAGGAAGTGGTGCTCCGGCCCGGGAATGCGCGCCGTGATGTGGGTGAAGACCAGGTCGCTCCAGCCGTAGAGGGCGACGAGGCGGTAGCAGGCGGCGAGGTCGACGCGCAGCTGCCATTCCTCGGCGGAGACGAGTTTCTGGATTTCGGAGGCGGTGGTGGCGTTCATGGTGGGTCTCCTGTAGGGATATCGAATGCAGACTGCCGAACGCGAAGTGCGCGAAGGTTTCGCGAAAGTCGCGAAAGGGATTCAGTGTTGGTTGCTCTCTTTTGCGTCCTTCGCGAAACCTTCGCGTCGTTCGCGTCCGGCCGCCCGGATCAGGCCGCCGCCGGCTCCTGCAGTGCGGCCTTGTAGATGCTCTGCTTCGGCTGGGCCATCAGCCGGCGCAGCATGGGCTCGAATTCGCTCATGGGCAAGGTCTCGGCGCGCGGGTCGAAGGCCGGGTTGTCGTAGAGCTCACAGAACTCGGCGGTGCGCTCGTAATGCGGATGGGCCCTGAACTGCTCGCGCATGTCGCGGTCCAGCCCGATGTGGTGGAAGAAGTAGTGGCCCTGGAAGATGCCGTGGTTCTGCACCATCCAGTGGTTGGCCTCGCTCACGAAGGGCTTGAGGATGGCCGCGGCGATGTCCGGGTGATTGAAGCTGCCCAGCGTGTCGCCGATGTCGTGCAGCAGCGCGCACACCACGTACTCCTCGTCGCGGCCATCGCGCAGCGCGCGCGTGGCGGTCTGCAGCGAATGGGTGTAGCGGTCGACCGGGAAGCCGCCGTAGTCGCCCTCGAGGATCTTCAGGTGCGCCATCACGCGGTCGGGCAAGCCGCGGGTGAAGTGCATGAACTCGCCGCCGATAGCCTGCCAGTCCTCGCGCGTGCTGTCCTGCATGCGCACGAAATTCGCCCTTGCGTTCATTGTTGTCTCCGAAGTCGTGGTGTAGAGCGGCCCACTGTAGGCCGGTCTAGGGTGGCAAACTGTCCGGAATCGGACAATCCAGCGCCCGCGTTTACCCGGCCCGGCGCGCGGGTCCGTCCTTCGTTGCATGGCCTCCGCGTCCCACCTCCGGGCTGCCCAGCGCAGCGCCTTCCTCGCCAACCCCTGGTTCACGTCGCTCGCGCGCGGCCAGCGCGAGGCGCTGCTCGCCGCGGCCGAATTGCTGCACCTGCGCCGCGGCGAGATGCTGTTCCGCCAGGGCGATCCGGTCGGTGCGGCCGGCAGCGGCTTCTACGGGCTGGCCGCGGGCATGCTCAAGGCGTCCACGCTGCGCGGTGACGGGCGCGAGGCCATCCTCGCGGTGCTCGAGCCCGGCAACTGGTTCGGCGAGATCACGCTGATCGACGGCGAGCCGCGCACCCACGATGCGACGGCCCTGTCGGCGGTCGACGTGCTGGTGGTGCCGCCGGCCGCCTTCACCCAGCTCATGCGCGACGCCGCCTTTGCCAACGCCATGGCGCGCCTCCTGGCGGGCCGCGTGCGCGTGCTCTACGGTCTGGCGGAGGACAACACCCTGCGCGACCTGCGCGCACGCGTCGCGCGCCGGTTGCTGACGCTCGCGCGTGGCGACGCCACGCAGTCGCCGCGCGCGCGGCCGCGCGTGACGCTGCCGCAGGAGGCATTGGCCATGATGCTCGGCGTCACGCGGCAGACCCTGTCGCTGCAACTCAACGCGCTGGCCGGCGAGGGCGTGATCCGCCTGGGCTACCGGAGGGTTGACATCCTCGACGCAGAGGCGCTGGCACTTCGGGCGCGGTAGGCCCGCGCGCGGCCGGCGTGGTGCCCGCTCAGCGGATCACGCGCCCGTCGGCCGTGATCGACACGAGGTCGATGGCCGACGTGGCTTCGCGCATGCCGGCGCGCAGGTTCAGGCGGAAGCCGCCCACGTCGTAGGTGGTCATGGCCGCCAGCGTGCGTGCCAGCGTCGGCCCGCGGCCGCCGCGGCGTGCCGCCTCGCAGATCGCCTTGGCGGCGATGAAGCCCTCCAGGCCCTCGTAGCCTGGGCTGAGGTCGGACTGCTCGATCGCCGCCAGGTATTCGCGCACGATGGGCGTGGCACGGCTGCGCGGCGAGGGCACGACCTGCGACACCACCACGCCCCCAATGTCCTTGTCCAGGGCGATGTAGAGCGGGTCGATGCCCACCGCCGAAAAATTGAGGAAGGCGCCCGCGTAGCCGGTCTTGCGCATCTTCTGGATGAAGGCGGCGGTGCTCTGGAACAGCGCGGCCTGGATCACCGCCTGGGGCTGGGCGGCCTGGACGGCGGCCACCGCCGCATCGACCTGCTTCGACTGGCTGGGCATGAAGGCCGTCGCCACCGGCGCCGGCAGCTTCAGCTCCTTGATCGCGCGGTGGACGGCCTCCACGCCGGCACGGCCCATGGCGTCGTCCTCGCCCACCACGGCGATGCGCGTGAGCCCGAGCGTGGCGCAGTGCTGCACCATCTTGAACGCTTCGTCCGCCATGCTGGGGCGAACGAGGAAGACATTCGGATGCGCCGCATCGCGCAGCGAATCGGGCGCCGCGAAGGGCGCGAAGAGCACGGCGCCCTGGGCCTTGGCGACTGCCGCGGCCGCGAGCGAACTGGCCGTGCCCACGAAGCCGAAGAGCGCGTCCGCACCCTCGGCCAGCAGCTGGCGCGCATTGGCGCCCGCCTTCTCGGCCACATAACTGTCGTCGAGCTGGCGCAACTCCACGCGCACCGGCGCGTCGGGCCGCTGGTTGAAGCCGTCCACGTACAGTTTGGCGCCGGCGGCGAAGGGCAGCCCGATCTCGCTGACCGCACCGGTCAGCGGTGCCGACTGGCCGAGCACGAACACGGGCCGGCCGCTGGCGGGCGCCGCCCAGGCGGCAGGGGAGACGGCCGCGGCACCGGCCCAATGGATCAACGCGCGTCGACTTAACTTCATGGTGGATGACGTTTAGTAACAATTCATTCATGTTAGCAACATGTGTGCCGCAACGGTATGAATGTCCCGCATGGCGGAATGCCCGTTTCGTGTGGCGGGGCCTTCTGCTGGCCGCACTGGTCGCGCTGGCGGGCTGCCTTCCCGAGCAACGCGTGGCGGACATCCATGCGCGGCCCATGGCCGACTCGGCGAGCGCGGGCGGGACGGGCGCTGTGGCGGTGATCGAGCCGCCGTCGAAGGCGGGGTGGTGGCGACCTTCGTCGTCGAGCCGGGGGCCGGGCACGGGATGTGGAGGCGCAGGCCTCGCATGCGGCCTTCGTACAGGCGGTGCGCGAGGTGCTGCCGCGCTGGCGCTTCGAACCGGCGCGCGATGCCGCCGGGCAGGCGGTGGCCGCGCCGGTGCGCCAGGTCTTCCGTTTCCGCGTCGACGACTGAAGGTTGAATGCGGATGCCCGGCGCGCCCGGCTCAGCGGCGGCGGAACACCACGTCCCACACGCCGTGGCCGAGCTTGAGGCCGCGGTTCTCGAACTTGGTCAGCGGCCGGTAGTCGGGCTTGGCCGCCCAGCCGTCCGCTGCGGTGCTGGTGTTCGCCAGCAGCGGTTCGGCGCCCAGCACGTCGAGCATCTGCTCGGCGTAGGGCTGCCAGTCGGTGGCGCAGTGCAGGTAGCCGCCGGGTGCCAGGTGCTCTGCCAGCTGGCGCACGAAGGGCGGCTGGATCAGCCGCCGCTTGTTGTGGCGCTTCTTGTGCCAGGGGTCGGGGAAGAACACGTGGATGCCGGCCAGCGAGCCGGGCGCGAGCATGTGTTCCAGCACCTCGACCGCGTCGTGGGCGCAGATGCGGATGTTGCCGATCTGCTGCTCGCCGATGCGCTTGAGCAGCGCACCGACGCCAGGTTCGTGCACCTCGCAGCACAGGAAGTTGTCCTCGGGCCGCACGCGCGCGATATGCGCCGTCGCCTCGCCCATGCCGAAGCCGATTTCCAGGATGGTGGGTGCGTGGCGGCCGAAGGCGGCGTCGAGGTCCAGCCGCCCTTCGCGGTAGGGCAGCAGGAACTCGGGGCCCCAGGTCTCGAAGGCCTTGGCCTGGCCGCCGGTGGTGCGCCCGGCGCGGCGCACGAAGCTCTTCAGGCGCCGGTGCGGGAATGCCTGCGCGAGGCTGTCCGGTTCGGCTCCCTCTCCCTTTGGGAGCGGGCTGGAATGAGGGGCCACGGTGCCCCCCGGGACCACGTCGGAACTGTCGGATTCGGGAGGAGAGGAAGCGCTGTCGATCACGGGCGCGGATTGTAGAGAGCCCCCCAGGGCGCGACCCAGCCCGTGAGCGCTCCGGCCGGCGTGGCCGCGTTGGAGGGCGGCAGCCCGAGCACGGCCGCCGCCGCCTGCAGCGCGCCCAGGGCCTCGGCCGGAGTGCCCGTCGCCAGCGCGGTGGCCCCGTTCTGCTTCGACAGCTTCTGCCCGTCCGCGCCCAGCACCAGCGGCGTGTGCAGGTAGCGCGGTGCGGGAAAGCCCAGCGCCTGCTGCAGCAGGACCTGGCGCGGCGTGTTGTCGGCCAGGTCTTCACCGCGCACGACGTCGGTGACGCCCTGGGCCGCATCGTCCACCACGACTGCCAACTGGTAGGCCCAGGGACCGTCGGCGCGGCGCAGCACGAAATCGCCGACCTCGTGCGACACGGACTGCCGTTGCGGGCCGAGCCGGCGGTCCGTCCAATGCACCTCGTCTGCTATGGTTTCGATAGCTGCTCGCGCAAGCGGGGCGGGCGCTGGAGCCACTTTTTTTTCGAATTTCCAGGTCGCGAAGCGCCACGCCCGCGCGGGCTTGCCGTGCAGCCCGTCGCGGCAGGTGCCGGGGTAGACGCGCTCGCCGTGGCGTTCATGGGCCACGCCCCGTGCGGCCAGCGCGGCGTCGATCTCGCGGCGCGTGCAGCCGCAGGGGTAGGCCAGGCCGGCCGTCACCAGGCGCTGCAGTGCGGCCTCGTAGAACGTGCCGCGCCGTGTCTGCCATACGGGGGGCTCGTCGGTGATCAGCCCGCAGGCCGCGAGCTGGCCGAGGATGTGCTCGCCCAGGCCGGGCAGGCAGCGTTCGGTGTCGGCATCCTCGATGCGCACCAGCCAGCGCCCGCCTGCGGCGCGTGCATCGAGCCAGCTGGCCAGGGCGGCGACCAGCGAGCCCGCATGCAGCGGGCCGGTCGGGGAGGGCGCAAATCGGCCGATGTAGCCCGACACGGCGGAAGCAGTGGGCGAGTCCGCGTTCAGGCGACGTCGAGCGCGAGCGACAGGCCCGAGACGAAGGCGTCCTCGACGCGGTGGCCGATGCACCAGTCGCCGGCGACGCCGAGGCCGGTCGCGGCATCCCACAGGTGGCTGCGGCCCAGCGGCGTCTGCGTCTTGGCCTCGGTCCACAGGCGGGCCTGGGCGAAGGAGGGCGTGGCCAGGATGCCGGTGATCTCGGCGAAGGCGCGCTGCAGCTTGGCTTCGACACGTGGCGCGTCGTCGCGCAGGTGTTCCTGCGACCAGGCCGGGCTGGCCTGCACCGTCCAGCGCTCGACCTGCGTGCGGCCCGGCTTGGACGACTCGCGCGCCACCCAGGCCACGCGGTGGTGGGTGGACAGCGCCGCGTTCCACTGCGGCCCGAGCGACCACAGCGCCGGCTGGTTGGCCTGCGGGTAGGCGAGGTTGAGCGACCAGCACGGCGCGATGGTCACGCCGCCGAGCGCTTCGAAGAGGGCGGGTGCCGCGCCGCGCAGCAGCACGCGTGCGGCGCCGGGCGTGACGGCGAGCAGCACCGCGTCGAAGCCGGCCTGCACCGATTGCGCACCCTCCGCCTCGGCGATGCGCAGCTGCCAGCCGCGCTCGGTGAGCGGATCGCGTTCGATCGCGGTCACCCCGCAGCCGGTGTGCACGCGGGCACCCAGCGGTGCCGCCCAGTGCGTGGCCAGGGCGTCCATGCGCGGTGCCGCGACCCAGTGCGACTCACGCCCGGGCAGCGCCGCCTCGGCCACGCGGCCATGGGCATCGAGCACGCGCACGGCGTTGGCGCTCCAGCGCTTGCAGGGAGCGCGCGTGGCGTCGAGTGCCTGCTGGAAGCGCGAGTCGCGCACGGTGAAGTACTGCGCGCCGGAGTCGAAGCTGCCGAAGGGCGTGTCCTCGCTGGCCATGCGGCCGCCGACCTGCGCCGCCCGTTCGAAGACCGTGACCTCGTGGCCGGCCTGCACCAGGGTGCGTGCGGCCGTGAGTCCGGCCAGGCCGGCACCGACGATGGCGATGCGGCGCGGGGCCGATGTAGAAGAGCGGGAGGTGCGAGGGCGGCGGGTTGTCATGGTTGTTGTGCAGGAGGCGGCGGGAGGGATGGATGCCGGCCGACTCTACCGCTTCCCGCGGCGGGCCCCGGCGGTCAGCGTCCGCGGTGCCGGTGCAGCAGCGCCTCGCGCGTGGCTTCGTGCTCGAAGCGCTGCAGCCACCACTGCAGCGCCAGCCCCGGGCTGCCGGCGGCGCGCACCCGCCAGGCGCAGTGCAGGCCGCCAGCCGGCGGCACGCGTTCGGTGGCGCGCACGACGAGGTGGCCGGCCTCCACGTACGGCCGCGCCATCGGCTCGGGCAGGAAGCCGCCGCCCAGACCGTGCAGCTGCGCGTGCAGCTTGGCCTGCATGGTCGGCACGGTGAGGATGTCCTGCCCGCCCACGAGGTTGACGTTCATGCTCTGGCCCTGCCGCGCCGAGTCGGCCGCCGCCACGCCGCGGTGGGTGCGGATGGTGGCGTCGCTCAGCGGCTCGGCGGCGCGCGCCAGCGGGTGGTGCGGCGCCACCGCATAGACGAAGCGGATCTCGCCCAGCGGCCGGCTGCGGATGCCCGTCGCGGTAAAGGCCAGGCTGGCGGCGTCGAGCACGGTGCCGATGGCCAGGTCGGCCTCGCCACGGGTCAGCGCCTCGATCGTGCCCAGCAGCGTCTCGTCGCGCAGCTTCAGCCGCGTGGGCGGCTCTTCGGCGTAGAAGGCGCCCACCAAGTCGAAAAGCGGGTCGCGCGCGATCACGCTGTCGATGGCGATGGTGAACTGCGGCTCCCAGCCAGTGGCCACGCGGCGCACGCGGTTGGCCACGGCGTCGATCTCGCCAAGCAGGCGGCCGGCCTCGCGCAGCAGCTCGGCTCCGGCCTGCGTGAGGCGCGCCTGGCGCGCGCTGCGGTCGAAGAGCAGCACGTCGAGCGCGTCCTCGATCTGCCGCACGCGGTAGCTCAGCGCACTGGGCACCAGGTCGAGCGCGCGCGCGGCGCCAGCGAAGCTGCCGGCCTGCACGATGGTCTGCAGCATCGCCAGCGCATCGGGCGTGAGCACGTCGCGTGGGCTGGGCGTTGCAGGCGGGGAGGGGCGGGGCACGGTCGGCATGGCCGGATTTTCATTCAAAAAATTTGAACGATGTCTTCAAGGCCAGGCGTCTTTCACCTCGGGCCCGCGGCCTAAAGTTCATTCCATCGCGGCGCATCCGGCGCTGCTCACGAGAGGGGGCGAGGCAGGGCCCGCCCCGATGCAAGCAAGGAGTTCAACGATGTTGCAAGTCCGCAAATCCCAGGAACGAGGCTACGCCGACCATGGCTGGCTCAAGTCCTTCCACAGCTTTTCCTTCGCCGGCTACTACGACCCGAAATTCATGGGCTGGGGCAACCTGCGGGTGATCAACGAAGACCGCGTGGCGGGCGGTGCCGGCTTCGGCACCCACGGCCACAAGGACATGGAGATCATCAGCTACGTGCTCGACGGCGAGCTGGCGCACAAGGACAGCATGGGCAACGTGGAGTCGATCCCGCCCGGCGAGGTACAGCGCATGAGCGCCGGCCGCGGCGTAATGCACAGCGAGTTCAACCACAAGAGCGACTCGACCACGCACTTCCTGCAGATCTGGATCGAACCCAACCAGCGCGGCATCACGCCCGGCTATGAGCAGAAGAAGTTCGACGCGGCCGACAAGCGCGGCAAGCTGCGCCTGGTGGCCTCGCCCGACGGCGCCGACGGCTCGGTCACGGTGCATGCCGATGCGAAACTCTATGCCGGCCTGCTCGACGGCGCCGAATCGGCCGACCTGGCGCTGGACCCGAAGCGCAAGAGCTACGTGCACCTGGTGCGCGGCGAGCTCGAGGTCAACGGCCAGAAGCTCAGCAGTGGTGACGCCGCGCTGATCGCCGACGAAAGTGCCCTGCACCTGGCCGGCGGCAAGGACGCCGAGGTGCTGGTCTTCGACCTCGCAGCCTGAGTCCCCCCGGGCCGGCACCGCCGAAACGCGGTGCCGGCCCTTTTCCGTGTTCGACTGTTCTTTTTTCTTCCTTCCTCGTTTTTCTTTTTCAACAGGAGTCTTCCATGGCCATCACCAACACCTCGACCACCACCCCCACGCAGGACGGCGCCGCCCTGATCGGGCGCGTGCTCATCGCGCTGCTCTTCGTCCCGGCGGGCTGGAACAAGCTGATGGGCTTTGCCGGCACGGTGGGTTACTTCACCAAGATCGGCGTGCCGCTGCCCGAGGTCGCCGTGGTGGTGGCCATCGTGTGCGAACTGTTGGTGGCGCTGCTGCTGCTTGTCGGCTTCAAGACCCGCTTGATGGCGATCATCCTGGCCGTCTTCACGGTCGCAACGGCCTTCCTGGGCCACGCCTTCTGGAATGCGCCGCCCGAAATGCTGATGGCGCAGAAGATCAACTTCTACAAGAACCTCGCGATCGCCGGCGGCCTGCTCGCCTTCTTCGCCTTCGGCCCGGGCCGCTTCAGCATCGACAAGAAGTAATCCCAACACAAGGACACGCACCATGAGCGACATCGCCATCGTCTACCACTCCGGCTACGGCCACACCCAGCGCGTCGCGCAGGCCGTGAGCGAAGGCGCGCAAGCCGCGCTGATCGCCATCGACGCCGACGGCAACCTGCCCGAGGGCGGGTGGGAACTGCTGGCCGGCGCCAAGACCATCGTCTTCGGTTCGCCCACCTACATGGGCGGCCCGAGCTGGCAGTTCAAGAAGTTCGCCGACGCCTCGTCGAAGGTCTGGTACACCCAGGGCTGGAAGGACAAGCTCTTCGCCGGCTTCACCAACAGCGCGACCATGAATGGCGACAAGTTCTCGACGCTGACCTTCCTCTGGCAACTGGCGATGCAGCACAGCGGCCTGTGGCTCAGCATGGGGATCATGCCGACCAACGACAAGGCGGCCACGCGCCATTCGCCCAACTACGTGGGTGGCTACGGCGGCCTGCTGACGACCTCGCCGTCGGACGCCAGCGCCGCCGAGGTGCCGCAGGGCGACCTCGACACCGCGCGCGCCTTCGGCAAGCGGATCGCCGAGGTGACGGCCGCACGCGGCTGACCGCGGGCCGCGAAGGCGGGATACTGCCGCCTTGTTCCCCCACGACCACGAAGGAGCCCCCCATGAGTGACACCCTGCTGCTGAAGCCGCACGACAAGGACCTGGGGGGCGGCTTCCATGTGCGCCGGCTGCTGCCGGCGGCGCAGAAGCGCTCGGTCGGGCCCTTCGTGTTCTTCGACCATTTCGGCCCGGCCACCGAGAAGCCGGGCGACCAGCACGACGTGCGGCCGCATCCGCACATCGGCCTGGCCACGGTGACCTACCTGTTCGAGGGCGCGATGATGCACCGCGACAGCCTGGGCACCGTGCAGGAGATCCGCCCCGGCGCCATCAACTGGATGACGGCGGGCCGCGGCATCGTGCATTCGGAGCGCAAGCCCGAGCCGCTCAAGACCGAGACCTACGTCAACCACGGCCTGCAGCTGTGGTGTGCGCTGCCGCAGGCGCACGAGGAGGACGAGCCCAGCTTCTCGCACACCGCGGCGGCCGACATTCCGGGGCTGACGGTGCAGGGCGTGCCGGTGCGCGTGCTGGTGGGCGAGGCCTTCGGTGCGCGTTCGCCGGTGCCCACCGTCATGCAGACGCTGTACCTGGACATCGAACTGCCCGCTGGCGGCCGCTTCGAGCTGCCCGCGCTGGCGCCCGAACTCGCGATCTACGCCGTCGATGGCGACGTGCAGCTCGACGGCCAGGCCGTGCCCGCGCACACCATGGCAGCGCTGCCCGCCGGCCAGGCGGTGGTGCTGACGGCGGCGCAGGCCGTGCGTCTGGTCGTGGTCGGCGGCGAGCCGCTCGACGGCCCGCGCTACATCACCTGGAACTTCGTCTCCAGCCGGCGCGAGCGCATCCTGCAGGCGGGTGAGGACTGGGCCGCGCAGCGCATGGGCCACGTGCCGGGCGAGACCGAATTCATCCCGCTGCCGGGCCATCCCTTCCAGGTGCAGTCTCCGACGCCGGACACGGGCAGCACGCCGGCCTGATACTCAGGCAAGGATTCAAGTCAAAAGTGCCTGCAGCGCCCGTCCAGCGGGCGCAGGCAGCTCACTTTTTGATAGCAATGTCGGGATCTTCGCTGCGCCGCGCGCTGGCGTGCTGCGCGCGGGCGCTCAGGTCCGGCGCCAGTGCCTCGCGGCCGTCGAACACGAAGCAGTCGCCGCGGTAGTGCGCGCCGCCGACTTCCTCGAAGTACTTGAGGATGCCGCCGTCGAGCTGCAGCACGTTCGGCAAGCCTGCCTCGTGCATGTAGATCGCCGCCTTCTCGCAGCGGATGCCGCCGGTGCAGAAGCTCACCACCGTCTTGCCTTCGAGCTCGGCGCGGTGGTCGATCACCGCCTGCGGGAACTCAGTGAACTTCGTGATGCGCCAGTCGATGGCGTTCTCGAAGGTGCCGTAGTCGACCTCGAAGGCGTTGCGCGTGTCCAGCAGCACGACGTCCTTGCCGGCATCGTCGTGCCCCTGGTCCAGCCAGCGCTTGAGCGTGCGCGCGTCCACGCCCGGCGCGCGGCCGGCGGCCGGCTGGATGGCCGGGTGGTCCATGCGGATGATCTCCCGCTTGAGCTTGACCAGCAGGCGCCGGAAGGGCTGCTGCGCCGACCAGCTCTCCTTGGCCTCCAGCGGCGCGAAACGCGGGTCGGCCCGCAACTCGTCGAGGAAGCCACGCACGTCGTCGGCGGCCCCCGCCAGGAAGAGGTTGATGCCTTCCTCCGCCAGCAGCACGGTGCCCATCAGCTGGCGCGCGCGCGCCGATTCGAGCAGCCGCGGCCGCAGCGTCTCGCGGTCGTGGATGGGGACGAAGAGGTAGGCGGAGATGTTGAGGACGGGTTCCGTCGCAGTGGGTGGGTTGGTCAGATCCATGGGTCGAGCCATTTGGCGCCCGTGTCGGCGAAGTCCGCCACGTTGCGTGTCGCCACGATGAAGCCGTGCTCCATCGCGGTGGCGGCGATCATCGAGTCGCGGAACGCGCGGGGATTGGGCACGTGCAGCCCGGCGCACACGAGCGCCGTGGTGCCGGTGAAGGGCAGGACGCGGCCCTCGAACTCGCGCGCGACGGCCTCGCTCCAGCGCCGAAGCACGGCGCCCTGGGCGGCATCCTTGCGCTCCATGCGGCGCACGCCGATGTCCAGTTCCAGAAGTGTCACGGCCGACAGGTAGAGCAAGTGGGTGGGCTGCCCCGCGGCCCAGCGGCGCACCGCCTCGGACGGCGCGGGTTTGCCCTGGCGCAATTCCGAGATGACGTTGGTGTCGAGCAGGTACATCGATGCCGTCAGTCCAGGTCGGCCGGCTGCACCGTGTCGTTCAATCGCGGCGGGTCGAACTCGAAGTCGCCGCCCGGCATTGCTTCCATGGCCTCGAGCAGGGTGCGGGGTTTCTGGCTGGTGAGTTGGTAGTAGTCCTCGATCCGCAGCAGCGCATACGCAGGCTGGCCGCGGTCAGTGATGAAGACGGGGCCATCGTGCGCCGCCCGCTTGGCGGCAGAGACGTCCCGGGTGAAATCGCGACTCGAAAAGGTGGTGACGGACATGGCAGCTCCCTGCAATCATCAATGTTTGTATGTTACGACAAAATTGGCCCCCACCTAGAATCGGGTCCATGTTCGTTCACCTGCGCCTGCACACCGAGTTCTCCGTCGTCGACGGCACCACCCGCATCGACGAAGTCGTCAAGGCCGCGGCCAAGGACGGCCAGCCCGCGCTGGCCATCACCGACCTGAACAACCTCTTCGGCGGCGTCAAGTTCTACAAGCAGGCGCGCGGCAAGGGCGTGAAGCCGGTACTGGGCTGCGAAGTGGCGATCGAAGGCCTGGATGCCGACGCCGCGCCCAGCCGCATCGTGCTGCTGGTGCAGAGCATCGAGGGTTACCTCAACCTGTGCGAGATCCTGGCGCGCGCCTGGACGCAGAACGTGGGCCGCGGCCAGACGCAGGCGGTCGCCAAATGGGCCTGGCTGCAGGAGCTCAACGGCGGGCTGATCTGCCTGGCCGGCGCGCAGGCGGGCCCGCTGGGCGCGCCGCTGATGGCCGGCAATGCGGAGCGCGCGCGCGAGATCGCGCTGCAGCTCGCGGGCCTGTTCACGCACCGCTTCTACGTCGAGCTGCAGCGCGCCGGCCGCGCCGACGACGAGGCGCACGTGGTGGCCGCGGTGCAACTGGCCGCGCGGCTCAACCTGCCGGTGGTGGCGACGCACCCGGTGCAGTTCCTGGAGCCCGACGAGTTCGAGGCGCACGAGGCGCGCGTGTGCATCTCCGAAGGCGAGATCCTGGGCAACCAGCGCCGCGTGCGCAAGTTCACACGCGAGCAGTACTTCAAGTCGGCCGCCGAGATGGAGGCGCTCTTCGCCGACGTGCCCAGCGCCATCGCCAACACGGTCGAGATCGCCAAGCGCTGCAACCTCACGCTGGTGCTGGGCAAGCCGCAATTGCCCAACTTCCCGACGCCGCTGGAAGACGGCGTGCCGATGCCGATCGAGAAGTACTTCCGCGTGCTCTCCTTCGAGGGGCTGGAGGAGCGCCTTGCGCACCTGTACCCCGACCCCGCCAAGCGCGACGCGCAGCGCCCGCGCTACGTGGAACGGCTCGAGTTCGAGATCGGCACCATCCTGAAGATGGGCTTCCCCGGCTACTTCCTGATCGTGGGCGACTTCATCAACTGGGCCAAGAACAACGGCTGCCCGGTGGGCCCCGGCCGGGGCTCGGGTGCCGGGTCGCTGGTGGCCTATGCACTGAAGATCACCGACCTCGATCCGCTCGAATACAACCTGCTCTTCGAGCGCTTCCTGAACCCGGAGCGCGTGTCGATGCCCGACTTCGACATCGACTTCTGCCAGGGCAACCGCGACCGCGTCATCGACTACGTCAAGGACAAGTACGGCCGCAACGCGGTGAGCCAGATCGCCACCTTCGGCACCATGGCCGCGCGTGCTGCCATTCGCGACGTGGGCCGCGTGATGGACATGAGCTACGGTTTTTGCGACGGCATCAGCAAGCTGATCCCGAACAAGCCGGGCAAGCCGGTCACGCTGCAGTACCCGCCCGCGAACCTGTCGGACGACGACAAGGAGAAGTACGCCATCGCCGCCGAGCCGCAGCTCGCCGAGCGCATCGAGCGCGAGGAAGAGGTCAAGTCGCTGGTCGAGATGGCGCAGAAGCTCGAGGGCATGACGCGCAACATCGGCATGCACGCCGGCGGCGTGCTGATTGCGCCGGGCAAGCTCACGGACTTCTGCCCGCTCTACCAGCAGCCGGGCAGCGACTCGGCGGTGAGCCAGTACGACAAGGACGACGTCGAGGCCATCGGCCTCGTCAAGTTCGACTTCCTGGGGCTGGCGACGCTCACCATCCTGGAGATCGCGCGCGAGTTCATCGTCAGGCGCCACAAGGGGCAGGAGGGCTTCGCGTACGAGAACATCCCGCTGGACGACCGGGCCACCTACAAGCTGTTCTCCGACGGCAAGACCGAAGCCGTGTTCCAGTTCGAATCGCGCGGCATGCAGGGCATGCTCAAGGACGCGCGGCCGACGCGGCTGGAAGACCTGATCGCGCTGAATGCGCTGTACCGCCCGGGTCCGATGGACCTGATCCCCAGCTTCGTGGCGCGCAAGCACGGGCGCGAGGAGGTCGAGTACCCGCACCCGGCGGTGGCGGAGATGCTCAGCGAGACCTACGGGATCATGGTCTACCAGGAGCAGGTGATGCAGACCGCGCAGATTCTGGGCGGCTACAGCCTGGGCGGCGCCGACCTGCTGCGCCGCGCGATGGGCAAGAAGAAGGCCGAGGAAATGGCCGAGCACCGCGAGAAGTTCCGCGCCGGTGCCCTGGCCACGCACGGCATCCCGCAGCAGAAGGCCGACGAGATCTTCGACCTGATGGAGAAGTTCGCGGGCTACGGCTTCAACAAGTCGCACGCGGCCGCCTACTCGCTGCTGGCCTATCACACGGGCTGGCTGAAGGTGCACTACACGGCCGAGTTCTACTGCGCCAACATGACGGTGGAAATGGACAACACCGACAAGCTCAAGGTGCTGTTCGAGGACGCGACCAAGAACTTCGGCATGAGCTTCGAGCCGCCGGATGTGAACCGCGGCTTCTACCGCTTCGAGCCGGTGAGCGACAAGGTGATCCGCTATGGGCTGGGCGCCGTCAAGGGCACGGGCCAGCTCGCGATCGAGGCCATCGTCAAGGCGCGCGAGGAGGGCGGGACGTTCAAGAGCCTGTACGACTTCTGCGCGCGGGTCGACCGCCAGCGCATCAACAAGCGCACGGTGGAGGCGCTCATCAAGGCCGGCGCCTTCGACGCACTGCAGCCCAACCGCGCGGCCCTCGTCGCCTCGCTGGACCGCGCCTTCGAGTACGCCGCCGCGCAGGAAGCCAACGCCAACCAGGGCGGCCTGTTCGACCTGGGCGACGACGTGCACGGATCGAGCACGCAGGAGCCCGACCTGGTCGAGACCACCCCTTGGGGCGTGAAGGAGCGCCTCACGCTCGAGAAGACGGCCATCGGCTTCTACCTCTCGGGCCACCTCTTCGACGAGGTGGCGCGCGAGGTGCGGCAGTTCGCGCGCCGGCAGATCGACGAACTGCTCGACAGCCGCGAGCCGCAGGTCATCGCCGGCATCGTCAGCGGGCTGCGCGTCATCAACGGCAACCGCGGACGCCTGGCGATCTTCGTGCTCGACGACAAGACCGACACCATCGAGGCCGTTGCCGACGAGGCCGTGTTCGACGCCGCGCGCAACCAGCTCAAGGAAGACGAGCTGGTGATCGTGAGCGGTCGGCTGCAGCCGGGCCGTGGCGGCTTCGAGGCGCGCTTCAACGTGCAGCAGGTGTGGGACCTGGCGGCGGCGCGCTGCCGCTTCGGCAAGTTCCTGCGCGTGGCCGTCAACGGCAAACTGCCGGACATCGCGCGCATCGTGCGCGACTTTCCGCCGCGCAGGGAGACGACCGAGCACGGCGAGGTGCAGCAAGGGCTGGGCGTGCGCCTGGCCATGGCGCGTTCGGGCGCGCAGGTCGAACTGCAGCTGGGCGAGGCGGCGCGCTTCTTCCCGGTCGATGCGGCACTGGCCAGTTGGATGGCGCAGGCCGAGGCGGGCAGGGCGGCGATCGTCTATGAATGAAAAGTGGTCGAAACCCTCGACCAGCTTGCGTAGGGCGCTATCGATTCGATAGCGTTTTGTATGCCGTGCGCCGCTCGACGACCGGCGCCGCGGCCTCCTCCGGTGCGCGCAGGTGCACGCCGGGGCCGTGCTGCCCGGCTGCCAGGTCGGCGCGCAACGTCAGCGAGGGGATGTCGTAGTCGCCGCCGTTCTGCGCGCGAAAGGGCAGCGGCGCCGTGGTGGCGAGCGTGTCCAGGCGCTGCGCCAGATCGGCCTGCGTGCGCTGCAGTCGCCCGGCATCCATGCGGCTGCTCTGGTAGACGACGAAAGGCGGCAGCACGTCGAAGCCCGGGTAGTGCAGGATGCCGTGCTGGATCGGGAACAGCAGGTCGTCGATGGGCCCGTTGATGCCCCGCGGGCCGTAGTGCGACGCCCACCCTCCGGTGGTGACGACCAGCATGGCGCGCTTGCCGGCCATCACGCCTTCGCCGTAGCGTTCGCCCCAGCGCTGCTCCGAATGCTCGCCGACGCCGTAGGCAAAGCCGTGGGCATACACGCGGTCCACCCAGCCCTTGAGCCGGGCCGGCATCGAGAACCACCACATGGGGAACTGCAGGATCAGCACGTCGGCCCAGCGCAGCTTGGCCTGCTCCGCGGCGACGTCGGCCGACTGCTGGCCGCTGGCGAAGGCGCGCTGCGAGTCGTGCATGGGATGGAAGGGCGTTTCGGCGTCGCGCGCCGGAAAGTCCTCGGCATCGAGCGAAGCCTTCCATCGCATCGCGTGCAGGTCGGAAACCTGGACCGTGTGCCCGCCCGCTTCGAGGTGCTCGCGCATGAAGTGCGCGAGGGTGCCGTTGAGGGAGCGAGTTTCGGGGTGGGCATGGACGAGGAGGATGTTCATGGGGCGGGCGTTCGTTCAAAGAAAGCGGTCAGCGTAAAAGCGCCCGCGCTATATTGGAAATCGATCCTCTGGATAACCGATATCGCCATGAACGATACCGAGTGCCTGCGCCGCCTCGACTTGAACCTCCTGCTGACGCTGGACGTGCTGCTGGCCGAGAACCATGTAAGCCGTGCCGCGGCGCGGCTGCACCTCTCGCAGCCCTCGGTGAGCGCGCAGCTGGCGCGCCTTCGCGAGGCGCTGGGCGATCCCTTGCTGCTGCCCGGCCCCCGCGGCATGCGGCCGACGGCGCGGGCGCTGCAGTTGAAGGCGCCGCTGCGGCTGGCCCTCGAATCGCTCGCCCACGCGGTTGCGCCGGCGGCGGCCTTTGATCCTGCGCAAGCCACCGTCACCTGGCGCATCGCGGCGGCCGACTACGGGGAGGCCGCGATCGTGCAGCCCCTGCTGATGCGGCTGCGCGCCGCGGCGCCGAACACGCGCCTGGCGGTGCGGCAGGTGCCGTTGTCGCGGCTGGCCGCCCTCGCCGAGCAGGGGGAGGTGGACCTGGCCTTTCACACCGCGGACGGCGCGCCGGCGTCGCTGCACCGGCGCACGCTCTTCACCGAGGACTACCTGCTGGCCGGCCGTGCCGACCATCCGGCCTTGCGCCGGCGCCCCACGCTGGCGCAGTTCTGCCGGCTGGAACACCTCATCGTCTCGCCCGACGGCGGCGGCTTCGAAGGGCCGACGGACGCTGCCCTGCACGCCATCGGCATGGCGCGTCGCGTGGTGCTGTCGGTGCCGCATTTCATCTTCGCGCGCTCGGTCATCGCCGGCAGCGACCTGGTCCGCATGCTGCCTTCGCGCGTGCTGGCCGGCGTGTCCGGCCTGCGCGTGCTGCGGCCGCCGGTGGAGGTGCCGGGCTACGAGATGGCGATGCTCTGGCACGAGCGCGTGCACCGCGACCCGGCCCACCGCTGGCTGCGCGAGCAGGTGGTGGCGGCGCTCGAGCCGCTGCCGCGGCGCCGGCGCTAGTGCGCCAGCCCAGAGATGTCGAAACATGACGAAAGTGATGGATTCGGCCCGAGGGCAAGGCGCAAACCGCAGCCATAGCCGAAGCTATCGCGAGGATTTGCAACGCCGCCATCGGGTCGAAGACGCGCTTTCGTGTTTCGACATCTCTGGGCTGGCGCACTAGGATTCGCCCATGTCCAGCACGCCCGCCTGCCCCTCCTGCCGCCTGCCGATGGAGGTGCGCCGCCTGGCCACGCATACCGGCGTGACGACCGAGCTGGACATCTGCTTCGCCTGCCAGGGCCTGTGGTTCGACCCGCAGGAAAGCGCCCGCCTGTCGCCGGCCGCCGTGCTGGCGCTGTTCGAGCTGCTGCACCAGCACCGCGACGACGCCCATGGGCGGCTGCACGCGGCGCTGGCCTGCCCGCACTGCCGGCGCACGCTGACCAAGAGCTTCGACGTCGTGCGCAGCGGCCGCTACGTGACCTACCGCTGCCCGCAACGCCACGGCCGCTTCGCGAGCTTCTCGTCCTTCATGGTCGAGAAAGGCTTCGTGCGCCAGATGACCCGGCCCGAAGTCGAGGACCTGGCGCGCCGCGTGGCGGCCATCTTCTGCACCGGCTGCGGCGCGCCGGTCGACATCCGGCGCGAGCATGCCTGTCCACATTGCCTGGCGCCGTTTTCGCTGCTCGATCCACAGGCGGTGGAGCAGGCCTTGAAGCGCCATGGCGCAAACGCGGCGCAGGCGGCGCGCGGCCCGGTGGCGCCGGCACCGGGCCAGGTCGACCTGGCCGATGCGCTGATGGCCATCGAACGTGACCGGCAGCGCGCGCTGCGCGAGGAAGAGAAGGAGCGGCGCGAAGGCACGCTGGACCTGTGGGCGGCCGGCGTGGAGCTGGTGTGGCGGGCGTTGGCGCGCTGAAGCACGCGGTCGCTAGAGCGGCGACTTCAGTGGCGTCAGGGCCCACGGACTGAGCGGTTTGCCGAACAGGTCCTTGAACTGAATACCCATCGCCGCCTGTCCCCAGGCGCCGCGGCGCACGAAGTCCCAGCGCTGCTGTTCCAGGTCGGCGGCATAGCTCGCCCAGTCGGCATGATGCGATTGCAAGGCGCGCACGGCGGGCGCGAGCAGGGCGCGGCCGGCTTCCGCCGACAGGGCGCCGGTTTCCATACCGCACAGCAGCAGGTTCAGGCGCCAGCACAGCCGGGCAGATGTTTCCGGGGTCCACGCATGCGGCGCATCGAGCGGGGCGTCCAGAAGCAGGGTGGCCAGGCTCGCGAAGTCGTCGAAGGGAAGCGGTTCCCTGGCCTGCTCACGCACCTGGGCGCGCCACTCGTTCAGCAGTTGAGCGGCATGGGCCCGCGGCTGCGGGGGCAGGTGGCCGAGCTCGTACAAGCCCCAGCCATCGAAGCGCCGCGTCAATGAGGGGATGGGCATGGCCAGGACGATGCTGCGTATCGGCTGCGCCAGCGCCGTTGCCAGGCGCAGCAACGGGTCCTGCTGAGAAACCCGCCCGCGGATGCGCTCCAGCAACGCCAGGTCGTCTTTCTGCGCGTCCCGCCAGGCGAATACCAGGATGACCCACAGCGCGGACAGCAGGCCGCCGACGATCAGGCCCACCGAGCCCTTCCAGAGCCAGCCGAAAAAAGCCAGGGCGGCCAGTGTGCCGAGCAGAGACCCCGCGAGCGCGCGGGGCAGGGACATGGGAAGAACGGCGCTCATGGACAAGCGAGGTGTGAGGAAAAAATGCCTGCAGCGCCTGTCGCGCCTGCGCCAGCAGCTATCAAAAGTGTAGCAAATGCGCCATGCTTGCAGGTTCAGGCGGCCGTCGCCTGCCGCACCGCATGCTCCCACCGCGCCATGGCTTCCTGCGCCTGTGCGCGGCCCAACGTGGGCATGAAGCGGCGCTCCATGCGCCAGAGCCTGGACAGCTCGTCGGTGCCCGCGTACACGCCGCACGACAGGCCGGCCAGGTAGGCCGCGCCCAGTGCGGTGGTCTCGGTCACCTCGGGCCGCACCACCGGGATGCCGAGCAGGTCGGCCTGGAACTGCATCAGCAGGTCGTTCACGCTGGCGCCGCCGTCGACGCGCAGTTCGGTCACCGGCTGGCCGCCGGCGGCGACCACGTCGCGGCTCATGGCCTGCAACAGGGCGGCGCTCTGGTAGGCGATGCTCTCCAGCGCGGCGCGCGCGATGTGTGCGACGGTGGTGCCGCGCGTGAGGCCGGTGATGGTGCCGCGCGCGTCGGCGTTCCAGTAGGGCGCGCCCAGGCCGGTGAAGGCCGGCACCATCATCACGCCGCCCGCGTCGGGCACGCTCTCGGCCAGCGATTGCACCTCGGCGCTGCCCTTGATGGCCTTGAGCCCGTCGCGCAGCCACTGGACCACGGCACCGCCGACGAAGACGCTGCCTTCCATGGCGTACCGGGCTTGCGCCGAGACGTGCCCGGCACCGGGCCGCCCCAAGCCGGGCGCAGCCCCCTCGGGGGCCAGCGAACCACGCGAAGCGGGGAGCGTGGGGGCCTCGATCTGCGCAGCGCTGGTGACCAGGAGGCCGTTGCCCGAAGGCTGGAATTTCTCGCCCGTGTGCATGAGCAGGAAGCAGCCGGTGCCGTAGGTGTTCTTGGCCATGCCGGCCTCGAAGCAGGCCTGGCCGAACAGGGCGGCCTGCTGGTCGCCGGCCACGCCACCGATGGGCAGCGCGTGGCCGAGCAAGGCTGCATCGGCATCGGCGAAGTGGCAGCTTGACGGACGCACTTCGGGCAGCACCGAGGCGGGGATGTCCAGCGCCGCCAGCAGCTCGGCGTCCCATTCGTTGCGGTGCACGTTGAAGAGCATGGTGCGCGAGGCGTTGCTCACGTCGGTCACATGCACCTTGCCGCCCGTCAGTTGCCAGATCAGCCAGCTGTCGACCGTGCCGAAGGCCAGCTCGCCGCGTGCGGCCTGGGCGCGCGCGCCGGCCACGTTGTCGAGTAGCCAGCGCAGCTTGGTGGCCGAGAAGTAGGCATCGATCACGAGGCCGGTCTTCTCGCGGATGGTGGCTTCCATGCCGTCCTGGCGCAGGCGGGCACACAGTGGCTCGGCGCGCCGGTCCTGCCACACGATGGCGGGATGCACGGGCTGGCCGGTCTGGCGGTTCCACAGCAGTGTGGTCTCGCGCTGGTTGGTGATGCCGATGCCGGCCATGTCCGAGGCCTTCAGGCCGGCCTTGGACAACACGTCGCGCGCGGTGGCCAGTTGGCCCTGCCAGATCTCCATCGGGTCGTGCTCCACCCAGCCGGGCTGCGGGTAGTGCTGCGTGAGCTCGCGCTGCGCCATGGCGACGATGCGCCCGCCGCGGTCGAACACGATGCTGCGGGAGCTGGAGGTGCCCTGGTCGAGGGCGAGCAGGTAGGTCTTGTCGGTCATGGCGTCGGGGAAGGAAGGGGGGATGCAGTGGCGGGATCGGTCGCCACCACGCAGCGCACCCCGGCCGCTTCCAGCAGCTCGGGGAAGGGCGTGGGCGGCGGCGCGTCGGTGAAGAGGCAGTCGATGCGTGACAGCGGCGCGATCTGCACCATGGCCGGCCGGTGGAACTTGCTCGCGTCGGCCGCCAGCCAGAGCTCGCGGCCCTGGGCGAGGATGGTCTGCGCGACCTTGACCTCGCGCAGGTCGAAGTCGCGCAGCGTGGCCTCGCCGCCCTCGGCCTCGATGCCCGAGCAGCCGATGAGCGCGATGTCGACCTTGAACTGGCGCATGAAGTCGATGGTGGCCTCGCCGACCACGGCGCGATCGCGGGCGCGCACGGTGCCGCCGGCCACGATGACCTCGCAGGCCTCATTGCCGGCCAGGATATGGGCGACGTGCAGGTTGTTGGTGATCACGCGCAGGCCGCGATGCCGCAGCAGCGCACGGGCAATGGCCTCGGCCGTGGTGCCGATGTTCAGGATCAGCGAGCAGTCGTTGGGCACCCGCTCGGCCACCGCTCGCGCGATGCGGGCCTTGCCTTCGGCGTTGAGGGTCTCGCGCTGCGGGTGGGCGATGTTCTCGGTGGTGGAGGCCGGCGCGCGCACGCCGCCGTGGAAGCGCAGCAGCAGCCCGGCGTCCGCGAGCCGCTGGACGTCACGCCGTACCGTCTGCAGCGTGACGCCGAGCAGGTCGGCCAGTTGCTCCACGGTCATGGTGCCTCGGGCGCGCACGGTGTCGAGCAGGTTGAGCTGGCGCGGGTTGGAATTGTTCACGCCTCGCACTTTAAACCGAAAAAAAACGAATGGACTTCAGGGATAACTAGGAGGAAAATCGCGCATTAACGAATCGATAGGAACAAAATCGCGGCGGAGCGGCTCCAAAAGGGCCGACATCGCCCGACCCTTGCGCACGCCATGAGCAGTTCTTCCCCTTCCACCGTCCATCCTTCCCCCACCAAAACCGACGCCGCCAGCTTCGACTGCGACGTGGTCGTGGTGGGCGGCGGCATCAACGGCTGCGGCATCGCCCGCGACCTCGCCGGCCGCGGCTGGCGTGTGGTGCTGGCCGAGAAGGACGACCTGGCGGCACATACCTCGTCCTCGTCGACCAAGCTGATCCACGGCGGCCTGCGCTACCTGGAGTACTACGAGTTCTCGCTGGTGCGCAAGGCGCTGCAGGAGCGCGAGGTGCTGCTGCGCAGCGCGCCGCACATCATGTGGCCGCTGCGTTTCGTCATGCCGCATGACGCCTCGATGCGTCCGGCCTGGATGGTGCGCCTGGGCCTGTTCCTGTACGACCACCTGGCCAAGCGCGAGGTGCTGCCCGGTTCGCGCGGCGTCGACCTGCGCGAGCACCCGGCCGGCGCGCCGCTGAAGTCCAGCTACCGGCGCGGCTTCGTGTATTCGGACGGCTGGGTCGACGACGCCCGCCTGGTGGTGCTCAACGCACTGGACGCCCAGGCGCGCGGCGCGCAGATCCTCACCCGCACCCGCTGCGTGGGCGCGCAGCGCGACGCCGCCGCCTGGACCGTGACGCTCGAAGGCGCCGACGGCCTGCAGCGCACGCTGCGCGCCCGTGCGCTGGTCAACGCCGCAGGGCCCTGGGCCGAATCCTTCCTGCGCGGTGCGGCGCACCCGGCCGCGGGCGAGAAGCTCGCCACCAAGAGCCTGCGCCTCGTCAAGGGCAGCCACATCGTGGTGCCGCGCGTGTTCGAGCACGACCACGCCTACATCTTCCAGAACCCCGACAAGCGCATCATCTTCGCCATCCCGTACCAGGACGACTTCACGCTGATCGGCACCACGGACGTCGAGGTGCAGGGCGAGCCCGGCACCGCGCGCATCGACGACGGGGAGATCGCCTACCTGTGCGAGCAGGCCAGCCGCTACTTCGCCAAGCCGATCGTGCCGGCCGACGTGGTGTGGACCTATTCCGGCGTGCGCCCGCTGCTGGACGACGCCTCGGGCGACCCCTCCGCCGTGACGCGCGACTATCTGCTCGAGAAGCACACCGATGGCGCGCCGCTGCTGACGGTGTGGGGCGGCAAGATCACCACCTTCCGCAAGCTGGCGGAAGACGCAGCCGACGACATCGGCCAGATGCTGGGCGAGCGCCGGCCGGCCTGGACGCACGGCGCCGTGATGGCCGGTGGCGACCTGTCGGCCTGGATCGGCAAGCCGCGCGCGGGCGAACTGCCCCAGGAGCGCTTCGAGCGCTTCGTCGCGGCGGTGCAGCGCAAGTACCCGTGGCTTCCGTCCGCGCTGGCGCGTCGCCTCTCGCGGGCCTACGGGTCGCGGGTTTCGGAACTGCTCGGCCGCTCGCAGGACATGGCCGACCTCGGCACCGAGGTCGTGCCCGGCCTGCACGAGCGCGAACTGCACTTCCTCATCGACACCGAGTGGGCGCGCACGGCGGACGACGTGCTGTGGCGCCGGTCCAAGCTCGGCCTGCGCTTGTCGCAGGCGCAGCGCGAGAAGGTCGCGGCCTGGATGGACGCGCACGCGCCCAGGATCTGAGGCGTTACGGCCACTGCCGCGCGTCGACCGGGCCCCGAGGTCCCGGTCGCGCTTGGCCCTGGCATGACGCGGGGCAAGCGGCGGGCGGCGCAGGATTGCTGCGACAGTTGGCCCCAGTACGAGGTGTCGCATGCAACGTCGACCTTTTCTCCTGGGCCTGACGCTGGCGGGCGCAGGTTGCACGCCGCTGGGGTCCGAACGCGACCCGGCCGCGCAGGCTCTGCACCAGGGTGACTGTGCGCTGCTGCTGCGGCATGCGCGCACCGAGCCGGGCGTCGGCGACCCACCGGGCTTCCGGCTCGGCGTGTGCAGCACGCAGCGCAATTTGAGCGAAGCCGGGCGCGAGGACGCGCGTGCCATCGGCCGCTGGTTCGCCGCGGCCGGGCTGCGCCCGCAGGCGGTGCGCAGCAGCGCGTGGTGCCGTTGCATCGACACGGCGCAGCTGGCTTTCGGCGCGTCCGTGCCCTGGCCGCCGCTCGATTCCACCTTCGATTCGCCGTCCGTGTCGGCATCGGCCACACAGGTGCTGCGCGACGCTCTCGGCGGCATCCCGCCTGGGCGCTTCGAGGTTTGGGTCACGCACCAGGTCAACATCACGGCGCTGACCGGCGAGGTGCCCGCGATGGGGGAGGGGCTGGTCGTGGGCCCGCGGGCGCGCGTGCTGGCGCGCTGGCAGGCCCGCAACGACGGCTGAAGCCGGCCGGGTCAGGCGCCGATGGCCCGCCGCAGGTTGATGCGAGCCTGCGCCTCGCAGCGCGCTCGCACGCCGGGCGTCTGGTAGAGCGGCTCGCGCGCCAGGAAGCGGCCCAGGATCAGCTTGCGCCGCGGCTCGAAGACCTCGGGCGGCACATGGGCGTACTCGCGACGGATCTGCTGCTCGTATTCGGCAAAGCGCTCGGGGGGGGCGCCGAGGATCGAGAGGTCGATGTCCACGAGCAGCTGCGCATCGGGCTCGGTGGGCTGCGCGTCGTGCAGCGTGGCCATGACCAGGGCATGCACGCGCGAGGCCGCCTCGTCGGCCACGCCGGCTCGCAGGGCGTCGCGCGCCCAGTCGGCGCTGCGGGCCTCGTTGTCGCTCGCCTGCAGGTCGTAGACCGCGTCGTGGAAGAACAGTGCGAGCGCAACTTCCGCAGGCCGCGCGGCCTGCGCGCGTTCCTGCTCGAAAGCGTCCAGGCATTCGGCCAGGTGCTGCAGCGTGTGGTAGTGGCGATGGGGCTCCGCGTAGCGCCGCATTAGCGCTTCGAAGAGTCCCGGCGACGGTTGGCGCCCGAGCGCGTGCCAGGCGGAATCCCAGGGCGGGCGCAGGACGGTGGTGAGATGGAGCGGCAGGCCCATGGACGGCTCACTGCGCCATCGAGGCCTTGACCTCGTTGCCCAGGTCGAGCACCGACATGGCGTAGTAGCTGCTCCAGTTGTAGCGCGTGATGACGTAGAAGTTCTGCGTGCCGGCCACGTACTGCGCGGGCGCGTCGGCACCGTTCTGCAATTCGATCAGCGCCAGCAGGCCAGGGTGGCGGGCGCCCTCGGCGTCGAGCTGCGCGCCCGCGGCCACGAAGCTGTCGGCGCTGAAGCTCGGCAGGATGTCCTTCTCGAGCAGCAGAGGCATGCGCGCGTCGGACGCCAGCCGCACGGGGTACGTGGCCGCCATGCCGCGCTGCCAGCCGAAGGACTTGAAGTAGTTGGCCACCGAGCCGATGACGTCCGCCGGGTTGTTCACCAGGTCGATGCGCCCGTCGCCGTCGTAGTCGACCGCGTACTTGGCGATGCTGCTGGGCATGAACTGCGGCATGCCCATCGCGCCGGCATAGCTGCCCAGCGGGCGCGTCGGGTCCTCGTGCGTGCGGCTTTCGGTGGAGAGGAAGCTCTCCAGTTCCTCGCGGAAGAAGGCACGGCGCTGCTCCGCACGCGGGTGCGCGTCGGGGAAGTCGAAGCTCAAGGTGGCCAGCGCATCGAGCACGCGGAAGCTGCCCATGTTGCGGCCGTAGATGGTTTCCACGCCGATGATCCCGACGACGATTTCGGGTGGCACGCCGAAGTCGCGTTCGGCGCGCGCCAGCGTGTCGGCGTTGTCGCGCCAGAAGCGCTGGCCCGCCGCGATGCGCACCGGGTCGATGAAGCGGCTGCGGTACACCGCCCAGTTCTTTCGCGTGCCGCCGGGCGCCGGCAGCATCAGCCGCGGCACGTTGCCCAGCATGCGTGCGTTGCCGATGGTGGCGCGCACCCAGGCGGGGTCCAGGTTGCGGCGCCGGGCGATCTCGTCGGCGAACTGCATCGCGTCTTCGCGGCTGGCGTAGGAGGCACCGCCGCGGACCGTGTTCATGGCCTTGGTTTTTGAGGCTTTTGGGGCTGCAGCGCCCGCCGGATGGGCGCAGAGCGCTATGAAAAGGAGAGCAATCGACAGGGGCTGGAGTGGGCGCAGGCGGGGCATGGGCGGATTGTGCCCGCCCGTGCGGCGTGCCCCGCCACGGCGACTGCTCAGGCGGTGGACGACGCCACGCTTGCCGCAGCGGATGCCGCCGGCCAGCGCAGGCGGCGGAACTCCGCTCGCAGTGCCGGCAGCCCGGCGTCGGATTGGCGGGCGTAGCGCTGGGCCTCCAGGCGCAGCAGCCAGCCGCGCGCTGCCGCGCTGGCTTCGCCGCCGAAGCGGGCCGAGAGCAGTTCCGCCATCTGGCGAGGCGCCGCGTTCGGGGCCGCGGC
This sequence comes from Xylophilus ampelinus, assembly GCF_901875635.1. Classification (GTDB taxonomy): domain Bacteria; phylum Pseudomonadota; class Gammaproteobacteria; order Burkholderiales; family Burkholderiaceae_C; genus Xenophilus. The sequence goes on along the minus strand of NZ_CABFMN010000082.1, from coordinate 42,868 downwards.
GACGCCGGCGCGCGCGAGCCGCTTGCGCGCCTCGGCCAGCAGCCGCAGCCAGGGGTCGACACGGCTGCGTTCCCACAGCGTCCAGGCCGCGCCGCCCAGGCTGGCCGCCACCAGCAACAGCAGCAGCACGTACGCCAGGTCGGCCAGGCTGGGGCTGTCGAAGCCCAGGTTCTTCAGCAGGTCGAGCTGGCGGCTCTGCGTGTAGTTCAGCACCCACTGGTTCCAGCCGTTGTTGACGGCCTCCCAGGCGGCGCGCAGGTTCTGCACGAGGGTGGGGCTCATCGCGCCCACGGTGCCGGCCAGGAAGCCGGGCGTGGGCGCCAGGCGCCGGAACTGGCCGATGCGGTCGGGCGAGATCGAGGCCGTCGGATCGACGCGCACCCAGCCGCGGCCTTCCTCCCACACCTCGGCCCAGGCGTGGGCATCGCTGTTGCGCACGGTCCAGTAGCCATCGACGCCGTTGAGCTCGCCGCCCTGGAAGCCGGTGACGATGCGTGCCGGCACGCCGGCGGCCCGCATCAGCACCACGAAGCCGGAGGCGATGTGCTCGCAGAAACCCGCCTTGCGGTCGAACCAGAACTCGTCGGCCGTTTGGTCGCCATAGACGCCGGGCTCCAGCGTGTAGCTGTATCCGCCGGTGCGCAGGCGCTGCTGCGCGGCCCGCACCAGCAGGGGCACGAAGTCGGCGCCGGCGGCGGCGGCGCGGGCCTCGGCGGCCATCTGCGCGGCGAGTTCGACGGTGCGCGGGTTGCTGCCCGGCGGCAGCGCGGTGTAGACCTGCAGACCGGGCAGACGGCGCGTCGGGCCGCTGTCGAAGTCGAGATAGCTCTCGACGCGGTAGCGCAGCAGGTCGCCGATGGGGCGGCTGGTGAACCACTGCAGGTCGGGCGTCTGCGAGACGCGCAAGCCCGGCACCTCGGGCGCGTCGCGCGCCGCGTCGAGCGTGAGCAGCCAGGGTCGGTTGCTGGGCTCCATCGTCACCGCGTAGCGCACCGGCTCGCCGCGCACGCGCAGGTTGGCGGGCAGGAAGCCGCGCTCCCACGGTGGCGGCGCGGTCCATTCGCGGCCGTCGAAGTTCGACAGCACCGGGCCGCGGAAGTACAGGCGGTCGCGCGGCGGCGGGATGTCGCCATCGAAGCGGATGCGGGCCGCAATGCCGTCGTCGAGCGCGAGTTGCGCGATGGCACCCACTCGCATCGTGTTCGACAGGCCGGTGCGCCCGGTCATGTTGTCGTTGGGCGTTCCCCATAGCGGTGCCAGCCGAGGGAAGAGCATGAACAGCGCCAGCATGATCGGCGCGCCGGCCAGCGCCATCCATCCCGCCGTGCGTGCGGCCTGCGACAGCGGCGGCCGGCCCACCGGCATGTGCGCGTTGACCAGCGCCGTCAGCAGGCCCAGCAGCGCCAGCAGCATCGCGAAGGCGGTGGCGAGCGACTGCGAATAGAAGAAGTTCGTGAGCATCGCGAAGAAGCCCAGGAAGAAGACGACGAAGGCGTCGCGCCGTGCGCGCAGCTCCAGCGTCTTGAGCGCCAGCAGCACCACCACCAGCGTCACGCCCGCATCCTTGCCCAGCAGCGTGCGATAGCTGGCGAATGTGCCGGCCAGCGCCAGCACCAGCAGCGCCACGCGCCACCATCGGTTCGGCAGTGGCCGTGCCTGCACGGCCAGCACGCCGCGCCACAGCAGCACCGCGGCTGTCAGGCCGATGCACCACAGAGGCAGGTTGGGCGTCTGCGGCAGGACGATGAGCGCGATCACGCCCAGCAGGAAAAGCGTGTCGCGCGTGTCACGCGGCATCTCGCGTCGCAGCGTGGCCGGCGGGGTCAGCATGTTGCCAGCACCTCCAGGCAGGCGCGCCGGTGGGCCTCGCCCTGCGCCGGCGCCACTGTGCGGGTGCCGATGCGCAGGCCGTAGTCCAGCCCGAGCCGGTCGGCCTGGAGCACCCAGGCCGTGAGGCGGGAGATGCGGCCTTCCAGGTCCGCCAGGCCGGTGGCCTGGGCGTCGAGCCACAACTCGTGGCGCTGGGCCTGCTCCGCATCGCGGCTCACCAGCTCGTCGGAGCCCGCGGCCTGGGCGCGCGCGGCCTTCTTCCACACCACGAGCTTGAGGGGGTCGCCCCGCCGGTACGGGCGCACGCCGTCGTATTCGCCTGCGCCTTGCGTCGTGGCGGCCGCGACGGCGTCGCCCTCGCGCGGCTCGCCTGGCGGCAGCGGCGGTGCGTGCACCTCGGGCGCGGGGTAGACCATCATCTTTGCGGCCGGCCGCCAGACGGTCCAGACGCGGAAGGTGCCCAGCGGGAAGCGCGTTTCGGCCGTCAGCACCGGCACCGGATGCAGGCCGCGGCGTGGCGGCTGGAAGGCGATCTCCACCGTGGCCGTGCCCTGGGCCGGCACGTCGGTCCAGGCCCAGTGGCCGCTGCCGCGCACGGCCAGCCCGATGCCGTAGCGCGCGCGCCGCCGCTCGTTGTGCAGCATCACGCGAAAAACGGCTGCAGCGCCCGCATAGTGGGCGTCAGGCGCTATCAAATGCATAGCAAGTCCGCGCAGGGTGGCGTGGCACACGTGCATGCCCACGGCCACGCTGCCGGCCAGCAGGAAGGTCAGCAGGTACCCCAGGTTGAGCTGGTAGTTGATCGACGCGATCAGCAGCACCAGCAGCGTCGCGCCGAGCATCCAGCCCGCTGCCGTGGGCACGATGTAGACGTTGCGCTGGGTGAGGGCGATCTGGTCCGAAGGCGGCCTTCGCGAGAGAAACCAGCCGTCAATGCGATGGCGCAGTGCTGCGGCGGGATTCATGAGCGCGCTCAGGGCAATGGCACGGCAGCCAGCATCGCGCGCACCTGCTCCACCGCGCCGCGGCCCGCATCGCCCACCGGCGTGAGGCGGTGCGCGATGGTCTGCGGCAGCACGGCCTGTACGTCGTCGGGCGCCACGTAGTCGCGGCTGGCCAGCAGCGCCTGCGCCTTGGCGGCGCGCAACACGGCAATGGCCGCGCGCGGCGACAGGCCCTGCAGGAACCAGCGGCCCGAGCGCGTGGCCGCGACCAGGTCCTGCAGGTACTCCAGCAGCGGCTCGGCCGCGTGCACCTGCAGCACGCGCTGCTGCAGCGCGTTCAGCTCGTCGGCCGTGAGCAGCGCCGGCAGGCGGGTGAGCATCTCGCGCCGGTCGGCGCCGGCCAGCAGCTCGCGTTCGGCGGCGCGGTCGGGGTAGCCCAGCGAGATGCGCATCAGGAAGCGGTCCAGCTGCGACTCGGGCAGCGCGAAGGTGCCGAGCTGGTCGTGCGGGTTCTGCGTGGCGATGACGAAGAAGGGCGAGGGCAGGGGGCGGGTCTCACCCTCGACGGTGACCTGCTTTTCTTCCATGGCCTCGAGCAGGGCGCTCTGGGTCTTGGGGCTGGCGCGGTTGATCTCGTCGGCCAGCAGCACCTGCGTGAACAGCGGGCCCGGGTGGAACACGAAGGCCTGCTGGCCGCGGTCGTAGATGGCCACGCCCGAGAGATCGCCGGGCATCAGGTCGGAGGTGAACTGCACGCGCGAGAACTGCAGTCCGAAGGTGTGCGACAGCGCATGAGCGAGCGTGGTCTTGCCGACGCCGGGCACGTCCTCGATCAGCAGGTGGCCGCCTGCGAGCAGGCAGGCCACGCAGTCGCGCACCTGCGCCTCCTTGCCCACGATCACCGTGTTAAGCTGGCCCAGCAAACTGGCGAGCTTCGCAGCGACGTCCATTTTTGTATCCATATGCAAACGATACCGCATGGCCTGCGGCCCCCGTGCCCAGTGAGGTCATGCACCGCCTCCGAGACATGGCACCCACCGGTTACTACATCCATCGCGATTTCTGGAAGCACGAGATGGGCCGGGGGCATCCGGAATGCCCGGAGCGGCTCGATGCCATCGAGGACCGGTTGCTTCTCACCGGCGTGGCCGACGCGCTCGAGCGGCACGACGACATCCCGCTGGCCAGCCTGGCGCAGATCACACGTGCTCACACGGCCGATCACCTCGAACACCTCGAATCGCTGAACCAGCGTCTGGTGGCGGACGAGTCCGTCGGCGGCCCGGCCTACGCACAGCTCGACCCCGACACGTCGCTGTCCCGCGGCACGCTGCTGGCGGCGCGGCGCGCGGCCGGCGCGGCCATCGCGGCGACCGACGCGGTGATGCGTGGCGAACTCGCCAACGCCTTCTGCGCCGTGCGTCCGCCCGGCCACCATGCCTGCCGCGAGCAGGCGATGGGCTTCTGCTTCCTGAACAACGTGGCGATCGCGGCCCGGCATGCGCTGGAGCAGCACGGCCTGTCGCGCGTGGCGGTGGTCGACTTCGACGTGCACCACGGCAACGGCACCGAGAACATCCTCTCGAACGACCCGCGCGTGCTGATGGTCGGCATCTTTCAGCACCCCTTCTACCCCTTCAGCGGCACCGAGCACCCCGCCGGCAACATGGTGAACGTGCCCATCCCGGCGTACACCAAAGGCATGGACGTGCGCGAGATGATCGAGTGCATCTGGATGCCGCGCCTGGAGGAATTCAAGCCGCAGATGCTCTTCGTCAGCGCCGGCTTCGACGCCCATCGCGAGGACGAGCTCGGCCAGTTGGGCCTGAACGAGAACGACTTCACCTGGATTACCAGCCGCATCCGCGACGTGGCCAACCGCCATGCCAAGGGCCGCATCGTGTCCCTGCTCGAAGGGGGCTACCACCTCGACGCCCTGGCCCGCAGCGTGGAGGCGCATGTGCGCGTGCTGGCCGACCTGTGACCGAGCGGGCCGGCTGAAGGGATGATGGACTGGAACGGTTTTCTGCTGCGCCTGCAGCAGATCGACGCGCGCAGCTTCTGGATCGAGATCGCCGTGCTGGTGGCCTGCGTGGCGGCGGCCTGGGGCGTCAGCCGCTGGTTCGGCCGCGACCAGCCCAGGGACTCGGTCTGGTTCGGCGAGCGCACCTTCGACGGCCTGCTGTTCCCGCTGCTGGCGCTCGTGCTGACCGACCTGGCGCGCCGCGGGGTGCTGAGCTTCCAGCCCGTGCTGGTGCTGCGCATCGCGGTGTCGGTGTTCGTCGCGCTGGTGGCGATCCGGCTGTTCGCGCGGGTGCTGCGTGCGGTCTTCCCCACTTCGGCGCTGGTGCGCTTGCTCGAGCGCACCATCTCCTGGTTGGCCTGGATCGGTGCGGTGCTCTGGATCGTCGGCCTGCTGCCGCCGGTGCTGGCCGAACTGGACGAGATCACGCTGGGCTTCGGCAAGACGCGGGTGAGTGTGCGCACGGTCTTCGAAGGCACGTTGTCGGCCGCGGTGGTGCTGGTGATCGCGCTGTGGATCGCGGCCACGATCGAAAAGCGCATCCTCAGCGAGGCGGTGGCGGACCTGTCGATGCGCAAGGTGGCATCGAACGCGGTGCGCGCCTTCCTGCTGCTCATCGGCCTGCTGTTCGCGCTATCGGCGGTGGGGGTGGACCTCACGGCGCTGTCGGTGCTCGGCGGCGCGCTCGGGGTCGGCTTGGGCTTCGGCCTGCAGAAGCTCGCGGCCAACTACGTGAGCGGCTTCGTCATCCTGCTCGAACGCTCGATCCGCATTGGCGACAACGTCAAGATCGACACCTTCGAGGGCCGCATCACCGACATCAAGACGCGCTACACGCTCATCCGTGCCGGCAACGGACGGCAGGCGATCGTGCCGAACGAGTCGATCATCACGAGCCGGGTCGAGAACCTCTCGCTGGCCGACCTCAAGTTCAACATCACGACCAGCATCGTGGTGGGCTACGACAGCGACGTGGGCCAGGTGCAGTCCATCCTCTGCGCGGCGGCGAAGGCGCAGCCGCGCGTGATGGGTGAGCCGGCGCCGGTGGCCTTCCTCACCAACTTCGCGCCCGACGGGCTGGAGTTCACGCTGCACTTCTGGGTGCGCGATCCCGACAAAGGCAAGGACAACCTGCGCTCGGCGATCAACATCGCGATCCTCGAAGGGCTGCGCGCCGCGAACATCGACATTCCCTATCCGCAGCGCGTCGTGCGCGTCGAATCCCTGCCCGAAGGTCGGCCATCGGTGGCAGGGCAGGGCACTGCCCTATAATCTTAAAAAAGCACGATCGTTCTTTTTTGACTGCCTGCAGGCGGTGCCGTGATTGAAATGGACAGCCTGCCCCGAAGCGTCACCCTAGAATGATTTGTTGCCCGGCCCGAGCGCCCCGCGGCCGCCGTTTTCGCAAATCCATGGAGTCCAACCAATGAAAGTTCTGGTCCCCGTCAAACGGGTCGTCGACTACAACGTCAAGGTTCGCGTCAAGTCCGATCAATCGGGCGTGGACATCGCCAACGTGAAGATGAGCATGAACCCCTTCGACGAGATCGCCGTGGAAGAGGCGGTGCGCCTGAAGGAAAAGGGCGTGGTCACCGAGGTCATCGCCGTCAGCTGCGGCGATGCCAAGTGCCAGGAAACCCTGCGCACGGCGATGGCCATCGGCGCCGACCGCGGCATCCTGGTCGAGACGACCGAAGAACTCCAGCCGCTGGCCGTGGCCAAGCTGCTCAAGGCCCTGGTCGACAAGGAACAGCCCGGCCTGGTCATCCTGGGCAAGCAGGCCATCGACGACGACGCCAACCAGACTGGCCAGATGCTCGCCGCGCTGGCCGAGCTGCCCCAGGCCACCTTCGCCTCCAAGGTCGAAGTCGCCGGCGAGAAGGTCAGCGTCACGCGTGAAGTCGATGGCGGCCTCGAGACCCTCTCGCTGAGCCTGCCGGCGGTCATCACCACCGACCTGCGCCTGAACGAGCCGCGCTACGTCACGCTGCCCAACATCATGAAGGCCAAGAAGAAGCAGCTCGACACCCTCAAGCCCGAGGACCTGGGCGTGGATGTCAAGCCGCGCCTGAAGACCCTCAAGGTTGCCGAACCGCCCAAGCGCGGCGCCGGCGTCAAGGTGGCCGACGTGGCCGCCCTGGTCGACAAGCTGAAGAACGAAGCCAAGGTGATCTGAGGAGTTTTGAGACCATGACCGCACTCGTTATTGCCGAACACGACCACGCCACCGTCAAGCCCGCCACCTTGAACACCGTCACCGCCGCCATCGCATGCGGCGGCGACGTGCACGTGCTGGTAGCCGGCGCCAATGCCGCCGAAGCCGGCAAGGCCGCCGCTCAGATCGCCGGCGTCGCCAAGGTCATCGTGGCCGATGGCGCCAGCCTGACCGAAGGCCTGGCCGAGAACGTCGCCGCCCAGGTGCTGGCGATCGCCTCGAACTACAGCCACATCCTGTTCCCGGCCACGGCCGCGGGCAAGAACGTGGCGCCGCGCGTGGCTGCCAAGCTCGACGTGGCCCAGATTTCGGACATCACCAAGGTCGACAGCCCTGACACCTTCGAGCGCCCGATCTATGCCGGCAACGCCATCGCCACCGTGCAGAGCAGCGACGCCACCAAAGTGATCACCGTGCGCACCACCGGCTTCGATGCCGCGGCCGCCACCGGTGGCAGCGCCACGGTCGAGACGGTCGATGCCGTGGCCGACAGCGGCAAGAGCAGCTTCGTGGGGCGCGAGGTGACCAAGAGCGACCGCCCCGAACTGACGGCCGCCAAGATCATCGTCTCCGGCGGCCGCGCGCTGGGCAGCTCGGAGAAGTTCAACGAGGTGATGACGCCCCTGGCCGACAAGCTGGGCGCCGCGCTGGGCGCGAGCCGCGCCGCCGTCGATGCGGGCTACGCCCCCAACGACTGGCAGGTGGGCCAGACCGGCAAGATCGTGGCGCCGCAGCTGTACATCGCCGCCGGCATCTCGGGCGCGATCCAGCATCTGGCCGGGATGAAGGACTCCAAGGTGATCGTGGCGATCAACAAGGACCCCGAGGCGCCGATCTTCAGCGTGGCCGACTACGGCCTCGAGGCGGACCTGTTCACGGCCGTGCCGGAACTGGTGAAGGCCCTCTGAGGCCGTTCCGCCACCGATCCGCCATCGAAGGGGCATCGTTCGCGATGCCCTTTTTTTGTCCATTCCACGGACGCAAGGAGACACCATGAGCTACACCGCCCCCCTGAAGGACATGCTGTTCGACATCGAACACCTGGCCCGCATCGACGAGATCGCCAAGCTGCCGGGCTTCGAGGACGCCGGCCTCGAGACGGCCCAGGCCGTGCTGGAGGAATGCGCGAAGTTCACGCAGGACGTGGTGGCGCCGCTGAACGTGGCGGGCGACCGCGAGCCCTCGTCGTTCAAGGACGGCGCCGTCACCACCACGCCGGGCTTCAGGGATGCCTTCGCGCAGTACGCCTCGGGCGGCTGGCAGGGCCTGCAGCATCCGGCCGACTTCGGTGGCCAGGGCCTGCCCAAGACCATCGGCGCGGCCTGCGGCGAGATGCTCAACAGCGCCAACCTCAGCTTCGCGCTGTGCCCGCTGCTGACCGACGGCGCCATCGAGGCGCTGCTCACCGCCGGCTCGGACGAACTCAAGGCCACCTACCTCGAGAAGCTGGTGGGCGGCGAGTGGACCGGCACCATGAACCTCACCGAGCCGCAGGCCGGCAGCGACCTGGCCCTGGTGCGCACCCGCGCCGAGCCCCTGCCCGACGGCACGTACAAGATCTTCGGCACGAAGATCTTCATCACCTACGGCGAGCACGACATGGTGGAGAACATCGTGCACCTGGTGCTCGCGCGCGTGGTGGGTGCGCCCGAGGGCGTGAAGGGCATCAGCCTCTTCGTCGTGCCCAAGTTCATGGTGAACCAGGACGGCTCGCTCGGCGCGCGCAACGACGTGCACTGCGTGAGCATCGAGCACAAGCTGGGCATCAAGGCCAGCCCCACCGCCGTTCTGCAGTACGGCGACCATCGGGGTGCCATCGGTTACCTCGTCGGCGAGGAGAACCGCGGCCTCGAGTACATGTTCATCATGATGAACGCCGCGCGCTACGCCGTGGGCGTGCAGGGCATCGCCGTGGCCGAGCGCGCGTACCAGCATGCCGTCGCCTATGCGCGGGAGCGCGTTCAGAGCCGCCCCGTCGACGGCTCCATGAACAAGAGCGCGCCGATCATCCACCACCCCGACGTCAAGCGCATGCTCATGACCATGCGTGCCTACACCGAAGGTTGTCGGGCCATGGCCAGCGTGGCCGCCGCGGCGTACGACGCCGCGCACCACCATCCGGATGCGCAAGCACGTGCGCAGAACCAGGCCTTCTACGAATTCCTCGTGCCGCTGGTGAAGGGCTACAGCACCGAGATGAGCCTGGAAGTCACCTCGCTGGGCGTGCAGGTGCACGGCGGCATGGGCTTCATCGAGGAGACCGGCGCGGCGCAGTACTACCGCGACGCCAAGATCCTGACCATCTACGAAGGCACGACCGCCATCCAGGCCAACGACCTCGTGGGGCGCAAGACCGCCCGTGACGGCGGCCAGACGGCCAAGGCCATCGCCGCGCAGATCGAGACGACCGAAGCGGAACTCGCGGCCAGCGGCAGCGCCGATGCGCAGGCGGTGCAGAAGCGCCTGAAGGCGGCGCGCGAGGCCTTCCTCGACGTGGTCGGCTTCGTGGCTGGCCAGACCAAGGCCTCGCCCAACGCCGTCTTCGCAGGCAGCGTGCCTTACCTGATGCTGGCCGGCAACCTGGTCGCCGGCTGGCAGCTGGCCCGCTCGCTGCTGGTGGCGCAGGCCTTGGCCGGAAAGGGCGAAGACGCCGCCTTCATGAACGCCAAGGTCACCACCGCGCGCTTCTACGCCGACCACATCCTGGCCAAGGCGCCCGGCCTGCGCGACAGCATCGTCGAGGGTGCCGAGAGCGTGACGGCGCTGGCGCTCGAAGCCTTCTGAAATCGAACATCCGTACGCGAAGGGCGCGAAGGTCACGCGAAGGACGCGAAAGGAATTCCAAATTTTTCGGGATGTTCTTTTGCGCCTTTCGCGAAATCTTTGCGCCCTTCGCGTACGGAGGTCCGCTCCCGAATTCCGCAACCCTTGAACGACCAAGACATGTCCAAGCTCCCCGGTGCCCTCGCGAATCTGCCGCTGCCCATCATCGGCTCCCCGCTGTTCATCATCAGCAACCCGAAGCTCGTCGTTGCGCAGTGCAAGGCCGGCGTGGTCGGTTCGATGCCCGCGCTGAACGCGCGGCCCGCGGCGCAGCTCGAAGACTGGCTCTCCGAGATCACCGAGGAACTGGCCGCCCACAACAAGGCGCACCCCGACGCGCCTGCCGCGCCCTTCGCCATCAACCAGATCGTGCACAAGAGCAACGACCGGCTCGAGCACGACATGGAGATGGTCGTGAAGTACAAGGTGCCGATCGTCATCACCTCGCTGGGTGCGCGCACCGACGTCAACGACGCGGTGCACAGCTACGGCGGCGTGACGCTGCACGACATCATCGACAACAAGTTCGCGAAGAAGGCGATCGAGAAGGGCGCCGACGGCCTGATCGCCGTTGCCGCCGGTGCAGGCGGCCACGCGGGCACCAAGAGCCCCTTCGCGCTGGTGCAGGAAATCCGCCAGTGGTTCGACGGGCCGCTGGCGTTGTCGGGCTCGATCTCCACCGGCGACGCGGTGCTCGCGGCGCAGGCCATGGGCGCCGACTTCGCATACATCGGCACCGCCTTCATCGCCACCGAGGAAGCGCGTGCCAGCGAGGCCTACAAGCAGGCGATCGTCGACGGCAGCTCCGACGACATCGTGTACTCGAACCTCTTCACCGGCGTGCACGGCAACTACCTGGCGCCCAGCATCGTCGCCGCCGGCATGGACCCGACGAACCTGCCGCAGGGCGACCTCAAGACCATGAACTTCGCCACCGGCGACGGCAGCAAGGCCAAGGCGTGGAAGGACATCTGGGGCTCGGGGCAGGGCATCGGCGCCATCACCGAAGTGGCCACCGCGGCCACGTACATCGAAAAACTCAAGCGCGAATACGCCGCGGCGCGCCGACGCCTGGCGCTTTGAGCTGGCCATCACCCCCGGACCGAGTCCGGGTGGGGCTGGGGCTGGGGCGGCCCCGTCACCCGGCGCGTGCCGGGCTGTTGCTACGAAATCGATAGCTGCTCGCGCAAGCTGGGCGGGCGCTACAGCCTGATTTGGCTTGAAAGAAATTACTGGACGCCGCGCGCACCGCTGCCGCTGTTGAGAGCGCGACGAGGGGCGCCTCGTCTCTCTACGTCGCGGCGGTGATCGACAGCGCACCGCCTTGCCGAACCATCACACCTGCGGGCCCGCGGCCTCCGCACGTGTGTTGCGCTGTCGCGTCGAAAACCCCTGAATGTGAACTGGCGCATAGGTGCGGAATGGTGGAGCATTCCGCGCAGGCTTGGTCTGGGTCAAGCTGCGGCGTATGATTGTTGAAAATTCAGTAATTACTGAAAATTCACGAAAGAACAGCGTGCACGACGCCTCCTCCCTCCCAGCGCAACGCAGTGCGCCACGCCGGCGGCCCGACGCCGGCAGCGTGGCGCAGTTGCTGGCGGTGGCCCTGTGGCTGCCGCAGGCGGGGCTGATTGCCTGGGCGGTCCAGCGGCTGGCCGACGGCGGGGGATGGCCGGCGGTGTGGGTGCCGGCGGCCGGCGTGCTGGCGCTGGGCCTGCTGCGCGCGGCCGGCGAGGCCTGGGGCCTGCGCCGCGTGTTCGGCCGCGCGCGCGCTGAGCTCTCCGCGTTGCGTGCGCAGGCCACCACCGCCCTGGCATCGCGCTCGCCCGTGGACCGGGCCCGGCCCACGTCCGGCGCGGCGGCCAGCGTGATCGCCGAGCAGGCCGAGGCGGTGCTGCCCTGGCTCGTGCGCTACCAGCCGGTGCGGCTGCGCGTGGCGGTGATGCCCGTCGTGATCGTGTCCGCCGTGGCCTGGTTCTCCTGGGCCGCGGCGCTGGTGCTGCTGGTGGCCGCGCCCTTGATCCCGCTCTTCATGGCGATCGTCGGCTGGCGCGCGCAGGCCGCGAGCGAAGCACAGATGGTGCGCGTGGGGCAGATGAACGGCTTCCTCCTCGACCGCTTGCGTGGCGTCGTGACACTGCGCGCGCTCGGTGCGGTGGACGCGACTGCAGTGCGGCTGCGTGACGCGGTAGAGGGTCTGCGCCAGCGTACGATGGCCGTGCTGCGCATTGCGTTCCTGTCCTCCGCCGTGCTCGAGCTGTTCTCGGCGCTCGGCGTGGCGATGGTGGCGGTATACGTCGGCTTCCACCTGCTGGGTCACCTGGGCTTCGGCACCTGGGGGGCGCCGTTGACCCTGGGCCAAGGCCTGTTCGTGCTGCTGCTCGCGCCGGCCTTCTTCGAGCCGCTGCGCGACCTGGCCGCCGTGTGGCACGACCGTGCCGCAGGCGAAGCCGCCATCGGCGCGCTCGAGCGCCTGGCCACGCAAGGTGAACCGCTCCCCGACGCACAGGCCGAAGCGGTACCACTGCCTGCGCGCTCCACGGGCGCCCTCGCGGTCGCAGTGCGCGGCCTGCATTTCGCGCACGCCGGCGAAGCGCCGGTCTTCGAGGGCTTCGACCTGAGCGTGCATGCCGGCGAGCACGTCGCATTGATGGGCGCGAGCGGCAGCGGCAAGACCGCCCTGCTGGCCCTGCTGGCCGGGCTGGCCACAGCCGAGGCGGGCGAGATACGCCTGGACGATCAGGTGCTCGACAGTGGCGGCGCCGCCGGCCTGCGTGCGCGCATCGGCTGGATGGGCCAGCGCCCCCACGTGTTCGCCGGTTCGGTCGCCGCCAACGTGGCGCTCGGCCGCCCGGCGCTGTCGACGGCAAGGGTCGAGGACGCGATGCGCTTCGCCGCGCTCGACGCAGTGGCGCAAGCCCGTCCGGCGACCCAGCTCGGCGAAGGCGGCGCCGGCCTGTCCGGCGGGGAAGCGGTGCGGCTGGCTCTTGCGCGCCTCGCGGTGCACCCGGATGCCGCGCTCCTTCTGGCCGACGAGCCGACCGCGCACCTCGATGTCGAAACCGCTGCTCGCGTGGTCGACGCCCTGTTGGCGCTGTCCCGCGGGCGCACCCTCATCGTCGCCACGCACGACCCGCGCGTCGCCGCGCGCATGCACCGCGTGGTCACGCTCGGTGCCGACCCGCTGAAGGAGGCCGCATGAGCCCCCGCACGTCCGTTCCGAAGGGGCCTCGCACCGCAGGCGAAGCCGAAGGTGCTCCAATGAACCGCGCCTCCCGCGCCTCCCGCGCCTCCCGCGCCTCCGTCGCACCGGCGCTGCGCATGCTGTTCGCGGGCCGGGCGCGGGCTTTCGCGCTGGGCGCCGCGCTGGCGGTGCTCACCGTCGCGATGGGCGTCGGTCTGCTGGGGCTGTCGGGCTGGTTCATCACCGCCACGGCGCTGGCGGGCCTGCAGGCCGCGACGGCGATCGTCTTCGATGTGTTCATGCCTTCGGCCGGCATCCGGTTGCTGGCGCTGGGCCGCACCTTCTCGCGCTACGGCGAACGCATCGTCACGCACGACGCCACGCTGGGCCTGCTGGCGCGCCTGCGCGAACAACTGTTCCGTGGCTGGGCGCAGCGTGCGCCGGCGCGCGCCCTGGCGCTGCGCCCCGCGCGGCTGCTGTTCCGCCTGACGGCCGACATCGACGCGCTGGAATCGCTCTACCTGCGGCTGCTGGTGCCCGCGATGAGCAGCCTGGGCGCGGCGATGCTGGCCGGCGTGCTGGTCGGCTTGCACAGTCCGTGGCTGGGACTGGCGCTCTCGCTGTGGCTGTCGGCCACCGGATGCGCCGTCACCCTGTGGCTGGCGCGACGTGCGGCGCGGCCCTCGGCGCGGCGCGCGGTGGCGCTCGAAACGATGCGTGCGCGCACCGCCGACCTCGTGGCCGGCCAGACCGAGCTGCTGATGGTGGGCCGGCTCGAGGCGCAGCGCCAGGCCGTCGCCGCGGCCGATGCACGCATGGCCCGCACCGACGACCAGCTCAACCGCCTGGAAGCACGCGCCGTCTTCATGCAGGGCGCGGCGGGCGCGGTGACGCTGGCGGCGATGGTGCTGGCCGCCGGCTGGCTGGTCGGCGAGGTGCAGGTCGGCGTGCCGGTGGCGGCGCTGTGCATCCTTGTCGCGCTGGCGGCAGGCGAGCCCTTCGCGGCGCTGCGGCGCGGCGCACTGGAGGCGGGGCGCACCGCCCTGGCGCTGCGCAGGCTCGCGCCCGCGCTGGACACCGGGGGCGAGGACATGTCTCTGCCCGTGCCGGCCGATGGCGATGCCGTGTGCATCGAGGCCGCCGAGGTGCGACACCCCGGCGCATCGCAGGCCGCCCTGCCTGCCCTGTCCTTGCGCATCGGCCTGGGCGAGCGCGTCGCGCTGGTCGGCCCGAGCGGTGCGGGAAAGTCCACGCTGCTGGCGCTGGTGGCCGGCGAGATCGCTGCCGCGCGGGGTCGCGTGCAGGCGTTGCCCGCCAGTTGGCTCACGCAGCGCATCGACCTGTTCGAAGACTCGCTGCGCGACAACCTCCGCGTCGCCGACCCGGCAGCCGACGACGGCGCACTGCGCACCGCACTCGACGATGCTGGCCTGGGCGCCGACGTCGCGGCATTGCGGACGCAACTCGACACGCCGCTGGGCGAAGGCGGGCTCGGCCTCTCGGGCGGTCAGGCCCGCCGCCTGGCGTTGGCGCGCCTCTTCCTCCATGCGCGGCCGCTGTGGCTGCTCGACGAGGCGACCGAGGCACTGGATGCGAGCACCGCCAACGACCTGCTGGCTCGCCTGCGCGTGCGCGCCGCCGGCCACACGATGCTGATCGCCACCCACTTGCGCCGCGAGGCCGCGCTGGCCGACCGTCTGCTGCGCATCGACCATGGCCGCGTGGTGCAGGACCTGCGTCGCGGCACCCCCGAATTCGAGGCGGCGCTGTCCGCGCTCAGGCCGGACTGAGCACCGCCGCTCCAGAAGTCAGAGAAGAGAACAGGAAAAGGAAAGGAAACCCACCCATGGACCTCGACATCGTCGGGCTGTCGCGATTGCAGTTCGCACTCACGGCGCTCTATCACTTCCTCTTCGTGCCGCTCACCATCGGGCTGGCCATCGTCATCGCCATCATGGAGACGGTCTACGTGATGACCGGCCGCACGATCTGGCGCGACATGACCAAGTTCTGGGGCGTGCTGTTCGGCATCAACTTCGCGATGGGCGTGGCCACCGGCATCGTGATGGAGTTCCAGTTCGGCATGAACTGGAGCTACTACAGCCACTACGTGGGCGACGTGTTCGGCGCGCCGCTGGCCATCGAAGGGCTGATGGCCTTCTTCCTCGAAGCCACCTTCGTCGGCCTGTTCTTCTTCGGCTGGGACCGCCTCTCCAAGGTCGGCCACCTGGTCGCGACCTGGTGCGTGGCGCTGGGCTCCAACCTCTCGGCCCTGTGGATCCTGATTGCCAATGGCTGGATGCAGAACCCCGTGGGCGCGCAGTTCAACCCGCAGACCATGCGCATGGAGGTGACCGACTTCTTCGCCGTGCTGACCAACCCGGTCGCGCAGGCCAAGTTCGTGCACACCGTGTCGGCCGGCTACGTGACGGCGGCGCTCTTCGTGCTCGGCGTTTCGGCCTGGTACCTGCTCAAGGGCCGCCACGTGCAGCTCGCCAAGCGGTCGATGACGGTGGCCGCGTCCTTCGGCCTGGCCGCGGCGCTGTCGGTGGTGGTGCTGGGCGACGAGAGCGGGTACCTCTCGACGGAGCACCAGAAGATGAAGCTGGCTTCGATCGAGGCGATGTGGAAGACCGAGCCGGCACCGGCCGCCTTCACCGCCTTCGGCTTTCCCGACCAGGCCACGCGCGAGACGCACTTCGCCGTTCACATCCCCTGGGCCATGGGGTTGATCGGCACCCGCTCGTTGACGACCGAAATCCCCGGCATCGAGGACCTGGTCAAGCGCGCCGAAGGCCACATCCGCGACGGCCTTAAGGCCTACGACGCGCTGCAGCAGATCCGCGCCGCCAAGACCGACGCGGAGGTGCCGCCGCAGGCGCGCGCCGACTTCGAGGTCAACGGCGCCATGCTCGGCTACGCGCTGCTGCTCAAGCGCTATGTCGACGACCCGCGCCAGGCCACGCCCGAGCAGATTGCCAAGGCCGCCTGGGACACCGTGCCGCAGGTCGCGCCGCTGTACTGGACCTTCCGCATCATGGTCGGCCTGGGCATGTTCTTCATCCTGCTGACGGCCACCTTCTTCTGGCTGTCGGCCCGTCGCCGGCTCGACGCGCATCCCTGGCTGCTGAAGGTCGCGCTGTGGTCCATCCCGCTGCCCTGGATCGCGGCCGAGTGCGGCTGGTTCGTCGCCGAGTTCGGGCGCCAGCCCTGGGTGATCGAGGGCGTGCTGCCCACGGCGGTGGCCGTGTCCAACCTCGGCGCTGGGACGCTGCTGCTGACCATCGCCGGCTTCGTGGCGATCTACACCGTGCTCTTCGTCATCGAGATGAAGCTCATGCTCAAGGCCATCCGCAAGGGGCCCGACGAGCATCCGCTGCTCCCCATCGAGAGCTTCCGCGCCGAGGCCGATCCCGAACTCGCCGTGCGCCCCGCGCTCGCGCCCGTGCGCTGAGCGACCCCCGAGGAATTGCAACCATGATCCTTCACGAACTCATTTCCTACGACGTGCTGCGCGTCATCTGGTGGCTGCTGCTGGGCGTGCTGCTGGTGGGCTTCGCGGTCACCGACGGCTTCGACCTCGGCACCGGCACGCTGCTGCCCTTCGTCGCCCGCAACGACTTGGAGCGCCGGGTCGTCATCAACACCGTCGGCCCCGTATGGGAGGGCAACCAGGTGTGGCTGATCCTGGGTGGCGGCGCCATCTTCGCCGCCTGGCCGCACATCTACGCGGTGTCCTTCTCGGGCTTCTACCTGGCGATGTTCGCCATTCTGGTCGCGCTCATCCTGCGGCCTGTGGCCTTCAAGTTCCGCAGCAAGCGTGAAGACCCGGCCTGGCGCAGCCGCTGGGACTGGGCGCTGTTTGTCGGCGGCTTCGTGCCCTCGCTGATCTTCGGTGTCGCCATGGGCAACGTGCTGCAGGGCGTGCCCTTCCGCTTCTCGCCCGAGATGCACATCTTCTACGACGGCAGCTTCTTCGGCCTGCTCAATCCCTTCGCCGTCCTCTGCGGTCTGGTGTCGGTCGCGATGCTGGTGATGCACGGCGCCGCCTGGTTGGTGCTGAAGTCCGGCGGTGCGGTGGCGGCCCGTGCGCGTGCCGCCGGCATCGGCGCCGCGCTGCTGGCCGCTGCGCTCTACGTACTGGCGGGCGTGGCACTGTCGCTCTGGGTGCAGGGCTACCAGGTCACGAGCCCGGTGGTGACCACGGGCCCCTCGAACCCGCTGCTCAAGACCGTCGGCCAGCATGCGGGCGTGTGGTTCGCCAACTATGCGGCGCATCCGGCGCTGTGGGTCGTGCCGGCGCTCGGCGTCGCCGGGCCGTTGCTGGCGGCCATCGGCCTCGCGGCGCGGCGCGAGCTGTTGGCGCTGCTGGCCAGCGGCGTGGGCATCGCCGGCATCGTGCTGAGCGTCGGTGTGTCGATGTTCCCCTTCATCCTGCCCTCGTCGATCGATCCGCGCGCCAGCCTGACGGTGTGGGACTCGTCCTCGAGCCACCTCACCCTCTTCATCATGCTGGTGTGCACGCTGATCTTCATGCCGGTCATCCTGGCGTACACGAGCTGGGTCTATGCGGTACTGCGCGGCAAGGTCGATCCGAAGGCGATCGAGGACGAACGCACCCACGCCTACTGACCACCCGCACCCCTCAAGAAAGGACACCCCATGTGGTATTTCGCCTGGCTCCTGGGCCTGCCCCTGGCCGCCGCCTTCGCGGTGCTCAACGCGATGTGGTTCGAGCTGATGGAGGACGACGCCATCCGCCGCGACAAGACGCAGAAGCCGTGAACCCCAGGCCGGCGCCGAGGCGCCGGCCGTTCGGCAGGGCGGCTCAGCCCGCCTTCTTGCCGGCGGCCTTGCGGCCGGCGGCACCGGTGATGCGGTCCTTCAGGCCCAGCACCTTGGTCACCGTGGCGCCCATGCCCATGAGCTTGAGCGCGGTCTCAGGGGCCAGCTTCTGCACGTCGTCGAACCAGGTCATCAGCCGGTCGATCAGGTCGTGCATCTCGCGCATGCGTTGCTGCGCATGGCGCTCCTGGTCGGTATGCACCTCCTCGAGCAGCGCGCTGCGCAGCATCGAGAGCGTCGGCTCGATCTCGCGGCGGCGCCGCTCCTCGGCCAGCACGCGGAAGATCTCCCACACGTCGGCCGGTGCCTCGAAATACTCGCGCCGGTCGCCGGGCAGGTGGCGCAGCTGCACCAGCCGCCAGGCCTGCAACTCCTTCAGGCCCATGCTCACGTTGGAGCGCGAGAAGGCCAGCAGTTCACCGATCTCGTCGGCGTTGAGCGGCTTCTGCGACAGGAAGAGCAGGGCATAGATCTGCCCCACGGTGCGGTTGATGCCCCAGCGGCTGCCCATCTCACCGAAGTGGGCGACGAACTGGCGGTTCAGGGGCGGGAGTTCGGCAGGAGAGCTCATCCCGCCATTGTGGCGCGATGCTGAAGATTCAGGAATTTCTGGAATTCGGGCGGGCCACGCTTGCTCGGCACCGCGCGCACCGCGGTGCAGGACGTCAGCCGGCTGCCGCGCGGATTTTCAAGAGAAAAGTGGCTCCGGCGCCCGCGGGACGGGCGCCACCAGCTATGAAAAAGATAGCGAAATGTGCCCGGGCGCTGCGGCGCTCGGGATTCATTTCCAGGGCGTGGGCTCGGGCACCTCGGCCGCGGGCTCGACGTCGACGCTCTTGAAGTCGGCCGGCGACACGATCTCCAGGTACTCCATGTCGGGCGAGTAGTCGAAGAGGTAGTGCCGGATGCCGGGGCGCTGGTGCACCACGTCGCCGGCTTCCACCAGCGTCTCCTTGTCCTCGTACATGAACTTGGCCCAGCCCTTGACCATGATCACGATCTGGAAGTCCGCCTCGTGGCGGTGCCAGCCCGTGCCCTTCTCGGGGGGCATGTTGGCCTTGACCAGGTGCGCGATCACCTTGCCGTGCGTGGCGTCGGCGATGCCGAGGTCACGGTAGAGGAAGAAGTCGCGCAGGCCGCCGCCGACGTAATCGGTGTCGCCGGGTTTCACATGGGAGAACTTC
Organism: Xylophilus ampelinus; assembly: GCF_901875635.1. GTDB lineage: Bacteria > Pseudomonadota > Gammaproteobacteria > Burkholderiales > Burkholderiaceae_C > Xenophilus. Next base: position 23,820 of record NZ_CABFMN010000082.1, on the reverse strand, counting down.
GTTGCCGTCCGATCCAACATGGGGCACTCCTTGGCAGTGAGGGGGATGCTGCGTCGCAGCACGCATAAAGCATTCCTGCCGGCGGTGCCCTGCGCTGGTTCAGGCGACGACCTCGCTGATCTGCATCACGGGCGCGATGTCCGTGTAGTTCTTGATGTCGCCGCGGATTTCCCTGGCATGCGGGCCGAAGGCCGCCTCGAAGGCCTCCAAAGAATCGCACAGGATGTGGCACATCGCCTCGTACACCGGCGTCGATCCTGGCGCGCCGCCGGCCAGTCCCTTGTCGATCTGGTAGCTGCGGCAGACCTCGCCCAGGCGCGCCTTCAGCAGGGGCATGTGCTTCTCCCGGTAGTAGTCGTGGTCGAAACGCGCACCGGGCGTGTGCGGGTACATGACACTGAAACGGATCATCGGAGTCTCCTTGCGGGTGGTGAATTCGGTTGCGCTCAGCCACGCTTGGTGGAGATCAGCGGCTTCACGTCCGGCGCCTGCAGGCGCGGCCGGTCGGCCTCGACCTGCGACAGCGGCGCCACCTCGCGCAGGCTGGCCAGGCTGCGGCGCGTGAGGTCCTGGTAGGTGAGGGTGCCTTCGTGCTTCCAGGCCATCTCCTGTTCGGTCAGCGGGCGCTTGACCTTCGCCGGCACGCCGGCCACCAGCACCTCGGGCGGGACCTGCGTGCCGGCCGGCACGAATGCGCAGGCGGCGACGATGGCGCGGTCGCCGATCACCGCGTCGTCCATCACCACCGCGTTCATGCCCACCAGCGCGTCGCGGCCCACGATGCAGCTGTGCAGCACCGCGCCATGGCCGATGTGGCCGTTCTCACGCACCACCGTGTCGTGGGCCGGGAAGCCATGCACCACGCAGGTGTCCTGAACGTTGGAGCCGGTCTCCAGCACGATGCGGCCGAAGTCGCCGCGCAGGCAGGCGGAAGGCCCGACATAGCAGCCGGGGCCGACGATGACGTCGCCGATCAGCACGGCGGTGGGATGCACGTAGGCGCTCGGGTCCACCACGGGGACCACTCCATCGATGGCGTAGCAGGGCATGGGCTGAATGTCTCCTGATGCGGGCGCGCCGGCCATCGCTGGCAATGGCGGCGGGCCCCGGGTTTTCACGGGGGAGCTTGACTTGCGTCAACACCGTCGGGGATTCTATGATCTGCCGACCGGTCGGTCGAAAGTATTTTCTTCGACCCAACTCTGTCACAGAACCCCAAAGACCCGGAGACGCCCCATGTCCGACGCCCTGGTGCTGCAGAGCACGAACGGCCCCGTGCGCACGCTGACGCTGAACCGCCCGTCGGCGCTCAACAGCTTCACGCAGGCCATGCACGCCGAGCTGATGGCCGCGCTCGAGTCGGCTGCCGCCGACCCGCAGGTGCGCGCGCTGGTGCTGACCGGCGCTGGCCGGGGCTTCTGCGCCGGACAGGACCTGGCCGATCCCGCGGTGGCGCCCGAGCCCGGCGGCGCACCCAAGGACCTGGGCGACACGGTGGCCCGCTTCTACCGGCCGCTGGTGCTGCGCCTGAAGACCTTCCCGGTGCCGGTAGTGGCGGCCGTCAATGGTGTGGCGGCGGGCGCCGGTGCCAACCTGGCGCTGTGCTGCGACCTCGTGCTCGCCGGTCGTTCGGCCAGCTTCATCCAGGCCTTTGCGAAGATCGGGCTGGTGCCCGACACCGCCGGCACCTGGCTGCTGCCGCGGCTGGTGGGGCGCGCCCGCGCACTGGGCTTGGCGATGCTGGGTGACAAGCTGCCCGCCGAGGAGGCCGAGCGCATCGGCCTGATCTGGCGCTGCGTGGACGATGCGGCCGTGGCCGACGAGGCCGCCGCGCTGGCCACCCGCCTGGCTGCCATGCCGGTGGCGGCACTGGCCGCCACTCGCGCGGCAATCGATGCCGCGCCCTCGCTCGCGATCGAGGACGCCCTCGACGCTGAGGCACGCCTGCAGAGCCAACTCGGTCGCGCGCACGACTATCAGGAGGGCGTGGCCGCCTTCGGCGCGCGCCGTGCCCCCGTGTTCAAGGACCGTTGAGCCGTGAGCGACTCCACCGCACAACAAGTTGCCGAGCACGTGCGCCGCGGCATGTTCGCCAACGACCGGGCGCTGCAGGCCCTGGGCATCGCCGTGACCGAGATCGCGCCCGGCCAGGCGACCGTGACCATGGCGGTGCGCGAGGACATGCTCAATGGCCACGACATCTGCCATGGCGGCCTGATCTCGACGCTGGCCGACTCGGCCTTCGCCTACGCCTGCAATTCCTACGACGAGCTCACCGTGGCCTCGGGCTTCAGCGTCGACTTCGTGGCGCCGGGCCGCCTGGGCGACGTGCTGACGGCCCGCTGCGCCGAGGTCTCCCGCGCCGGGCGCACCGGCGTGTACGACGTCGAAGTGACGAACCAGAAGGGCGAGCGCATCGCGATCTTCCGCGGCCGGTCGTACACGGCCAAGGGCCGCCCGGCCGTGCCGCGCTGAAACCAAGACATCAAGGAGACATCCCATGCCCGTCAAGCGCCCCGCCCCCGGCGACTTGGAGCCGATCGAGACCGCCAGCCGCGACGAGATCGCGGCCCTGCAGCTCACGCGGCTGCGCGCCACGCTCGCGCATGCCTACGAGAACGTGCCGCACTACCGCCGCGCCTTCGACGCAAAGGGTGTGCACCCGTCCGACCTGAAGCACCTGTCGGACTTGTCGAAGTTCCCGTTCACCGTCAAGAGCGACCTGCGCGACAACTACCCCTTCGGCCTGCTGGCCGTGCCGCGCGAGCAGCTTGCGCGCATCCATGCCTCCTCGGGCACCACTGGCAAGCCGACGGTGGTGGGCTACACGCAGGGCGACATCGACCGCTGGGCCGACCTGGTGGCCCGCTCCATCCGTGCTGCGGGCGGGCGCGCGGGCGACCTCGTCCATGTCTCGTACGGCTACGGCCTCTTCACCGGCGGCCTGGGTGCGCACTACGGCGCCGAGCGGCTGGGCTGCACCGTCATCCCGATGTCGGGAGGCCAGACCGAGAAGCAGGTGCAGCTCATCCGCGACCTGCAGCCCTCGATCATCATGGTCACGCCCAGCTACATGCAGGTCATCGTCGAGGAGTTCGCGCGGCAGGGCCTCGACGCGCGCGAGTCTTCGCTGAAGGTCGGCATCTTCGGCGCCGAGCCCTGGACCGAGGCCATGCGCCGGGAGATCGAGGCCAGGGCCGGCATCGACGCGGTCGACATCTACGGGCTCTCGGAAGTGATGGGCCCCGGCGTGGCGAGCGAATGCATCGAATCGAAGGACGGCCCGGTGATCTGGGAAGACCACTTCTACCCCGAGATCATCGACCCCGACACGGGCGAGGTGCTGCCCGACGGCGAGGAGGGCGAACTGGTCTTCACCACCCTCACCAAGGAAGCCCTGCCCATCGTGCGCTACCGCACGCGCGATCTCACGCGGCTGCTGCCGCCCACCTCGCGCGCCTTCCGGCGCATGGGCAAGATCGTCGGCCGCAGCGACGACATGCTCATCATCCGCGGCGTGAACGTCTTTCCTACGCAGATCGAGGAGATCGTGCTGGCGCACCCTCAGCTCTCGGGCCAGTACCAGCTGCAGGTGCGGCGCGAAGGCCACCTGGACGAGGTCGAAGTGCGCTGCGAGCTGCAGCCCGAAGGCGCTGCCGCCGCGCCCGTGAGCGAGATCGCCTCCTGGGTGCAGCAGCGCATCAAGACCCTGGTGGGCATCAGCACCGTGGTCAGCGTGCTGCCGCCCGATGCCATCGAGCGCACGCTGACCGGCAAGGCCCGCCGCGTGTTCGACCAGCGTGCGAAGGCGCGCTGAACCCTCAAGGAGTTGACGATGTACACCCAAGCCATGGACACGCTCGGCAAGGACGCCGAGGACCGCAAGCCGGTGCGTTCGGCCGAGCAGGCGATGCTGGAGGCGCGCTTCGACGCGCGCATCGACGACGGCGCCTTCATCGAGGCCAAGGACTGGATGCCCGACCACTACCGCAAGACGCTGGTGCGGCAGATCAGCCAGCATGCGCATTCCGAGATCGTGGGCATGCTGCCCGAGGGCAACTGGATCAGCCGCGCGCCGACGCTCAAGCGCAAGGCGATCCTGCTCGCCAAGGTGCAGGACGAGGGCGGCCACGGCCTGTACCTCTACGCCGCGGCCGAGACGCTGGGCACCTCGCGCGACGAGATGCTGCATGCGCTGCACACCGGCAAGGCCAAGTACAGCTCGATCTTCAACTACCCGACGCTCACCTGGGCCGACGTCGGTGCCATCGGCTGGCTGGTTGACGGCGCCGCGATCATGAACCAGGTGCCCATCTGCCGCTGCTCCTATGCGCCCTACGCGCGCGCGATGGTGCGCATCTGTCGCGAGGAGAGCTTCCATCAGCGCCAGGGCTTCGAGAGCCTGTTGACCATGATGCAGCACGGCACCCAGGCGCAGAAGGCGATGGTGCAGGACGCCGTCAACCGCTGGTGGTGGCCCTCGGTGATGATGTTCGGCCCGCCGGACGACCAGTCGCCCAACTCGGCGCAGTCCATGCGCTGGGGCATCAAGCGCATCTCGAACGACGAGCTGCGCCAGAAGTTCGTCGACGCCGCGGTCGAACAAGCGAAGGTGCTGGGCGTCACCTTGCCCGATCCCGACCTGAAGTGGAACGAGGAGCGCCAGCACCACGACTTCGGCGCCATCGACTGGGACGAGTTCTGGAACGTCATCGCCGGCGACGGCCCCTGCAACCGCGAGCGCCTGGCCGCGCGGGTGAAGGCCTGGGACGACGGCGCCTGGGTGCGCGAGGCCGCGCTGGCCCACGCCGAGAAGCAACAGCAACGATTCGAGGAGGCCGCATGAACGAGCAAGCGAAACCCGAAGGCGCCGAATGGCCTCTATGGGAGGTCTTTGTGAGGACCAAGGCCGGCCTGGACCACAAGCACTGCGGCAGCCTGCATGCGGCCGACCCCAAGATGGCGATCCAACTGGCGCGCGACGTCTACACGCGCCGGCAGGAGGGCACCAGCGTGTGGGTGGTGCGCGCCGACCAGATCGTGGCCAGCGACCCGGGCGACAAGGACATGTACTTCGACCCGATGGAAGACAAGGTGTACCGCCACCCGACCTTCTACCGACTGCCCGGCGCGGTCGACCATATGTGAGGACGGCACTGACATGCAGCCATCGATCGCCGTCGCCGACGACCTCGCCACGCAGTACCTGCTGCGCATCGGCGACACCGCGCTGATCCTCGCGCAGCGCCTGGGCGAATGGACCGGCCATGCGCCGGTGCTGGAGGAAGACATCGCCCTGGCCAACATGGCGCTCGACCTCGTGGGCCAGGCGCGTGCCGTGCTCTCGCATGCCGGCGCCACCGAGGGCGCGGGCCATGACGAGGACCAGCTCGCCTTCCTGCGCGAGGAGCGCGACTACCGCAACGCCACGCTGGTCGAACTGCCGCGCGGGGACTTCGCCTTCACCGTGCTGCGCAACGCGATGGCCGCCACCTTCTTCCGGCTGCTGTGGACGCGGCTGCAGGCCTCGTCGGATCCCGAACTGGCAGCCATCGCCGCCAAGGCCGTGAAGGAGGCGCGCTATCACCAGCAGCATTCGGCCGACTGGGTGGTGCGCCTGGGCGACGGCACGGCCGAGTCGCGCCGCCGCATGCTGGCCGCGCTCGACACGGCTTGGCCCTATGCGGCCGAGTTCTTCGCCGACGACGCGGTGGACGAGGCAGCGGCGGACAGCGGCCTCGGGCCGCGCTGGAGCGAGCTGCGCGCCGAATGGGAATCGCAGATGGCCGAGGTACTGGCCGAGGCGGACTTGCCCGTGCCTGCTGCCTCCAAGTTCCTGAGCACCGGCAAGCGCGGTGTGCACAGCGAGCACATGGGCTTCATCCTGGCGGAGATGCAGCACCTGCAGCGCGCCTACCCGGGGGGCGTGTGGTGACGGCTGTGCCGGTCGAGCAGGCCTCGGCGCGCGTCGAGCGCGCCTGGGCGGTGCTGGCCGAGGTGCCTGACCCCGAGGTGCCGGCGCTGTCGGTGTGCGACCTGGGCATCGTGCGCGACGTGCGCGAATGCGGCGATGCGCTCGAGGTGGTGCTGACGCCGACCTACTCCGGCTGCCCGGCGACGGAGGTCATCGAGCAGAGCGTGCTCGATGCGCTGGCCGCCGCCGGACTGGGGCCGGCGCGGGCCACGCTGCAGCGTGCACCCGCCTGGACCACCGACTGGATCAGCGCCGATGGCCGCCGCAAGCTGCGCGAATACGGCATCGCGCCGCCGGGCGCGGCCGCGGCGGGGGAGGGCGTGCCCATCCGCATCGTCGGCCGCCGTGCGGCGGTGCCCGCGGTGGCCTGCCCGCGCTGCGGCAGCGAGCGCACCGAGCGCCTGTCGGCCTTCGGGTCGACCGCGTGCAAGTCGCTGTACCGCTGCGTCGCTTGCCGCGAGCCCTTCGAATATTTCAAGCCTCTATGAGCACCCTGTTTCATTCGCTCAAAGTCCAGGCCGTGGAGCCGGACACCCAGGAAGCCGTCATCGTCAGCTTCGAGGTGCCGCCCGAGCTGCGCGACACCTTCGGCTTCACCCAGGGCCAGTACCTCACGCTGCGCAAGCGGATCGAGGGGCAGGACCTGCGGCGCTCCTACTCGATCTGCGCCGGCGTCGACGACGGCGTGCTGCGCGTGGGCGTGCGCAAGGTGCGCGGCGGCGTGTTCTCGAACTGGATCAACGAGGCGCTCCGGCCCGGCGACGAGATCAGCGTCATGGCGCCGCAGGGCCGCTTCCACGTGCCACTGGCGCCTGACGAGCGGCGGCACCACCTGGGCATCGCGGGCGGCAGCGGCATCACGCCCATCCTGTCGATCATGAAGACCGTGCTGGCGCGCGAACCCGGCAGCCGCTTCACGCTTATCTACGGCAACCGCCAGCTGCGCTCCACCATGTTCAAGGAGGAGCTGGAAGACCTGAAGAACCGGTACCTCACGCGGCTGGTGCTGCACCACGTGTTCTCGGACGAGCACACGGATGCGCCGATCAACATGGGCTTCCTCGACTGCGCCAAGCTGGGCGAGTTCCTGGCCACGCTGGTGCCGGCGTGGAGCATCGACCATGCCTACATCTGCGGCCCGTTCCAGATGAACGACGAGGCGGAGGCCGCCTTGCGCGCCGCGGGCGTGCCCGATTCGGCGATCCACATCGAGCGCTTCGGCATCGCGCAGCCGGCTGCAGCGCCGGTGGGCGCCGTGATGCACGAGGCGCGGCCGGGCGATGCCGAGCGCGCCAAGGTGGTCATCGTGCGCGACGGCCTGCGCCGCGAGATCGAGTTCCTGCGCGACCAGCCGAGCATCCTGGACTGCGCCTCGGCCGCGGGGCTGGAGGTGCCGTACTCGTGCACCTCGGGCGTGTGCGGCACCTGCCGCGCCAAGGTCATCGAGGGCGATGTGCGCATGGAGCGCAACTTCGCGCTCGACAAGGCCGAGGTGGCGGCCGGCTTCGTGCTGACCTGCCAGGCGCATCCGACGACGGAACGCGTGGTGCTGTCCTTCGACGAACGCTGAAGGAGCACGCAGATGGCCAGAGGACGGGCGGCGGGCTACGACGACCAGCGCGAGATGATCCTGGAGCAGGCCGGCCTGCTGTTCGCGCGGCGCGGCTACCCCGCCACGTCCATGAACCAGGTGGCCGAGGCCTGCGGTCTGTCGAAGGCCACGCTCTACCACTACTACAAGGACAAGTACACGCTGCTGGTGAGCATCGCCGAGGCGCACGTCACCCGGCTGGCGGCCATCGTGGAGGAGGTCGCCGCACGCGGGCTCGGCCCCGAGGCCCGCATGCGCGAGCTGATCCTGAGCCTGGTGCGCGAGTACGCCACCGCGCAAAGTGCGCACCGTGTGCTGACCGAGGACGTCAAGTTCCTCGAGCCGGAGGACCGCCAGCGCGTGCTGGACCAGGAGCGTGCCGTGGTGCGGGGATTCGCGCAGGCGGTGGTCGCGCTGCGGCCCGACCTGGGAAGCACCGTGATGGGCATGCCGCTGACCATGCTGCTCTTCGGAATGATCAACTGGATGTTCACCTGGATGAAGCCCGAGGGGCCCCTGGACTACGAGGACATGGCGCTGGTGGTGGCCGACCTGTTCCTTGGCGGCCTGCCGGCCGTCAAGGCGCCGGAACTCGCGGCGTCGTCAAGTGTCTAGGTGTTTCAATCTATTCCAGGCAGATATTTAACTTATTAAATTATTGTCCGCTTCCGCTCAAACCCAAGGAGACGCAACCATGAAGTTCAAGATCCAAGCCCTGGCCGCCGTGGCGCTGGCCTGCGCAGCCGGCCTGTCCTGGGCCGACCTCACCGTCGGCGTCACGCTGTCGACCACCGGCCCGGCCGCATCGCTCGGCATCCCGCAGAAGAACACCATCGCGCTGATGCCCAAGACCATCGGCGGGCAGAAGGTCAACTACGTGGTGCTCGACGACGCGAGCGACACCACGACGGCGGTCAACAACACCCGCAAGCTCATCACCGAGAGCAAGGCCGACGTGGTCATCGGGTCGAGCGTGACGCCCAACTCGCTGGCCATGATCGATGTCGTCGCCGAAGGCAAGACGCCCATGATCACGCTCGCAGCGTCGGCCCGGATCATCGAGCCCATGGACGACAAGAAGAAGTGGGTCTTCAAGACGCCGCAGAACGACGGCATGATGGCCCAGGCCATCGTCGACTACATGGCCGCCAAGGGCGTGAAATCGGTGGCCTTCGTCGGCTTCTCCGATGCCTACGGCGAAGGCTGGTACGACGTGTTCTCTAAGGCCGCAGCGGCCAAGAACATCAAACTGGTGGCCAACGAGCGCTATTCGCGCACCGACACCTCGGTCACGGGCCAGGCCCTGAAGATCATGTCGGCCAACCCCGATGCGGTGCTGGTCGCGGGCTCGGGCACGCCGGCGGCGCTGCCGCAGAAGACGCTGGTCGAGCGCGGCTATAAAGGCAAGATCTACCAGACGCATGGCGTCGCCAACAACGACTTCCTGCGCGTGGGCGGCAAGGACGTCGAGGGCACCATCCTGCCGGCCGGGCCGATGCTGGTGGCCGATCAGTTGCCCGATTCGAACCCGGTGAAGAAGTCGGCACTGGCCTATGTGGCCGCCTATGAGGGCGCCAACGGCAAGGGCTCCGCCGCCACCTTCGGCGGCCACGCCTGGGACGCCGGCCTGATCCTGCAGGCGGCCGTGCCCGAGGCGCTGAAGAAGGCGCAGCCCGGCACGCCCGAGTTCCGCGCCGCCCTGCGCGACGCGCTGGAGCAGGTCAAGGAAGTCGCTGGCGCGCACGGCGTGTTCAGCATGACGCCGACCGACCACCTGGGCCTGGACAGCCGGGCTCGCGTGATGGTCACCATCCAGAACGGCGCCTGGAAGTACCTGCCGAACTGAGCCTCCCCAGCCTGGCGGCCGTGCCTTCCGAAAGAGGGCCGGTCGCCTTCCTGTATCCGGCCGCGCTGCGGCCCTTTGCGAGCGAACCGACATGGATCTTCAGATCGCCCTGCTGCTCGGGCAGGACGGCATCGTCAACGGCGCGATCTACGCGCTGATGGCGCTGGCGCTGGTGCTGGTGTTCTCGGTCACGCGGGTGATCTTCATCCCGCAGGGCGAACTGGTGGCTTTCGGCGCCCTGTCGATGGCGGCATTGGGTGCCGGCAAGGTGCCAGGCACGCTGTGGCTGCTGGTGGCGCTGGCCGCCATGGTGCTGGTGGTGGAACTGTGGCGCGCGCGGCGCGGCGTCCTGGTCGAGTGGAAGTCCACGCTTGCCTGGGCGGTGCTGTTCCCCGGGATCGCGGCCGCCGCGGTGCTGCTGGGCCGGCCGAGCTCGATCTGGGCGCAGTCGCTGGTCACGCTGCTGCTGGTCACGCCGCTCGGGCCGCTGCTGTACCGCCTGGCCTACCGGCCGCTGGCCCATGCCAAGGTGCTGATCCTGCTGATCGTGTCGGTGGCGCTGCACGGCGTGCTGGTGGGGTTGGGCCTCTTCTTCTTCGGCGCCGAAGGCTCGCGTACCCCGGCGTTCTCCGATGCGCGGCTGGACATCGGCGGCATCCCGGTCGCCGGGCAGTCGCTGGTCGTGGTTGGCGTCACGGTGCTGCTGGTGGTGCTGATGTTCGTGTTCTTCGAGCGCTCCATCGTCGGCAAGGCCCTGCGCGCCGTGGCGATGAACCGCGTCGGCGCGCGGCTGATGGGCATTCCCACCGACCTGTCGGGCGACCTCAGCTTCGCGCTGGCAGCGCTGATCGGTGCGGTGGCGGGGCTGCTCGTGGCGCCGATCACCACCGTGTACTACGACACCGGCTTCCTCATCGGGCTGAAGGGCTTCGTCGCCGCCATCGTCGGCGGCCTGGCGAGCTATCCGGTGGCGCTGCTGGGCGCCCTGGTCGTGGGCCAGCTCGAGTCCTTCTCGTCCTTCTGGGCCAGTGCCTTCAAGGAGGTGCTGGTGTTCACGCTGATCATTCCCGTGCTGTGGTGGCGCTCGCTGCACAGCCGGCATGTGGAGGACGAGGAATGATCGGCACGTCTGCATGCATCCGCGCTGGGAGCCTCGCATGACCCGACGCCACCTCACGCTGCTTTTCGTCGTCGCGCTGGCCGTGGTCTGGCCTTTCCTGTCGGACTTCAGCACCACCATCTTCAGCTACATCGCGCTCTATTCGCTGGTGGCCGCAGGGCTGGTCATGCTGACCGGCGTCGGCGGCATGACCTCCTTCGGCCAGGCCGCCTTCGTCGCCATCGGCGCCTATGCCACGGCCTGGATCTGCACCTCGCCCACGACGGCGGGTGCGCTCTCTGCCCTTCCGCCGGCGCTCGTGCCCTGGCTCGGGCTGGTGCTGGGCCTGGCGCTGACCTTCCTGGTCGCGTGGAGCCTGGGCGCGATCACCGTCAAGCTCTCGGGCCACTACCTGCCGCTGTGCACCATCGCCTGGGGCCTGAGCCTGTACTACCTGTTCGGCAACTTGCAGTTCCTGGGCGGCCAGACCGGCATCACCGGCCTGCCGGCGCTGAGCGTCTTCGGCGTCTCGCTGGCATCGCCGCGCGTGCTGGGCCCGGTGATCTGGGCCGTGCTGCTGCTGGCGCTGTGGGCGCTGCACAACCTGCTCGATTCGCGCGAGGGACGCGCCATCCGCGCGCTCAAGTCGGGGCAGCTGATGGCCGAGTCGATGGGCGTGGACACGGCGCGCCACCGCGTCAAGGTCTTCGTGCTCGCCGCGCTGCTGGCGGCGCTGTCGGGCTGGCTCTACGCGCACATGCAGCGCTTCGTGAACCCCACGCCCTTCGGCCTGAACATCGGCATCGAGTACCTGTTCATGGCCGTGGTGGGTGGTGCCGGCCACCTGTGGGGCGCGGTGCTCGGTGCGACGCTCATCACGTTGCTCAAGGAGCAACTGCAGGATTGGCTGCCACGGTTGCTGGGCGCGAGCGGCAACTTCGAGCAGATCGTCTTCGGCCTGCTCATGGTGCTGGTGCTGCAGCGCTTTGCCGAGGGGCTGTGGCCCACGCTGGCGCGCTGGAGCGGCCGGGTGCTCAAGCCTGAAGTCGAGAAGGCGCCGCGTGCCGCCCAAGCGTTGCCGGCGCGGTCGTTGCCGCCCACCGGCGAGCTCCTGCTGGAAGCGGCCGGCGTGACGAAGCGCTTCGGCGGCCTGGTGGCCAACAGCAACGTCAACATGACGCTGCGCGCCGGCGAGGTGCACGCGCTGATCGGCCCCAACGGCGCCGGCAAGAGCACCTTCTTCAACATGATCTCCGGGGTGGACGATCCCACCGAAGGGCAGGTGCGCTTGATCGGCACGCCCATGAACGGACGTCCTTCCCGCGATTTCGCGGCGCTCGGCCTGGGCCGCACCTTCCAGCACGTCCGTCTGCTGGGCGACCGCAGCGTGCTCGAGAACGTCGCGCTCGGTGCGCACCTGCGCGGCCGCAAGGGCTGGCTCGCGGCCATGCTGCGCCTGGACCGTGCCGAGGAGACGGACCTGCTGGCCGAGGCGCGGCGCCAGATCGAGCGCTGCGGCCTGGGCGAGTACGCCGACCTGCCCGCGGCCTCGCTGGCGCTGGGGCAGCAGCGGGTGGTGGAGATTGCCCGCGCGCTGGCCGGCCAGCCGGCCGCGCTGCTGCTCGACGAGCCGGCGGCCGGCCTGCGTCACCTGGAGAAGCAGGCGCTGGCCGGGCTGCTGTCGCAACTGCGGGCCGAGGGCCTGGGCATCCTGGTGGTGGAACACGACATGGAGTTCGTCATGAACCTGGCCGACCGCGTCACCGTGCTGGAGTTCGGCAGCGTGATCGCCGAAGGCACGCCCGAGGCGATCCAGCGCAACCCGCGCGTGCTCGACGCCTACCTGGGCGGCGGAGACGAAGTGCCTGCGCCAGCGCCGGTGCACCTCGCGCCGGGGACGGCACTGGGAGCGACGGCATGAGCGCGCCCGAAACCAGGCGCCTCTTCACGCTCGAGGACTTCCATGTGGCGTACGGCACGGTGGAGGCGGTGCATGGCGTCGCGCTGCACATCGACGAGGGCGAAGTCGTCACCGTGATCGGCCCGAACGGCGCCGGCAAGAGCACCTTGCTCAACGCGGCGATGGGCCTGCTGCCTTCGCGCGGCGCGGTCACATTCGATGGCGAGCGCATCGCGCGCCCCAGTGTCGAGGCGATGGTGGCGCGCGGCGTGGCGCTGGTGCCCGAGCGCCGCGAGCTCTTCGGCGAGATGCCGGTCGAGGACAACCTGCTGCTGGGCGGCTTCTACCGCTGGCGCACCGGCCGGCGCGACCAGCGTGCGCGCATGGACGAGGTCTTCGCCATCTTCCCGCGCCTGAAGGAACGGCGTACGCAACTGGCGAGCACCCTGTCGGGCGGCGAGCGGCAGATGCTCGCCGTCGGCCGCGCGCTGATGGCCCGACCGCGCCTCCTGATGCTCGACGAGCCCTCGCTGGGCCTGGCGCCGCTGGTGGTGCGCGAGGTGTTGCAGGTGGTCGGCGCGCTGCGCACGCACGGCGTGTCGGTGCTGCTGGTGGAGCAGAACGCACGCGCTGCACTGCAGGTGGCCGACCGGGGCTACGTGCTCGAAACCGGCAGTGTGGCATTGCAAGGGCCCGCCCAGGCCCTGCTGAACGACCGCCGCATCATCGACACCTACCTGGGGCTGGGCAACCGGCACGCGGGGGCATCCGCCTGAGACCGGCCGCTGGCTCCTGCGGCCCGCGACTTTGTTGGGATAATCCGCGGCCATGAGCGATGTCCACCCGGCCTGCGGCACCCCACGATGAGCGGCAACACCTTCGGCACCCTGTTCGCCGTCACCAACTTCGGCGAGTCGCACGGACCGGCCATCGGCTGCGTCATCGACGGCTGCCCACCCGGGATGGCGCTGTCGGAGGCTGACATCCAGGGCGACCTGGACCGCCGCCGCCCCGGTACCAGCCGCCACGTCACCCAGCGCAACGAGCCCGACGCGGTGCAGATCCTCTCGGGTGTGTACGAGGGCAGGACCACCGGCACGCCCATCGCGCTGCTGATCCAGAACACCGACCAGCGCAGCAAGGACTACGGCGCCATCGCGCAGCAGTTCCGCCCCGGCCACGCCGATTACACCTACTGGAAGAAGTACGGCATCCGCGACCCGCGCGGCGGCGGCCGTTCGTCGGCCCGGCTCACCGCCCCCATGGTGGCGGCCGGGGCAGTGGCCAAGAAGTGGCTGCTCGAGCAGTACGGCACCGTGTTCCGCGGCTGCATGGCGCAGATCGGCGACATCGAGATCCCGTTCGCTTCGTGGGAGCACGTCCCGAACAACCCCTTCTTCGCACCCATCGCCGACGTCGCCCCGCTCGAGTCGTACATGGATGCGCTGCGCAAGGCCGGCGACTCCTGCGGCGCCAGGATCCGCGTCACGGCCAGCAGCGTGCCCGTGGGCCTGGGCGAACCGCTCTTCGACAAGCTCGATGCCGACATCGCCTACGCGATGATGGGCATCAACGCCGTCAAGGGCGTCGAGATCGGCGCCGGCTTCGCCAGCGTGACGCAGCGCGGCACCACGCACGGCGACGGCATCGGCCCCGGCGGGCGTTTCGAGAGCAACAACGCGGGCGGGGTGCTCGGCGGCATCAGCACCGGGCAGGACCTGGAGGTGGGCATCGCCATCAAGCCCACCAGCTCGATCATCAGCCCGCGGCGGTCGGTCGACGTGCACGACAACCCGGTCGAGGTGGTGACCAAGGGCCGCCACGACCCCTGCGTGGGCATCCGCGCCACGCCCATCGCCGAGGCCATGCTGGCCCTGGTGGTCATGGAACACGCGCTGCGCCAGCGCGCACAGAACGGTGACGTGGCGGGCCGCCGCCGTCGGGCCGACGCGGGGACCTCGGACGAGGTCGAGGGCCCGCAGTCGTCCTTCCTGTAGTGTCCGGCCCGGCGGCACCTGCGCCGGCCGGGCGCAGTCCGCTCCTCGCGTTCGCAGGCCTGTCGGCCAGCTATTTCGCGCACATCGGCTTCTTCAATCCCTACCTGCCGCTGTGGCTGCAGAGCCTGGGGCTGCCGATCTTCACCATCAGCCTGCTGACCTCGGTGCAATCCTTCACCCGGGTGTTCGCGCCGTATGCATGGGGTGCGCTCAGCGACCACCTGGGCGACCGCGTGAAGCTGCTGCGCGTCAGCGCGGCCGTCGCGCTCGTCGCTTCCTTGGGGCTCCTGTGGCATGGCGGCGCGTGGTGGGTCTTCCTCGTGCTGCTGGTGATGTTCGTGCACACCGGCTCGATGATGTCGCTCACCGAAGCGGCACTGGCGCAGTTGGTGGCCGGCGACTGGGGCCGCTACGGGCGTATCCGGCTGTGCGGCTCGGCCGGTTTCCTCGTCACGGTGTTCGTGGCGGGCGAATGGTTCGACCGCTTCGGCATGGGGCACTTCCCGGGCTGGGCCTCGATCACGCTGGCGCTGGTGCTCGTCGCCACGCTGCGCCTGCCCGAGATGCGCGAGCCACCGGCCGCGCGCGGCGCGCCGCGCGTGCCGGTGATGCCCGTGCTGCGGCAGCCGGCCGTGCGCTGGTTCTTCGTGTCGCTGTTCTTCCATGTGATGGCGCATTTCTCCATCTACGGCTTCATCTCGCTCTACCTCGACGCGCTGGGCTACAGCAAGGGGACCATCGGCGCCCTTTGGGCCGTGTCGGTGGTGGCCGAGATCGCCTGGTTCGGCCTGCAGGGCCGCGTCATCGGCCGCCTGTCGATGCCGCACTGGCTGCTGCTGTGCGGCGCGGCGACCGTGCTGCGCCTGGGCATGACGGCCTGGGCCGCCCACTGGCTGTGGGCACTGGTGGTGGCGCAGCTGCTGCATGCGCTGTCCTTCGCGGCGCACCACACGACCTGCGTGGCGCTGGTGTCGCGGCATTTCCCCGGCCAGCTGAGGGGGCGGGGTCAGGCGCTCTTCACCGTCATCGGCTATGGTTTCGGGGGCGTGATCGGCGTCCTGGCCGGCGGCGCCGCGGCCCAGCGCTTCGGCTTCGTGGCGATGTTCGGCGCCGCCACGGCGCTGGCGCTCGTGGCCACGGGGTGCGCCTGGCGCACACTGCGTCTTGAAACTCCTCCTGCGCCTTCCGCCGCCTGAGACCGCTCCTCCAAGAAAGCCCGAACGGATGTTCTCCCTCCCACCGGCCATCCAGGCCCTGATCCTCTCCAACGTCATCCTGTACTTCGCGCAGGGCATGGTGCCGGGCCTCACGCCGGCGCTGGCGCTGTGGCCCGTCGGGTCGGGCGAGTTCGCGCCCTGGCAACTGCTGAGCTACGCCTTCCTGCACGGCGGCCTCACGCACCTGCTGTTCAACATGCTGGGCCTGTGGATGTTCGGCGCCGACCTGGAGCGCGTGTGGGGCTCGCGTCGGCTGCTCGTGTTCTACGTGGTGAGCGTGCTCGGCGCGGCGGTGGCGCAGCTGGCGGTGGCCGCGGCCACCGGCGGCATGTACCCGACAGTGGGCGCCTCGGGCGGCCTGTTCGGCATCCTGGTCGGCTTCGCGATGATGTTCCCGACGCGCAAGATCGTGCCGCTGATCCCGCCGATCCCGATGCCGGCGCCCGTGTTCGTGGCGCTGTACGGCGGCCTGGAGCTGTTCTTCGGCGTGACCGGCAGCTTCGCGGGCGTCGCGCACTTCGCCCACCTGGGCGGGCTGGCTGCGGGCTGGCTGCTCATCCGCTACTGGCGCGGCCAGCCGCCGTTCCCGCGCCGCTGAACCCTTGACGAGGACTGCCATGCACTACACCCGCCTGGGCCGCACCGGCCTCACCGTCTCGCGCATCGCGCTGGGCATGATGACCTACGGCACGCCGGCCTGGCGGCCCTGGGTGATGGAAGAGGGCCCCTCGCGCGAGGTGGTGAAGCACGCCGTCGACTTGGGCATCAACTTCTTCGACACCGCCGACATGTACTCGGCCGGCGAATCGGAGGTGCTCACCGGGAAGTTCGTGCGCGAGTTCTGCCGCCGTGAGGAAGTGGTGATCGCCACCAAGGTCTACTACCCCGTCTCGCTCGACTTCAAGGGCGGCAACAGCGCGGCCGCCAAGCCCGACCGGCTGCCCAACATGGACGGGCTGTCGCGCAAGCGCCTCTTCCACGCGGTGGACGCATCGCTGCAGCGCCTGGGCACCGACTACATCGACCTCTGGCAGATCCACCGCCTCGACCACGCCACGCCGGTCGAGGAGACGATGGAGGCGCTGCACGACATCGTGAAGAGCGGGAAGGTGCGCTACATCGGCGGCAGCAGCATGTTCGCCTGGCAGTTCGCCAAGGCGCAGCAGGTTGCCAAGGAGAACGGCTGGACGCGCTTCGTCTCGATGCAGAACCACTACAACCTGGTCTATCGCGAGGAAGAGCGCGAGATGATCCCGCTGTGCCACGACCAGGGCGTGGGTCTCATCCCCTGGAGCCCGCTCGCCCGCGGCTTCCTCGCCGGCAACCGCAAGGCCGACGACAAGACGGCCGGGCAGACCAGCCGTGCGCAGACCGACGACATCGCGCAGAAGTACTACTACAACGACGGCGACTTCGAGGTGGTCGAGGTGCTGTCGCGCCTGTCCGCGGCGCGGGGTGTGTCGAACGCGACGCTGGCCTACGCATGGCTGCTGCACAAGGGCATCACCGGCCCGATCGTCGGCGCGAGCAAGACCTGGCAGCTCGACCAGGCGGTGGCGGCGCTGGACGTCGCGCTGTCGGCCGAGGAGATCGCGCAGCTCGAAGCGCCGTACAGGCCGCACCCGATCCTCGGGCACGTCTGATCGCCGGCAATTACTAAGATCAGTCTTACCGATTTCTTGAAGGAAATCGGCCTTCGTCGCCCGACCCACAGGCGCGAGCAGCTATCAAAAAGATAGTAAAGCAAATGCCGCTTGTCGGCATCTAGTCCAGCTCGCCACGCCGCGGCATGTCCGCCCCGCGGCGCGAACAGGTGATCGACGCCGCCCGCGCCGCGAAGCGCAGCAGCGCCGCCATGCGCGGCACGTCCAGCGCATCGAGCGCCTCGGCCGACAGCGCATCGTGCTCGGCCAGCCAGGCCAGGAGGGCGGCCTGGAAGGTGTCGCCCGCGCCGACAGTGTCGATCACGTCCACCAGCAGCGACTGCGCGGTCGCGTGGCCGTTGCGGTTCCAGGCCTCGCTGCCCGTGGCGCCGCGCGTCACCACCACGAGGCGAGCGCCGGCATCCAGCCAGCGCCGTGCCACCTGCGCCGGCGCCTCGTCGGGATAGAGCAGGCCCAGGTCCTCGTCGCTCACCTTCACCACGTGCGCGAGCGCGGCCATCTCCTGCACCACCGTGCGCCAGAGCGCCAGGTCGGGCTCGACGTTCAGCCGCACGTTGGGGTCGTAGGCCACGAGGCGGCGCGGGCGCTCGCGCGCGGCCAGGGCGCGCAACGCGGAGCCGACCGGCTCCACCACCATCGTGTACGAGCCGAATTGCAGCACCTGCGATTCATCCGGCACGGCAGGCAGGGCCGACGCATCGAGCACGCGGTCGGCTGCGCCGTGCCCGTGGAAGGCGTAGCTCGGCACCCCGGTGTGGCCCACCGTGACCACGCTCAGCGTGGTCGGCGCGGCGCTGCGCACCACCAGCGCGGTGCCCACGCCTTCGTCGCGCAGCGCCTGCATCAGCCGCTCGCCCGGCACGTCCTGCGACAGGCCGGCCAGGAACTGCACCGGCTGCGCCAGCCGCGCGAGCCCCACCGCCACGTTGAACGGCGAGCCACCGACGCGCGCGTCGAGCAACAGCCCGGTGGGCGTGCTGTCGCGCACGTAGACATCCATCAGCGCTTCACCGCAGACGACGAACATCGAAAAGCTTCCTATGGTCGAGTTGGATGCCGGCCGCCGCCGGGCCGCCCCAAGGCGGCCGCGCCTCCCCCTCGGGGATGGCGTTCACAGCGCGACGCGCTGGAAAAGCCGGGGGGCAGACATTCATTTCAGCGCGGTGCCGACCAGCCCTTGTAGTCCTTCACGTTGGCGCGCGTGACGAGCGTGGAGGGCAGCAGCGTCATCTGCTGCGCGGGCTTCTTGCCATTGAGTACGTCCTGGCCGATCTCCACGGCCTTCTGCGCGATCATGTACGGGTCCTGGCTGGCCGAGGCCTGCACCTGGGTGTCGCTCTTGAGCGCGGTCTCGATGTCGGGCGCGCCGTCGACCGAAGTGATGATGATGTTCTTGCGATTGAGCTGCTTGGCCGCCAGGTCGGTGCCCACGGCCTGTGGATCGTTGATGGCGAACACCGCGTCGATCTTGGGGAAGCGCGTGAGGTGCGTCTGCATCACGTTCAGGCCGCCTTCGCGCGAGCCCTTGCCGTCCTGGTCGTCCGACAGGATCTTGATGTCCGGCGACTTCTTCAGCACCGCCTTGCAGCCGTTCACGCGGTCGATCACGGCCGACACCTGCGGACCGTTCTGGATGATCACGTTGCCCTTGCCGCCGAGCTTGTCGACGATGTACTGGCAGGCGATCTCGCCGGCCTGCACGTTGTTGGTCTGCACCGTGGCGTCGGCACCATTGGCGGCCACGTCCACGCCAACGACGGCGATGCCCGCCTTCTTGGCCTTCAGCAGCGCCGGCTCGATGGCCTTGGCATCGACGGCGTTCACCAGGATCAGGTTCACGCCGGCGGCGATGAAGCCGTCGATCTGCGAGAACTGCTTGTTCAGGTCGTAGTCGGCCGACAGCGCCGTGATCTTGGCGTTGGGGTTGAGCTGCTTGACCTTGGCTTCGGCGCCCTTGGCCAGGGACACGAAGAAGGGGTTGCCCAGCGAGCCGAGCGTGATGCCCACGCTCTTGATCTGCTGCTGCGCCTGGGCCGCGAGCGGCAGGGCGGCGGAAGCGGCCACGACGGCCAGGGCGACGAGGTGTTTGCGCATGGAATGTCTCCTTGATTGAGCGCTGAGGGGAGGGGCGGGGGAAAAGCGAGAAGGCAGGACCGTCAGGTCCTTGCCGCGTCCTTGCGGCGGTAGCGGTCGAGCGCGACGGCGCCGATGATCACGAGGCCCTTGACGATGTACTGCCAGATGTCCGAGACACCCATCAGGATCAGGCCGTTGGTCAGCACCGCGATGATCAGCGCGCCGATCAGCGTGCCGAGGATAGAGCCGGTGCCGCCCACCAGGCTGGTGCCGCCGAGCACGACGGCGGCGATGGCATCGAGTTCGTAGGACATGCCCAGCGTGGTGCCATTGGCCGCATACAGCCGCGCCGAGGCCATCACGCCGCCCAGGCCCGCCAGCAGGCCGGACATGGCATACACGAACAGCAGCACCGCCCACACCTTGATGCCGGCCAGGCGCGCCGCCTCGGCATTGCCGCCCACCGAGTAGATGTTCAGGCCCAGCACGGTGCGGCGCAGGATGAACCAGGACAGGGCGATGACCGCGAAAGCGATGATGACCAGGCAGGGGATGCCGAACACGTCGCCGTTGCCGATGAAGGCGAAGGGCAGCTGCGGATTGAAGATCGTGTTGTCGCCGGCCAGCAGGCGGGCCACGCCGCGCACGGCGGTGAGCGAGCCCAGCGTCACGATGAAGGGCTGCAGCTTCACGACCGAGATCAGGAAGCCGTTGATCAGCCCGAACAGCAGGCCGCAGCCCATGCCGGCGGCGATGCCCAGCATGCCCAGGCCCGGAATGTTCGACACCAGCATCGCGGCCACCGCCGAGCCGGCGAGGATCGAGCCCACCGACAGGTCGATGCCGGCCGTGAGGATCACGAAGGTCATGCCGGCGGCCAGAACGATGTTGATCGAGGCCTGCTGCGTGATGATCGACAGGTTCTGCAGGCTCGCGAAATTCTCGGTGCCCAGGCCGAAGCCGACGCACAGCAGCACCAGCACGGGCAGCATGCCCAGGGCGCGCAGGATCTCCTTGCCGCGCGCGCTCGCGGCGGGGCCGACCACGGGGGCCGGGGATGTGGCGACAGAGGGGTTCATGGGTGTCTCCTTGATCGTGTCGTTGTCGGTTCAGTGCAGCGTGGGGGCCTGCTCCGGCGCCGCGGCGCCGGTGGCCAGGGCGACGATGTTTTCCTGCGTGATGGGCAGGCCGCTGGCGCCGCCCACCTCGCCGACCAGGCGACCTTCGCGCATCACGACCACGCGGTCGCACACGCCGACGATCTCGGGCAGCTCGCTGGAAATCACCAGCACCGCCATGCCTCCGCGTGCCAGTTCGTCGATGAGGCGATAGATCTCGCTCTTGGCGCCGATGTCCACGCCGCGCGTGGGTTCGTCGAGGATCAGCACGCGCGGGCCCAGTTCCAGCAGGCGCGCGAGCAGCACCTTCTGCTGGTTGCCGCCCGACAGCGCGCCCACGTTCACGCGCGGCGAGGCCACGCGGATCGACAGCTGGCGGATGGCGTCGATGGCGCGCTTGACGGCGCGCCGCCCGTCCATCACGCCGCCGGCCTTGGCGTCGCGCGGGCTCACCATCACGTTGATGTTGTCGCGCACCGAGAGGTCGAGGAACAGGCCGTTGCCCTTGCGGTCCTCGGTGAGATAGAGGATGCCGTTGCGGATCGCGTCGCCGGGCTGGCGGATGTCGAGCCGGGGGCCCGCACCGTTCAAACGCACCTCGCCGGCCGTGCGCGCATCGGCACCGAAGACCAGGCGCGCGAGTTCGGTGCGGCCGGCGCCGACCAGGCCGGCCAGGCCCAGCACCTCGCCCGCATGCAGCTGGAAGCTGCAGCCGCGCACGCGCCGGCCGTCGGCCAGGTCGGTCACCGTGAGCGCCACCTCGCCCGTGTGCTGGCCGTGGTGCTCCTTGCGGTAGAAGCCGGAGAGGTCGCGCCCGACCATCATCTTCACGAGCTTGTCGCGCGAGAGCTCGGCGCGGCTGAGGGTGCCCACGTAGGTGCCGTCGCGCAGCACCGTCACCTCGTCGGCGAGCTCGTCGATCTCGTCCATGCGGTGGCTGATGTAGAGGATCGCCATGCCCTCGGCGCGCAGGCGGCGGATCAGCGCGAAGAGGCGCTCGGTCTCGTGCGTGGACAGCGGCGTGGTCGGCTCGTCCATGACCAGGATGCGGCAGTCGAACTGCACCGCGCGCGCGATCTCCACCAGCTGGCGCTGGGCGATCGAGAGTTGCGCCACCGCGGTGTTCGGGCCGAAGTCGGCGCCCAGGCGCTCGAGCGTGCCGGTGCAGGCGGCGGCCATGCCGGCGCGATCCACCGTCGGCCCCTTCGTCATCGGCCGGCCCATGAAGATGTTCTCGGCCACGCTGAGGTTGGGCGCCAGGCTCAGTTCCTGGTAGATCACCGACACGCCCAGGTTCTTGGCGTCGATCGGGCCCTCGATGCGCGCCGGCTGGCCACCGATGCGGATCTCGGCGCCGGGATCGGGCAGGTAGGCGCCCGAGAGGATCTTCATCAGCGTCGACTTGCCTGCGCCGTTCTCGCCCATCAGCGCGTGGATCTGGCCGGCATGGGCGGTCAGCCGCACGTCTTGCAGCGCCTTCACGCCGGGGAAGGTCTTGGAGATGCCGCGCAGCTCGAGCAGCGGGGCCGCCGGGGTTTCATGCATGGAAGGACTCCCTGGGTCGGTGCGCGGGAACCCGCGCGGTGGAATGGCCGCGCAGCACGTCGGCGCGCGGCGAGAAGCTGAAGAACATCGGCAGGCTGGCCGCGCCGATGGCGCCGGCGTCGACCCCGAAGCTGCCGCGCATCAGGCGCGGCACCTGGCGCGATTCGGGCGCGATGGCGTGCAGGCCCTGTCCGGTGCGGGCGATCAGCGTGTCGATCAGGCCGGCGTCGATGTCGCAGTCGATCACCACCGCGGGAAGGTCGAGCACGGCGAGCGTCGCGCGCACGGCGGGCACCAGTGCGTCGACGCAGTCGTCGAGCCATTCGCGCACCTCGGGCCGGCCCGAGGCGACCATCGCCTCGAGCTGGGAGTGCCCCGCGACCGGCGCGCCGCTGTGGCGCAGGTGGCGCGTCAGCGCGTTGAGGGAGGCGCGCGACAGCAGGATGTCCCATTTGCCGCCCTCGGGTGCGGGGGCGGAGGGCAGGGCGCTCGGCGGCACCGGCATCAAGCCCAGGTCGGCCGCGTTGCCCGAGTGGCCGCGCAGGCTCTCGCCGCCCAGCACGGCGCCGGCGCCCAGGGCGGCGCCGAGGTAGACGTACAGGAAGTCGTTCTCCTTGCGGCCTACGCCGAAGAACAGCTCGGCGATGGCGGCCGCGCTGCCGTCGTTCTCCTGGAACACCGGCAGGTCCACCGCCTGCGCCAGGCGCTGGGCGAAGTCGACCTCGTCCCAGATGCGGAAATCGGCTTCCAGGTCGAGTTGCCGCAGCCAGCTGCCGAGGTTGTATGGCTGCGCGAGGCCCACGCCTGCCAGCCGGCGGCGCTGCACGGGCGACAGCTCGGCCAGCACGCGCGCCACGTCGGCCTGCACCAGCGCCAGCGCCTCGTCCGGGTGGGGCAGCAGTTGGTCGTGCACTTCGCGGGCGAGGATGCGGCCACCCAGGTCGATCAGCACCGTCTCGATGCTGGTGCGGTCCAGCCGCACGCCCACGCCGTAGGCTCCCTGGGGATTGATTCGGTACAGGCCGGCGGGCTGGCCGCGCTGGCCCTCGTGGCGCCGGCCCGCGCCTTCGATCAGGCCCGACTCCTCCAGCGCCTGGACGATACTGCCGGCCGCGGTGTTGGTCAGCTGCGCCCAGCGGGCCAGGTCGGCCTTGGACGCCTCGCCCGCACGGCGCAGCCGCTGCAGCAGCGAGCGCTCGTTGTACTGGCGAAGGTTGACCGAGTTGGTGCCGCGGCCCGGACCGATGGATGGCAAGCTTGTCTCCAGGATGGGCAGCAATGCCGCCTATTAATTAATTCAAGTTGAATAAAGTTTAGGCGGTCGGTCGATACGCTCGATCAGGGGTTTTCCCGGGTCAGGAGGAAGTCGCCCATGATCAGTGGCCGGGCGCCCGGCGACCGTGGCCGCAGGGCACCTGTGCGGCGCGCGAAGGGGTGGCTACCATGCGCCGCAGGAGACAACACGACCCGGGCGCGACCTGAGCAGCACGGGCCCAAGGGTGCAGCCATGGCAACAAGCGGACTTTCGATGCTCGACCCCCTGAACCTGTGGCGCGATGCGCTCGGCCAGTGGGAGAACCGCACCAACCAGGTGGCCAACCAGGAGATGAAGTCCGAGGACTTCGCGCGCGCCACCAACGCGCTGCTGGGCATGTCGCTGGGCCTGCAGCAGGCGCTGGGCAAGGCCAACACCGCGCTGCTCAAGGAACTGAACCTGCCGAGCCGTGGCGAGCTGCTCGAGCTGGGCGAGCGCCTGCAGCGCATCGAGGACCAGCTCGGCCAGATCGCACGCC
>NZ_CABFMN010000081.1 GCF_901875635.1 Xylophilus ampelinus | reverse complement strand
AGGGCCGGCGGCGTGGCGACGCGGCGCGCGCGCACCTGCGGCTCGTCGTGCGCCGCGATGAAGGCCTGCACGCGCGGGTAGACCAGGTCACGCCAGCGGCGGCCGCTGAAGATGCCGTAGTGGCCAGCGCC
Source organism: Xylophilus ampelinus (assembly GCF_901875635.1). Lineage (GTDB taxonomy): Bacteria > Pseudomonadota > Gammaproteobacteria > Burkholderiales > Burkholderiaceae_C > Xenophilus. Next base: position 81,184 of record NZ_CABFMN010000081.1, on the reverse strand, counting down.
CTTGACCTCGTAGTGCTCGCCTTCGGGGATCTGCGTGCACAGCTCGTGCGCCGCCTGGGTCTGGCCCGAGCCGGAGATGTCGTCCAGCTCGCCCTCGACGGTGAGCAGGGCGGTGGTGCGGATGTCCTGGGGCCGCACGCGCTCGACCTGGCCGTCGGGGTTCTTCACGTCCCAGGTGCCGTTGACGAGGTCGAACTCCTGGAACACCGTCTTGATGGTCTCGAGGTAGTAGTCCGCGTCCATGTCGAGGACGGCGTTGTACTCGTCGTAGAACTTGCGGTGGGCCTCGGCGCTCGCATCGTCGCCCTTGATGAGGTCCTTGAAGTAGTCGTAGTGGCTGCTGGCGTGGCGGTCCGGGTTCATGGCCACGAAACCGGTGTGCTGAAGAAAGCCCGGGTACACCCGGCGCCCCTCACCGGGGAAGCCCTGCGGCACGCGGTAGATGACGTTGTTCTCGAACCATTCGAAGCTCTTGTTCATCGCCAGGTTGTTCACCGCGGTGGGCGACTTGCGGGCGTCGATGGGGCCGCCCATCATGGTCATCGACAGCGGCGTGGTCTCGCCGCGGCTGGCCATGAGAGAGATGGCGGCAAGCACCGGCACGGTGGGCTGGCACACGCTCATCACATGGCAGTTGCCGTACTCGGCCTGCAGGTGGCGGATGAAGTCCTGCACGTCATTGATGTAGTCGTCGAGGTGGAACTCGCCGTCCGACAGGGGCACCAGGCGGGCGTTCTTCCAGTCGGTGATGTAGACCTTGTGGCCCTGCAGCATGGTGCGGACCGTGTCACGCAGCAGCGTGGCGTAATGGCCCGAGAGCGGCGCCACGATCAGCACCACGGGCTGGGCCTTCAGCGTCTCCAGCACCTGCTCGTCGTCGGTGAAGCGCTTGAAGCGGCGCAACTGGCAGAAGGGCTTCTCGATTTCCACGATCTCGTGGATGACGACGTCGGTGCCGTTGACCTTGACCGTCTTGATGTCGAACTCGGGCTTCTCGTAGTCCTTGCCCAGCCGGTAGATCAGGTCGTAGCTGGCCGCCACGCGCTGCGCCATCGGCATCTGGCTGAACATCGCGCCGGAACTGAAGAGTTTGGAGGCAGCCTGCGCGAAGTCGGCGAACGGCTCCATGAGGGAGCGTTGCGCTTCGTAGAGTTGGTACAGCATGGGAACCGGAGGAGTTTTGCTGCGGTGCAATATAGCAGCGGGCGTGCGGCAGTTCTATCCGCAAAACTACCGTCCCGACGGCACAAGCGCACACCGAGAGGCCCCAGGTGGAGGCCGGAGTCGCGCAGGTGACCCGGCGGCCGCTCAGGTGCCGACGTAGCGCCCCGGCCTGTGGTTGACCCAGAGGAAGCCGCCCATGACCACCGCGCCCAGAACCGACCAGCCCACCCGCGCCGGCTCGACCACCAGGAGCGCCAGCGCCACCACCGTGCAGTCGATGGCCAGCTGCACCTTGCCCGCCCGCCAGCCGCGGTGCTCCTGCATGTACAGCGCCAGGATGGTCGCGCCGCCCAGGCTCGCGCGGTGCCGAGCCAGGAACAGGCAGCCCGTGCCCAGCATCAGCCCGCCGAAGACGGCCGCGAAGGCCGGGTGCAGCGACTGGATGGCGATGAAGTGCGGCGCCAGCGTGGTCATGAGAGACAGGAGTGCGATGGCGGCGAAGGTCTTGAGCGTGAACTCGCGCCCCATCTGGCGCCAGGCGAACCAGTAGAAGGGCAGGTTGACCACGAAAAAGAGCGGGCCGAAGCCGATGCCTGTGGCGTAGTGCAGCAGGAAGGCGGCCCCGGCCGTGCCGCCCGTCAGCAGGCCGGCCTGGCCGAACACCACCATCGCCATGGCGACGAAGAGCGTGCCGGCGAGCACGGCCTGCACGTCTTCGAAGCGGCTGTGGTTCAGCGTGGGGCGCACGGCGGGGTGGGGGGTGTCCATTGCCACGAATGAATGCAAGAGCCGCGCCACGCGCGGGACGCGGTCGCAGTGCCGAATGCTATCGATTTGATAGCTGCTCGCGCCCGTCCAGCGGGCGCCGGAGGCCGATTCGATGCACAAGCAAAGGGCGCGCAGGCGCCTGGCTTTCGGTATCGAGCACGGTGAGCCAGGGCCAGCGGCGCCGATAGTCGGCGGCCTTGGCGGCATACAGGCGCGGATCGGGGCTGCGCCGGTTGGGCCGCAGCACCCCGCCCATGAGGCCGGCAAGCCCGTCGGGCGCATACAGCGTGAGGCCGTCGGCACGCGCCTGCAGTCCGACGCAGGTGCCTTCGACCAGGAAGCGGTCGATGCCGTCCGTCGAGGTCTGCAGCGGGCTGTATGGCGCGCCGAAGTGCGCCTCGTACCAGGTGTGGACGCGGGCCTGGTTCTTGACTTCCAGCGTCACCGGCAGGTCGGCGCAGGCCGCCTCCACGCGCTGGGCCACGGCGTTCTCGGCCTCGGCCGAGAGGTCGCCGGCGTCGAAGTAGAAAAGGTCGTAGTCGCGGATGCCGTCCATGGCCGGGCGGCCGGTGCGCAGGTTCCACACCGTCTGGAACAGGCAGCCGGCGACCAGCCAGGCGTCGGGCAGGCCCAGCGTCGGGAGGCGTTCCAGAATCGCGCGGTTGGCGGGATTGGCCAGCGCCTGGTCGACAAAAAGCCTGGACGGCGCCTCGGCGGCGCTGCCTGGGGCCGGGGCGTCGACGGGATTTGTCATCGAGCGTTGAAAGTCTCCCCACGCGGAGCACCGTGCCAGCCCCTGCCGGGGCACCCGCGGAACTGGCTTGGCCAGGCCGCTGGGTGCGCCCCCTTCGCGAAGCGGAAGGGGGAGCGGCGAAGCCGCATGGGGGATGTCAGACCACTTTCGCGATGGCCTGGCAGACGTAGTCGATGTTCTTGCTGTTCAGCGCCGCCACGCACATGCGGCCGGTGTCCGTGCCGTACACGCCGAACTCGTTGCGCAGGCGGACCATCTGGTCCTTGCTCAGACCCGAGTAGCTGAACATGCCGATCTGGCTGGTGATGAAGCCCATGTCCTGCTTCACGCCGGCGGCCTTCAGGCCGTCGACCAGCTTCTGGCGCATGGCCTTGATGCGCACGCGCATCTCGCCCAGTTCCTTCTCCCACAGGGCGCGCAGCTCGGCATTGCCCAGCACGGCCGCGACCACCGCGCCGCCGTGCGTCGGCGGGTTGCTGTAGTTGGTGCGGATCATGATCTTGAGCTGCGAAAGCACGCGGGCCGCTTCGTCCTTGTCGGCGCACAGCACCGACAGGGCGCCCACGCGCTCGCCGTAGAGGCTGAAGCTCTTGGAGAAGGAAGTGGCGACGAAGAAATTCAGGCCGGCGGCGACGAACTTGCCGATCACGGCGCCGTCTTCCTGGATGCCGTTGCCGAAGCCCTGGTAGGCCATGTCGAGGAAAGGCGTGAGGTTCTTCGCCTTGACGGCGGCGACGACCTGGTCCCACTGGGCCGGCGTGATGTCGTAGCCGGTCGGGTTGTGGCAGCAGGCATGCAGCACGACGATGGTGCCGGCGGGCGCAGCGTTCAGTGCGGCCAGCATGCCCTCGAAGTTCACGCCGCGCTTCTCGGCGTCGTAGTAGGGGTGGGTTTCGACGGTGAAGCCGGCCTGGGTGAACAGGGCACGGTGGTTCTCCCAGCTCGGGTCGCTGATGAGCACCTTGGCGCCGGGGCTGAGCTTCTTCAGGAAGTCGGCACCGATCTTCAGGCCGCCGGTGCCGCCCAGGCCCTGGACCGTGGCCACGCGGCCCGACTTGACCGGCTCGCTGTCGGCGCCGAAGACCAGCGACTTGACGGCCGAGTCATAGGCGGCAATGCCGTCGATCGGCAGGTAGCCGCGGGCGCTGGGCGCCTTCATCATGTCGGCTTCGGCCTTTTTCACGCACTCGAGCAGGGGCAGCTTGCCGTTGTCGTCGTAGTACACGCCCACGCCCAGGTTGACTTTGTTGGGATTGGTGTCGGCGGCAAATTGTTCGTTGAGACCCAGGATCGGGTCGCGCGGCGCCATTTCGACGGCGGTGAACAGAGACATTTGGAGAAAGTCCTTCGGATGGTGGGCTGCCCGGCGCAAAAGGCGGGGCTTTCGGCGAGCCCGCGGCTGCGCTAGCCTTGCGGGTTCGCTTGAATTTTACCGGGCCGGTCTGCAGCTGTACCGGAACACCGTCTCCCGACCACCGTCCCCTTCTGTTCTGTAGCGCACGATGCCTTCCGCCCCCGACACCCCCGAAGCCGTCCAGGACACGCCCCGCCAGGGCGAGTTCGTCAACTTCCCTGATTCCCCCTTTCAGCTCTTCCAGCCCTACCCGCCGGCCGGCGACCAGCCCACCGCCATCGCCAAGCTGGTCGAGGGCGTGCAGGACGGGGAGGTGTTCCAGACCCTGCTGGGCGTGACCGGCTCCGGCAAGACCTTCACCATGGCCAACGTGATCGCGCGGCTGGGCAAGCCGGCGATCGTCTTCGCGCCGAACAAGACGCTGGCGGCCCAGCTGTACAGCGAATTCCGCGAGTTCTTCCCGAAGAACGCGGTGGAGTACTTCGTCAGCTACTACGACTACTACCAGCCCGAGGCCTATGTGCCGCAGCGCGACCTGTTCATCGAGAAGGACTCGTCGATCAACGAACACATCGAGCAGATGCGGCTGTCGGCCACCAAGAGCGTGCTGGAGCGGCGCGACGTGGTGATCGTGGCGACGGTGAGCGCGATCTACGGCATCGGCACGCCCGAGGACTACATGGAGATGCGGCTGATCATGCGCGTGGGCGACAAGATCGGTCAGCGCGACCTGATCGGGCGGCTGATCCGCATGCAGTACACGCGCAACGAGCAGGACTTCGCGCGCGGCACCTTCCGGGTGCGCGGCGACACCATCGACGTGTTTCCGGCCGAGCACAGCGAGCTGGCGATCCGCATCGAGCTCTTCGACGACGAGATCGAGACGCTGTCGCTGTTTGACCCGCTGACCGGCCGCATCCGGCAGAAGGTGCCGCGCTTCACCGTCTATCCGTCGAGCCACTACGTGACGCCGCGCGACAAGACGCTGCGCGCCGTCGACACCATCAAGGCCGAGCTGGCCGACCGGCTCAAGGAACTGGTCGGCGCCGGCAAGCTGGTGGAGGCGCAGCGCCTGGAGCAGCGCACCCGCTTCGACCTGGAGATGCTGGCCGAGATCGGCCACTGCAAGGGCATCGAGAACTACACGCGCCACCTGTCGGGCGCGGCGCCGGGCGACCCGCCGGCCACCTTGACGGATTACATGCCCAAGGACGGCATCATGTTCCTGGACGAGAGCCACCAGATGATCGGCCAGCTCTCGGCCATGTACAACGGCGACCGCGCGCGCAAGACCACGCTGGTGGAGTACGGCTTCCGCCTGCCCTCGGCGCTGGACAACCGGCCGCTGAAGTTCGAGGAGTTCGAGCGGCGCATGCGCCAGTGCATCTTCGTCTCTGCCACGCCGGCCGCGTACGAGCAGGAGCATGCCGGCCAGGTGGTGGAGCAACTGGTGCGGCCCACCGGCCTGATCGACCCCGAGGTCGAGGTCCGGCCGGCGACGCACCAGGTCGACGACGTGCTGCAGGAAATCCGCATCCGGGTCGAGAAGAACGAGCGCGTGCTCATCACCACGCTGACCAAGCGGATGGCCGAACAGCTCACCGACTACCTGGGCGACAACGGCGTGAAGGTGCGCTACCTGCACAGCGACGTGGACACGGTGGAGCGCGTGGAGATCCTGCGTGACCTGCGACTGGGCACCTTCGACGTGCTGGTGGGCATCAACCTGCTGCGCGAGGGCCTGGACATTCCTGAGGTGTCGCTCGTGGCCATCCTCGACGCAGACAAGGAAGGCTTCCTGCGGGCCGAGCGCAGCCTGATCCAGACCATCGGCCGGGCGGCGCGCAACCTGCACGGCAAGGCCATCCTGTACGCCGACAACATGACCGCCTCGATGAAGAAGGCCATCGACGAGACGGAACGCCGGCGCGCCAAGCAGATCGCCTTCAACGAGGCCAACGGCATCACGCCGCGCAGCATCGTCAAGCAGGTGCGCGAGCTGATCGATGGCGTCTACAGCGAGAAATCGGGAAAGGAGGCGGCCAAGCGCGACCTGGAACGCGCGAAGGTCGAGGACATGTCCGAGAAGGACATTGCCAGGGAGATCAAGCGGCTGGAAAAGCAGATGCTCGAACACGCGCGCAACCTGGAGTTCGAGAAGGCGGCGCGGGTGCGCGACCAGTTGGCGCTGCTGCGCGAACAGGCCTTCGGCGCGGCGGGCGGCGACAACATCGTGGTGCTGCCGACCGCCGGCTCCTGACGGCGAGCCGTTGGCATCCGCTGGCTTCGCGTAGGTTGGAACCGGTTTCAGCGGGTTTACCCGAGCAAAACTCGGGGCTTTCTGCTAAACTTGAGCGAAACACTCAACAAAAGTCTGAACTTCGCGATGAAGAGCCGCCTCTGATCCCTGGATGGGCACGAGGCGGGCAGGGGCGGAGACGACGCCACCCGGGCTGTGCACCAGGTGTCATTTCAACGGTAAGCACTTCGAAGGAGCTTGCGATGCGTCTCACAACCAAGGGCCGTTTTGCGGTCACCGCCATGATCGATCTGGCACTGCGCCAGAACACCGGCCCGGTCACGCTGGCGGCCATCAGCCAGCGGCAGCAGATCTCGCTGTCCTACCTCGAGCAGCTGTTCGGCAAGCTGCGCCGCCACGAACTCGTCGAATCCACCCGCGGCCCGGGCGGCGGCTACTCGCTGGGCCGCAAGGCTTCGGACATCACCGTCGCCGACATCATCGTCTCGGTCGACGAGCCGATCGACGCCACGCAGTGCGGCGGCAAGGAAAACTGTCTGGGCGAAGCCGGCCGCTGCATGACGCACGAACTGTGGGCCTCGCTCAACCAGAAGATGGTCGAGTTCCTGGACTCCGTCACGCTGCAGAAGCTGGTCGACGACCAGATCGCCAAGGGCGTGCAGATCGAGAACAAGCCGGCCGTGAAGCGGGCCATCTCGAGCCAGCCGGTGGTCAAGCCGATCCGCGTCAACGCACCGAATTCGGTGTTCGCCCTTGGCAATGCCTTTGCCAAGTCGTGATGTTCTGCAACGCCTTCGCCAAATCCTGATTCGACCGGGCCATCGCCGGCGGCTGCGGCCCCGGCCGGCCCACGCGCATTGTTTGACCCACGCCAGCACGAGCAAGCCATGGATGTGACCCCCTATTTCCCGATCTACCTGGACTACGGCGCCACCACGCCTGTCGACCCGCGCGTGGTCGACGCGATGATCCCCTGGCTGCGCGAGCATTTCGGCAACCCCGCGTCACGCAGCCATGCCTGGGGCTGGGAGGCCGAAGAGGCCGTCGAGAAGGCCCGCACGCAGGTGGCCGACCTGATCGGTGCCGACCCGCGCGAGATCGTGTGGACCTCCGGCGCCACCGAGTCCGACAACCTGGCCATCAAGGGCGCCGCGCACTTCTACAAGGGCAAGGGCAAGCACCTCATCACCGTCAAGACCGAGCACAAGGCGGTGCTGGACGTGATGCGCGAGCTGGAGCGGCAGGGCTTCGAGGTGACCTACCTCGACGTCGAGGAAAACGGCTTGCTCGACCTGGAGAAATTCAAGGCGGCGATCCGTCCCGACACCATCCTCGCGAGCGTCATGTACGTGAACAACGAGATCGGCGTGGTGCAGGACGTGGTCGCGCTGGGCAATCTGTGCCGCGAGAAGGGCGTGATCTTCCACGTCGACGCCGCGCAGGCGACCGGGAAGCTGGAGATCGACGTGGCGAAGTTGCCGATCGACCTGATGAGCCTGGCCTCTCACAAGACCTACGGTCCCAAGGGCATCGGTGCGCTGTACGTGCGCCGCAAGCCGCGCGTGCGGCTGGAGGCCCAGATGCACGGCGGCGGCCACGAGCGCGGCATGCGTTCTGGCACGCTGCCCACGCACCAGATCGTCGGCATGGGCGAGGCGTTCCGCATCGCCAAGGCAGAGATGAAGGATGACATCGCCAAGGCGAAGCGCCTGCAGAAGCGGCTGCTGGATGGCCTCAAGGACGTCGAGCAGGTCTTCATCAACGGCGACCTCGAGCACCGCGTGCCGCACAACCTGAACATGAGCTTCAACTTCGTCGAAGGCGAGTCGCTCATCATGGGCATCAAGGGCCTGGCGGTGTCGTCGGGCTCGGCCTGCACCTCGGCCAGCCTGGAGCCGAGCTACGTGCTGCGAGCCCTCGGCCGCAGCGACGAGCTGGCGCACAGCAGCCTGCGCATGACCATCGGCCGTTTCACGACCGAGGAAGAAATCGACTACGCCATCGCCACCATCAAGCACAACGTGAGCAAGCTGCGCGAGCTCAGCCCGTTGTGGGAGATGTACCAGGACGGGGTCGATCTGAGCACCATCCAGTGGGCAGCGCACTGAACGCCGCTCGACGTAGAACACCACGATTGAAGAGGTAACACCATGGCTTATTCCGAGAAGGTCATCGACCACTACGAGAACCCGCGCAACGTCGGCTCCTTCGACAAGGGCGACGACTCGGTCGGCACCGGCATGGTCGGCGCACCGGCCTGCGGCGACGTGATGAAGCTACAGATCAAGGTCAATGCCGAAACCGGCGTGATCGAGGACGCACGCTTCAAGACCTACGGCTGCGGCTCGGCGATCGCGTCCTCGTCGCTGGTGACCGAATGGGTCAAGGGCAAGACGCTGGACGAGGCGGCTGCGCTCAAGAACGCGCAGATCGCCGAGGAACTGGCGCTGCCGCCGGTGAAGATCCATTGCTCGATCCTGGCCGAGGACGCGATCAAGGCCGCCGTGAACGACTACAAGGCCAAGCACGGCGCCAAGGCGCCGGCCGGCGAAGAAGCCGTTCACTGATCCTTACTTCTTGTTCGCTCGTTTGTTCGTCCGCTCCTGCACCATGTCCGTCACCCTGACCGAAGCCGCTGCCCGCCACGTGAACCGCTACCTGAGCAAGCGGGGCAAGGGGGTGGGCGTGCGGCTGGGCGTGAAGACGACGGGGTGCTCGGGCCTGGCTTACAAGCTGGAGTACGTGGACGAGATGGCGCCCGAGGACGTGGTGTTCGAAGACCACGGCGTGAAGGTGCTCGTGGACCCGAAGAGCCTGGCCTACATCGACGGCACGCAGCTCGACTTCGTGCGCGAGGGCCTGAACGAAGGCTTCAAGTTCAACAACCCGAACGAACGCGACCGCTGCGGCTGCGGTGAGAGCTTCCGGATCTAGCCACTCGCTGCGGCGAGGGCGATTGCAAGAGCCGCCGCCCGAGGCGGCTTTTTGTCGCCGGGCCGCCCCAAGACAAAAAGCACCCCCTCGGGGGGGCCGCGAACCACGCGGCTGCGGGGAGCGTGGGGGCCTTTTTTGTTGGCCGTGCTGCGATCGACATGAACCTCAACGACACCGATTTCGAACTCTTTGCCGTGCCTCCGACCTTCGCGCAGGACCGCAGGGCCCTCGATGCGCGCTGGAAGGAACTGCAGCGCGAAGCCCATCCGGACCGTTTCGCGGCCCAGGGCGCGGCCGCGCAGCGCGTGGCGATGCAGTGGTCGGTGCGCATCAACGAGGCCTACCAGCGCCTGAAGGATCCCCTCCTGCGCGCCACCTATCTCTGCGAGCTGAACGGTGCGCCGGTCCAGGCCGAGACGAACACCGCCATGCCGGCCGAGTTCCTGATGCAGCAGATGGAATGGCGCGAGGCACTCGACGAGGCGGCCGACGAGGCCGCGCTCGATGCGCTCCAAGCCCAGGTGGCTTCGGCGCGTGCGCGTGCTCTGTCATCGCTGGACTGGCTCATCGACGAGAAGGGTGACTACCCGGCGGCGGCGGCGCAGGTCAGAGCCCTCATGTTCATCGAGCGCTTTGCCTCCGAGGTCGACCAGCGTTTCGATCGGCTAGGACAATAGCGTTTCGCTCTCCAGTTTTCATGGCTTTACTCCAGATCTCCGAACCCGGCCAGGCGCCTGATCCGCACCAGCGCCGCATCGCCGTCGGCATCGACCTCGGCACCACGCATTCGCTCGTCGCCGCCGTGCGCCATGGTGTGGCCGAGTGCTTGCCCGACGACCAGGGCCGTGTCCTCCTGCCTTCGGCCGTTCGCTACCTCGACAAGGACCGGCGCCAGATCGGCTTCGAGGCCGTGGCCGCGCGCGCGCAGGATCCGGCCAACACCATCACTTCCGTCAAGCGCCTCATGGGCCGCGGCCTGGCCGATGTGGCGAATCGCGATGCGATGTCCTACGGCCTGGTGGGCGAGGGCGGCATGGTGCAGGTGCGCACGGCGGCCGGCCTCAAGTCGCCGGTGGAAGTGAGCGCCGAGATCCTGGCGACGTTGCGCTACCGCGCCGAGGACACCTTCGACGACGAGCTTTACGGTGCCGTGATCACCGTGCCCGCGTACTTCGACGAAGGCCAGCGCCAGGCCACCAAGGACGCGGCCCAACTCGCGGGCCTGAACGTGCTGCGGTTGATCAGCGAGCCCACGGCGGCTGCCATCGCCTACGGCCTGGACAACGCGTCAGAGGGCGTCTATGCCGTGTACGACCTCGGTGGCGGCACATTCGACATCTCCATCCTGCGGCTCACGCAGGGCGTGTTCGAGGTCATCGCCACCGGCGGCGACTCGGCGCTGGGCGGCGACGACTACGACCATGCGCTGGCCGACTTCGTCGTGGCGCAGACCGGCATGCAGCCGAAGAGCGACGCCGACCGTGCGGCGCTGCTGGTTGCCGCCCGCGCGGCCAAGGAAGCGTTGACTGCTACTGAATCGATAGCGTTCTCCGCAGTAGTGGCGGGCGCTGCAGCCCGTTTCGATCTACAACGCAGCGATTTCGACGCGGCGACGCGGCACCTCACCGACCGTACGCTCGCAGCCGTGCGCAAGGCCTTGCGCGACGCCAGGCTCAAGCCGGACGACCTGCAGGGCATCGTGCTGGTCGGCGGCTCGACGCGCATGCCGCAAGTACGCGACGCGGTCGCCGGGTTCTTCGGCCGCGAGCCACTGACCAACCTCAATCCGGACGAGGTGGTGGCGCTGGGCGCCGCCATCCAGGCCAACCAGCTGGCGGGCAACGACGGCGCGGGCGACCTGCTGCTGCTGGACGTGATCCCGCTGTCGCTGGGCCTCGAGACCATGGGCGGCCTGGTGGAGCGCATCGTGCCGCGCAACCAGACCATCCCGACGGCGATGGCACAGGACTTCACCACCTACCAGGACGGCCAGACCGCGCTGGCGCTGCACGTGGTGCAGGGCGAGCGCGACCTGGTGGCCGACTGCCGCAGCTTGGCGCGCTTCACGCTGCGCGGCATTCCGCCGATGGCGGCGGGCGCGGCGCGCATCCGTGTCACCTTCACGGTCGATGCCGACGGCCTGCTGTCGGTCAGCGCGAAGGAGCAGACCAGCGGCGTGGAAGCGAGCGTTGCGGTCAAGCCCTCTTACGGCCTGTCGGACGACCAGATCGCGACCATGCTGCAGGAGAGCTTCTCCACGGCGCAGCAGGACATGCAGTCGCGCGCGCTGATCGAGGCGCGTGTCGACGCCGAGCGCATGCTGCTCGCGACTCGCAGCGCCTTGGAGGCCGACGGCGCGCTCCTCGGTGCCGAGGAGCGCGCCACCATCGATCGCCTCATGGCCGAGCTCGACGCCGCACGTTCGCTGCAGGATGCGGCAGCGGTCGAGGCCGCCACGAAGGCGCTGGCCGATGGCACCGAGGCGTTTGCCGCGCAGCGCATGAACCAGGGCATTGCAAAGGCGCTGGCCGGCCGAAAGCTCGAATCCATCTAGAACAGCGACGCCACGATGCCCGTCATCAAGATCCTTCCCCACGCCGAGTACTGCCCGCAGGGCGCCGAGATCACGGCACCGGCCGGCACCTCGATCTGCGAAGCACTGCTCGACAACCACATCAACATCGAGCATGCCTGCGACATGAGCTGTGCGTGCACGACCTGCCACGTCGTCGTGCGCGAGGGCTACAACTCGCTCAACGAAGCCGACGAGGCCGAGGAAGACCTGCTCGACCGGGCCTGGGGCCTGGAGCCGCAGTCGCGCCTGTCCTGCCAGGCCATCCTGGCGCAGCAGGACGTGACGGTCGAGATCCCGAAGTACTCGATCAACCACGCCAAAGAGAATCATTGACTCCCACGCTCCGCCGTTCCACGGGTCGCTGCCCCCCGACGGGGCTCACCCGGCTTGGGGCGGCCCGGCACCGGATGATCCATTGAGAGATTGCCATCATGAGCCGACAGATCGTCCTCGACACCGAAACCACCGGCCTCTCGGCAGAGAACGGCGACCGCATCATCGAGTTGGGCTGCGTGGAGCTGTTCAACCGCAAGCTCACCGGCAACGACCTGCACATCTACTTCAACCCTGAACGCGAAAGCCATGAAGACGCGCTGCGCGTGCACGGGCTGACGACAGAGTTCCTGAGCGACAAGCCGAAGTTCGCCACCATGGCGCAGGAGATCGTCGAGTACCTGCGCGGGGCGGAGCTCATCATCCACAACGCGGCCTTCGACGTCGGCTTCCTCAACAAGGAATTCGAGCTGGCGGGCCTGGCGCCGTTGCGCGAGTTCGTCGGGGACGTGACCGACACCCTGGCCATGGCCAAGCAGGTCTATCCGGGCAAGCGCAACTCGCTCGATGCGCTGTGCGACCGCTTCGGCGTCGACCGTTCCAACCGCACCTTCCACGGCGCCAAGCTCGACGCGCAACTGCTGGCCGACGTCTACATCAACCTCACGCGTGGCCAGGACGCACTGCTCATCGAGGTGGAGAGCCGCAGCGAGGAGCAGGGCGCCGTCGTAGCGGTGGATCTGCGCAGCTTCACGTTGCCGGTGCTGATGGCATCCGACGACGAAGTGACCGCGCATGAGAAGGTACTGGCAGACCTGGACAAGGCCAGCGGCGGCAAGACGCTTTTCAAGCTGATGGCTGAAAAAGCTGTGGCATAATCGCGGGCTTCGCAGCGCACGGCAGTGCAGTGCGAAACACCCAACCAGGGCGGTTAGCTCAGGGGTAGAGCACAGCATTCACACTGCTGGGGTCGGGGGTTCAAAGCCCTCACCGCCCACCACATACCTCGCGATCGCGGCACCTTCGGGTGCCGTTTTCGTTGGTGCATCGGGAGATTCGATCCCGGTGTGTCGGCCGCTGCCGACGTACGCGCCACCTGTGCGCCGGTACGCACTGCGGCGAGCGGGCGTAGAACTCGGCTCAACCATACTCAACCAGGGGTTGACCATGCAGCCGATGTCTCCCGAGCTTCCCACGCCGATCACGCCTTCCGGGCCGGACCTCCCCGTCGAGCCGGACAGCGGGCCGGCCACGCCGACTTCGCCCCCGTCGGATGCATCGATCCCGGTGCCGGGGAAGGCGCCCCATCCGCCGACGCTGTTCGCGTGGCAGGCGCGCGCCAACCGGCACTTCATGCGCGCGGCCGCCTTCCGCTGGCGCGGCTTCTGAGTACAACGTTTTCGGCCGAGGTGCCGCTAAGCTCGCGGCATGGACGAATTCGATTGCGCCGTGATCGGCGCCGGTGTGGTGGGCCTGGCGGTGGCCCGTGCAATGGCCCTGGCGGGGCGCGATGTCATCGTGCTGGAGGCCGAAGGCGGCATCGGCTCGGGCATCAGTTCACGCAACAGCGAGGTCATCCATGCAGGCATCTACTACCCTGCGGGCTCTCTCAAGGCGCGTCTGTGCGTGGAAGGCAAGCAACTGCTGTATGCCTATGCACAGGAGCGTGGCGTGCCCCATCGGCGATGCGGGAAGCTGATCGTCGCGACTTCGCAGGCCGAAGCCGCCGAGCTCGAGGCGATCGTTGCCAAGGGGCGAGCCAACGGGGTCGATGACCTCGTCCTGCTCGACGCTTCGCAAGCCAGAACGCTGGAGCCGGCGCTGGCATGCGTCGCCGCCATCCATTCGCCTTCGACGGGCATCGTGGACAGCCATGCCCTGATGCTGAGCCTGCAGGGCGACATGGAGCATGCGGGCGGCGTGCTCGCACTCAAGTCGGCCGTGCGTGCCGCAGGCTGTACGGTTGCCGGGATCGAGCTCGAGATGGTCGACGGCACGGCGCTGAGGTGCCGCACGGTGGTGAACGCGGCCGGGTTGAATGCCCCTGCGCTGGCGTCCCGTTTCGAAGGACTGGATCCGTCACACGTGCCGCAGGCGCATTGGGCCAAGGGCAGCTACTTCGTGCTCGGCAGCCGCGCCCCCTTCAGCCGATTGATCTACCCCGTGCCGGAGGCAGGCGGGCTGGGCGTGCACCTGACGCTCGATCTGGGCGGGCAGGCGAAGTTCGGGCCCGATGTGGAGTGGGTGGCCAGCCCCTTGGATCTTCAGGTCGACCCGCGCCGTGGCGAAGGCTTCTACGCCGAGGTCCGCAAGTACTGGCCGGGCCTGCCGGACCATGCGTTGCAGCCCGGATATGCAGGCATGCGCCCGAAGATTTCGGGGCCGGGCGAGGTGGCGAGGGACTTCGTGATCCAAGGCCCGGAAGTCCATGGCGTACCAGGGTTGGTCAATCTTTTCGGCATCGAATCGCCCGGTCTGACAAGCAGTCTGGCCATTGGCCGACATGTCTGTGAACTGACGGGAATTGCCGCGTGATTGCGCTTCATGTCGCTGTAATATGGCCGGCACGCCAGTTGCTGGCGTGCCCATTGCCGGCGCTTCTGCCGGTGCCCAGACTCCACTGAGGGAAGGTTTCTCCATGTCCGTATCCAACAATCTCGAAGCGGCTGCCAACGCGGTGGTCGAAGACCTCGCCAACGACGTGAAGGGCGTGCTGTCGAACAAGGACCTCGAATCGGTGCCTCAGATCAAGGCGCTCAAGCAGCGCGTCGAGGCCAAGCTGGCCATTGCGCGCGAGCTTGCCTCCGAGAAGAGCAAGATCGCGGCGAAGAAGGCCAAGGATGCGGCGCAGACAGCCAACGCCTATGCGCACGACGAGCCCTGGCAGATCGCCGGCGCCGCGCTGGCGGTGGGCGTGCTGGTGGGCCTGCTGCTTGGCAGCCGCCGCTGATCGCGTGCGGGCAGTGTTGATACCGGTGGATCGACTTCGCTTGCTACGCGCGGGAAGGCAGGCCGCATGAAGCGGTTGCTGTCCCTGTTCGGCATCGACGCGCGCATTCGCCGCGTGCGTGCCGCGCTGAGTGAAGGCGCCACCGCCGCCGAAGACCGGGCCCAGCTGCTGGGCATGGCGTGGGAAGATGAGAAGGGCCACCTCAAGCGGCTGATGGTGCTCCTGGTGGCCTTGATCGGCCTGACGATCGTGATGGCGTCGCTGCTCTCGGTCGCCGTGGTGGTGCACTTCTGGGACACGCCGCATCGCACGACCGCCGCCTGGCTGGTCGCGGCGCTGTGGGTCGTCCTGTGGGTGGCGGCGCTGGTGGGCCTGATGTCGAGCCTGCGCGGTGCCTCGGCAGCCATGGAGCCCGCCCGTCGGGAGCTCGAGCGTGACTGGGTCTACCTGCAAACCCGCTTCGGCGGCGACGACGAGGACAAGCCGCGCGAGCCGCGCCCCGCGACGCGCCAGGCACTGCTGGACCGCATCGAGCGCCAACGCCAGCGGCTGATGCTCGAGGAGCGGATGGAAGCCGCGGCCGAGGCTGCTGCGGCGCAGGAGGCTGCGGCCTACGAGCCGCCGACCGACAAGGCGATGCGGTTGGCGCGCGAGCATCCCATCGCAACCGGTGCCGCGGCAGCCGTGGTGATGGCCGTGGTCGGCCCGCGCCACTTGCTGAAGGTCACGGGCTGGCTGGTGCCCATCCTCTGGAAGCTGCGCTGAGCGCGCCCCGATCCCGCAAGCCGCCGCAGCCTCGCGCTCCGGCGGTTTTTTTTGGGCGCGATGCGGACGGGAATCAGCGCTGCCGCAGCGCCTGCGCCAACTCGCGCACCAGCGCCGGCCCGCGGTAGATGAGTCCCGTGTAGACCTGCACCACGTCGGCGCCGGCCGCCAGCTTGGCGCGCGCGTCGTCCCCGCTCATCACGCCGCCAGCGCCGATGATGGGAAAGCCCGGCCCCAGGGCGGCGCGCAGCTGCGCGATCACACGGTTGCTGGCCTCGCGCACCGGGGCACCCGAGAGGCCCCCCGTCTCGTTGCCGTGCGGCAGGCCGGCGACCGCGTCGCGCGCCAGGGTGGTGTTGGTGGCGATCACGCCGTCCATGCCGTGGCGCTGGAGCGTCGCGGCGATCACCGCGACCTGCGCCTCGTCCAGGTCGGGCGCGATTTTGAGGAACACCGGCACGCGCCGCTGCTGCGTGGCCGCGAGCAGCCCGCGCCGTTCGGCGACGGCCCCGAGGAGGGCGTCCAGCGCCTCGTCGCTCTGCAGGCTGCGCAGGTTCGCGGTGTTGGGGCTGGAGATGTTCACTGCCACGTAGTCGGCGTACGGGTACACGCCTTCCAGGCCGATGAGGTAGTCGTCGACGGCGCGCTCGATCGGGGTGCTGGCGTTCTTGCCGATGTTCAGGCCCAGCAGCATCGGCTTGCGGCCGGCTGCGGCCGCCTGCTGCCGGAAGCGCGCCCGCTGCACGTTGGCGATGAAGGCGTCGAGCCCTTCGTTGTTGAAGCCCAGGCGGTTGATGAGCGCCCCGGCCTTGGGCAGCCGGAAAATGCGCGGCCGGGCGTTGCCGGGCTGCGCCTTCGGCGTGACCGTGCCGACCTCGACGAAACCGAAGCCCATGGCCGAGAAGGCATCAATGCAGCGCGCGTTCTTGTCCAGCCCGGCGGCCAAGCCCACCCGGTTCGGGAAGGGAAGGCCGGCCAGGATCAGCGGGTCATCGACGCGCGGCGCGGCGTACAGGCAGGCCAGTGGCGTGTTCTGCGTGCGGGCCAGGCTGTCGAGCGTCAGTTCATGGGCCGCTTCCGGGTTCATGCCGAAGAGGAAAGGGCGGGCGAGGCCGTACAGCGCGGGGAGCGAGGCGAGCATTGGATAATTTGCGGCTTGTGTTTCTTCAGACGAACCGAGGATTTTCCGCGATGAGCGCCCCCGCATCCGCTGCCCCCACCCAGGACGAACTCAAGACCCTCGTGGGCCGCGCCGCGCTCGAGTACGTGGTACGCGGCGAGATCGTCGGCGTCGGCACCGGCTCGACGGTGAACAAGTTCATCGACGCGCTGGCCACCATCAAGGACGAGATCAAGGGCGCCGTCTCCAGTTCGGTCGCCTCGACCGAACGCCTGCGCGCACTGGGCATCGAGGTCTTCGACAGCAATGCGGTCGACGAACTCGCTGTCTACATCGACGGCGCCGACGAGATCGACGGCCGCGGCCACATGATCAAGGGCGGCGGCGCGGCCCTCACTCGCGAGAAGATCGTCGCCGCCCAGTCGCGGCGCTTCGTGTGCATCGCCGATGCCTCCAAGCGCGTCGAGGTGCTCGGTGCCTTCCCGTTGCCGGTGGAGATCATCCCGATGGCGGCGCGGCGCCTCATGCGCCAGTTCGCGGCGCTCGGCGGGCTGGCGCAAGTCCGCGAGAAGGACGGCCTACCGCTGGTGACCGACAACGGTCAGCACATCCTCGACGTGACCGGGCTGAAGATCGCGGACCCGATGGCCTTCGAGAGCGAGGTGAACCAGTGGCCTGGAGTGGTGACGGTTGGGGTGTTTGCGCACCAGAAGGCGCAGGTCTGCCTGCTGGCCACGCCCGAGGGGGTGCAGACACTGCGCTACGATTGACCGCCAAGCCGTCGTTTCAACATCAAATTTGATTGCAGCACCCGTCCTGCCTGCGCAGGGTGCTATGAACTTTGTAGCAAGCCGGCGCCGGGGCAGCGGCGCTCAGAAGCGGATGCCGGCCGGGTTCGACGGCGTGGGCGCATCGGTCGCCGGGCCGACGGATGGGCGCGGCACCGCTGCCGGTGCGGGCACTGCGGCGGCGGGGACCGCCTGCTGCGCCACCAGGGGCTGAGGCGGCGGGTTGCGGTAGCCCGGCGGCAACTGGACGCTCTTTGGATAGCCGGCCGCGTCGAGGTACTGGGACCACTCCGTGTCGGAGAAGCCCTTGAGCTGCTGCGCGCCGATGGTCAGCAGCGGCAGCCCGTTGCGGCCACTCAGCCGTTCCAGCGCGGCGATGTCCTCGCTGCTCTTGACTGTGCGTTCGACGAAGGGAATGCCGCGCGTCTGTAGCAGCTGTCGGCCGGTGGTGCACGGCGCGCAGTCGTCGCCCGTGTAGAGCGTCACGGGGTAGCGCTGCACGATCTGGCGAAGCTCGAAGGGCAGCTGGGCACTGGCCCCGGTAGTGCTGCCGCTGCGCCCCACCGACGCGGGCTGTGCGTTCGCCGCCGGCGGCTGGTCGGTGTAGGTCACGCGGCCGTTGGCATCGACGTTGCGGTACAGGCCCTGCGCCGTGGCCGCGCCGGCGGCGAGGAGCAAGGCGCAGGAGCAGAAGAGACGGGCGGTGGCAGGCGTCATGGCGGTGCAGCAGGTGAACGACGGGCGGCGCGGCCGCGGGCGAAGGCCCGAGCGTACCGCAGCCGGCCGCGCCTGCAGCTGGCGCGTTTACGCCCGCTCAGGCCGGCTGCGCGTCTTCGGCCATGCCCTGGTGGCGCAGCAGGGCGTCGAGCTGCGGCTCGCGACCGCGGAAGGCCTTGAACGACTCCATCGCCGTGCGGCTGCCGCCGGCCTCGAGAATGGCCTGCCGGTAGCGCCGGCCGGTGTCCACGCTCGGCTCGCCGTTCGCGCCCGCGCTCTCCTCGAAGGCCGCGTACGCGTCTGCCGACAGCACCTCGGCCCACTTGTAGCTGTAGTAGCCGGCCGCATAGCCGCCCGAGAAGATGTGCGTGAAGGTGTTGGGCGTGCGGCTGAAGGGCGGGGCGGGCAAGACGGCGACTTCGTCGCGTACCTGTCCCAGCAGGGCCATGACTGCGCCCGGCCCGGCGTTTGCCGCATGGAATTCGGTGTGCAGCAGCATGTCGAAGAGCGAGAACTCGATCTGGCGCAGCGTCTGCATGCCGCTTTGGAAATTCTTGGCGGCGATCATCTTGTCGTACAGCGCACGCGGCAGCGGCTCGCCAGTGTCGGTGTGGGCGGTCATGTGCCTGAGCACGTCCCATTCCCAGCAGAAGTTCTCCATGAACTGGCTGGGCAGCTCGACCGCATCCCATTCGACGCCGCTGATGCCCGAGACGTCGCGCTCGTTCACCTGCGTGAGCATGTGGTGCAGGCCGTGGCCGAATTCGTGGAAGAGGGTGATGACGTCGTCGTGCGTGAGCAGCGGCGGCTTGCCATCCACGCCTTCGGCGAAGTTGCACACCAGCTGTGCGACCGGCGTCTGCAGCGTGCCCGTGTCGGGGCGTAACCAGCGCGCGCGCACGTCGTCCATCCAGGCGCCGCCGCGCTTGCCGACGCGGGCCGAGGGGTCGAGGTAGAACTGGCCGACCTTCTGGCAACCTTGGGGGGTATCGCGCTCGATGCGGTAGAACTCGACCGTGGGGTGCCACACCGGCGCGCTGTCGCGGCGGATGTTCACCTCGAACAGGGTCTCGACGATCTTGAAGAGGCCCGCCAGCACCTTGGGCGCCGGGAAGTACTGCTTCACCTCCTGCTCGCTGAAGGCGTAGCGCGCTTCCTTGAGCTTTTCGCCGATGTAGCTCCAGTCCCAGGGCTGCGGGTCGGCCAGGCGCAGTTCCTTGGACGCGAACTCGCGCAACTCGGCCACGTCGCGCTCGCCATACGGCCGGGCCTTGGCGGCGAGGTCGCGCAGGAACTTCACGACCTGTTCGGGCGACTCGGCCATCTTGGGCACGACCGACAGCTCGCCGAAGTTGGCGTAGCCCAGCAGCTTCGCCTCTTCCTCGCGCAACGCCAGAATCTCGGTGATGAGCGCGGTGTTGTCGAAGGCGGGATCGCCGAATTCGCTCGCCCGGGTGACGTAAGCACGGTACAGGCGCTCGCGCAGGGCGCTGCTCTTTGCGAACTGCATCACCGGCAGGTAGCAGGGCATCTTGAGCGTGAGCTTGTAGCCGGGCTTGCCTTCGGCCTCGGCCGCCGCGCGGGCCGCACCGATCACGTCCTCGGGCAGTCCGTCCAGGTCGGCCAGCTCGGCATACCAGGCGAAGGCGTCGGTCGCGTCGAGCGCATGCTCGCTGAATTTCTGGCTCAGCTCGGCTTGGCGTTCCTGGATCTCGGCGTAGCGCTTCTTGGCCTCGCCCTGGAGTTCCGCGCCACCCAGCACGAAGTTGCGCACGGCATTCTTGTGGGCCTGGGCCTGCTCGGGGTTCAGCGTGGCCGGGTCGATGGCCTTGTACTTGGCATACAGGCGCTCATCGGAACCCAGCTGGGTCCAGAAGGCGGTCACGCGCGGCATGGCCTCGTTGTAGGCCGCGCGCAGTTCGGGCGTGTCGGCCACCGCATTCAGGTGGCCGACGGCGCCCCAGGCGCGCGAGAAGCGCTCGGTGGAGACATCGAGCACCTTGGCGATGGCCTCCCATTGGGCCGGGAACGCGGGCGCGGTGACTTCCTCGAGCGCGACCTCGGCCTGCTTGAGCAGCACGTCGACCGCTGGCGCGACATGCTCCGGGCGGATCTGGTCGAAAAGGGGCAGGTCGTCGAAGTCGAGCAGGGGATTGGTCATGGCTGGCATTTTGAGGCGAGGTCGGTGGCTTCAAGCCACCGGCGTTTGCATGGCGCCGATCAAGGCGCGCTATGGTGGGCCTGTTGGAGCGTGTCAGCCGGCCGCGCGTTCCGCGGCCTCGAGGGTGTTGGCCAGCAGCATGGCCCGCGTCATGGGGCCGACGCCGCCGGGCACGGGCGTGATCCAGCCCGCCACTTCCTTCACGCCGGCGAAGTCGACGTCGCCGCACAGCTTGCCTTCGGCGTTGCGGTTCATGCCCACGTCGATCACCACGGCACCCGGCTTGACCATGCCGGCCGTGAGCAGGTTCACCTTGCCGACGGCCGCGACCACGACGTCGGCCTGCCGCGTCATGGCGCCGAGGTCGGCCGTGCCGCTGTGGCAGATGGTGACGGTGGCGTTCTGCGCCAGCAGCATCATGGCCATGGGCTTGCCCACGATGTTGCTGCGGCCGATGACCACCGCATGTTTGCCGCGCAGGTCGTAGCCGATCGATTCGAGCATCTTCATGCAGCCGTGCGGCGTGCAGGGCCAGAAGCCCGGCTGGCCGACCATCAGCGCGCCGGCGCTGGCGACGTGGAAGCCGTCGACGTCCTTGGCGGGGGAAATGGCCTCGATCACCTGGTGGCTGTCCATGTGCTTGGGCAGCGGCAGTTGCACCAGGATGCCGTGCACGGCCGGGTCGTCGTTGAGTGCGTGGATGCGGGCCAGCAAATCGGCCTCGGCCATGTCGGCCGGGTAGCGTTCAAGGTTGGCGACCAGGCCGGTTTCGCTGCTGTCGTTGACCTTGTGCTTCACGTAGACCTGGCTGGCCGGGTCGTCGCCCACCAGCACGATGGCCAGCGTGGGCTGGATGCCGCGCGCCTTGAGGGCGGCGGTGCGGCCGGAGACGTCGGCGCGGATCTGGCGGGCGAGGGCGTTGCCGTCGATGAGCTGGGCGGTCATGGCGAGGGGCTTTCTGAATCTTGCAAATGAAAACGCCCGCTCACGCAGGTGGGGCGGGCGCTGGCAGCTATGAAATCTGTAGCGTCAGGGTGTCGCGGCTTTGGCAGCAGGGGCGGGCGTCTGGCCCAGCGCGATCTTCAGCAGGTCGGCCACGGTGTTGGCGTTGAGCTTTTCCATGATGTTGGCGCGGTGCGCCTCCACCGTCTTGATGCTGATGCCCAGGTCGTCGGCGATCTGCTTGTTCAGGCGGCCGGCGACGATGCGCTCGAGCACCTGCGCTTCGCGGCCGGTGAGCTTGGACAGCAGCGCATCGCGGCTGGCCGACTGCTGATGCTGGGCGAAGGCGCTGCGGGCATGGTCGAGCATGCGTTCGACCAGCGTGACGAGGGCCTCGTCGTTGAAGGGCTTCTGGATGAAGTCCATGGCGCCCTTCTTCATCGAGTCGACCGCCATCGGCACGTCACCATGGCCGGTGATGACCACGATCGGCAGGGGGGACTTGCGCTCGATGAGCTTGTCCTGCAACTCCAGGCCGGTCATGCCGCCCATGCGGATGTCGACGATCAGGCATGCAACTTCGCGCGGGTCGTAGCGGGAGAGAAAGGATTCGGCGGAATCGAAGCAGCGGACGCGGTAGTCCTTGCCCTCGAGCAGCCACTGCAGCGAGTCGCGCACCGCTTCGTCGTCATCCACCACATAGACCGTGCCTTTCTTGGGGATCAAACTCATGCAGGTACCTTTGCCTCGTCGCTTGCTACGGAATCGATAGCGCCGGACACCGGAATCCAGAAGGAAAAACGGCATCCGACCACATCCGGACCATTGTAGAGGTTCTCCGCCTGCATCCGGCCGCGGTGGGATTCCACGATCGTTCGGCACAGGTTGAGCCCGATGCCCATGCCTTCGGGCTTGGTCGAGAAGAAGGCCTCGTACAGCCGCTCCATCACCTCCGGCGCCAGGCCCATGCCGGTGTCCTGGACCGAGAACTCCACGGCGTTCTGGCCGTCGACCACCTTCGGCACGACCCGCAGTTCCACGCTGCGCCGCGCCACCGGCCGGTCGGCCAGGTCGATCGACTCGGCCGCGTTCTTCATCAGGTTGACCAGCACCTGCTCGATCAGGATGCGGTCCACGCGCAGGATGGGCAGGCGTGCGGCGACATAGTGGTTGAGGCGCACGTTGCGCCGGCGCAGCTCGATGCCGGCCAGCTCCACGGCCTCGCTCACCATCGTCGACACCTCGGCCGGCGTGCGGTTGGGCTCGCTGCGTTTCACGAAGGTGCGGATGCGCTGGATGATCTGGCCCGCCCGCTGCGCCTGCTTGGAGGTCTTGTCCAGCGCGGCCAGCAGCGCCTCCTCGTCGATCTGGTGGCTTCGGATGCGCGAGGCCATCCCGTTGCAGTAGTTGCTGATGGCCGTCAGCGGCTGGTTGAGCTCGTGCGCCACGCTGGAGGCCATCTCGCCCATGGTGATCAGGCGGCTTGCGGCCTGGGCCTTGTCGGCCTGGGCGGCGGCCTGTTCCTCGGCGTCGCGGCGCGGGGTGATGTCGGTGGCGATCACCAGTTGCGCCAGCCGGCCGTCGACCCAGGTGAGGTAGCGGGAACGCACCTCCAGCCACTTGCCCAGCTCGGGCAGGAAGATCTCGTTGTTGGCCGCCTGCGCGGCAGTGAGTGTGTCGACCGGAAGGCCGGCGAGCGCGTCGACGTCGTCGAAGGCCGAGTCCTGCGCCGGCGTGCTGGGCACGCCGGCCTGCGCGACCATGTCGAGGTGCCCCTCGGTGTCGGAGCCGAACCAGGAGCGGTACATCTTGTTGGCGAACAGCAGTTCCTGGCTGCCCAGGGGCGCCACCGACACGGACGCATCGAGCGCCTCCAGCACGGTGGTGAAGCGCTCGTACGAGGCCGACAACTGCTCGCGGATGCGCGTCGGCTCGGTGATGTCGGTCATCGAGGTCATCCAGCCGGCCTGCTGGCCATGGGCGTCGATCAGCGGCGACACGTACAGGCGCGCATTGAAGACGCTGCCGTTCTTGCGCTTGACGCGCACCTGGAAGCCACCCGGCAGCGATCGGCCGTGGATCTCTTCCTCCAGCCGCTCGCTCATGATCTCGTGGTCGGCCTCGAGCCAGTAGGGGAAGGGCGGCGTCTGGCCGACCAGTTCCTGCTCGCTCCAGCCCGTCATCGCGCAGAAGGCGGCGTTGACGTAGGTGATGCGCCCGGAGAGGTCGAGCACCCGCATGCCGGTGAGCATGGAGTTTTCCATGGCGCGGCGGAAGTTGGTCTCGGCCACCAGCGCCTGCTGCGCGGCCAGCCGGCGGCGGGTGTGGCCCCACATGCCGATCAGCGTCCAGCTCGTGAGCACGCTGAGCGCCGCGACCAGCCAGAACAGGCCGTTGCCCACCAGGCCCTGCGACGTGCGATACGCCTGCGCGCGCAGGACGAGGCCGTTGCCCACCGGCGAGACGGGCACTTCGAACTGGTTGGTGTGTTCCGCCCAGGGCAGCAGGCGCACCGCCGCGCCGTCGCGCGGGTTCACGGTGTTGCCGGCCAGCAGGCCTTCCTTGCCGTCGAGCAAGGCGACCGCGTAGCGGGCCGACACCTCCGGCGGCACGCCGTAGCGCAGCAGGCCGTCGATGGAGAACTCACCGAGCACCACCCCCGCGAACAGCCCCTGGTCGTACAGGGGGATGTGCAACTGCAGCATGGAGGGCGGCTCGCGGCCGGCACCGGGCTGCGAGAACACCGGCTGGCGCAATTCGCGCGAGAGGGCGTAGTTGCTCTCGATCTCGCCGGGACGCAGGATTTCGCCCTGCGGATGCTGCTGCGACGGGTGGACGCTCGGCGCCGCATAGCTGGCACGCACGGCGCGGCGGTCGTCGATCCAGCTGATGACCTGCAGCTCGGGGTACTGGCTCACCAGCGATTCGGCGCGGCTGGCGAACTCGTTGGGGTCGATCTCGCGGTTGCCGGCGTCGCGCGCCAGGCGCATCAGCTGCTCCTGCCGCTCGAGCAGGCGCAGGCGCAGGCGCTGCTGGGCGTATTCGACATCGCGCTTGACCGACTCCTGCTCGCGCTCCATTTCCTCGGCGCGCAGGTAATAGAACGCCGCCACCAGCGCCGCCAGGAAGAGCAGCACCGCCGCCAGCGGCATGAGCATCGCAACGCTGTCCTGGATCACCGGCGTCTGCCGGCGCCACCACTTGCGCCACCACGACAAGGGCGAAGCGGGAACCGCATCGCGGGTGACGGGCGGGCTGGGGACGGACATCGTTCCAGTGTAGAGGGTCGGGTCTGCGACGTGGATCGAGACCCCGATGTTCACCCGTTTGCTTCATCTAATTTCACATAAAGAAAACGTTACGCACCATTTGGAATGCGCAAATTTTTGTGAGACACTGCCGCGGCCACAGCAAGCGGCACTAAATTACTGGCCACAAATCACATCAAGGAGACACAGGATGTCGGCGAATCCCGAGAACCATTTCGGCGCGGCTGCAAACGATGCGGATGCGCAGGAAACCAGAGAGTGGAGGGACGCCCTCTCCGCCGTCATCCAGGCCGAAGGCCCCGAGCGCGCCCACTTCCTGCTGGAAGAGCTGCTCGAGCATGCGCGCCAGAACAGCGTCGACATGCCGTTCTCGGCCAACACCGGCTACGTCAACACCATCGAGCCCGAGGCCGAAGCCCGCAGCCCCGGCAACCTCGAGATCGAGCAGCGCCTGCGCGCCTACATGCGCTGGAACGCCATGGCCATGGTGGTCAAGGCCAACCGCCACCATCCGCCCGAAGGCGGCGACCTCGGCGGCCACATCGGCTCCTTCGCCTCGCTGGCCAGCATGTTCGGTGCCGGCTTCAACCACTTCTGGCATGCCGAGAGCGAGAAGCACGGCGGCGACCTGCTCTACATCCAGGGCCACGTCTCGCCCGGCATCTATGCCCGTGCCTACCTCGAAGGGCGCCTCACCGAAGAGCAACTGCTGAACTTCCGCCAGGAAGTGGACGGCAAGGGCCTGTCGAGCTACCCGCACCCGAAGCTCATGCCCGAGTTCTGGCAGTTTCCGACCGTGTCGATGGGCCTGGGCCCGCTGATGGCCATCTACCAGGCCCGCTTCCTCAAGTACCTGCACGCCCGCGGCATCGCCGACACCGCCAACCGCAAGGTCTGGGTGTTCTGCGGCGACGGCGAGATGGACGAAGTCGAATCGCTGGGTGCCATCGGCCTGGCCGCGCGCGAGAACCTCGACAACCTGATCTTCGTCATCAACTGCAACCTGCAGCGCCTGGACGGCCCGGTGCGCGGCAACGGCAAGATCATCCAGGAGCTGGAAGGCGAATTCCGCGGCTCGGGCTGGAACGTCGTCAAGCTGATCTGGGGCAAGGGCTGGGACGCGCTGCTCGCCAAGGACCATGACGGCGCCCTGCGCGAGCTCATGATGAAGACCAACGACGGCGACTACCAGGCCATGAAGGCCAACGACGGCGCGTACGTCCGCAAGCACTTCTTCGGCCGCGACCCGCGCACGGCCAAGATGGTCGAGAACATGACGGACGACGAGATCTGGAACCTGCAGCGCGGCGGCCACGACTCGCAGAAGGTGTACGCCGCCTTCCACGCCGCGCAGAACCACCAGGGCCAGCCCACCGTGCTGCTCGTCAAGACCGTCAAGGGCTTCGGCATGGGCAAGATCGGCGAGGGCAAGAACACCGTCCACCAGACCAAGAAGCTCAGCGACGAGGACATCAAGGCCTTCCGCGACCGTTTCAACATCCCGATCCCGGACAGCCAGATCGCCGAGCTGCCCTTCTACAAGCCGGCCGACGACACGCCGGAGATGAAGTACCTGCACGAGCGCCGCAAGGCGCTGGGCGGCTACCTGCCGCACCGCCGCGTGAAGGCCGACGAGAGCTTCACCGTGCCCGCGCTCGAGACCTTCAAGGCCGTGCTCGAGCCGACGGCCGAAGGCCGTGAAATCTCGACCACCCAGGCTTACGTGCGCTTCCTCACGCAGTTGCTGCGCGACCAGGCGCTGGGCCCGCGCGTCGTGCCCATCCTGGTGGACGAGGCACGCACCTTCGGCATGGAAGGCCTGTTCCGCCAGGTCGGCATCTACAACCCGCATGGCCAGCAGTACACCCCGGTGGATAAAGACCAGGTCATGTACTACAAGGAAGACAAGGGCGGCCAGATCCTGCAGGAAGGCATCAACGAGGCCGGCGGCATGGCCAGCTGGATCGCGGCGGCCACGAGCTACAGCACGAACAACCGCATCATGGTGCCGTTCTACGTGTACTACTCGATGTTCGGCTTCCAGCGCATCGGCGATCTGGCCTGGGCGGCCGGCGACATGCAGGCCCGCGGCTTCCTGCTGGGCGGCACGTCCGGGCGCACGACGCTGAATGGCGAAGGCCTGCAGCACGAGGACGGCCACAGCCACATCCTGGCCGGCACGATCCCCAACTGCGTGAGCTACGACCCGACCTTCGCGCACGAGGTCGGTGTCATCCTGCACCACGGCCTCAAGCGCATGGTCGAGAAGCAGGAGAACGTCTACTACTACCTCACGCTGCTCAACGAGAACTACGCGATGCCCGGCCTGCAGCCCGGCACCGAGGAGCAGATCATCAAGGGCATGTACCTGAGCAAGCAGGCGCCGGCCATCAAGGGCAAGAACGTGCCCACGGTGCAGCTGCTGGGCAGCGGCACCATCCTGCGCGAATCCTTCTTCGCGCAGGAACTGCTCGAGAAGGACTGGGGCGTGGCCGCGAGCGTGTGGAGCTGCCCGAGCTTCAACGAACTGGCGCGCGACGGCCAGGACGTCGACCGCTGGAACCTGCTGCACCCGACGGACGAGCAACGCGTGCCCTTCGTGGCGCAGCAGCTCGGCGGCACCACCGGCCCCGTCGTCGCATCGACTGACTACATGAAGGCCTACGCCGAGCAGATCCGCCCCTTCATCCCCAAGGGCCGCAGCTACCGCGTGTTGGGCACCGACGGCTTCGGCCGCAGCGACTTCCGCAGCAAGCTGCGCGAGCACTTCGAGATCAACCGCCACTACATCGTGGTCGCCGCGCTGCGCGCGCTGGCCGACGACGGCGCGGTGCCCGCCGCCAAGGTGGCCGAGGCCATCAAGAAGTACGCCATCAAGGCCGACAAGATCAACCCGCTGTACGCGTAAACCACAACCAGAACACACACGCCTTTCGGCGGGAGACACAGAACATGGCAGCCATTGAAGTGAAGGTGCCGGACATCGGCGATTTCGACGAAGTCGCGGTGATCGAGGTGCTGGTGAAGGTGGGCGACACGGTCAAGGCCGAGCAGTCGCTGATCACGGTCGAGTCGGACAAGGCATCGATGGAGATCCCGTCGTCCGCCGCCGGCGTGGTGAAGGAATTGAAGGTCGATGTCGGCGCGAAGGTGAGCGAAGGCTCGGTCGTGCTGATCCTGGAAGCCGAAGGGGCGGCCCCCGCGGCACCCGCACCGGCCCCTGCGGCGGCACCGGCTTCCGAGCCGAAAGCGGCTGCAGCGCCCGCTGCGCCTGCGCAGCCTGCTACGAATTCAGGAGCAAGCACGTCCGCTGGTCCGGTCGAGGTCAAGGTGCCCGACATCGGCGACTTCAAGGACGTCGCCGTCATCGAGGTGCTGGTCAAGCCCGGCGACACGATCAAGGAAGAGCAGTCGCTCATCACCGTCGAGTCCGACAAGGCGTCGATGGAGATTCCCTCGTCCGCGGCCGGCACACTCAAGGAGCTGAAGGTCAAGGTCGGCGACACGGTCAACATCGGCGACCTGATCGCGGTGCTCGAAGGGGCAGGGGGCTCTGCGGCGCCTGCACCGGCGCCGGCAGCTGCTGCCGCAGCGGCGCCTGCGCCCGCCGCGTCGGCCTCGTCGCCGGCACCCGCGCCTGCTGCTGCAACCCCCGCGGCGGCGGCACCGGCACACGACCCCACCAAGGCGCCCACTGGCAACCTTCCACATGCCTCGCCCTCGGTGCGAAAGTTCGCGCGCGAGCTCGGCGTGCCGCTGGAAGAGGTCAAGGGCTCGGGTCCCAAGGGCCGCATCACCGAAGCCGACGTCCAGGCCTTCACCAAGGCCGTGATGAGCGGCGCCACGCAGACCAAGGCCTCGGCCGCCAAGGCGCCGGCCGGTGGCGGCGCCGACGGCGCGGCGCTGGGCCTCAGCCCCTGGCCGAAGGTGGACTTCGCCAAGTTCGGCACGGTGGAGCGCAAGGACCTCTCGCGCATCAAGAAGCTGAGTGGCGCCAACCTGCACCGCAACTGGGTGATGATCCCGCACGTCACCAACAACGACGAGGCCGACATCACCGAGCTCGAAGCCTTCCGCGTCTCCACCAACAAGGAGAACGAGAAGTCGGGCGTGAAGGTGACGATGCTGGCCTTCGTCATCAAGGCGGTGGTCGCGGCGCTCAGGAAGTTCCCCGAGTTCAACACCAGCCTGGACGGCGATACGCTGGTCTACAAGCAGTACTTCAACATTGGCTTCGCGGCGGACACGCCCAACGGCCTGGTGGTGCCGGTGCTTAAGGACGCCGACAAGAAGGGCATCATCCAGATCAGCCAGGAGATGGGCGATCTGGCCAAGAAGGCGCGCGACGGCAAGCTCGGTTCGGCCGACATGCAGGGCGGCTGCTTCTCGATCAGCTCGCTCGGCGGCATCGGCGGCACGCACTTCACGCCCATCATCAACGCGCCCGAAGTGGCCATCCTGGGCCTGTCGAAGGGGCAGATGAAGCCGGTGTGGGACGGCAAGCAGTTCGTGCCGCGCCTGGTGCTGCCGCTGTCGCTGTCGTACGACCACCGCGTGATCGACGGCGCCGCGGCCGCGCGCTTCAACGCGTTCCTGGGCCAGCTGCTGGCGGACTACCGCCGCATCGTCCTCTGACGCTCACCGCGGGCCGCAACCGATGACAACCGTGGTGGCCGTTCGCAAGGGCGGCCAGGTGGCGATCGGTGCCGACACGCTCGTGACCTTCGGGGACACGCGGCTGTCGCACCGATCGGAGGACAACCGCAAGCTGTTCACCATCGACGGCGCGAACGGCCGCAACGTGTTCGCCGCCTCGGGCTCGCTCGCGCACTTTCCGGTGCTGCGCCACGCGCTCGCGGCGATGCCCAAGGCGGACATCCGGCTGGGCAGCAAGGACGAGGTGTTCCTCACCTTCACCAAGCTGCATCCGATGCTCAAGGAGACGTTCTTCCTGCAGACCAAGGAGGAGGACCACGACCCCTACGAGTCCAGCCAGTTCAGCCTGTTGCTGGCCAATGCGAGCGGCATCTACGGCGTGTACAGCTACCGCGAGGTCTTCGAGTTCAAGGAATTCTGGAGCATCGGCTCGGGCCGCAGCTTCGCGCTCGGCGCGATGCATGCCGCGTACGGTCGCGCCAAGGGCGCGCGCGAAGTGGCCGAGGCCGGGCTGGCCGCAGGTTGCGAGTTCGACCGCAGCACGGCGGGCCCGCTGGAAATCATCACTCTCAAACTCAAGGGCGGCTGAACCGCACGTTCGGCGCCCGCAACGGAACACTGATAGGGGACAGCACATGAGCGAACAACAAGTCAAGGTGCCGGACATCGGCGATTTCAGCGAAGTCGCGGTGATCGAGGTGCTGGTCAAGCCCGGCGACACGATCAAGGTCGAGCAGTCGCTCATCGCCGTCGAGTCCGACAAGGCCTCGATGGAGATCCCGTCGAGCCACGCCGGCCTCGTGAAGTCGGTCTCGGTGAAGGTCGGCGACAAGATCAGCGAAGGCTCGGTGGTGCTGACGGTGGAGGCCGCCGAGGGCGCTGCCGCCGCGCCGGCTTCCGCGCCCGCTCCGGCGCCTGCGCCTTCCGAGCCAAAAGCGGCTCCAGCGTCCGCCCCATCTGCGGCGCCAGCTATCAAATCCGTAGCATCCACCTACACGGGCAAGGTCGACATCGAGTGCGACACGCTGGTGCTGGGCGCCGGCCCCGGCGGCTACTCGGCCGCCTTCCGCTCGGCCGATCTGGGCATGAAGACGGTGCTCGTGGAGCGCTACGCCACGCTCGGCGGCGTGTGCCTGAACGTGGGCTGCATCCCCTCCAAGGCGCTGCTGCACGTCGCGGCCGTGATGGACGAGGTCAAGCACTTCGCCGACCTGGGCGTGGAGTTCGGCGCACCCAAGATCGACCGCGCCAAGCTGCTCGCGCACAAGAACAAGGTCGTCGGCAAGCTCACGGGCGGCCTCACGGCGATGGCGAAGATGCGCAAGGTGACCACCGTGCGCGGCCTGGGCACCTTCCTCGATGCCTACCACCTCGAGGTCGACGAGACCACGGGCAGCGGCTCGGAAACGACCGGCAGCAAGAAGGTCGTCAAGTTCCGCAACGCCATCATCGCGGCCGGCTCGCAGGCCGTGAGCCTGCCCTTCATGCCCAAGGACGATCCGCGCGTGGTCGACTCCACCGGCGCGCTGGAACTGGGCACCGACCCCAAGCGCATGCTGATCCTGGGCGGCGGCATCATCGGCCTGGAGATGGGCACGGTGTATTCCACGCTCGGCGCCCGCCTGGACGTGGTCGAGATGCTCGACGGCCTCATGCAGGGCGCGGACCGCGACCTGGTGAAGGTCTGGCAGAAGATGAACGCCCCGCGTTTCGACCACATCATGACCGGCACCAAGACCGTCGGCGCAGAAGCGACCAAGGACGGCATCAAGGTCATGTTCGAGGGCGCCAACGCACCCAAGGAGCCGCAGGTCTACGACCTCGTGCTGCAGGCCGTGGGCCGCAGCCCCAACGGCAAGAAGATCGGCGCCGACAAGGCCGGCGTGACGGTGAGCGACCGCGGCTTCATCCCGGTCGACATCCAGATGCGCACCAACGTGCCGCACATCTTCGCCATCGGCGACATCGTCGGCCAGCCCATGCTGGCCCACAAGGCGGTGCACGAGGCGCACGTGGCCGCCGAGGTCATCGCGGGCGAGCAGCAGGGCAGCAAGGAACTGGCGGCCGCCGCCTTCAACGCCCGCGTGATCCCCAGCGTGGCCTACACCGACCCCGAGGTGGCGTGGGTGGGCCTGACCGAGGACCAGGCCAAGGCCGAGGGCATCAAGATCAAGAAGGGCCACTTCCCGTGGACCGCGTCGGGCCGTGCCATCGCCAACACGCGCGACGAGGGCTTCACCAAGCTGCTGTTCGACGCGGAGACGCACCGCATCCTCGGTGGCGGCATCGTCGGCACGCATGCCGGCGACATGATCGGCGAGATCGCGCTGGCCATCGAGATGGGCGCCGACGAGATCGATATCGGCAAGACCATTCACCCGCACCCCACGCTGGGCGAGTCGATCGGCATGGCGGCCGAAGTGGCGCACGGCACCTGCACCGACCTGCCGCCGCAGAAGAAGGCTGGCTGACGCGCTACCGCTTGCTATCTTTTCGATAGCTGGCCGCGCAATCCCGATGCGGGTTGCGCGGCTTTTTCATTCTGAACACTGACATGCAACCCCTGCTCGACGCCATCGCCCGCATGGACCTGCCCACCGAGGCCGTGCGCCTTTTCCACGGCCGCGGCGGGCTGCATCCTGGCTGCGAACACTGGGCACTCGACGCGTACCCGCCCGTGCTGCTGCTCACCAGCTTTCGCGCGATGGACGAGGCCGAGATCGATGCCATCGGCGACGCCTTGGCCGAGCGCTGGCGGCAGCTCGATGCCGGGCCGCTGAACTGGGTGTTGCAGGTGCGCGAAGGCGGCGGGCGCGCCGACACGCGCCTCATGGCCGGTGCGGCGCCCGATCCGCACGAGGTGACG
Source organism: Xylophilus ampelinus (assembly GCF_901875635.1). GTDB lineage: Bacteria > Pseudomonadota > Gammaproteobacteria > Burkholderiales > Burkholderiaceae_C > Xenophilus. The sequence goes on along the minus strand of NZ_CABFMN010000081.1, from coordinate 48,868 downwards.
GAAGACGGGCTGCGCTACCGCGTGCACGTGCTGCGCGGCCAGAACCATGGCCTCTTCCTCGACATGGCGGCGGGCCGGCGCTGGGTGCGCGAGCACATCGCCGGGCGCGTGGCCGCCGATGCCGCGTCGCGCACCGGCGGCGGCTGGACGCCGCGCCTGAAGGTGCTGAACCTGTTCGCCTACACCTGCGCCTTTTCGGTGGCGGCGCTGCACGCCGGCGCCGACCAGGTGCTGAACATGGACATGAGCAGCGGCGCGCTGGCGATCGGTCAGCAGAACCACCGGCTCAACGGCCTGGAGGGCGGGGCGAGCTTTCTGGGTCACGACATCTTCAAGTCCTGGGGGCGCATCGGCCGCGAGGGGCCGTATGCGCTCGCCATCGTCGATCCGCCGAGCTTCCAGAAGGGCAGCTTCGTCGCCACCAAGGACTACGGGCGCATCGTGCGGCGTCTGCCGGAGTTGCTGGCGCCTGGCGGGCACGCGATGCTGTGCCTCAACGCGCCGGAACTGGGGCCGGAGTTTCTGCAGGCACTGGTGCAGGCCGAGGCGCCCGCGCTGCGCTTTGTCGAGCGTCTGGCCAATCCACCCGCGTTCGCGGATGCGGCGCCCGTACGGGCACTCAAGGTGCTGATCTACCGCGCAGACTGACGCTGGCGACTGGCGACTGGCGGCGGACGAAAAAAATCCCGCGGCGTGCGGGATTTCATCTGGCGCCGGGCCGGGACGCTTATTCGCCGGCCGTCTTGTTGTCTTCGATGACGCGGCGGGCGCCGTTGAAGCGGCGCTGCCAGTAGCTGCCGTTCATGTCTTCGACGCGGACTTCGGAGCCGGTGCGGGGGGAATGAATGAACTTGCCGTCGCCGATGTAGATGCCGACATGGCTGAAGGCGCGGCGCATGGTGTTGAAGAAGACGAGGTCGCCGGGCTTGAGGTCGCTGCGGTCGATCTTCTCGGTGGCGGCGGCCTGCTCTTCGGCGCGGCGCGGGAGCAGAAGGCCGACCGACTTGTTGTACATGGCGCGGACGAAGCCGCTGCAGTCGAAGCCCGTCTCGGCGCTGTTGCCGCCGCGGCGGTAGGGGACGCCGAGGAAGCCTATGGCGCTGACCACCAGTTCGGATGTGCGGTCGGTCACTGCGTGGCGCACGTTGTCGATATGGCCCATGAACCCGCGATCGGCCAGGGTCTTGTCCATCTCATCGGTCTGGTTCTGTTGCGGGGCTGCGTAGGCAGAGGCGGCAAGAGCGAGGGCCAGAGCGGTGAGGACAATTTGACGCATGGGCGCGTAGGATATTGATGACACTGAACGATGTCAATTTGGAATATTGATTCAAAAAGTAGTGTAACCCATTGATTTTGCTGAGTTTATTGCAGTGCAGCAGAATAAAAGTTGTAACAGCTGCAGTTTTCATTGCCTGGGGTCATTGGTGGATGGCTCGGTCTTTGCCACTAAGTTAACGACAAAGTGTTCTTTTCGACCGGCAAAGGTGTGCATATGAAGGCAAAACACGCGATGTGGATGGGGCTCGTCTGGGCAGGGGCGGCGCTGGCGCAGGCGCCGGTGCGCACCGAGGTGGTGATTTCCGGGCTGGAGAACCCTTGGGCCGTTGCCTTCCTGCCGGGCGGGCGCTTCCTGGTGACCGAAAAGCCGGGCCGGATGCGCGTCGTCGAGCCCGGCGGGCGCTTGAACGAGGCGCTGCAGGGCCTGCCTGCTGTCGCCGCGGGCGGGCAGGGCGGCCTGCTCGACGTCATCACCGATTCGGCCTTCGCCAGCAACCGCACCGTCTACTTCTGCTACTCGGAGCCCGATGCCGGCGGCAGCGCCAACGGCACGGCGCTGGCCAAGGCGCAACTGTCGGCCGATCGCACGCGGCTGGAGAACGTCCAGGTCCTCTTCAGCCAGAAGCCGAAGGTGGCCAGCCGCCACCACTTCGGCTGCCGCATCGTCGAGATGCCCGACGGCACGCTGTTCATGACCCTGGGCGACCGCTTCAGCCGCAAGGATGACGCCCAGACGCTGGACAACCACCTGGGCAAGGTGATCCGCATCCGGAAGGACGGCAAGGCGCCCGCGGACAACCCCTTCGTGAATCGTGCCGGCGCGCTGCCCGAGATCTGGAGCTACGGCCACCGCAACGGCCAGGGCGCCGCGCTGGGCCCGGACGGCCGCTTCTGGATGCACGAGCACGGCCCGCAAGGCGGCGACGAGATCAACGTGCCGCAGGCCGGCCGAAACTACGGCTGGCCGGTCATCACCTACGGCGAGAACTACGGCGGCGGAAAGATCGGCGACGGCATCACGACCCAGGCCGGCATGGAGCAGCCGCTCAAGTACTGGGTGCCATCGATCGCGCCCTCGGGCATGGCCTTCCTGACCAGCGACCGGTACGGCTCGGGCTGGAAGGGCAACCTCTTCGTCGGGTCGCTCAAGTTCGGCTATCTGGACCGCATGGAGCTCAAGGACGGCAAGGTCGTGGCCGAACACAAGCTGCTGGAGGACGGGCGCGAGCGCATCCGTGACGTGCGCCAGGGCCCCGACGGGCTGCTCTATGTCCTGACCGATGCCCAGGATGGCAAGCTGATGCGGCTGCAGCCGCGCCCGTGAGGGCGCCAAGGGTGCCAGGACATGACTGCCGGCAACGCGGTGCCGGCATCTATTGGCGTGAGGTCACCCGTGCAGGGCCTTTTCAGAAGCTTTCCAGAGGCAGTCCCACGTAGTTCTCGGCCAGCGATGTGGAGGCAGCCTTCGAATGCACGAGGTAGTCCAGTTCGGCCTCCTGGATCTTCTGGCCGAATTCGCCGGTGTCCGGGAAGCGGTGCATCAGCGAGGTGAACCACCACGAGAAGCGCTCGGCCTTCCAGACTCGCCGCAGGCACAGGTCGGAATAGCGGTCCAGCGCCGACGGGCTGTGGTCCCGGTAGTGGTGGATGAAGGCCTGCGACAGGTAACCCACGTCGGCGGCGGCGAGGTTCAGTCCCTTGGCGCCGGTGGGCGGCACGATGTGGGCCGCATCGCCGGCCAGGAAGAGGCGGCCGAAGCGCATGGGCTCGGCAACGAAGCTGCGCAGCGGCGCGATGCTCTTTTCCAGCGAGGGGCCGGTCACGAGGTGCTCGCGCGCCTCGGGGTCGAGCCGTGCGCGCAGTTCGTCCCAGAAAGCCTCGTCGCTCCAGCGCTCGACCCTTTCCTCGACCGGCACCTGCACGTAGTAGCGGCTGCGCGTCGCGCTGCGCATGCTGCACAGTGCGAAGCCGCGCGAAGTGTTGGCATAGATCAGCTCGTGCGAGACCGGGGGCACGTCGGCCAGCACGCCCAGCCAGCCGAAGGGGTACACCTTCTCGTAGAGGCGGATGGCGCTCGGCGGCACGCTGGCCCGGCTCACGCCGTGGTAGCCGTCGCAGCCGGCGATGTAGTCGCACTCGATCTCGTGCGTGGCCCCGTCCTTCTCGTAACGTACCCGCGGGCGCTGGCCGTCGAAGTCGTGCAGACTCACGTTGGCGGCGCTGTAAACGGTGGTCAGGCCCTTGGCCGCGCGCGCCTCCATCAGGTCGCGGGTCACTTCCGTCTGGCCGTACACCGTCACGCGCTTGCCGCCGGTGAGCGCGTGCATGTCGATGCGATGCCGCGCGCCCTTGAAGAGCAGTTCGATGCCGTCGTGCGGCAGGCCCTCGGCCTTCGCACGGGCGTCGACGCCCGCCTGGGCCAGCAGGTCCATCGTGACCTGCTCGAGCACGCCGGCGCGGATGCGTCCGAGCACGTAGTCGCCGCTCTGGCGTTCGACGATGACGTTGTCGATCCCGGCGGCGTGGAGCAACTGGCCGAGCAGCAGTCCGGAGGGGCCGGCGCCGATGATGGCGACTTGGGTGCGCATGTTCTGGTGTCTCCTGAATGGGTGTGCGAAGCGTAGGACGCCGAAGCCTGCGCTGCGCACGGCGCCTCGGCCGAGTGTGCGATCATGGAACCGGCTGCGCGATCATCGCGCAGCCACTGCCGTTCACCGACTTCCGATTGCTACTTCCATGACCATCGCCAAGGCCGATTTCATCGAAGGCATCGCCAAGGGCATGGCCGTGCTGGAAAGCTTTGACACCGAACGCCAGCGTCTCAACGCCACCCTGGCGGCCGAGCGTGCCGGCATCACCCGCGCCGCGGCCCGGCGGCACCTGCTCACGCTCGCGCACCTGGGCTACCTCGAGACCGACGGCAGCTACTTCTGGATGGCACCCAAGGTGCTGCGCTTCTCGGGCAGCTATCTCTCGTCGTCGCGGTTGCCGCGGGCCCTGCAACCCACGCTGAACCGGCTTGCGGCGCAGACCGGCGAATCGTTCTCGGCCGTCGTGCTCGACGGGGAGGAGGTCGTCATCGTGGCGCGCAGCGGCGCTTACGGTGCCCCCACCCGCGTGCTGGCCTACGGCCTGCACCTGGGCGCACGACTGCCGGCGCATGCCACGTCCACCGGACACGTGCTGTTGGCTGCGCTGACGGCGCCACAGCTCACGAGTTGGCTCAAGGGCCGGACGCTGGCAAGGCTCACGCCGCACACCGTCACCCAGACCCGGCTGCTGCGCCAGACACTGGTTCTGGTGCGCAAGCAGGATTACTGTTTCGCCAGCGAGGAACACGAACTGGGCGTCCAAGCCCTGGCCGTGCCATTGCGCGACATGCGCGGGCAGACGGTCGCGGCGCTGAATGTGGTGTTGTCCGGCACGCGTCATTCGGAGGAGGCGCTGCAGCGCGACATGCTGCCGCTGCTCTTCGAGGCGGCGCGCGAGGTGCGCGCCATACTTTGACCTTTGCCTGAACTTCGGCCGCCGCGACGCGCTCGAACCAGCCTTTCTACAAGGGAACCGCCATGCGCCTGCTGCTGCTCGAAGACGACGTGATGATCGGCGAGGCCGTGCTCGATCTGCTGCGGGCCGAGCAGTACGCCGTCGACTGGGTGAAGGACGGTGAGACTGCCGAATCCGCCTTGCGCACACAGCAGTACGACCTGGTGTTGCTCGACCTGGGCCTGCCGCGCAAGGACGGCCTGGAGGTCCTGCGCGGCCTGCGGGCGCGCAAGCAGCGCATGCCGGTGCTGATCGCCACGGCACGCGACTCGGTGCAGCAGCGCATCGAAGGGCTCGACGCCGGCGCCGACGACTACGTGCTCAAGCCCTACGACCTCGACGAACTGCTGGCCCGCATCCGCGCGCTGCTGCGCCGCGCCTCCGGCCGAGCGGAGCCGGTGTACGAACACATGGGCGTGACCATCAACCCCAGCACACGCGAGGTGACGGTTGAGGGCCGGTCGGTCGTGCTCTCGGCGCGTGAGTGGGCCGTGCTGGAGCCTCTGATCGCCCGTCCGGGCATGCTGCTGTCGCGCCAGCAGCTCGAGGAAAAGCTCTACAGCTGGAAGGACGAGATCAGCAGCAACGCGGTGGAGGTCTACATCCACGGCTTGCGCAAGAAGCTCGGTGCCGACCTGATCCGCAACGTGCGCGGCGTGGGCTACATGGTGCCCAAGGAATGAGCGGGCCGGCCTCCGAGCACGCGGCGCCGGCGCCACGCCGCGTGGGGTCGCTGCGCGCCCGGCTGCTGTGGTTCCTGCTGGCCGCCATCGTGCTGGCGGGTGCGGTCCAGGCCCTGGTCACCTACCGCACGGTGCTGCGCGAAGCCGACGAGATCTTCGACTACCACATGCAGCAGATGGCGATGTCGCTGCGCTCCGGGCTGCCCCCCAGCGCAGCCGTCAGCGGCCTTCGCGGCGGCGAGCAGAACTTCGAATTCGTCGTGCAGGTGTGGACCGTCGATGGCGAGCGCATCTTCGAATCGGCCGAGGAGGCCGCGCTGCCGCAGCGCGCGGTGCTGGGTTTCTCCGACGTCAATGCGCGCGGAACCACGTACCGCGTCTTCTCGCTGCAGGCGCGGGGCCTCGTGATCCAGGTCGCGCAGGACATGGCCGCCCGCCGCCAGATGGCCGGCACGCTGGCCCTGCGCACCGTCGGGCCGGTGGTGCTGATGGCACCGATGCTCATGCTGGTGGTCTGGTGGGTGGTGAGCGGCTCGCTGGCGCCGGTGGCGCGCGTGCGCCGGCAGGTGGCGACGCGGCAGGCCGACGACCTGTCGCCCGTGAGCGAGGACGGCCTGCCTGAGGAGGTGCGCCCGTTGGTGCACGAGCTCAACCTGCTCTTCGACCGCGTGCGCCATGCCTTCGAGGTGCAGAAGCACTTCGTGGCCGACGCAGCGCACGAATTGCGTTCGCCCCTGGCCGCGCTCAAGCTGCAAGTGCAGGGCCTTCAACGCGCGCAGGACGACGGTGCCCGCGAGGTGGCGGTGCAGCGGCTGTCGGCCGGCATCGACCGCGCTACCCGGCTGGTCGAGCAACTGCTTGCGCTGGCGCGCCAGGAGGCCAGCGCGGCCGCGGGCGCGCCGGGCGAGGCAGTCGATCTGGTACAGGTCGCGAGGCTCGCTATCGGTGACGTGGTGCCTGCGGCGCAGGCGCGCCGCATCGACGTGGGCCTGGGGCGTGCCGACGCGGCGATCGTGCAGGGCCATCCAGAAGCGCTGCGCATGATGGTGCGCAACCTGGCCGACAACGCCGTCAAGTACACGCCCGAAGGCGGCCGGGTGGATGTGGAGATCGAAGCCACGCCGGCCGGGGTCGAACTGCATGTGGACGACAGCGGGCCGGGCCTGCCGCAGGGCGAACGCGAGCGTGTGCTCGATCGCTTCTATCGGTCCGGCGAGCCGCAGGCTCCGGGCAGCGGTCTCGGCTTGGCCATCGTGCGCTCGGTGGCGCAGCTCCATGGCGCAACCGTGCGCCTCGAGGCATCGTCCCGGCTGGGTGGCCTGCGCGCAGTCGTCCTGCTGCCGGCGTCGGCTGTCAATCTTCCGGCCTGAGGTCCGCGGGCGACGCGCGGACCATCGTGATCGCGTGGAACGGGCAGCGCACGGCGCATTCGCTGCAGCCGGTGCAATGCGTGGCGTCCTGCAGCACGGAGCGCTTGCGCCACGCCGCCGTCTCGAGAGCGAGCACATGGGGCTCGCACGCCGCAACGCACCAGCCACAGCCCGTACACCGGTCGGCATCGACCGCCGGCTGCCAGCCCGGCCGCGACCTGACGGCGAGCGGATGCGGGACTGCAGGCGAGGGGATGGGCATGGGGGGCGGTGCGGCCGCGGCAGCGGCCGAGCATGGCAAAGCATAAAAGAAAGACCGGCAGTGCGAGATTGCGCACGCCAACGCGAAGTCACGACTTCTCGCGGTCTCACGCTCATGCACGGCTCTTCAGGAATCACTTGTTCGCATTCGGTGCGCTTGGCTGCGCGCCGGCCCAAGCCAACGGGCCATACGCGGTCGGGCCGGTCCAATCGCATGCGATTGATCGTGAAGAAATCACTGGACCGGCTCTTGCCGCGGCGGTAACAATTTCTGTTGCAAACGTTTTGCAGCGTCTTCATGGTGTGGCTGCATCGCACTGAAGGCGGGGATCGGTCAGGGACGGCATTCATGAACCAGAACTCCACTGGGAAGTCACCTTCACGTGCGCGCGCGGACTATGCATGGTGGGCGCGGACGCGGCTGTCAGCACGAGCCGCCCGTGCGGGTGGCGCCACGTTGAAGGTAATGGACGCACTGCAGACTGGGTAAAACGAAGAAGTCAGGCGATGGGGCAACGGCCCCACGCGAGAGCCAAGATAAAAATAGTTCAGGGAGTTGTGTCATGGCATTGCGCGATATCGCGCTGACCGTGCGCGAAGTGGCGCCGGGCGAATTCGTCTGGCTGCTGCTCGACGGCGCCGGAGCGCGCGGAAAGCTTTTCTCCTATGAGTTGCAGCGGTCTTCGCCGGACCGCTACGCCACGCACTCCAGCGCATTGGCAGCCGGCGTGGCCGCCTTGCGTCAGCGCCTTGCGCCGACGTCAGCAAAAGGCCAGTTCACGGCGCATGCGGCGGCGAAGCCGAAGCTGACCGACTGGGACCTCGAGACGCTGGAGACGAGCCGGAGGTATTTCCGCATGACCCATGGTGCCGTGAACGTCGGCGCCGGGGTTCATCACGTGGCCATGGTCGAGCCTCTTTTCGCCACCCGCTTCACCGACGACCACAAGTACCTGGCGCACTGCCTGAAGACCCTGTATCTGCAGGGCCAGGAAGGAGCGCGCGAAGAGGCCACCACCGTGTGGCTGAAGGTTCCGGAAGGAATGGGCGACTGGCCGGGCTATATCACGCCTGCGTTGCAGCGGTTGGCAGGCGCAGGCATCGGCGTGATCATCACGCAAGGCAAGAAGTCCTCGCACAATGGGCTGCTGCGGGGAGATTTCGTCCAAGCACTGCAGGCGGTCGAACACGACGGCTATATCTGGGATCCGATCAGCGGCAAGCTGATGTTCGCTTGCGTGCTTCCCGATGCTCAAGGCTGATGACAGTGCGGCCAAGCCGCACTTGCCGGAGCACCAAAGAAGAAGCCCCGCGCTACAGAAACTGCAGCAGCGGGGCTAAGGGCCATGCGGCCTTTTATTTGGCTCCCCGACCTGGGCTCGAACCAGGGACCTACGGATTAACAGTCCGAACGGAAAAACATCTTGCTTCGTTGATCAGCGTCGATAGAATCAATGCAAATCAACGAGTTACGTGGGAATGGCTGGATGGAAAGCCAGTTCATGTGTTGATCGAGGTTGCGCTTTTATTGGGCAGATTTCTTACATCCGCCGTTACATCGAGACCATGGCCAAGGTTGTTTTCACCGCACCTCGCGTAGCTGCGTTCAAGTGCTCCCCGGGAAAGGCGCAAGCCTTCCTTTGGGACGCGAGCACACCTGGTCTCGGCCTGCGCACCACGCCCAGCGGCAAGCCGTCCTATGTGTTCCAGGGCATCTACCAGGGCAAGACGGTGCGCGTCACCATCGGCAGCCCGGAGTCATGGCCCATCCCCGAGGCGCAGAAGAAGGCTCGCGAGCTGCAACGGCACATTGATGAGGGGAAAGACCCCCGGCAGGTGAAGCGGGCTGCGCTCGCTGAGGCCGCGACCCAGGTGGCACTTGCCAAGTACGCCACCGCCACGGTGGGTGCTGCCTGGAATGCTTATCTTGAGGACAGGAAAGACCAGTGGGGTGATCGGCACCTGGCGGACCACAAGGCGCTGGCCAAAGAGGGCGGCAAGGTTACAAAACGCGGGACGGATGGTCGAGGCGTCACGATCGCCGGCCCGATTCACTCGCTTCTGTCAATGCGGTTGGTCGACCTGACGCCGGAGGAAGTGGAGATCTGGGCGACCAAGGAAGCGAAGACGCGTCCCACGCAGGGCCGTCTGGCCTGGCGGTGCCTCAAGGCATTCCTGAACTGGTGCGGCGAACACGCCGACTACAAGGCGATCGTTCCGATCAATCCGGCGAAGACGAAGCGGGCGCGCCAGGCGTTCGGGCGGCCCTCGGTCAAGACGGACGTCCTTCTCAAGGAACAACTTCCTGCTTGGTTCCAGGCCATCCGGAACATCGGCAACCCCGCAATCAGCGCCTACCTGCAGATCATCCTGCTCACGGGGGCTCGGCCTGGCGAAGTGCTCGATATGCGGTGGGCGGACGTCAACGAGCAATGGCGTGGTATCACCATCCGCGACAAGGTTGAGGGCGAGCGGGTGATTCCCCTGACGCCCTACGTGCACGCGCTGCTACAGGAGTTGCCTCGGACGAAAAAGGGCTGGGTGTTCTCCAGCCCAACGGCTGAGGACGGTCGGCTTTCTCTTCCGCGCGCTCCACATGTCACCGCCTGCAAGACAGCCGGAATCGATGGTCTGACGTTGCACGGGCTGCGCCGCAGCTTCAAGAGCCTCACGGAGTGGCTTGAGATCCCTGCAGGGGTAGTCGCCCAGATCATGGGCCACAAGCCGAGCGCCACCGCGGAAAAGCACTACACCGTCCGTCCTCTCGACCTGCTGCGCATCCATCACGAGCGCATCGAGCGGTGGATGCTGGAGGTTGCTGCTGTGCCTTTCCCGGTTGAGGAGAAGCAAGCCGCTTGAGTTTTGCCCCAGCTAGGCCGACGGGTTGAAAAGCGGGTCACCTTCACCCGCCTGCTGGGGCATCCCAACGAAGGATGCCGAGAAGGGTGCATCGTGGACGAAATGCGATATGGGATCGAGGTCGCGCGCTTGATCTTCAATGACCGAGAGTGGTTCGACGTCCGTCCGGACGGGGTTTGGACCGCAGAAGCAGTATTGAATTCATTCCCTTCGGGCAACGACGTGCACTGGACGCCGGCTTGTGATCTTGGCGAGAGTGGCCCCGACCCGCTGAGCACCCCCGGCTTGCCGGCGCCCTTCAACGCGCGCGAACTTGCCGCTTACCTCGTTTTCGGGCCAGGCGCCGTTGTGGCTTCTGACTTCGGGATGATGGAAGGAGAGCCAGATGCTGGGATGCTTGAGCGATTAGGCCTCCGAGGCACGAAGGCACGACAGGCAATCAAGTCAGCCTACGCAGCGTTTCAGCGCGCTTGTAGGGTAGTAGGCGATCGACCTGTCGACTTGGAGCAGGCGGCGCAAGAGGCAAAGCAAGCGCACGATCGGGCGAATGAGGCGGCAAATGAGACGGTCAATCTATGGGCCGTCGGGATATCAGACGAAGAGCGAGGCATACGACGCGCTCAAGCCAAGGCGATGACCGCTGACCTAGCCCGAGAGGCGGACTCCCGAAGCGCAGCCGCAGATGAGCAGATGAGCCAGTGGCGCCGTCGCGTCGTCAAGGAATTGCTTAATCCGACCATCCCGCCAACGTTGTCTGCGGCAATCGCGTCCAGAATCCTGCTCCCGTTCTCGTGCGCTGCAGATCTCATTTATGACGCACAGAACCCACACGCCGACCCGTTCGACGAGATCGCACTTGTCTCTAGAGCAGTCGACGTTGCAGACATTCAGAAGAGACTGCGGACTATGGTTGAGGACGGACTACTCACCGTTAGAAAGCCTGGATCAGGAACGCCGGAGTCGTTTTTCATGGGAGCGGCGCTTTTTCGAACCTCATTGCGGCCCGACGAATTCGAAAAGGCGGTTCGATCCGAATGGCCGGGTGCGCTGGACGACCAGCCGCGCGACCAAATAGAAAAGCAGACGGCGCCAGCCTTCGCCGAACGCCCCCATCCTGAGCCAGCCTCGACGATGGATCAGGCGAGGCGGCAAGCGGACCGATACAGGGCCTGCTTGGACGCAGGGTTGGATATGCCTGCCGACACCTATTCCCACTTGCCCAGGGGGATCGGGAAGGTAGCCAAAAGCCTAAAAATTACGAGGCAGGCGCTTGCTCAGGACGTGCGGGCGCACATTGCGCGCCTTGCAGCAAGCTAGTTGACGGCAGGTGATCGGTAGGCAATCGGCAAGCACTTACCTGCCGGAATATGCCCATGATGAGAAGCCATGTTCAACAACCCAAGGGGGAACGACGTGGCATCCGCTGCAGTTCAACCACCATCGCTCGAATCCGAGACTCGGGCAGCACTCCCGACGGCCGTCGCGGCCTACCACCTGAACCGAGCGCAGCAGACGCTGCGACTCTGGGCGATCCGGGAAGACGGCCCGATCCGGCCTCGCCGAATCAACGGCCGGCTTGCCTGGCCCACTGCTGATCTGCGCAAGCTCCTGGGGGTGGACTGATGTCGGCCCGCCAGAAACGACAAACCCCGCTGGCGGGCGGGGCGTCGCAATCTCAAAGCACTGAATCTGCGTCTATTGTCGCGGCATCGCCTGAAGATGCCAAGGCCCTGAGCACCCGAGGCAATGCAGTGCGCGTGCAGGAGGCGCGGATCATCGCCGCGCTGCGCGTTCGCCCTCAGACGACGGACTCATTCAGGGCGATCGGGATTTTCCAGATCTCGGCTCGGATCTGGGGCCTGCGCAAGCAGGGCTGGAACATTCAGACCAATCGCATCACGGTCGTCGACCGCGACGGGTATGCCCACCCGCGAGCCGCCCTCTACTCCCTTATTGAAGAGGTGAAGGCGTGATCCGCCGGCTCATGAAGACCGCCATCGTCATGGCGGCTGTCCGAGGCTGCCTGTCCTATCGGCTGGCAGCTTGGTTGATCCAACGTGGGGGGCTGGCTCATGTCTGAATCCAAGCTCCTCGAAACGCTCCGTGCTCGACTGGCACTCCTGGGCCATGAGGTCTTCGAGATGGCCGATGGCGGCTATGTCGTCACGCGGGTCGGTGCTGCTCGCCGCTGCCCCGACTTGGCGGCACTGGGGGCGTTCCTGCGCCTGATCGGAGGTGCAGTTTGATCGATTTCGACGAATACTCTGCTGGCGGTTGCCGTGTCTCCTGTCCCGCTTGCGGTCGTTCAGCCAAGGACAAGACCATGGGCGTCACCATCGCCGGCGAAGGTCACGGCGTGGCGCACTGCTTTCGCTGCGGGCTGGTGGAGACGCGCCGGAATGATCGCGAGCTGACTCCGGCCGAGCGGGAGGCGTTCAAGCGTCGGATGGATGCGCTGCGCCGCCAACACGACGTGGAACAGCGCGAGCGACAGGCGGAAACCGCTGAGGCTGCTGCACGCCGTTGGGCTGCTGCGGAGCCGGTCACGGAACACACCTACCTGACGAACAAGGGTGTTCAGGCCTACGGCATCCGCATCGAGGGCGGCCATACGCTGCTAGTTCCCATGCGAGACACAGAGGGCCGGCTCTGGAGCCTGCAGAGCATCGCGCCGGACGGTGAGAAGCGCTTTATGCCTGGTGGGCGGGTGAAGGGCTGCTATTGCTCAATCGGTCGGCCCTCGGGCCGTCTGGTGGTCTGCGAGGGCTACGCCACGGGCGCCACGATCCACGAAGACACCGGCCTAGCTGTGGCGGTCGCGTTCAACGCCGGAAACCTCCTGCCTGTAGCCAAGGCCCTGCGAGCCAAGTTCCCCTGCGTCACGCTGGTGATTGCTGGTGACGACGACTGGAAGACCGAAGGCAACCCGGGCCTGAAGGCGGCGACAGAAGCCGCTCAGGCGGTCGGGGGCCTGCTTGCAATGCCGAATTTCGACGGACTGCCTCGCAAGGACACGGACACAGATATGAACGACCTGCACCGGCTCGCCGGGAAAGTGGAGGTGCAGGCATGAACGCCGTGCTCAAGAACATCGAGGCTGCCAGGGCCGCGCCCATGGACCCGAACAACGCGGTTGCCATCGTCTGCGGCAGCCAGCTCAACCCCCAGCCCATTGATTGGCTGTGGCGTCACTGGCTGGCGAACGGGAAGTTCCATTTGCTGGCTGGTGCGCCTGGGCAGGGAAAGACGACGCTGGGTCTCACGATGGTCGCAACTGTGACCATTGGCGGTGTTTGGCCCGACGGCGCGCGGTGCGCCAAGGGCAATGCAGTGATCTTCTCCAGTGAGGACGATGCAGCCGACACGCTGTTGCCCCGCATCGTCGCGGCCGGTGGCGATCCGGCGCGGGTGTTCTTCGTGCAGGGCACCAGGATTGACGGCGAGCTGGTGCCGTTCGACCCGGCGCGTGACCTGTCCCAACTGACCCAGGCCATCGAGCAGATCGGTGATGTGCGCATGGTGCTGGTCGATCCGGTCGTTTCGGCGGTCAACGGTGACAGCCACAAGAACACCGAGGTTCGCCGGTCGCTCCAGCCCTTGGTGGACCTGGCCGCGACATGCGGGTGCGCCATCGTTGGCATCACCCATTTCGCTAAGGGCGGGCAGGGCCAAGATCCGGCGCAACGCGTGGTTGGCAGTGTGGCCTTCTCCGCTGTCGCCCGGGTGGTCATGGTCGCTGCCAAGGTGAAGGGCGAGGATGGCCAGGACGCGCGCATTCTGGCCCGCGCCAAGTCCAACATCGGCCCGGACGACGGCGGCTTCGAATACCACCTGGAGCAGATCGAGGTAATGGGCGGCATCGAGGCAAGCCGGATCGCTTGGGGCAAGGCCGTCGAGGGAACCGCTCGCGATCTCTTGACGGACCCCAGCGACGACGACGGGGAGGACACATCGGATGCCAGCTCGATGCTGCGCGAGGAGCTTTCCGCTGCGACGTGGACCGAGGCTGACACCGCGAGCAAGCCACTCAAGGCTGCAGGATTCACCAAGAAGCAGATCTGGGCTGCATCGAAGAAGTTGGGCGTCGTCCGGAAGAAAGGCGGCATGCAAGGCGGTTGGTACTGGCGTCTACCCGGCACCGAAGATTCCAGTGTCACGCTCGAAGGTTCCGAAGATTCCGAAGGCTCCAGTCTTCTGAACGTGGAACCTTCGGAATCTTCGGCGGAATCTTTGCGGTCGGCTCACGAAGATTCCGAAGGTTCCGTCTCCGGAATCTTGGAATCTTCGAAACCTTCGGAATCTTCGGCGGATGCGGAGGCGTTCTGATGCGCACGCCTCAGTCCATCCTAGAGGTGTTGTGGGCGCAGGGCTTCACGGTTGAACTGAGGCCTGATGGCAAGCTGCTCGTGAGTCCAGCCAGCACGCTCCATGACAGCGAGCGCGACCTGCTGCGGGCCAACAAGCCGGCGATAGTCGCGTACCTGAAGGAGTGCCAGGCGGAGGCCGAGAGGCTCGAAGAGCAGCTTCTAGCCGCCGCGATGCGGGCTTGTGATCGGTGGGGTGATGACGACGCACGGCGGGAGGAGATGCGGCGGGACTGTCTCAAAACTCCCGCTGAGCTGAAGCCGGACCTCCTGCGCTACTTTTCTGAGCAATACGGGAGGCGCCGGTGATTGCTGGCATTTCCCCTGCGGAGCGGGTCGAGGCCACCGCCATCCTCCTGGCCGCGGTCGTTGCCTCCGAGGACATGCCAGTATCGGCGGATATGCGCGTCGGCGAGGCTGATGCAGCTGCTCTCTTGGGTCTGTCTGCTGGGCACCTGAAGAACCTCAGGCAGCAGGGAGGCGCTCCCATCCACTACACGGTGGGTGTTGGGGGTGGGCGCGTCAGCTACAGCATTCAGGCGCTTCGAAGCATCGACCTGAGCACTGGCTGGGGCACGGAAGCCAAAGCCACCGCCGCCAACGTGTTGGCCGGCCTTGGCGTTGCCCCAAAGAGCGCCGAAATGTTCGCTGCCAACGCTCAGAAATTCCAGTCGGTCGCGATGGATCGCCTAATGAAAAAGCAAATCGAACAAAAGGGCACGTCGACCGAGGGCGACGCGAAGCGCCTCAATCAGACCTATGTGTCGCTCCAGAACCGGCCCGAGGCGAACGACTTCATTCTCGATCTGACCCAGGCCCAGGCGAACATGGATGCTCGCAAGGCTGCCTATTACGAGGCGGCGCTGCCTATCGCGCAGAAGCGCGGCGACCTAACCGAGATCGATAGGCAGTGGCGCAAGGTGGCCGGCTCAATCTTGGCTGATCCGCTCATGCAACGCTGGATGAAGTGATGGAACTGTTCAGCCAGCTCGAACGCCAATATGGACTGCCCTCCGGGCTCCTGGATAGCGTCTGGTCGGCGGAGTCCGGCCGCGGGCGCGCGATGGTGTCGCCAGCGGGAGCCGAAGGCCATTTTCAGTTCATGCCGGCTACCGCTCGGCAGTACGGCCTGGCCGATCCCTACGACCTGCAGACCTCTGCGGGTGCCGCCGCGCACATGTACTCCGACCTACTCAAGCAGACCGGTGGTGACCTGCCGCAGGCTCTGGCGGCCTACAACTGGGGCATCGGCAACCTGAAGCGTAGGGGCTTGGACGCTGCTCCTTCCGAAACTCGCAACTACATCCAGAAAGTGATGGCCGGCATGGGGCAATCGCAAGCACAAGCACCGAGCGCTGCTGACGCGGACTGGGCCTCGCTGAACGAGAAGTTCAGCCAGACGGGACAATCCACCAAGGGCTCGGCGCAAGCTGATCCTTGGGCTGAGTTGAACGCGCAGTTCAGCCAGAAGACACCAACTCCCGAGCCCCAGGCGGCGCGGGCTGCTGTACCGAAGCCTGCAGCGAGTGGTGGCCTGTTCACGCCCGACACTGCCGCGCGCGCCGCAACTGCGACCATCCCCGTCGTTGGGCCATTGCTCGCCATGGCGGGCGTCGACATGGGCAGCGTTGGGAAAGGTATTGCGTCCGGCTTCGCCGATGTCGGCAATACGCTCCTGAACCATGAGGCGCGGGTGCAGGCGGCGCTGCAGCGGCCACCGGGGAGCAACCTCTCTACGCTGGTGACGGGCACGGCTCAGACACCTGTAGAGAAGCAGAACGCCGAGCGCGAGGCTTCTCTGAAGGCGTTCAACGACGAGAACGCAAGCCCGTCCTTTACCGGCGGCCGGATCGTTGGGAACATTGCGGCCACGTATCCCGTAGGGGGTGCGGTGGGCCTCGGCCTCAAGGCGGCAGGAACCTTCCCAATGCTTGCGCGCGCAGCGCCGGGCCTGGAAGTGATCGGGAATGCGGCGGCGAGCGGAGGCATGCGCACCGGCCTGGCGCCGGCAACGATTGCCGGCAAAGCTGCGAACATAGGCGTGCGCGCCGCAGGAGGTGGCATCAACGGTGCAGCCAGCGCCGCGCTTATCGATCCGACTAGTGCGGATACTGGCGCGGCAATCGGTGCAGCGTTGCCTCCGGTGATCCGTGGGATGGGCGCGGTAGGCGACCTGGCAGGGCGAGGCGTCCGAGCACTCCGCACGCCCGAGACTGCCAAAGCCGCCGAGACCATCCTTGATGTGGGCGGCTACCGCACTCCGCAAGAGGTGGCGGACGTGCGCGCGGCGCTGGGTGCCCAAGGCCCCAACATCGTGACGGAAGGCCCGACTGTCCCCCAGATCCTGCAAAACCCGAACATCAGCCAGCTGCAGCGCACGTTGCGCAACGCTGGAGAAACGGCGTTGCTGGAGAAGGAACAGGCCCAGAACGCGGCCCGCCTGGGTGCACTCGACCGCATCTCCCCGGTCACTGGCACTCGCCAACAGGCAGCCGAGAACTTCGGGAACACCGTCGGCCCAGAGGTGCGTGCCGCCGACGAAGCAGCCCGCCAGCGGGTTGAACGCGCCTTCGAGTCCGTGGACCCCTTCGACGAAACCCGCTTCGAGCTGCCGATTGGCAACATGCAGGCCGCCGCGGACCGCTATCTCGGCCGAGGCACTTTCGGTTCGCGAGGCAACGTGGATGCGGCGCTGCGCACCGCCCGCGACATCGGCGAGGAGACTATCGAGGCGGTGACGCCAGCAACGGCGGGAAGCGCTCAGGGGCGTCCGACGCTGCTCCAAGCCGTGCGCCGTGCTGGCGGCATCAACGCCTCGGCACCTTCGTCGCAGGGCCTAGCCGGTGAGTTGCGGGATCTACGGCAGTCCGGCGCAGGCCGCATCGTCTACAACAACCGTGGGCAGTCTGTGGACCGCTTGGCCCAGCAGATGCACGAGGCTGGGTACATCCCGGACGACGACCCGGCGACCCTGCTTAACGCCTTGCGCGACCCAGACGCGCGGCGCGCGGTTGCAGCCGAAGCCGACCAATCGCGAGTGATGCAGGCGATGCGCGAGGCTGCGCAGGGCGACGCGCCCGGGGCCGTGACTGTGGCGCGCCCGGTCAACTTTCGCGAAGTGCAGAACCTGCGTTCGTCCATCGGTGAGGCGCATGCCGACGCACAACTGCGCGGGCGCACGCGCGAGGCCGCAGCTCTGGACCAAATGCGCCGCGACATCGATGCGCGTGTGCAGCGCGTGGCGGACGGGCAGGGCAACATCGGCGAGAACTTCCCGCCCGACATGGTGCGCACCTGGCGCGACGCGATCGCGCAACACGCCGACCGCATGCAGCGGTATCGCACCGGCCCTCAGGCGTCGATCTTCCGGCAGGGTGGCGATGGGCTGCCGGCGGCTCAGGGTGGTGAGCTGGCGCCGAAGTTCTTCAGTTCGCGAGGGTCGCAGGCCGAGGACATGGTGGCCTTCAACCTGATCGCGTCGCCGGAAACGCGCGCGCTCCTGAAGAACTACGCAATCACCGACGCGGCGGGCCAGACTTCGGCCGGCGGTACGCTCTCCAACGAGAAGCTGGGCAAGTGGTTGGCATCGCGCTCCGGAGCGATCGACGGGCTTTTCGACGACGCCGAGCGCGCCACCCTGCAGGGGGTCGGCCGCGATGTCGCCCGGGCTGATTCCGCGACCAACCTGGGGCGGGCCGTCGGCTCGAACACGGCGCAGAACGCTCTCAATTCTGGGGTGTTGGACAGCCGGCTGGTCTCGGTGCTGGCGGACCGTATTCCCTTGGTCAACAAATTCAGTGGCCCGCTGCTGGCGGCCATGAAGGAAGGCGCAAAGCGCCAGAAAGTGGAGCGGCTAAGTGGTTTGCTGGCCGACCCGCAGACGCTTGATAGGGCTATCGCCGAGTTTCTATCTCTTGGTGCCCGTCGACCCGCCCTGATGGACCGGACAGCAAATCCCGGCCTGCTGACGATGCGTGTTCCTGGTCTGCTTGCTGATCCTGATCAGCGATGAACGATCGGCCGGTCTTCACACGGTAGATGAAGCACACCAGGAATGCGAGCACACCCAGTCCGATGAGCTTGAAGAGCTTGTATTCGAGGTAGGGCGACAGATCCATGAAAGGAATGATATGAGCCAGAAGGACATGAAGCCAGCACAAAGCGCGGCCGACCCGAAGGCGCTGCAGCTACCTCGCCGCCCCGGCGAAGGGGATGCAGAGGGTTACGGCAGGGCGCTGTCCGATCCTGCCCTCAATGCGGCCTGCGTCATGACTCCGTTCGGTGGGTACATGACGGATGGTCAGTTGAGCGTCGTGGCCTGCATGGATCAGGTCAGGCAGATCACCGAGCGGGTCAAGGCAGGCGATCTTGGCGACATCGAGGAAATGCTCGTGTCGCAAGCCGCGGCCCTACAGACGATGTTCGTGAACCTGGCCCGCCGTGCTCAGGCACAACAGGCGCAGCGGAACATGGAGGCGTTCCTCGGCCTGGCCCTGAAGGCTCAGTCAGCCAGCCGGGCAACCCTCTCGGCGCTGGTCGACCTGAAGTTTCCCCGGACCACGGTCATCGCTGAACAGGCGAACGTGGCGACTGCGGGAGGGAATCAGCAGGTCAACAACGGCGTGAATCCGGAACGATCCGCGCAGGCGCCCGCACCCGGGCGTCAGAAAAGCAGAGTAGCGAAAACCCAACTTTTGGAGAGGAACGATGGGCAACCCGGCAGCTGGATGGACACCCGAGCGAAGAGCAAAGCAGCGCGAGGCGATCCAGCGGTGGAAGCCGTGGGAGAAGTCGACGGGGCCGAAGAGCGATGAGGGGAAGGCCAAGACCGCGATGAACGGCTACCGCGGCGGGCAGTGGATCGAGGACCGGCGGATCCAGAAGGAGTTGAACCGGATCCTGAGGGAGCAGCGGGGGATGGTGGAGTCGGTGGTCTAGCGCTGCTCGATCGTCGGACCGCCCACCTTCGCGACCGGTGCACAAGTCGCTCCGCAGCCTAATCCTGCTCGTCCGGGTCGACAAGACGCTGCCCCGTCGCTTGGATAGTGAAGCTGCCGTCTGGATTGCGGTCAACCACGCCGCCATCGCGCATGTTGAAGTCTTCCTGGCCGCTGAGCATTACGACGCTGCCAGGCATTGGCGAAGGGTCGGCGCGCACCCACCGCTGCACTTCCACAAACGAACCGTCCTCAGCTTGAAGCTGAAGCGTCTGGGCAAGCGTGCGACTGCGCATCACGCTGCCTTCGAGCGCTGTGCGCGCTGCAGCCACTCTTCTCCCACCGGCGTGAGCCCAGCGAGACGCAAGCGAAGGGGCCTGCCGTAGGTGTCCCGCCCCTTGCAGTTGTCGATGGAGAGGCCGAGCACATAGCCGGACCGCTCGGCCACGGTAGCCGTGCGTGCGATGCCTTCCAGGGTGTCGTAGTCGTCGCCGATGACGGCAAAGGCGGTCTGCCCGGCTTTCACCCGGGTCAGAAAGTCGATTAGGCTCATGTCGTGTCTCCTTGGGTTGGATGCCTGATCATCGGCCGAAACTGCAGATTTTTTTCTGCGGCCCAATTTCACTCCCCAGCCTGCATCGTCGGCACCTCACCGAGACGCAGCGGGCGGCGGTGGCAGCCAAGCTGGCAAACCTCAAGGACGGCCAGCGTGCAGACCAAGCTGCGCAAATTTGCGCACCTATCACCCAGGACCAGGCCGCCGACATGCTGAACGTCTCCCGTCGCAGCGTGCAGGCCGTTGCCAAGGTCATTCACGAGGGCGACGGCGAGAGGGAGAGCAGAAAACTACTTCAGACGCTCGCACCCCTGCCTTGCTACTGCGGCCGCACCTTCTTGGGCGCCGCGGCTGTATCCTTTCGCGTACTCCGCGTTCTCGAACTTGCCGTGCACCATAGTTGCTCGGAACTTGCATGTAGTGTTGACGGTGGCTGCATACCCGTCCTGATGGCCCGCAGACTCCCAGTCCTTTGAGTCACAAGCGCACAGCGCAAGCAAGGTTGTCAACAAAATTAGACGCTCCATGCTCTCTGTCCTCATTGCTAGCCGCCCCGCAGCTGGCTTGCTGTATCGTGGTTTTACTCGTCGCTCCTTGCCCGTGCCGTACAGGTAAGCCGTTGCTACTGGCCTTTGATCTTGTCAGCGCCATCCTTTACAGCATCCATGCCGCATTTCACGCAGTCCTTGACCGTTTCTCGCACTTCCTTGGCTCGCCCTTCGGGGTTGCTGTTATTGATGACCTTCCGAGCGCCCTCATTGACCCGATCTCGAATCTTGTCTGCTCCGTTGTCGATTGTGCAGCCACTGTCTCCTGCGGGGCAGCGCTGTGCTGCCCCGGCAACAGGACCGATTAACGCAAGCGTGGTGGCGGCCAGCAGATGAATGAACTTCATGGCGATCTCCTTAATAAGTGATTGGGCTTGCCTGCCCGCGCCAGTTATGGCACTGCAATGTTTGTCCTTGCATCACTCAAGTTGATGAGGTAGTCAAGCGTCGGAAGCTACGAAAGCGCGGCAGCCGCAAAGCGGTGCGTCGCAAGGAGGAGCGGGACGCTCGGTTGCGGGCAATGTGTTGGTCTGTATCGCCGACGCGTCGTTGCGACCTAGCTGTTGCGCCAGGGATGGTCGGGCGCAGGACCGGAGCGCAGTGCGTTCTGCAGGCGCTGTATTGGGTCCAGTGAATCCGAGCGACGTAGCGGGCGCTCGGGCATAGACGACTCAATGAAGGGCACGTCAAGCTCGCCCTTCATGATGGCGCAGACTTGAACCTGTAATCGAGACAGGTTGATCATTTGCTCCGACACGGCCACGATGGTACGGATGCGGTCATAGTCGACCGGCTTGGAGGCATCCTCCAAGATGTCTAATTGGCGAAACAGTACGTCGCGCAGGTCGTCGATCGTTCTCACGCTGCTTTCGCTCATGGGCTTTTTCCTTTAGCTGGCGGGTAAGGGCAATGGCGTCGCGCAGCGCCGGGGGCACAAGCGGTATCCAGCGGCCTACTGAAGCCTTTCGCAGGCCAAGGCGAAACGCAGCCTGGTTCACGGCCCACAGCGAACGATCAAGAACGATAGCTATATCTGCGTTTCTGTGCAGGGGATAGAGCGTGCGAAGCGTCGCCAGGTCATCCGGTGTCCACCGCACCGCACGCGGTGGGCGGCGCTTCCCAAGATAACGCGTTGTCATCGACTGCACTGCGCTTCCGCTGCGTCCGATCAGCCGGCCGATCTCCGCATACGGCAAAAACTCCATTAACTCATCGACTAGCTGCAGCTCTACCTCGATGATGGCCGGGCTCTTCTTCAACAGCCGCAGCGACTTCGCCTTGTGGCGAACCACGTTGAGCGATCGTCCGAGGAGCGCACCGATCTCCTCATGGAGCAAGTGAGGAACAAGCTCAGCGAGCAATGCTTCTTCTTCGACCGTCCACGGGGCTGTCATCCGCTGATTCTGGGTAGGGCGGCATCGATCAAGCAAGCGCTCTCGTTTACGTAGCGTGCAATCCTTGTTTCATGCAGTCTTTCCCGTTCCCGACTGCAACAGTGGGGCAATGCAGTCCAAAGGCGCGCCAAGCAAGGGCTGGTAAACCCCGACTATACGTAATGAATAAAGTCTTGAAGTCTGCGACTTTGTTCATTACATTAACTCCTCATGACGAAGCAAGAACGCGAAGCCCTCGCCCGAATGGGTCGACCACCCCTACCCGAAGACCAGCGGAAAGTGAACGGCTCAGTGCGACTGACGCCAGAACGCTGGGCGAAGCTTAGGCGACTTGGCATGGAATGGTTGAGCAAAGCGATCGACAAGGCGAAGGAGCCGACTTCGAAGGAATGACGCCGCGCCTCGGGGCGAGCGGTCCGCACCGGGTGCGGATCGTGATCCGAGGCACAAAAGCGAACGGCCACAGGGGTTAGGAGCCCTGCAGCCGTTCTAACCACAACGCACACAACCTGAAGGAACGTGCATCATGGCTACCCGTATTGTCGCCCCGAGTGGGCAAACGCTTGCAACCTCGCCTGTAAACATCGTCACGCTGAGCGCGAAACACTTGCTCTGCAGTGCGGAGTCGGAGCGCATCGCAGCCAAGCTGCAACAACTCAATGTCTTACTGATGGGAATGTACGGCAACGGCAAGGAGTGGCTGCAATCATTCGCCAGCGACGACCAGGATGTCCTGCATTGGCTGGCGTCTGACCTTGCGTCAGAGGTTCATGCATCCTGGAAAGCCATGCACGCGCTCGCGTTTCCGCAGGTGGAGGCGCGTCATGGCTAAGCCAGTTGCCGAAGGTGACCGTCTGCTGACGCCGGCAGAGCGGATGAGCGTGGTGGCGGAAGCAAACTATCAGATTGAGCCGCTGCTGTATGCCATGCGACGGCTCGCAGAGGAGGAATCCGACCATCTCCGCTTCTATTGCATCGCTGTCCTTCCGCGTCTGCAACAACTCAACCACGCCGCTCAGAGCGCGTCGTGCGATGAGTGTTACTTGAGCGAGTTGGCGGGCTACGACGTGCCCATTGCGGACTGACACATTCGAGATGCCGCCTCCAGGCCCTTCGGGGCCTTTTTCTTTGCCTAGCGCTGCTCCGCCTTCCAGCGTACCGCTCCAAGCGCCAAAAAATCATTCCCCGCCCAGGTCGACGCCCGTAAGCGCAGCAACGGTGCCGAGCACCAACAAGGTGATCCAAAACGCGGCGCCAGGTGCCCATCGGTGCCGCGACAGGCTAGCAAGCCAAGCAGCGCCGCAGGCGGCGGCAAAGATCAGCGCATAGACGGTCACAGCGGTAACGCGGTGCATAGCCAGCTCCTCCGGGTCTTCCAACACTGCCACCTGTCCACGGCCTCGGCTCGTCGCGCTTGAACAGCACCTAAGCTTGTAGCCAATCCCCAAAAGGTTGAGGCGGTCGATCGGGCAATGCCATCCAAGCTTCGGCCAGGAAATCGTCTTACATCCGCCGTTACATCGGCAAAACCGCCGCACAAAAGAAGAAGCCCCGCGCTACAGAAACTGCAGCAGCGGGGCCAAGGGCCATGCGGCCTTTTATTTGGCTCCCCGACCTGGGCTCGAACCAGGGACCTACGGATTAACAGTCCGGCGCTCTACCGACTGAGCTATCGGGGAATGAGCCCGCTAGTATAGCGTCAAAAGTGCCGGTTCCGAAAGCAGCCCATCAATTCGCGGAAAAAGAGGGGCGCGGGTCCCTTGCTCAATGGCGAGGTATCGACTTCAGCCGATGCGCACCGGCACGAAGATGCGGTCGTCGCCGCGCTGGATCAGCAGCGCGACCGACTTGTCGGCCTTGGCCACCGCCTGACGCACTTGGTCGACGCTCTTTGCCGGCGTGCCGTTGATCGCCAGCAGCACGTCACCGGCCTGGATGCCGGCCAGCGCCGACGGGCCCTGCGCGTCTTCTACTACCAGCCCGCTGTCCAGCGAGGACTCGCGCTTCTCCTGCGGCTGCAGCGGCCTCAGCGCGAGGCCGAGCTTGCCCTTGCCGATGGCGTCATCAGCCTTCGCGGTCTGAACCTTGTCGCTCGCATCGGCCAGTTTGGCACTCAGTTCCTCGGGCGCGCCCTTGCGCCATACCTCAAGCGACACCTTCTGGCCCGGCATCATCTGCCCGATGATGGCCGGCAGGTCGCCCGAGGTGACGATGGGTTGGCCATCCACCTTGAGGATCACGTCGCCGCTCTGCAGCCCGGCCTTCTCGGCCGCACTGCCTTTCTCGACGTTCGAGACCAGCGCGCCCTCGGGCTTGTCGAGCTTGAAGGAGTCGGCGAAGGTCTGGTTCACCTCCTGCACGGCGACGCCCAGCTTGGCATGGCTGGCCTTGCCGGTCGCCACGATCTGGTCCTTGACCTTGGTCGCGATGTCGATCGGGATCGCGAAGGACACTCCCTGGTAACCGCCACTACGGCTGTAGATCTGCGAGTTGATGCCGACCACCTCGCCGCGCGCATTGAACAGCGGCCCGCCGGAATTGCCGGGGTTGATCGGCACGTCGGTCTGGATGAAGGGCGTGTAGCTGTCGTCGGGCAGCGAGCGGCCCTTGGCGCTCACGACACCCGCCGTCACGGTGTTCTCGAATCCGAAGGGCGAGCCGATGGCCAGCACCCATTCGCCAACCTTCAGGTCCTTGACGTTGCCGATCGGCACCGTGGGCAGGTTCTTGGCGTCGATCTTCAGCACGGCGATGTCGGTCTTCGGGTCGGAGCCGAGCACCTTGGCGCGGAACTCGCGGCGGTCGGTCAGCTTGACGGTGACTTCCTTGGCGTCCTTCACCACATGGGCATTGGTCAGGATGGTGCCGTCGGGGCTGATGATGAAGCCCGAGCCCTGGCCGCGCGTCGGCACTTCGCGTTGTGGCGCCTTCGGCATGTTGGGGCCGCGGAACTGCTGGAAGAACTCGTAGAACGGATCGTTCGGGTCCAGGCCCGGGATGCTGGCGGCACCGTCCGCCGACGCCGTCTTGGTGACGCCGGTGACGCTGATGTTCACCACTGCAGGACCGTTGCGTGCGGTGATGGTGGAGAAATCGGGCGCCGCGATGGGCGCCACCATCGGTGTGGTCACGGGCGCGGGCTGGGCGCTGGCTCGTGCGCTGGTGTAGGCCCCGGCGCCGGCGGCGCCAAGCACGCCCGCCGCCGCGAGCGCGAGGACGAGGCGCTGCGGGGTGTTGATCGTCTTCATGGAGATTCCTTTCGCGGTGTGGGTGTGGAACACGATGCGAAAGAATGTCGGGCTCGGCGCTTAGGCATGCCTTAAGCCGTCAGCGCCGCGGGGCGAAGCCCTGGTGCGTGCAGCAGGCGGCCGAACAAAGCAAAGGCCGGCAGCCCGATCGCTCAAGGCTGCCGGCCGTGCCGCTGCGCTCGAGTTCAGGCGGCGCGCGGGAAACGCTCCAGCATCTGCCGGCCCAGCGAGGTGATGGCCGTCACCATGGCGGGCGGCTGGTGATGGCCGGAGAGCGTGCGGACCGGGCGCGGGATCTCGGCGCGCACATGGCCGGCCAGGATGAGCATGCGGACCGAGTCGATGTCCCCGCCGTCGGTCACGGCGATGGGCAGACGTTCGCTGGCCAGACGGTGCAGAAGTTCGATGGGCATGGCGCAAGTATTGCCGCGGGCGGCGGTTGTGGCGATGTGAACTTGTTCAAAACGGTACTTTTCCCCGCCTGCGCAGGGCGCCCACGCGCAAGGCCGAGGCCGCTCTCAGCGACCGGGAACGTTCAGGACCGGGTCCAGATAGGTCGCGAACTTCTCGGTATAGGCAGAGCGCAGGTGATCGCCATCCTTGTAGACCGGGACGCCGTCCGCGAAGGTCCGGATGCAGGCGCCCCCGGGGCACAGCGTCGGTAAAGGATCGATCAGCGTGGCGTGGGTGGCCAGGGCAAGCTGGCGCAGGCGTCCGTCCAGGAATTTCTGGTCCCCTGGCCATGGCGTGGTGGGCGACACGCGCGAGACGCTCCAGCCGCCCAGTCGGTTGAAGTCGATCAGCCGCTTGGGTTCAAACGGCTCGCCGATGGGGTTGTCGAGCAGGAAATAGACCTTCGTGTAGAGCGCCAGGTCCTTGAGCAGGTACTCCAGCGACTTGAAAGCCCATTCGCCGCCACCGCCGCCACGGAAGCGGTAGTTCGTTCCGGTGGACGGGTCGCGGTAGTAGAAGCCGCCGTCATGACTCCCATCGGGATTGGCGACAGCCTGCTTGATGAAATAGCAGTTCCAGCATCCACCGATCACCACCGCGTCGGGGCGGTTCTTGTGTATCCAGTCGATGACGCCGCTGCGCCAGGCGTCGCATCCGGGGTTGAGGTCTTCCATCACGTTCGGGATGGGGGGGCACCCACCCCGCGTTGCGAAGAGGAGGGAATGGATGGACTGAGCGCCATCCTTCTTTGCCAGGGCCACCGCCCGGGCCGCGTACTGCTCGATATGGCTGTCGCCGAAGAGCAGCACCGTGTGCGGACCGTCGCCGAGGCGCCATCCCGGGTCGTCGCCGATGCGGGCCGCAGTGAGGCCCTGCGGGTAGCTCCAGTCCTGTGTGGCGGCGACCACCTGCGCCAGATAGGGGTCGCTGTGACGCGCGCTCAGCCACTGGCTCCAGGCCAGTGCGCCGCATGCCATCAGTGCGGCCATGGCTGCCGCCAGCAGGCGAGGCGTACGCGGGCCGGTGGCGTGGCGCACGCGCTTCTCCACGAAGAACCAGGTCAGCCAGGCCAGTGCGAAAGCCAGAACGACGCAGGCGATCCGGATGTTCCGCGAAGGCATCCCGCCTTCGACAATCCGCGCGTAGGCCAGGAGCGGCCAATGCCACAGGTACAGCGGGTAGCTGATTAGGCCGACCCACACCATCGGCTTCGACGCAAGAAAAAAGCGATTCAGAAACGCGGCAGGCCCCGCGGCGATGCACAGTGCAGCGCCGAAGACCGGCAGCATCGCCCACCAGCCGGGAAAGGCCTTGAGGTGGGTGAGCACCGCCAGCCCGAGCACGATCAGGCCCAGTCCTGCCAACGACTGCAGGTCGTCGCCGCGTGACATCGACCTGGGCCGGTGCAGGCGCACGTAGGCAAGCAAACCGCCCACTGCCAGTTCCCAGAAGCGAGATGCGGGCAGGTAGAACGTGGCGCTGGGGTAGCGATGCACCAGGGCGACGTTGACGATGAAAGACACCAGCGCCAGCGCGCCCAGCACGCGCCCGATGCGCCAGCCGCGCTTCCAAGCCAGGCCGAGCACCAGCGGCCAGAGGATGTAGAACTGCTCCTCCACGGCCAGCGACCACAGGTGGAGCAGCGGCTTGCTTTCGGTGGCCGTGTCGAAGTAGCCCGTCTCGCTCCAGAACGCAAGGTTGGAGAGGAAGGCGCCGCCCGCGAGCACATGCTTGCCCAACTGCTGGAACTCGTCGGCCAGCAGGACGTACCACCCCACCACGAAAGTCGCGGCCAGCACGGTCAGCAGCGCCGGGAACAGACGCCGAATGCGGCGCCCGTAGAAGTCTGCATAGCTGAAGCTGCTGTTGGCCAGGTTTCCCAGCAGGATCGTGGTGATCAGATAGCCCGAAATGACGAAGAAGATGTCCACGCCGATGAAGCCGCCGGGCATCCATTTGGGAAAGGCATGGAAGGCCACCACGGACAGGACAGCGATGGCGCGCAGTCCATCGATGTCCGGGCGGTACTTGAGATGCAGGGTGGGGGCGGTGGCTGGTGCGGCAACTGGAGTCATGGAATGCGATCGGCCACCATGGACGCATGGCCAGCCCGCATTCTGGCGGCATCTCGGGCCAGTTCCGACGGCAGGTGCTGCGGCCGGGCCATCAATGGGCGCCCGCACACCGCTGCCGCCGCGCTCAGAGCGACGCCGTCAGGCCCAGCCGCAGGGTCCGCGGCGCGCCGGGGAAGAGGTACACGTGGCCGTACTGGTTGGGCGACTCCTTCCAGTAGCGGCGGTCGAAGAGATTTTCCACGCCCAAGGTCCAGGTGGTGGCGGTGCGGCCGATCTTCGTGTCATAGCGCAAGGCGGCGTCCACGCGGGTCCAGGCCGGCAGGCGCAGGCTGCCGTCGGCCAGGACGTTGCGCCGGCCCTCGCGCGAGAGCAGGGCCTGCAGCTCGAGGCCCGGCACGGCGGCCACGCGGTAGGCGGCGCGCAGGCGCCAGACCTGGTCCGGCACGTTGACCGGGTGCTGGCCGTTGATCTCTGGCGAGAAGCTGCTGCCGCGGCGCTTGGCATCGATGAAGGTGGCACCGCCGGCCAGCCGCCAGGGGCCCCCGGCCCACTGCACGTTGGCCTCCAGCCCCCGGTGCCGTGCCTTGCCGTCATAGCGGCCGGTGCATTCTGCCCCCGTGTTCTCGCAGGCGTCGATGTTGGTCATCGGCCGCACGATGTTGAAGTACGCCAACTGCCAGTTCAGGCCCTCGGCCGGGTTGCCGCTGCCGCCCTTGAGCCCCAGCTCCCACTGGCGCGAGGCCAGCGGCGGCAAGGCCTCGCCGGCGTTGGTGTATTGCTGCGGCTTGCCGGGCACGAGCTGCGACTCCACGCCCTTGCCCCAGCTGGCGTAGGCCATCAGCTCGGGCTGCAGGGCGTAGCTGAGTGCGACCCAGGGCGTGGTCACGCCGTCCTTGTAGCCGGTCGGCCGTGTCCCGTCGGTGCGCACGCTGTCTCTCGCGAACTGCGTGTGGCGCACGCCCAGCCAGGTGGTGAACCGGTCGGTCCAGCGGATCGCGTCCTGCACCGACAGCTCGGTGGATCGTTCGTCGCGGTTGGTGTTGGGCGAGGTGAGCGTCGGGTCGGCCGGCACGATGGCGGTGCCCCACACGTTGCCGCTGCCCACGTAGTTGTAGGCCTGGTCCTGGAAGCGGTTGCGCACGCGGCTGGCCGTCAGGCCGACACTGAGGTCGTGTTGCACGCCGGCGGTGGCGAAGCGACCCTTCAAGGCCAGGTTGCCCGCGGTCTGGCGGCGGCGCTCGTTCTCGCTGCGGAAGTCGTAGAAGTCGAAGCTGCCGTCGGAGCAGTAGCGGTCGTAACGCTCTTCCATGCTGCAGCCGAAGGCGTAGGCCAGCCGGTCGTCGCTCTTGAGGCGCTGTTGCCCCACCTGCGCGCTCCAGCGCCAGTCGGCGTTGAGCGCCTGCGTGAAGCGCACCGTGCCGGTGAAGGCATCGAAGACCGAAGGCTGCGACCAGGCCTGGTTGTTGAGGTTCAGCCGCGGGTCGCCTGCGCGTGGCAACAGGTCGCCCAGCAGGCTGAAGCCGTTCTGGCTCGGCTGGGCCTTGTGGCTGGATTCGAACTCGGCCTCCAGCAGCGAATCGCGCGTGAGGCGCCAGTCGGCCGCGAGCGAGAACAGGTGCCGGTTGCCATCCAGGTCGAAGGTGCGCGGCTTCAACTGTTCGCTCACCACGTTGAGGCGATAGCCGAACTGCCGATCCGCGCCGAAGCGCCCGCCCAGGTCGATGGCGCCCAGCAGGCTGCCGCGGCCCGAGACCTCGGTGCGCACCTCGCGCAGGTCCTGCTCGGTGGGGCGCTTGACGACGTAGTTGACCAGCCCGCCGGGGGCGCTGGTGCCGGCCTGGATGCCGCTGGTGCCGCGCAGGATCTCGACGCGCGCCTTGTTGTCCAGCGGGATGGCCGTCTCGGCGCTGATCGGCAGGCCCTCGCGCCGGTAGTTGAACCGGTTGTCCAGCACGAAGCCGCGTACGCTCAGGAAGTCCCAGTAGCCGGCGGAGTTGTAGGCATCGGTGACCGAGGCGTCGAACCGCGTGAGGTCGGCCAGCCTGCGCGCGCCGCTGGACTGCAACTCGGTGCTGTCGATCACCGTGGCCGAGATCGGCACGTCCTTCAGCGGCAGGTCGCCGAAGCCGCTCACGTCGGCCGAGGGCGGCGTGCCGCGCTCGTCGATGGTGACGGCGGGCAGGGTGTTCGCCGCAGCCGCCGGCGCCTGCGCATGGGCGGTGTTTGCTATGAAAATCATAGCTGCCAGTGCAAGCGGGGCGGTCGTTGCAGGCCTTTTTGACTTGAGATTCGGGAGAAGACGGTACGGAATCGCCATGACGTGTTCGAAGACGCGATGGCAGGTGAGCGGGATGCGTGGGCCCTGAAGCACAGGCCGAGAGATGCTGTGCGGCCGACGGATCTGCTTCCCTGCGCGAGGATTACCTCAATCAGGTTCAAAGGGACTCTCTCAGTCCACCTCGCGGTGAACACCCCTAGCGGCCCCGGCGCAGCGCAGCGTGCTGCGCCGGGGTGGGCGGAGTTTAGCGGCCCGCGGCGGGCGGGTGCGCTGCGATCGAGTCCATCAGGGCACGCGCAGCGCCTTCGGGATCGTCCGCGCCGACGATGGCACGCACCACGGCCACCGAGCCCACGCCGGCGGCCATGGCGGCCGGCACGCGCGACACGTCGAAGCCGCCGATGGCGACCAGTGGGTAGCCGTGCATCAGCTGGGCATAGCACTTCAGGCGCGTGAGCCCCTGCGGCGCCGTCGCCATCTGCTTGAGCGTGGTGGGGAACACGGCGCCCAGCGCGAGGTAGCTCGGGCTCACGGCGTCGGCGCGCTGCATCTCGGCATAGCCATGGGTGCTCACGCCCAGGCGCAGGCCGGCGCGGCGAATCGCGTCGACGTCGGACTCTGTGAGCGCGTCCAGGTCTTCCTGCCCCAGGTGCACGCCATAGGCACCGGCCTCGATGGCGGCCTGCCAGTGGTCGTTGATGAAGAGCAGCGCCGGTGTGCCCTGCACGGCGGCAACGGCGGCGCGCACCTCGCCCTGCATGGCCCGCGCGTCGCCGGGCTTGAAGCGCAACTGCACCGTCGGCACGCCGGCGCGTGCCATGCGGCCGACCCAGGCCGCGTCGGGCAGCACGGCATACAGGCCGAGCTGTTCAGGGCAGGGCGTGAAGGCATCGTCGCGCGCCTGTGGCGGAAACTCGCGCAGGTCGAAGTCCACCGGTGTGGCCGGCCAGCGCTGCGCCTCGAACAGGCCCAGCCGCCGGCTCTGCGCCTGCCAGGCGCGGGCCAGGCACTCGGCGTCGGCCTCGATGAAGCCCATCAGCGCCGCGGCCTGGCGCACGCCGCGGTAGATCGGGTCGTCCGAGGCGTAGTGCTGCGGCACCACCGGCGGATGCGCGCCGAAGCGCGGCAGGTGCGCCGTGAGGATGGCCATCGCAATGCTGTTGGCGTCTTGGGAGTTCATGCGCGTCATCCGTGGTGGTGCCAGAAAGGGGTGCCCAGCACGGGCGTGCTGGGCTGGGCATTGTCGGCGGCGGCCATCGCCCCGGCCCGGCGCGCCGTGCGTCCGGCCTGCACCGCGTCGGCAAAGGCGCCGGCCATCGCGACCGGGTCCTGCGCGAGTGCCACCGCGGTGTTGAGCAGCACGCCGTCGTAGCCCCATTCCATGACCTGGCAGGCGTGCGACGGAAGCCCCAGGCCGGCGTCCACCAGCATCGGCACCTCGAGGCGCTCGCGCAACATCTGCAGCGCGTAGGGGTTGACCGGCCCCCGGCCGGTGCCGATCGGCGCCGCCCAGGGCATCACGGCCTGGCAGCCCACGTCGACCAGCCGCTGGCACAGCACCAGGTCCTCGGTGCAGTAGGGCAGCACCTGAAAGCCGTCGGCGATCAGCAGCCGCGCCGCCTCGACCAGGTTGAGCGTGTCGGGCTGCAGGGTGTAGTCGTCGCCGATCAGCTCGAGCTTCAGCCACGGCGTCTCGAACACCTCGCGCGCCATCTGCGCGGTGGCGATCACCTCCTGGATCGTGTGGCAGCCCGCGGTGTTGGGCAGCACGGGCACACCCAGCCGCCGGAGCAGGCCCCAGAAGTCGCCGCCCGCGGCAGCGCCGTCGGCCGCCGCACCCTGACGCCGCAGCGAGGCCGTGAGCATGGCCGGCCGGGCGCGTTGCACGGCCGCCTCCAGCACGTCGGGCGAGGGGTAGCGCGCCGTGCCCAGCAGCAGCCGGCTGTCGAAGCGCTGGCCGTAGAGCACCAGCGCGTCGTCGTTCGTGGTGTGGTCGTTGCGCATCGCTCAGCCTCCGGTCACTGGCCGGATGACCTCGACGTCATCGCCATCGCTCAGCCGGCGTTGCGCATAGGCCGAGCGTGGCACGAATTCGCGGTTGACCGCGGCCGCAAACGGCGGCTGCGGCGCCAGCAGCGCGATGGCTTCGGCCAGGGTAGCGGGCGCGTCGAGTTCGCACGGCTCGCCGTTGAGCAGGATGTTCACGTCACAGTCTCCTCGTCGCCGCAGCGACTGTCGGTCTCGATGGCGATCTCGAATTCGCGCGCCAGCGTCGGCGCTTCGCCGGCCAGGCACTGCCAGGCGGCGTCGAGCATGGCTGGCGCGATCATGAATCCGTGGCGGTACAGGCCGTTGACCTGCAGCACGTGCGGGCTGTGCCAGCGCAGCGCAGGCCGGTTGTCGGGCAGGGTGGGGCGGCACTGCGTGGCGATCTCCAAGATGCGCGCTTCGCCGAATCCAGGGTGCACCGCGTAGGCGGCGCTCAGCAGTTCCATCGTCGAGCGCACGCTCGCGGGCGACAGGTCCTGCGATTCGATCTCGGTCGCACCGATCACGAACAGGTGGTCCGGCTTGGGCGCGATGTAGAGCGGGTAGCGCGGGTGCACCAGCCGCGTGGGGCGGTGCAGCTCGACGTCGGGCGCATGCACGCGGATCACCTCGCCACGCACGCCGCGCAATTGCGGCCACTCGGCGCGGGCGCCCAGGCCGCGGCAGTCGATCACGCGGGCGTCGGACCCGGGCGCGAAGTCGTCCGGCGAGCAGCGGCTGTGCCAGTGCAGCGTCACCCTGGCGTCGGCTTCGAGGGCCGCGCGCAGGGCATCCAGCAGTCCGCGGTTGTCGAGCTGGCCTTCGCCGGGCAGCCACCAGCCGCGCACGAAGCGCCCGGCCAGCGCGGGCTCCAGGGCCGCCAGCGCAGGCGCGTCGAGCGCCTGCATCGGCACCAGGCCATGCACGGTGCCCTGTGTGCGGCGCAGCGTGCCCGCCAGGCGCTCGGCCTCGGCGGCGTCCTGCCGGTGCCAGACGATCAGGGTGCCCGCCTGCTGGAAGAACACCGGCCGCGGCAGCGTGGCCAGCAACTGCGGCCAGCGCGCGAGGCTGTGCAGCCCCATGCGCACGAGCGCCGGTGGTGCGATGGCCGATTCGGCCAGCGGCGCCAGCATGGCCGCCGCCACGCGTGCCGCGGCCTGGTCGCCCTCGGGGCCGCCCGCATCGTGCACCGACACCTCGCAGCCGGCGCGTGCCAAGGCCAGCGCCATCAGCCGGCCCATCAGCCCGGCGCCGAGCACGTGGGCCAGGCGAAAGGGCAGAACAGCGCCGTTCATGCAACCCCCTTGCGGCCGTGGCAGATAATTTTTCGGTGAGCACACCTTCCACGTTCCCTGCACCGGCGTCGCGCTACGTCCGCGTGCTGTCCATCGCCGGTTCCGACAGCGGCGGCGGCGCCGGCATCCAGGCCGACCTCAAGACCTTCGCCGCGCTGGGCTGCTACGGCATGACGGCGATCACTGCACTCACGGCACAGAACACGCGCGGCGTGAGCGGCATCCACGCCGTGCCACCGGCCTTCCTCAAGGCGCAGCTGCAGGCGGTGATCGAGGACATCGGCGTCGACGCCGTCAAGATCGGGATGCTGCATGCCCCCGAGGTGGTGGACGTGGTCGCCTGGGCCATCGACCGCTACGGCCTGCAGCGCGTGGTGCTCGACCCGGTGATGGTCGCCACCAGCGGCGACCGGCTCATCGCGCAGGAGACGGTACAGGTCATGGTGCGCGAACTGTTCCCGCGTGCCGCCGTCGTGACGCCCAACCTCGACGAGGCGGCGCTGCTCGTGGGCCATGGCATTGCCGGTGCAAACGACATGCAGGCGGCTGCCGAGGAACTGCTTTCCCTGGGGGCTCGGGCCGTGCTGCTCAAGGGCGGCCATTTGCCCGGTAACGAGGTGGTGGATCTGCTCGCGCGCAAGGACGCGCCCCCGCTGCGCTGGCACGCGTCGCGCATTGCAAGCCGCAACCTGCACGGCACCGGCTGCACGCTCTCCTCGGCCATCGCCTGCACCCTGGCGCGGGGCGACGATTTGCCCCATGCGGTGGGCGCCGCCCACGCCTACGTGCAGTCGGCCATGCGTGCCGGTGCGCAGGTGGCCACGGGGCAGGGCCACGGGCCGCTCAACCATGGCTTTGCGCCGCAGCCAGCGCAGCTGGTGCCACTGGACGTGCGCGCGTGAGGCGCGCCACCACGAAGGTCGCCGCCAGCGTCGGCAGCGCCGAGCCCGCCTGAGGGGCCCAGGCCGCGAGGCCGTGGTACAGGGCGATGCCGCCGATCCACAGCAGCGCCGCCACCGGCTCGACGCGCCGCGCGGTCGGAGCGGCGTCGCCGCTGCCCAGGCGCCCGAGGATCACGCCGTACAGCGGCACGAACACCGAACTCAACATGAGCAGGAAGGGCTCCAGCGTGTGCATGGGCAGCACCAGTGCCAGCCCGGTGCACAGCAGCGCGAGGCCCAGGCCCCAGCGCCGCACGCTCCAGCGCGGGCGCAGGCTGTGGGCCGACACGGCGCCCGAATAGACATCGCCGTACGCGTTGTCCAGTTCGTCGATGAGGATCAGCCCCAACGCGACCAGGCCGCCCTGCGCCAGCAGCAGCGCGGTGACAAGGCCGGTGCCCGGCTCGGCCACGCTCACCACCATCACGCCCAGCGCATAGCACCAGATGTTGGCCACCGCATAGCCCAGCCAGGTGCCGCCGAAGGCACTGCCAAGGCCACGGGTTGCGCGCCGGCCGTGGCGCGCGTAGTCGGCCACCAGCGGCAGCCAGGACACGGGCATCGCGATCACCAGATCCATCGCGCCGAACAGCCCCATGCTGCCGTCGCCGGGCCGTGACCAGAAGGCCGCCCACCCGTGGGCATGCAACCGGGTTGCGAACTGCCAGCTCAGCCACAGCAGCGACAGCAGCACCAGCGGCAGGCCGAAGCGGCTCACGAAGCGCCGCACCAGCGTCACCATCGAGCCGCCCAGCAGCGCCAGCAGCACCGCGCCCCAGAGCAGTGTGGGCAGCAGGGTGCCGAGCCAACCTGTGGTGGTCCAGCCGGCCGCCTGTGATGCGATGGCCTGCGTGCCTTCGCGCATCACCACGAGTTCGAAGGTGGTCCAGCCGATGAGCTGCGCGATGTTCAGCACCACCGGCAGGCGAGCGAAGGCGCTGCCGTAGGTGGCGTGCATCAGTCCGGCGCTGGCCAGTCCGCTCTGGCAGCCCAGGCGCGCCGTCCAGGCCAGCAGGCCGGCGCCGACCGCCGAGCCGAGCACGATCGCGAGCGCGGCATCGCGCGTGCCTACGGCCGGCACCAGGTAGGCGCCGATCTGCATGACCAGCAGCCCGACGCCGAGGCTGAACCACAGCGAGGCGTGGTCGTGCCAGCGGAACACGCGCTGCGCATCGGGCAGTGGCGTCAGTGCTTCGTTGAAGGCCGGCGGGGCGGCCGGCTCGGTGTGGATTGCCATCGATTTGCTCCGTGCAAAGTCATGGCAGGTGGGCGGTTTCCGGGATGGACGGTCGATGGAGACGGGTCCCTGCCGGAGCTCGGCAGCCGGATTGGCTTCCCTGCGCGAGGATTACCTCAATCAGGTTCAAAGGGACTCTCTCAGTCGGCGCCTGCAGCGGCAGGGCCAACACCCCCAGCGAACGCCCGGCGCGGGTCCGGGCAAGGCGCATGTTAGCGCTTCCCGCGCTGCCCTCGACGACCGCGGCCTAGTCCGCGGGCAGGCCGGCCTCGGCGAGCCATCGTGCCGCCGTTTGCATCTGGCGCCGATGGGCCGGCGCGGTGGCGGCGGGCATGCGGCGCAGGAATTCCGCGACGCTGCGAAAGGGGGAGCGCGTGCGCAGCACCGCGACCCACTGCGTGGCCAGGGCATCCTGCCCCAGCATCCGGGCCGCCACGGCGCCGACCGCATAGGGGGTGGGGAAGGCAGGATTCACGGCCATGGCGCGCTGCGCGGCGTCGAGCGCGGTGGCCGCGTCCTGTCGGGCAAGTGCACTCCAGCCCAATGCGAGATGCCACACGGCGCGCAGCGGCTCGCGCGGGCTGAGTGCGAAGGCGCGGTCGCACAGGGAAGCCGCTTCTTCCGGGTGCCCCAGGCGTGTGCGCACCAATGCCAGCAGCCCGAAAGCCGGCGCGAACGAGGCCGAGAGCCTGAGGCAGTGGCGCAATGCTTCTTCGGCGCGCACCGTCTCGCCGCGCGAATAGGCGATGAGGCCCAGCACATAGTGCGCGTCCGGTTCGTCGGGCGCGAGGTCGAGCGCGCGCTCGGCATGGCGCATGGCTGCGTCCAGAGGCAGCTTTTCCGCCGTGGCGTCCGGCGCCGATTCCCAGTCGAACTGGGCCGCACGCCAGGCAGCGCTGGCCAGGCAGACTTCGGCCAGGGCACAGCCGGGGTCGCCGGCGAGCGCCTGCCGCGCCCAAGCCTGGGCGCGCTGGTTCGTGGCCTGCGATTCGGGCCGTGCGAACAGCTCGACCCAGGCGCGCGCCGCTAGGTCGCGTGCCGACGCGTGCGGCGGCGCATTGGCCGCGTCGGCGCCAGGGGGGCGTGCGTGGAACTCGAAGGTCAGGGTGCGGGCCAGCCGTCCGACCACGACGTCCGCGGCCTGCGTCCACTGGCGCGCTTCCAGCTCGATCGTCTCTGTCCAGGTCTGGCGCTGGCTCGGTCCGTCGATGAGTGCCACCTCGATCCACAGGCGCTCGCCGGGCACCTGGCGCACCCGTCCGTCGACCACGCAACGCACGCCCAGCTCGTGGGCCAGCTCGGCGGCGGGCCTGCCGCGCTCGCCGTAGCGCAGCATGGTGCCGCGCGCCAGCACGCTGAGCTCTCCGTGGCGCGACAGCTCGCCGATCAGGCGGTCGGTGAGGGCCGGCGGAATGAAGTCCAGCGCGGGCTCGACCCCGATGGCCTCGAAAGGCAGCACGGCGATGGAATGCGCATCGAGCGTAGGCTCGGTCGCGTGCTGTACCGGCCAGCGCAACCGGTAGCCCTTGCGAGGCACCGATTCGATCGCCTCGCGGCCCTCCGCATCCCGGCCCAACAGCTTGCGCAGGCGAGACACGCCCTCGTAGAGCGAACTGGGGGTGACGACCACGCCGGCCCACACGGTGGCCAGCAGCGAAGACGCCGGCACCACCGCACCGCCGGCGCGCGCCAGCACCAGCAGAAGCCGCATGGCACGCGGCTCTAGCTTGTGCGAGGTGCCATCGCGCTCGATCCGGTCGGCCAGCGCGAGCACCGTCCAGTCGCCGATGCACAGCGCGGCATCCGGCTCGCCTTGCGGCGGTTCGTCAGAGGTGGAGGTCACGGCGTGGTGCGCGGACGAGGGGTGTGGCCAATCTTAAGAAAAGCCCAAGATCCGTCCAGTGCCAGGCGCGCACACTGGCTGTACACCCTCGAACTTCGGAGCTCGCCATGCCATCCCTTCGCCGTCGACATGTCCTGCTATGCGCGCTGTGTGCCGCCGGTGCCACCTTCCGCACCGCGGCACAGGCAGCCCACGCCACCGTGGTAGTGCCATTTGCGGCCGGCTCGGCGCCGGACACGGTGGCACGCCTGCTGGTCGAGCCCATGGCCGCCGAGCTCGGCATGCCGGTGGTGGTGGAGAACCAGCCCGGCGCGGGCGGCATGGTCGGGGTCGCGCATGTCGCGCGCGCCACGGCGGACGGCCGCACCGTGGTGCTGTCGGGCGACGCCGCGCTCGTCATGCCCGACCCGCAGGGTCTGCGCCGCTACGACCCGGTGCGTGACCTGGCACCGGTCTCGCGGCTGGTCGCCACGCCCAATGTGCTGGTGGTGGGCACCGGCCTCGGCGTCAGCGATCTCGCGGGGCTGATGGCCTGGGCACGGTCGCAGCCGCCGGGCACGGTGAGCTATGCGTCGGTCGGTGCGGGAACCTCCTCGCACCGCGGCGGGCGGTTGCTGGCCCGGCGCCTGGGGGTGCCGCTGACGCATGTGCCATACGCGCAGAGCCCGCTGCCGGACGTGGTGGCGGGCCGTGTGAGCCTCTTCTTCGCCAACGTGGCGACGGCGATGCCGCTGGTGCGCGAGGGCCGCCTGGTCGCGCTCGGCGTGGCGTCCGCCCAGCGTTCGCCGATCGCGCCGGAACTGCCGACCTTGTCGGAGGCCGGACTGCCGGACTTCGAATCCGCCGCCTGGTTCGCGCTGCTCGCCCCCGCGGGCACGCCAGGCATTGCGCTGGAGCGCTGGCAGAGGGCGGCCCGCGCGGCGATGGGATCGACCGCCGTGCGCGCCCGCCTTCAGGCCTTGGGCATCGAACCCGTCGGCTCCACGGCCGCGGAGCTGCGCACGACCATCGAGCAGGAAACGCGTCGCTGGGCCGCGCTGGCCGAGTGAGGCGACGATGGCCATCACCCCCGCCGCCGTGGCGCGCGCCGCCCGCGATCCGCTGGCCCCGGCGTGCCTCTATGCCCGTGCTCTGGCCTGGGCCTTCACGCTGTTCAGTTCAGCCCGGGTCGTGGCCTACGTGCCGACGATCTGGGCGCTCTGGCACAGCGGCGACTCGCAGCAGCACTCGCTGTTCACGTGGATCACCTGGACCGGTGCCAACGCCACCATGGCGCTGTGGTTGTGGGAACAGAATGGGCGGCGCCCGTCGCGCGCTGTGGTGGTCAGCCTGTGCAACGCGGTGATGTGCGCCGCGACGCTGGTGCTGATCGTCGCGCTGCGCCGCTGAGCGCCCGGTACCGGCACCTTGCGCGGCCGCTTACTCTGCCAGCGCCTTGCGCAACCGGGTGAGCCGGGCGTCGTGCGGATCGCGCTGCACCGTGAAGCCCAGCGCACGTGCCAGGCCGATCATGGGCGCGTTCTCGTGCAGCGTAACGTCGGCCAGCTCGCGCACGCCCGCTGCGCGGGCCGCCTCGACCAGGCGCGAGAGCAGCACGCGCGCCAGTCCGCGGCTCTGCCAGGCATCGGCCAGCACGATGGCGAACTCGGCGCTGCCGCGAGCGGCGGCCTGCACATCGACGCTGGGCGCGTAGCGCGCCACGCCGACCTCGGTCTGCACGCCGTCCACGCAGGCGATCGCCACCAGGGCCAGCGCATGCGGGTAGTCGGTTTCGGTCATGCGCTGCAGCTCGTCGGGCTGGGGCATCCGCGGCGACAGCAGGCGCATGTAGCCGGTGTGCGGCGAGAGGCCACGCACGAAGCGTGTATGTCGCGGCAGGTCCTGCGGCCGGATGGGACGCAGGGTGACCGGCGTGCCGTCACGCAGGCTCAGGTCTTCGACGAGCGCCTGCGCCCAGTCGGGGAGGTCGGGGCGGGCGCCGCAGTCGCCGGCGAACTCGGGGTCGGCATTCATCGCATCGGGCCAGATCGGGCCATCCAGTATGCGAAGCCCCGCGGGCGCGGTGCAGCGGGTTTGTGCCGGGTGCGACGCGTCAGCGGTGCGGCACGCCCAGCAGTTGGTGCAGCCGCGTGCTGGTCGTCGTGTACTGCAGCGGCGGCACCTTGCCGTCGAAGACGATCTCGGCGGCGGCCCAGGCGGCCAGCGTGGCCTCGTGGAAGCCGCAGACGATCAGCTTCTTCTTGCCCGGGTAGGTGTTGATGTCGCCCACGGCGAAAAGGCCGCGCTCGCGCGTCTCGTAGCGCGTGGTGTCGACTGGCACCTGCTTGCGCTCCAGGTCCAGGCCCCAGTCGGCGATCGGGCCCAGGCGCGGCGAGATGCCCTGGCAGACCACCAGCGCATCGAGCCGCAGCACCACGGTCTGCGCCTCGGGCGTGGCGATGACGAGCTGCCGGCCGTCGAAGGCGCCCGGCTGGCCGATCACGAGGCGGATGTCGCCGGCGTCGATGCGCGCGCGCAGCCGCGCCACCGCCGCCTCGTCACCCCGGAAGGCGTCGCGCCGGTGCAGCAGCATGACCTCGCGCGCCACGCCCACCAGCGCCAGCGCAGCTTCCACAGCGGCCTCCTCGCCGCCGTGCACGACCACCGACTGGCCGGTGAAGCGACCGAAGTCGGAGGGGTGATAGAAGAGTTGCCGCCCCTCGTAGGCCTCGGCCCCGTCGACGCCGAGCTTCTTCGGCACGAACGCGCCCACGCCGGCGGCCAGGAAGACGGTCTTGGTAAAAAAGGTCTTGCCGCCGGTGGTGCCGGCGCGCCAGCGGCCGTCGGATTCGCGCACCAGGGTCGACACCTGCTCGCCCAGATGCATCGGCACCTTGAAGGGCGCGAGTTGCGCGAGCAGCGCCTGCGCCAGCCCGCGGCCGGTGGTCGCGGGGGTGCCCGGAATGTCGTAGATGGGTTTGTCGCCGTACAGCTCGACGCACTGGCCGCCCGCGTGGGGCAGGGCGTCGACGATGTGGCAGGCGATTTCGAGCAGGCCCAGCTGGAAGGCCTGGAACAGCCCCACCGGACCCGCGCCGATGATCAGCGCATCGGTCTCGATCGGGGCTGGGGCGCCGGTCACCGGGGCTTACTTGATGAGCTCGCCGATCTTGCCCGTCTTGTCCTTCCACTCGTCCGCGTCGGGCAGCGCGGGCTTGCGCTTGGTGATGCTCTTCCAGCCGTCGGCCACGGCCAGCTCGGCATTGAGCTTGATGAAGGCCAACTGGTCGGCCGGGAGGTCTTCCTCGGCGTAGATGGCGTTGACGGGGCACTCGGGGATGCAGACCGCGCAATCGATGCACTCGTCCGGATCGATCACCAGCATGTTCGGCCCCTCGCGGAAGCAATCCACCGGACACACGTCGACGCAATCGGTGTATTTGCAGCGGATGCAGTTCTCGGAGACGACGTGGGTCATGGCGCTATGGCTGGTGAGGCGGGTCGGGGAAAACCCGGCATTTTAAGGGCTCGGCGCAGGCTGTGCCGGCGCGCGGACAAGCACGGCCGCCGAGGTGCGGTGCGAGGCCGTATCGACCAGCACCATCGACCCCAGCGCGCGCGACTGCGTGAAGGGCAGCACGGCCAGCGGCTGCTGCAGCGCGAGCACCACTTCGCCGATGGCGTTTGGCTCGAGCTGCATGGCGCCCTCGGCCGCCAGCGTGTTGACGTTCAGCCGGTGTGCGATGCGCGCCAC
Source organism: Xylophilus ampelinus (assembly GCF_901875635.1). Taxonomy (GTDB): domain Bacteria; phylum Pseudomonadota; class Gammaproteobacteria; order Burkholderiales; family Burkholderiaceae_C; genus Xenophilus. Next base: position 7,941 of record NZ_CABFMN010000081.1, on the reverse strand, counting down.
CTTGGCCTTGACCCAGCGGTGGCCCTGCAGCGCCCAATACACGCGGCCTGGCACCAGCGGCTCGTCGTCGAGCCAGGCCACGGTGGCGGTGATCTCGCGCACGGGCTGGAAGGCCTCGGGCTCGAGCAGCCAGTCGCCGCGCGACACGTCCACCTCGCGGTCGAGCACGATGCCGGCGCTGTGGCCGGCGTGCACGCCATGCTCCTGCCGCGTGTGCGTGAGCACGCGCGCCACGGTCGCATGCTGCCCGCTGGGGAGGATGGCGATGCGCTGGCCCGGCACCACCTGGCCGCTGGCGACGCGGCCCCAGAAGATGCGGCGGCCCTGGCTGGTGTCCGCGGAGCCGGAGAACTTCTCGACCCACTGCACCGGGAAGGCGAAGGGCACGGCGTCGTCCTGCGCCGTGACCGGCAGGCCCTCGAGCAGCTCGAGCAGGCTCGGGCCTTCGTAGCCGGCCCAGCCTGTGCTGCCTTCGCGATGGCGCGAGGTCACGTTCCAGCCCTTGAGCGCCGACACCGGCACGATGGCCGTGAGCTGCACGCCGGCGGCTTGCGCGAAATCGTTCAGTGCGGCGCTGATGCGCTCGAAGGCCAGCTCCGCGTCGTCGATGGCATCGAGCTTGTTCACGGCCACCACGATCGACTGCACGCGCAGCAGGTGCGCCAGCAGCGTGTGGCGGCGCGTCTGCGGCAGCAGGTCGCGCACGACGACTTCGCCATCCCCGACCTCGGCGGCCCACTTGAGCTTGGTCGCGTCGACCAGCACCACTGCGGCGTCGGCGCTCGAAGCGGCCGTGACCATGTTGCGCGTGTACTGCTCGTGGCCCGGCGCGTCGCCGATGATGAACTTGCGCCTCGCGGTCGAGAAGTAGCGGTACGCCACGTCGATCGTGATGCCCTGTTCGCGCTCGGCCGAGAGGCCGTCGGTCAGCAGGGCGAGGTCGGTCTCGCCGTTGCGCTGCACGCCCGCGAGCTGGTCCTGCAGCACCGTCTTGCTGTCGACCAGCAGTCGGCCGATGAGCGTGCTCTTGCCATCGTCCACCGATCCGCAGGTGATGAAGCGCAGGGCCGTGCCGGTGTCGCCCTGGGCGGCGGATTCGGAGCCAAAAGTGCCTGCAGCGCCCGCGGCGCCTGCGGAAGAAGCTATCGATTTCGTAGCAGCGGTCATCAGAAATACCCGTCCTTCTTGCGCTTTTCCATGGAGGCTTCCGAGGTCTTGTCGTCCATGCGCGTCGCGCCGCGCTCGCTCACGTCGGCGGCCAGCGTCTCGATCACCACGTCGCCCGCGTCGGCGGCCAGGCTCTCGACCGGCGCGGTGCAGGTGATGTCGCCCACGGTACGGAAGCGCACGTTGCGCACTTCCACCTTTTCGCCGTCGCGCGGGGGCGTGAGCTCGGTCACCGGCATCAGCAGGCCCTTGCGCTCGACCACCTCGCGCTGGTGCGTGTAGTAGATCGAGGGCAGCGCGATCGCCTCGCGCTCGATGTACTGCCACACGTCCAGCTCGGTCCAGTTGCTGATCGGGAAGACGCGGAAGTGCTCGCCCGGCGCGAGTCGGGTGTTGAACAGCGTCCACAGCTCGGGGCGCTGGTCCTTGGGCTGCCACTGGCCGAAGGCGTCGCGGTGCGAAAAGATGCGCTCCTTGGCACGGGCCTTCTCCTCGTCGCGGCGCGCGCCGCCGATCAGCGCGTCGAAGCGGAATTCCTCGATCGCCTCGAGCAGCGTGACCGACTGGTGCACGTTGCGCGACTCGCCGGGATGCGCCAGGCGCACGGTGCCGCGCGCCATCGAATCCTCGACGCTGCGCACGATCAGCTCCGCGCCCAGTTCCTTCGCGCGGTGATCGCGGAAGGCCGTGACTTCGGGGAAGTTGTGGCCCGTGTCGATCATCAGCAGCGGGTAGGGCAGGCGGCCGGCGCCAAAGGCCTTCTCGGCGCACTTGAGCAGCACCAGCGAGTCCTTGCCGCCCGAAAAGAGCAGCGTCGGGCGCTCGAAGGCGGCGGCGACTTCGCGCAGGATGAAGATCGCTTCTTCCTCGAGCGCATCGAGGTGCGTGTTGGACAGGCGGGCAGGCGAATGCATCGTCGTGGCGGCTTGCAGCAGGTCGGGTTCGGTGCGGGCGTTCATGGGGTCGAATTCGGGAGCGGACTTCCGTACGCGAAGGGCGCGAAAGTTACGCGAAAGACGCGAAAAATTTCTTGGTTGTTCTTTCGCGTACTTTGCGAAACCTTCGTGCCCTTCGCGCATGGCGGTCCGATTTCAGTGGCTCAGGTGTAGACCGCACTCGCGGTTGTCTTCGCCCTTGGTCGGGTCCACGTAGTCGAAGTTGTTGGGCAGGCCGTGCTTCTCGCAATATTCGTACAGGTCCTTGGAGGACCAGTGCAGCAGCGGCGCGACCTTGATCAGGCCGTCGGGGTTGAGGCTCACCGGGTCCATCTGCGCGCGCACGGCGGTGTCGGTGGCGCGCAGGGCGGTGAACCAGACCTTCGGCGCCGTCTCGCGCAGGGCGCGGGCGAAGGGCTCGAGCTTCACTTCCTCGGTGAAGGCAGCATGGCGCGAGTCGTCCAGCGCGGGCGTCGGGCCGTCGACGGCCTCGCGGTGCGCGCGCGAGCGAAGCGGCAGGTAGATCTTCAGGTTCAGCTTCAGCCGCTTCGTCACCTCGTCGGCGAAGCGGTAGGTCGCCTCGGTGTTGTAGCCGTTGTCCATCCACACCACCGGCACGTCGGGCTTCACCCGCGTGACGAGGTGCAGGATCACCGCCTCGAAGGGCCGGAAATTGGTGGTGACGATGGCCGGCTGGCGCAGGCCGATGGCCCAGTCGACCAGGCCTTCGGCGTTGCGGCCGAGGCGGTCGTTGATGTCTGCGAGGTCGATGCTCATGGGGTGGGTGATCCGTGGTGCGGGTCGCCGTGCACGAGGCCGGTGCCCGAAGCCTGAACTTTAGGCAGCACCCTTATGAAAGCAAACGATCTTTTAGTTCACGCGTTATGCGGATAAGCAAATGCGCCAGTGTTCATGCGGGTTTCCGCGAGTTCGGGGCGCGAATCCGGATAAAGCGGGCAGGCGCATGCGACGCGGCATGAAGCGGTGGCGCAACTGGCGCAGGCGCCCGAGTCGCAGTGTCCAGCTGTCGATGTGAAAGGCGGTCCGGATGGCCAACGTCCATGCAGGGACGCTCGGAGACCGGATGGCGCTCAAAAACACAGGCCCGTTCACGCTGAGCGCTTGTCGTAGCGCTGCGCAGGACTTCGACCCTTCGACAGGCTCAGGACAGACCAAGCTCAGTCCGAACGGCTATTTTGCTATCGCAACTTGTGTCAGCCGCAGATCGTCACGAACGTGACGAATTCGGCCGCAACCCCCGTCCCACGGGCGCTGGCGGCCGATTGCACTTTTCAGTTTCGGGACGGTTCAGTCGCGTGCGAACAGCGGCTCGGGCTGCTGCGCATCGCCCTGGTAGTAGGCAGCGAAGCGGTCGAACTGGCGTTGCGCGGCGGAGGCGTCCACGCCTTCCTTGAGCACGGCGCTGGAGAAGCCAGTGCGCTGCATCTGCACCAGCTGGTCGATCAGCACGTCGCCGGTGGCGCGGATGTCGCCCGTGAAGCCCAGGCGGCGGCGCAGCAGGAAGGCCTGGCTGTAGGCGCGGCCGTCGGTGAACTTCGGGAACACCAGGTCGATGCGTTCGACGTCCTGCAGGCAGTTCTCGATGGCCAGCGGGTCGGCGTCGTTGGCGAGCTGCAGCACCTTCGGGTCGCCGTCGTCGACGTGCTCTTCGGCGGCGAGGATCTTGAGCGTGCGGTTCATGCCGACACCTCCTCGGCCTTGAAGCGCGCACCGTTGGCGGCCGCCTTGAACGGGTCGTGCCCGACGCGGCGCAGCGTGTCGATGAAGGTCTCGCTCTTTCCGTCGATGACCTGGCGCGTGTCGCGGTAGGTGTTGAGCACCGCTTCGATCACGTCCGGCACCTCGGCCGCCGAGAACGACGGGCCGACCACCTTGCCGGCCTGGGCCGGACCGCTCAGGTCGGAGCCGTCGGAGCCGGCCAGCGTGACCTGGTACCACTCCTTGCCGTCCTTGTCGACGCCGAGGATGCCGATGTGGCCGCTGTGGTGGTGGCCGCAGCTGTTGATGCAGCCGCTGATGTGCAGGTCGATCTCGCCCAGGTCGTCGAGCTCGTCGAGGTCCTGGTAGCGCTCGGTGATGGCCTCGGCGACGGGGATCGACCGTGCATTGGCCAGCGCGCAGAAGTCGCCGCCGGGGCAGGCGATCATGTCCGTGAGCAGGTGCACGTTGGCGCTGGCGAAGCCCGCGGCGCGGGCGGCGAGCCACAGCGCGTGCAGGTCTTCGGCATGCACCCAGGGCAGGAGCACGTTCTGGTCGTGCGTCACGCGCACTTCGCCGGCCGAGAAGCGGTCGGCCAGCGCGGCCACGGTGTCGAGCTGGTCGGCGTTCGCGTCGCCCGGCGCCTGGCCCAGCCGCTTGAAGGACAGCGTGACGGCGCGCAGGGCGGGGTTCTTGTGCGGCGCCACGTTGCGCTGCAGCCAGCGCGCGAACTGCGCGTCGTCGGCGGCCTGCTCGCGCAGGGCGGCATCGGTGGCCTCGGCGCTCTGGTACACGCGCTGCGCCAGGGCAGGCGGCAAGAAGGACGCGGCCACGCGGTCGAACTCGGCCTGCGTGATGGTGTGCGGCGCGCCGTCGTGCTCGAGGATCTGCTTGTACTCGGCCTCGACGTCGTCGATGTAGCGCTGGCCCTCGGCCTTCACCAGGATCTTGATGCGGGCCTTGTAGATGTTGTCGCGGCGGCCGTAGCGGTTGTAGACGCGGATCACGGCCTCGAGGTAGTTCATGATCTGCTGCCAGGGCAGGAACTCGCGCAGCACCGTGCCCACGATGGGCGTGCGGCCCATGCCGCCCCCCACCTGCACGCGAAAGCCGATCTCGCCCGCGTCGTTCTTGAGCAGCTTCAGGCCCACATCGTGCCAGCCGGTGGCGGCGCGGTCCTCGGCGGCGCCGGTGATCGCGATCTTGAACTTGCGCGGCAGGAAGGCGAACTCGGGGTGCAGCGTGCTCCACTGCCGCATGATCTCGGCGTAGGGGCGGGGGTCGACCACCTCGTCGACCGCCACGCCAGCGCGCTCGTCGCTGGTGATGTTGCGGATGCAGTTGCCGCTGGTCTGGATGCCGTGCATGTCGACCGAGGCCAGCAGGTCCATCACGTCGGCCGACTTGGCCAGCGGAATCCAGTTGTACTGGACGTTCTGCCGCGTGGTGAAGTGGGCGTAGTGCGTGGGCAGCTTGTGCGAGCCGAGCTTGCCCTGGGTCTCGATGGCGGTCTTGTAGACCTCGGCCTCGGGCTCGTCGTACTCGCGCGCGATCTTCGCGAGCACGCGCAGCTGGCGGCTGCTCAGCTCGCCGTAGGGGACGGCCACGCGCAGCATCGGTGCGTAGCGCTGCACGTACCAGCCGTTCTGCAGGCGCAGCGGGCGGAACTCGTCTTCGGGCAGCTTGCCCGCCTGCCAGCGCTCGAGCTGGTCGCGGAATTGCGCGGCCCGCAGGCGCACGAACTGGCGGTCGAAATCTGTGTACTGGTACATCGTGTGGCGGTCGGAAGGCCCGTCGGAAGGTGGCGGCGCGGCCGCAGGCGCCAGCCTTCGGAGGAAGGCGGAACTCTAGGGGCGGCGCTTATGAAAGCAAACGATTTTCTGGTTCGCGCCTTATGCGGATAAGCATATGCACCAGCAACCATGCGGGCTGCAGGCCCTTGGACGCCGCTTGCCGGATAAGGGCGGCGGGGCGCGAACCCACGATTTTAGGAGGCGGTCGGGCCTGCAGGCGTGCCCGCGCCGGCCGAGAGGTCGGCCTGGATCTCTTCCAGCCGGCGCCCGCGCGTCTCGACCCCGGCGAGGCCCAGCAGCAGTGCCGCCACGGCCATGGGGACGGCGATGAGCGCGGCCGACAGCGCCAGGTGGCCGAAGACGCCCAGCACGCCGAAGCCCGCGCCGAGGATGCCGCCGGCCTTGGAGCTCGCCGCGATCAGGCCCGAGCCCGTGCCGCGCAGGTGGACCGGGTAAATCTCGGCGGCGTAGGGGATCAGCATCGCGATCACGCCGCTGGCGCTGAGCAGCAGCAGCGCCGTGGCGGCCACCACCGCCGCCGGCGACTGCACGCGCAGCACGGCGAGCGCGCCGAAAAGGGCCAGCGCGACGGCGGTGAGCGCGATGAAGAGCACCAGGGCCCGCACGCTGCTCCAGCGGTGGTAGAGCCAGATCACCAGCGCCGTGCCGGGCAGCGCCAGCAGGGCCGAGCGCGCGAGCAGCGCGTTGGCCGCGCCGGGGTCCATGCCCATCGCGCCCAGGTTGGTCGGCAGCCACAGCAGGAAGCCGAAGTTCGCCAGGCCCCAGGCCAGCCCGCAGACGATCAGGCCCCAGGTGATGCGCGCATGCGGCCCGCGCAGCAGCGCGCGCATGCCGCCGGCCGGTGGCTCGGGCTCCACCACGACGGCGGCCGCCTCGACCTGCGAGGCGGTCGCCGCGGCGCCCGAGAAGCGCGCCAGCACGGCCCGCGCCGCGTCGGGCAGCCCCGCGTTGGCCAGGAAGCGCGGCGACTCGGGGATGTAGCGCCCCAGGAAGATGATCAGCAGCCCGGTGGGCAGTCCGAGCAGCCACAGCGCGCGCCAGCTGAAGAGGGGCACCAGCAGGTCGGCCGAGCCGGCGGCCAGCAGGTAGCCGGCCGAGGTGCCGATGCCGCCCAGCGCCACCAGCAGCCAGCCGCGGTGCGCGGCGGGCACGGTCTCGGCCATCAGCGTGAAGGCGATCGGCAGCAGTCCGCCGGCCGAGGCACCCATCAGGAAGCACATCGCCAGGTTCCAGCCGAAGGTCGGCATCGCGCCGCAGATGGCCGTGCCGATGAACATCAGCGCCGACAGCAGGATCGCCGAGCGGCGCCCGAACATGTCGGCCAGCCGGCCCCAGAGCACCGAGCCGACGGTGGTGCCGGTGAGTGCGACCAGGGCGAGGATGCCCGCCGTCTCCTTGCTGATGGCGTACTCGCGCGTCATGCCCGGCATGACGAAGCCCAGCGTTGCCGGCTTGAGCACGTCCACCGCCAGCGCGACGACCAGCACCACGACGAGCTTCCAGTGCTCGACATTGAGCGGCACGCCGTCGGCGAGGTGGAAGTGCAGCGGCTGCGCAGGGTGGAGGCGCGCACGCAGCTGGGCGATGCGCGGCATCAGCCCGTAGGCCGCCAGCAGCACGCCCAGCGGGATCATCGCCATGCCCACGAGCATGGGCGCGTCCATCTCCATGCCCACCATCTCGTAGCCGGTGTGGCGGCCCATAAGGAACATCGGCGCATGCGCCAGCACGCCGCCGATGATCGCGAGGCAGCCGGCCCAGAAGGCCAGCGGGTGGTGCAGGGAGAAGTCGTGGGGGGAGCGCAAGGCGGGAGGGGGACGATGGCGGCGGGGCCTGCATGCTACGCGGTCCTGCCGCCGGCGCATCGGTCAGCGGCACATCGGCCAGCCGCCGACCTCCAGGTGGAAGTGGTCGGCATGCACCGCGTTGTAGCCGGGGCCCAGCACGCCGTCGAAGCTGCGGCAGGCGCCGGCCTGCAGGTCGAAGAAGAAGGCCTGCGCCGGGTCGGCGGCGCCGCGCCCGTCGGACCAGGGCCGTGCCGCATCGCGTCGCAGGACCAGCGTGCGCCCGCCTTCGAGCGTGACGCCCGCGACGTCGAGCGCATCGGCGGTGGCATGGCGGCTGCGGCGCCCCGCCGCACGCCCGTCGCCACTGTTGATGTCGCGGCAGGCATAGCTGCCCAGGTGCTGCACCGAGGTGGCCGGCCGCCCGAAATGCCGGCGCGCCAGCGGCTGCAGTTCGTGCCGTTCCCACAGCGCGAAGGACAGGGCGGCGCGGCAGCTCAGCAATGTGGGTGTGCCCAGGGC
>NZ_CABFMN010000080.1 GCF_901875635.1 Xylophilus ampelinus | reverse complement strand
CCCTCTGAAGGCCGGCCCCCACCCCTGGCTCAATATTCGGTCGGCACGGTGGCTCAGATTTGGATCGGCGCCGACACTCAACGGATCTTCCGCCGTGCGCGCCATCGTCATTCGGGGCGAGGGCGGTCACTTCTGCGCGGGCGGGGACATCACCGAGATGCGCAAGCGCACGCTGCCGGAGGCACGCCACAGCTTCGAGCTGGTGCATACGCTGTTTCGGTTGCTGGCCGGCGGACCGAAGCCGATAGTGGCGGCGGTGGACGGCGTGGCCATGGGCGCGGGGCTGTCCATCGTGAGCCTGGCGGACTACGTGGTGGCCACGCCGCAGGCGCGCTTGGGCACCTCGTTCGTGCGCATGGGCCTGATGCCCGACGTCGGCGGCTTGTGGGGCTTGAGCCAGAAGCTCGGACCCGCCAAGGCCAGAGAGCTGATCGGCCTGGCGCGCCAGTTCGACGGCAGGCAGGCGCTGGATCTCGGTCTCGCCAATGAGCTGGCCGAGCCGCAGCACGTGGAAGACCGTGCGCTCGCCGTGGCGGGCGAGTATGCGGCCCTCCCGCCGCTGGCCAACGCCTTCGTGCGCGCCGCGTTCGCGCAGGGCTGCACCTCGGTCGAGCAGACGATCCGCCTGGAACAGGACTTGGGCACAGTCCTCGGTTGCAGCGAGGACCACACCGAGGCCGCTGCCGCGTTTCTCGAAAAGCGGATCCCCAAGTTCACGGGCCGCTGAGGCTTCCTTCATTTCATTTGCCCATCTCGCGTATGTCCATCCAACCAGAGAAACAGTATCAGCAGCACTTGAGTGCGGGCCGTTTCATGCTGCTCAGGAGCCGCGGCAGCGGTCGGTGCTTCTTCCACCCGCGTGTGGCCGAGCCCGGCACGGGTGCGACGGACCTGGAGTGGGTGGCTGCGAGCGGGCGCGGCGAGGTGTATTCGACGACGGTGATCCGCCAGAAGCCTCCGGCGGCGCACTACAACCTGGCGATCGTGCAGCTGGAGGAGGGCCCGCGCATGATGAGCCGCGTCGAGGGCATCGCCCCCGAGCAGGTGCGCATCGGCATGAGGGTGCAGGCCCGCGTGATCAGTGCCGAAGGCAGTCCGCTGGTGGTGTTCCATCCGGCCCGGGAGGGCGGCGATGCCTGAGCGCTTTCCCCGAGGCCAGTGCGCCATTGTGGGCGCGGCCACCTTCGGGTGCGGCGAGGCGCCGGGCTTCAGTTCGATCGAGCTGGCCCACCGCGCGAGCGTGGACGCGTTGGCCTCAGCGGGGCTGCAGCCCCGGGACGTCGACGGCCTGTTCGTGGTGCTGCTGGACGACGCGATGGGGGGGCTGACCTTCGCCGAGTCCCTGGGCATCCAGCCGCGCCTGCTGAGCAACGCCAACGCCGGCGGCTCCTCCTTCGAGGCCCACGTGGCCGTGGCCGCGCTGGCGCTGGACGCGGGCGTGTGCGACACGGTGCTCATCGCCTACGGCAGCAACCAGCGCACCAAGAGTGGCCGGCTGGCGGGCACCGGCCGCATCTCCCCCTGGGAGACGGCGTACAAGCCGCTGCGCCCGATCTCCTCGTATGCGCTGGCGGCGGCGCGGCACATGCACCAGTACGGCACCACCAAGGAGCAGCTGGGCGAGGTGGCGCTGGCCGCACGGGCCTGGGCCCGGCTCAACCCCGAGGCCTTCGTGCGCGAGCCGCTCACAATGGACGAGTACCTGAAGGCCCGGCTGGTGGCCGACCCCTTCGGCGTGCGCGACTGCTGCCTGGTGACCGACGGCGCGGCGGCGATCGTGATGACGCGCGCCGACCGCGCCCGGGACCTGAACCGCACCCCCGTGCACGTGCTGGGCGCGGCCGAGGCCACGACCCACCGGGAGATCGCCAGCATGCCGGACCTGACCGTCACGGCGCTGGCGCAGGCCGGCGCCCGGGCCTTCGCGCAGGCGGGCATCACGCACGCCGACGTGGACGTGCTGGAGTTGTACGACGCGTTCACCATCAACCCCATCCTGTTCCTGGAGGACCTGGGCTTTTGCGCCAAAGGCGAGGGCGGCAGCTTCGTGCAGGGCGGGCGCATCGCGCCGGGCGGCAGCCTGCCGGTGAATACCAACGGGGGCGGACTGTCGTGTGTGCACCCGGGCATGTATGGGCTGTTCACGCTGGTGGAGGCGGTGCGCCAGCTCACCGGCAGCGCCGGCGAGCGCCAGGTGCCGGGCGCCAGGATCGCTATTGCCCAGGGCAACGGCGGCGAGCTGTCGCACGAGTCGCTGGTGATCCTGGGAACAGCCGAGACGGTGTGAGGCCATGCTGAACTACGAGGTCTGCAAGTACTGGCGATTCGAGCACACGGTGTGCCGCTACGAGCCGCGCGACACGATCCTGTACGCCCTGGGCATTGGCGCCGGAGGCGACCCGGTGTCGCCGCAGCAGCTGCGCTTTGTCTACGAAAAGGAGCTGGCAGCCATCCCCACCCTGGCCACGGTGCTCGGCTCGGCCGGCATGTGGATGAGCGATCCCCGCACCGGCATCGACACGCTCAAACTGGTGCACGGCGAGCAGCACCTGCGGCTGCACCGGCCGTTGCCGCCGGCCGGCACGCTGATCGCGCGCCATCGCGTGGAGGCCGTGGTGGACAAAGGCCCGGGCAAGGGCGCCTTGCTGGTCACACGCAAGGAACTGCTCGATGCGGCGGACGGCTCGCCGGTGTGCGAGACGCGCAGCATCGCCTTCCTGCGCGGCGACGGCGGCTTCAGCGCGCAGCACGGCATGTCCGATCCGGCGCCGCCTCGCCTGCCGGCGCCGCCCGAGCGGCCGGCGGACCAAGAATGCAGCTACACCACGCTGCCCCAGGCCGCGTTGATCTACCGGCTCAGCGGCGACCTCAATGCCCTGCACGCGGACCCAGAGGTGGTGCGGCGCGCCGGCTTCGATCGACCGATCTTGCACGGCCTGTGCACCTACGGCATGGCTGCGAGGGCGGCGATCGAGGTGCTGCTGGATGGCCAGGCGGAGCGGCTGCGGGCCATCGCCGCGCGCTTCACCGCGCCGGTGTGGCCGGGCGAGACGGTGCGCTTCGAGTTCTGGCGCGAGGGCGGGGGGCGGGTGCACCTGCGCGCGCGCGTGGATGCGCGCCATGCCGTCGTGCTGGACCACGGCGTGATGGAACTGGAGAACGCCCTGTGAGAGCGCAGTTGTTTCGCACGCGCATCACCGAGCTGCTGGGCATCCGGCACCCGATCCTGTGTGGCGGGCTGGGGCCGCCAGGGTCGGATGCGCGCTACGTGGCCGCGGCGGTCAACGCCGGGGGCATGGGCTTTCTGATCGCGGCGCGCTTCCCCGAGCCGGATGAGTTTCGCGAGCAGCTGCGCTTGCCGCGAACTCACCAAAGGCAAGCCCTTCGGCGTGAACTTCTACATCTCCCGGCAGGCCGGCGGCGTGGACCGCGTCAAGCGCCAGCTGGACATTGCGGTGGCCGAAGGCGTCGCCTTCGCGGAGACGGCCGGCGCCTCGCCCGAGCCCATCCTGCCCATGCTCAGGCAAGGGGGCGTGAAGGTGATGCACAAGGTGCCGGCGGTGTGCTACGCGGCCAGCGCCGCCCGGCTGGGGGTGGACGCCATCTTCGTGGTGGGCAACGACTGTGGCGGCACCCCGGCATCTACGGCATCGGCTCGATCGTGCAGGCCGCGCACGCGGCCCTGGCGCTGGATCTGCCCATCGTCATCGGCGGAGGCATCGGCACCGGGCGCCAGCTCGCGGCGGTGCTGGCCATGGGTGCGGACGCCGCGATCCTGGGCACACGCATGCTGGTGGCCGACGAGCTGTGGGTGCATGACGCGTGGAAGCAGCGCATCGTGCAGGGCGACGGCACCGAGAGCGTGATCGTCAAGAAGGCGCTGTGCGACTACCACCGGGTGTATCGCAACGACAGCGCCGAGGCGGTGCTGGCGCTTGACGAGGCCAAGGTGAGCGACTTCGAGCAGTTCCGCCCGCACGTGATGGGCACGCTGGCCCAGCAGGCCTATCTCACCGGCGACCCCCGCCGGGGGATGCTCGACTAGGGGCTGGCGGCGGTCTTTGCCGACCGGTGCGAACCGATGCAGGCGATCTTCGATCGCCTGATCGACGACGACGACGACGACGACGACGACGACGACGACGACGCGGCGGCGGCGGCGCACAGGCTGCAGGCGCTGCAGGCACCGCCAGCGGACTCGAAACGGGAAACAAAAGGAGTGAATATCTGATGAGCGTGAATGTGCAGGACAAGGTGGTGGTGGTCACGGGCGCGGGCAGCGGCATCGGCCGCGACTTCGCGCTGGCGTTCGCCGCCGCGGGCGCCAAAGTGGTGGTCAACGACCTGGCGGTGGACAAGGACAGCGGCCAGCCAGCCGCGGAGCGGGTGGTGGCGGAGATCCGCGCCGCCGGCGGCCAGGCGGTGGCGGTGGCGGCCTCGGTGGCCGAGTGGGACTCGGCCCACCGCATCGTGCAGGCCGCGCTGGATCACTTCGGGCGCATCGACTGCGTGGTCAACAACGCCGGCATCGTGCGCGACCGCTTCGTCTTCAACATGTCGCGCGAGGAGTGGGAGGCGGTGGTCAACACCCACCTGAACGGCTCGTTCTACATGACGCGTGCCGCTGCGCCGCACTTCAAGGCGCAAGCCGGTGGAAGCTACATCCACATGACCTCCACCTCCGGGCTGATCGGCAACCGTGGCCAGGCCAACTACTCGGCGGCCAAGCTGGGCATTGTGGGATTGTCGAAGTCCATCGCGCTGGACATGGCGCGATTGAACGTGCGCTCCAACTGCATCGCGCCGTGGGCGTGGACGGCGATGACGGCCACCATCCCGGCCGACTCGCCCGAGAACATCGCGCGCATCGAGCGCATGAAGAAGATGCAAAGCGCCAAGATCGCGCCGCTGGCGGTGTACCTGGCGAGCGACGCGGCCGCGCCCGTAAGCGGCCAGATCTTCGGGGTGCGGGCCAACGAGATCTACCTGTTCAACCAGATCCGCATGATCCGCTCGGTGCACCGCGAGGGCGGATGGACGCCGCAGGACATCGCAGACCACGCCATCCCCGCGCTGCATCCCTCTTTCGCCGACAACAACGGTGCCGCCGCGGCAACCCCTTGGGATCCGTTTTGATCGATCCACAAGCAAATTTTTGGATGTTTGGTGCTACCATACCTCCAAAAATAGCGAAATGCCCATGAACATCACGAGACGACATTTGGTTGCGGCCTCCGCCGCCGCGGCGCTGCTCGGAGCGCGTGCGCACGCTCAGCCCGCGCAGCCCATGCGGCTGCTGGTGGGCTTCGGCGCCGGCGGCGCGACCGACGGATTGGCGCGGGTCCTTGCCCAGCCGGTGTCCGAGATCCTCAAGGTGCCGGTGATCGTGGAGAACAAACCGGGCGCCAACCAGATCATTGCCATCCAGGCCCTGCGCGCGGGGCCGGCCGACGGGTCGGTGCTCCTGATGGGCACGGGGAGCGGCTTGGCGCAGAACCCTGCGCTACAGAAAAACCTGCCCTACGACCCGCGCAGGGACTTCGCACCGGTGGCGCTGGCGGGGCGTTCTCCAGGTGTCATCGCGGTGCGTCCCAGCCTGAGTGCACGAACGCTGGACGAACTCGTCAGCGCCGCGCGCGCTGCGCCGGGCACGTTGAACTACGGGTCTTCCGGCGTGGGATCGGCCAACCATCTGTGCACCGCCTTTTTCCTCAAGCAGGCCGGCCTGCGCATGGAGCACATCCCGCTGAAGTCCGATGGCGCCGTGGGCGTGGAGCTGGCCGAAGGCCGCATCGACATGGCCATCATGACCTTGCAGGTTGCGCTCCCGCTGGCGCAGGCGGGCCGCATACGCCTGTTGATGCTCACCAGCGTGGACCCGGTCCCCGCAGCGGCGACGGTGCCGACGCTGGCCTCCGCGCCGGCGAACCTCAGGCAGCTCGATCCCTACACCTTCTTCGGCGTGGTGGCACCGGCCGGCACGCCGCCACAGCGCATCGACGAGTTGAACCGGGCCTTCAACGAGGCTGCCGCGATGCCGCAGGTGCGTGCGCGCCTGGAGAACACGCTGATGCTGCAGCCGGCACCCGGCACTCCGCAGGACTTTGCGGCCTACCTGGAGCGCGAGTTCATGAAATGGTCCGGCATGGCCTCCAGCATCCAGCTGTGAGCGGGCCGGATGCGGCACATCCTCCACTACAGAGACCATATGATGAAAAAGATTCTCCAGTTCATGGCCCTGATGGCGCTGGCCTTTGCAGCTACGGCGCAGCCATACCCCTCCAAGCCGGTGCGGCTGGTCGTCGGCTTCAACCCGGGCGGACCGACAGACCAGGTCGCCCGCGTCGTGGCCGAGGAGCTGTCCAAGAAGCTGGGCCAGCCCTTCGTCGTGGAGAACCGTGCCGGGGGAAATGGCGCGATCGCGGCACAGACGGTGATCGCCAGCCCGGCGGACGGCTACACGCTGCTGGTGGGCACCAGCGGGGCGCTCACCGTCAATCCGGTCATGTTCAAGAGCATGCCCTACAGCCCGCAGAAGGACCTGGCCCCCGTCGCCATGCTCGCGGCCTACCCCTACGCACTGGTGGTGCCGGTGAGCCTGCCCGTCAATGACGTGAAGTCACTCGTCGAGTACGTCAAGAAGAATCCCGGAAAGGTCTCCTTCTCCTCGGCTGGGCCCGGGTCCGTCAACCACTTGGCCGGCGAGTGGTTCAAGGACATTGCCAAGGTCGACATCGTGCACGTGCCTTACAAGGGCGATGCGCCGGCCCTGACGGACCTCATCGCCGGCCGTGTCGAGATGGGCTTCAACACGCTCACGACATCCATTCCGCAGGTCAAGGGCGGCAAGCTCAAGGCCCTAGCGGTGACGAGCCCCAAACCCACCTCGCTCGCACCGGGCCTGACGACCATGGTCGATCTGGGCTACCGCGACTTCGTGGTGGAGCCATGGAATGGGCTCTTCGGTCCTGCCAACCTTCCGGCCGACGTCGCCAACCGCCTGAACCAGGCCGTCAATGAGGTCTTGGCACAGCCGCGCGTGCAGGCGCAGATCGCCGAAACCGGCCAGTACGTGCTGATGGACTCTCCAGCCGGCATCCGTAAGCGCATGGAGACGCAGACCGAACGCTGGCGTGAGATCGCCCGTGCCGCCAACCTGCAGCCGGAGTAAGGGCGGATGAAGCGCTATCCCTTCATCGAATTCATGGCGCAGCACGGGCGGCGCCTGGCGCTCGCGATATCGGCCGTAGCCGTGCTGCTGGCGCTCGTGCTGCTCGTGATGGGCGTCTCGCTGGCCGGCGGAATGGCGGCCCTAATCGGCGCCGTCCTGCTCTATCCCCTGATGCGTCTGCTCGCGGAACTGATCGAGGTCATCAGCGACACGCTGATGCCTCGCTGATCCGCGTAGAAGCGACGGGACAACGTCAAACGAAGGATGACTGCAATTGACATCGGACAGCTATGAAGTCGTGGTGGTCGGCGGCGGGATCGCCGGCATGGTGACCGCCGTGCGGGCGGCCGAGCTCGGCCGGAAGGTCGCCGTGCTGGAGCGCCTGGCCGACGACCGTTACCTGTGCAACACCCGCCTGACGGGCGGGGTCTTCCACTGCGCGCTCAACGACGTGCGCACGCCGCCGGACGAGCTGGCGCGCATCATCGTGAACGCGACGGAAGGGGTGGCGGCGCCTGAACTGGCGCAGATGCTGGCGCGCAACGCCCAGCGCGGCGTCCAGTGGCTGCAGTCGCTGGGCATCCGCTTCGTTCGCGGCAGCGCGGACCCGTGGCACAGCTTCGTGCTCGCGCCGCCGGGCATTGCGCAGCTGGGCCGCCAATGGGAAGGCCGGGCAGGCGACGTGCTGCTGCGCTCGCTGGAGGCGCAGCTCGTCAAGCTGGGTGGTGTGCTGCTACGCGGCCACGAGGCGAAGTCGCTGCGGATGGACCAGGGGCGCTGCGTCGGCGTCACGGTCGCGACGGCCGAAGGAGCGGTGGACTTCGCCGCCAAGGCGGTGGTGCTGGCCGACGGGGGCTTCCAGGCCAACAAGGATCTGCTTGCCGAGCATGTCACCAAGGAGCCTGCGCAAGTCATCCAGCGCAACGCCGGCTCCGGCATCGGCGCGGGCCTGCGCATGGCGATCGAGGCGGGCGCGGCGGTGAGCGACCTGGGTGGCTTCTACGGCCACGTGCTGTCGCACGACGGCCTGGTCAACGACATGCTGTGGCCCTATCCGTGGCTGGACGAACTGCTCAAGAACTATGTGGTCGTCGGACCGGACGCGAGGCGCTTCGCCGACGAGGGGCGCGGCGGCGTCTACATCGCCAACCGCATCGCCAAGCTCGACGCACCGGATTCCGCCTGGGTGGTGTGCGACGAGGCGGGATGGAACGGCGCGGGCACCGAGCGCTTCCTGCCGCCCAATCCGAACCTGGAGAAGGCCGGGGCGACTGTGCTGCGTGCGGATTCCCTGGAGGCGCTGGCGGCCAAGGCCGGCCTCGACGTCCAGGCGCTGCAGGCGGAGATCGAGCGCTACAACGCCGCGGTGGCCGCCGGCAAGGCCGGCGATCTGTCGCCCGAGCGCAGCACCCACAAGTACGCGGCGCTGCCGATCACGCGAGCGCCGTTCTATGCCATCCCTGTCGCCGCTGGCATCACCTACACGATGGGCGGCATGCGCATCGACGCCCACTGCCGCGTACTCGCCGGCAGCGGCAGCCCCATCCCCGGCCTGCATGCGGTCGGCAGCACCACCGGCGGCCTGGAAGGCGGCCCCAAGGTGGCCTACGTCGGCGGTCTGGTCAAGGCGACCGCCACCGCGCTGGTCTGCGCAGAACAGCTTTCCGAGGATCTATGAACGCAATACACCCATCTCCCGCGCAGGCGCAGCAGGCACTGCCTCGCGGGCTGCTCGACCAACTCGGCAATTTCGCGCACGCGCTTCGACTCGAGGATGCGCCGGAGGTCGTGCGGCGCCAGGCCCGGCTGAGCATCCTCGACACCGTGGGCTGCATGGTGGCGGGGCTGGCGGCCGAAGAGTCGCAGCGCTTCGTCGCCGTAGAAGCGCAGGGTCAGCCGCAGGACGCCCCGGGCGGCGCGTCGACCGTGGCGGGGCCCCGCCGGCTGGCACCGCAGGCCGCGGCGCGTGTCAACGGGTACCTGGGCGATGTGTTCGAACTGAACGACCTCACCGGTGGTCATGCCAGCATTGCGGTCGTACCCACGGCTCTAGCCTTGGCGGAGGCCTACGGCGCCGGCGGCCGCGCGCTCGTGGAAGCCGTGATCGCCGGCATCGAGGTCACCTCGCGCGTGTACGCGGCCTACTACGACACGATGAAGTCGTACGAGGAAACCGGGATCGCCCCGCCCGGCATCCCCTCGACCATCGGCTCCGCCGCTGCTGCGGCGCGGCTGGTGGGCCTGGATGCCAAGCAGACCGGCGACGCACTGGCGATTGCCGCGGCGCTGGCGGGCTGGTGCCCGGCCGAGGTGATCTTCGGCCACGGAGGGACCATCAAGCCGATGCTCTTCGGCGCCTGGCCCGCCAACGTGGCGATCCAGGCAGTCGCCTACGCGTCCGCAGGTTTCGATGGTCCGGTGAAGGCACTGGAGAGTCCCATTGGCCTGTACGCCACGCTGGCCCATCGTTTCGATGCCTCGCGCATCGCCGACCCGGGCGTCTGGTACCTCGCGCAGCCCCGACGCAAGCAGCATGCCTGTTGCGGCTACATCCATTCGGCGCTGGACGCGGTGATCGCGCTTCGCCGGCGCGGCGTGGATGTGGGCAGCGCGGCAACGATTGAAGTGGGCATGCCCGGCTACATCATCCCCGGCGTGTCCAAAACAGCGCCTCCCCGGGCGCCGAACGAGGCGCGCTTCCATGCGCAGTATTGCATTGCGCTAGCCGCTCAGGGAGAGCACGTGATCCGACCGCAGCACAGCATTGGCTTCGAGCGCTACCTGCCGCAGGTGCAGGGCCTGCTGGAGCGTGTTCAGGTGCGCGAGGACAGCCAGCTCAGCCACTACCACCAGTGCCGGGTCCGTGGGCTGTCCGCGCAGGGGCAGGAACTGTTCGAGCTCAGCCTGAAGGCGCCCAAGGGCGCTCCCGGCGATCCGATGACGGACCGGGAGGTGGTGGACAAGTTTCTGGCGCTGTGCGAGGGCGGCGGCGTACCGGCGGCCAGCCTGGACGGCTACCTGACCCGTATCGAGACGCTGGAGCAGGCCAAGGAGTGCACGTGGATCGTGCGCGAGTTTTCTGATCGGAACAAGGAATAGCATGGACATGGGAATCAAAGGTCGCGTCAGCCTGGTGACTGGCGCGGGGCGAGGCATCGGCGCCGCCATCGCGAAGGGCCTGGCGGCCGAGGGCAGCGTGGTCGCCGTCTGCGACAAGGACCTGGAGCCGGCGCAGAAGGTGGTTGCCGAGATCGAGTCCGGCGGCGGCCGCGCGCTGGCGTTGGCCGTCGATGTGGCCGATCCGGGGGCGGTCAACCGCGGTGTGGCGGACGTGGCCAAGGCGCTGGGCGCCATTGACATCCTGGTCAACAACGCCGGCTTCTCGCTGGACGGCCCGTTGACTGAGATGACCGAGCAGCAATGGGACAGCGTCGTGGACGTGTGCCTGAAGGGCTGCTGGGCCGTGGCGCGGGCCGTCGCACCCGCGATGATCGAGCGCGGCCATGGCCGCATCGTCAACATCGCCTCGCGCGCCCATCTGGGCGAGTACAACAAGTCCAACTACTGCGCCGCCAAGGCCGGCGTGATCGGGCTGACCAATGCGCTGGCCATCGAACTGGGCCGCCATGACATCACCGTCAATGCGGTGGCACCGGGCCTCATCCGCACCGATCGGGTGCTGGGGCTGCGTTACTACGACGACATCGACCGGCGCGCCAAGCAGAGCACGCCAATCCAGCGGCCGGGGATGCCGGAGGACATCGCGGCCGCCGTGGTGTTCCTGGCTTCCGAGCAGGCCGGCTTTGTGACGGGCGAGACGCTGCACGTCACCGGCGGGCGCTATTCGTCGACCTGAGTTGCGGGAGGAGCGAAGCGTGGAACGATCGACAGAAGTGCTCGTCGTCGGCGCCGGTCCGGTCGGACTCGTGCTGGCCGGCGACCTGGGCTGGCGTGGGCGCCAATGCATCGTCGTGGAACGCGGCGATGGCGTCATCGGGCAGCCCAAGATGGACCAGGTGGGCATCCGAACCATGGAGTTGTGCCGCCGCTGGGGCATCGTGGACCAGGTGGAAGCCAGCCCCTACGTGCGCAGCTACCCGCAGGACAACGTCTACCTGACCTCGCTCAACGGCTACGAGCTGGGCCGCGAGACGATGCCGGCGATGCAGGACGAAAAGGCACCGCCGGAAAGCCCGCAGCACCGCGAGCGCTGCCCGCAGAACATGTTCGACCCGATCCTGCAGCGCTTCGCCGCGTCGCAGCCAGGCGTCGAGCTGCTCTACTGCCACCGCTTCGTGTCTCTGCGCGACGAGGGCGCGAAGGGTGTCACGGCGCAGGTCACCGACCCCAAAGGCCGGACGCTGACCATCCGCGCCCGCTATCTCGTCGGGTGCGACGGGGGGCGCAGCCCGGTGCGCGAGCAACTTGGCATCGGCATGCAGGGGCGCGGCCTGCTGACCTTCACCACCAACGTGGTGTTCCGCTGCGCGGAGTTCAATGCGCTGCACGACAAGCGCCCAGGCTACCGCTACATGTTCGTCGGGCCCGAAGGAGTCTGGGCCACTATCGTGGCCATCAACGGCGCCGACCAGTGGCGCATGTCGCTGATCGGGAACAACAAGGAGCAGCGCACCTACTCCGAGCAGGAACTGCGCGAGGTCGCGCACCGGCTGCTCGGCAAGCCCTTCGACCTGGAGATCCTCAGCGTGCTGCCCTGGACCCGCCTCGAGCAGGTGGCCGACCAGTACGGAAAAGGCAACGTCTTCCTGGCCGGCGACGCCTGCCACCTGACCTCGCCCACCGGTGGCCTGGGCATGAACACTGGTATCGGCGACGCGGCGGATCTGTCGTGGAAGCTGGCGGCGCGGCTGGAGGGATGGGGTGGTCCGGCCCTGGAGGAGGCCTATGGGATTGAACGCCGACCCGTGGCCCGGCGCATCACGCAGTTTTCTACCGGCAACCTGGCGACCATGCTCGGCGCGCGCAGCGACGAACGGCTCTTCAAGCCCAGCCCGGCGGGCGACGCGGTGCGTGCGCGGGTGGGCAAGGCGCTGACCGAGGGACTCAAGCGCGAGTGGTACTCGATGAACATGCACCTGGGCTACCGCTACGTCGATTCGCCTGTGTGCGTCTACTCGGAACCGGAAGACCCGGCGCAGATCGAGGCCGAATATCTGGACGGCACGCACTACCGGCCCAGCACGCGACCGGGCTGCCGCGCCCCGCACGCCTGGATGGCCGATGGCCGCTCGACGCTGGACCTCTTTGGGCGCGGCTTCGTGCTGCTGTGCCTGGGTGCACCAGCGAGCAACGCAGCAGCGCTGCAGCGGGCGGCGAAGGGGGGCAGCATCCCCCTGTCGGTGCATGCCGTGGACGAGCCGCACATCGTGCAGCTCTACGAAAAGCGCTTCGTCCTGGTGCGCCCGGACGGACACGTGGCTTGGCGCGCCGACGAAATCCCTGCCGAAGCGCATCCGCTGATGCGCACGGTGGCAGGCAACTCAACGAGGAATCAACATCATGAAGCTCTTTCGGTTTGACGGCGGCCGCATCGGCCTGGGCATCGAAGACCGCTACTACGACGTCACCGAGGCATTGGGCGTGGATATCCAGGCCTGGCCGCCGGTACAGATGGTCCAGTTCATCGCCGACTTCGCGCAGCGCGCGCCAGGGCTGGAGAAGCACCCGAAGACGCGGCCCGTGGACTTCGCCTCGCTGCGGCTGGAGGTGCCCATCCTCTGGCCCAACAAGCTATTGGCCTATCCGGTCAACTACGTCAAGCACGGCGAGGAGATGAAGTCAGTCAACCGCGCCGATCTGAACGGCTTCTTCCTCAAGGCCAATTCCTCGCTGTCGGGCCCCAGCGACCCGATCGTGCTGCCCGACCTGCCGGGCCGCGAGATCCACCACGAATGCGAGCTGGGCATCGTGATCGGCAAGACCGTCAAGAACGTGCCACGCGAACAGGCGATGGACTGCATCTTCGGCTACGCCTGCCTGGTCGACATGGTTGTGCGGGGCAAGGAGGAGCGCGTGATGCGCAAGTCCTACGACACCTTCTGCCCGTTCGGGCCCTGGATCGTGACGGCTGACGAGGTCGATGACCCTAGCCACCTGCAGGCCAAGCTGTGGATCAACGACGAGCTGCGCCAGAACGCGAACACGCGCGACCTGATCGTGGACATCCCCGGCATGATCGAACTCGCCTCGCGGGTGGCGACGCTGTACCCCGGCGACATCATCGCGACGGGCACGCCCGAGGGGGTGGGGCCCGTGCAGCGCGGTGATCGCCTGCGCATCGCGATCGAGCAGGTCGGCGAGATGACGCTAGAGGTGCGGTGATGGCGGCCACCGCCGAAGCCATCGCGCAGTCCACCCGGCCGGACCTCCAGGCCTTCGCGCGGACGAAGGATCTGCCGCAGCTGTACGAACTGCTCGACCGGGTTCAGATGAAGAACGGCTGGGCCAAGCCGACACCTTCGCTCTATCCCGAGCCGAGGCAGCGCTATGTGCCGGCGCACTGGCGCTATGCCGAAGCGCGTGCGGCGCTGGACGCGGCGGGCCGGCTGGTGGATACCGAGTGGGCCGAGCGGCGCAACCTGATCCTGGCCAATCCGATCCCGGGCAACGACTACCCCACGGTCACGACGCTCGTGGCGGCCTATCAGATGGTCAAGGGCGGTGAAAAGGCGCGCAGCCACCGCCATACGCCCAACGCCATGCGCGTGGTGGTGGAAGTAGGCCGCGACTGCTTCACCGTCGTCGAGGGCCAGCGGGTCCCCATGAGCCGGGGCGATGTGCTGCTCACGCCCAATTGGATGTACCACGGGCACGCCAACGACGGCCCTGACGACGCCTACTGGATCGACATCCTGGATGCGCCCACGGTTCAGCTGCTGGGACCGATGTTCTTCGAACACCATCCGGACGTGAACGAGGCGGCGCCGAACATCGCCGCCTCGTCACCGATGCGCTTCGCCTACGCCGACTACGCGCCGAGACTGGCCGCGCAGCAGGAAGTGGCACCGGGCGTGCGCGCCATGGAACTGGGGCCGCCAACGCTCGATACCTTCGACCGCACGGCGCTGGCTTTGGGAAAGGGTGCCGCGTGGAAGCCGCCGCGCAGCACGGCCAGCCGCGTCCTCGTTGTGGTGGAGGGCGAGGGCCGCTCCACCATCG
The DNA here is from genome assembly GCF_901875635.1 of Xylophilus ampelinus. Taxonomy (GTDB): domain Bacteria; phylum Pseudomonadota; class Gammaproteobacteria; order Burkholderiales; family Burkholderiaceae_C; genus Xenophilus. The sequence goes on along the minus strand of NZ_CABFMN010000080.1, from coordinate 68,475 downwards.
GCGATCGCACCTTCGCCTGGAGTGCGGGCGATGTGCTGGCCGTGCCGGCCTGGCTGGCGCACCGCCATGAGGCCACCAGCAGGTCGCTGGTGATTGCCATGTCGGATGAGCCGTTGCTGCGCAAGCTGTCCTGGTTCCGAGCCGAAGCGGCCTGAACGAATCAAGGAGCACATCATGAAGAGACGCATTCTTTTTGCAGCCGTGGGCTGCGCAATGCTCGCAGCCGCATCCGGAGCGGCGGCTCAACCTGGTGGAAGCTTCCCCGACAAGCCCGTGCGCGTGGTGGTGCCCTACGCCCCGGGCGGCGGCATCGACATCCTGATCCGCGCCGTCGGCAAGGAACTGCAGGCCAAGTGGGGTCAGCCCGTCGTCGTGGACAACCGGGCGGGCGCCTCGGGCCTGTTGGGTGCCGAGACGGTGACGCACGCGGCGCCGGACGGCTATACGCTGCTGGCTTCCGTCGATCCCACGTTCACCTCGAACCGGTACCTGTACAAGAGTCTTCCCTACGATCCGGACCGCAGCTTCGAGCCGATCACGATGATGGTGCGGGGCGACAACCTGCTGCTGGCGCACCCTTCCGTGCCGGCGAAGGATCTGCGGGAACTGGTGGCCCTGGCGCGCAGCCAACCCAAGGCGCTGTCCTTCGCCTCCTACGGCAATGGCACGCATCCGCAGCTGGTCTACGAGTACCTCAACAAGCGCGAAGGCATCGATCTACTGCACGTGCCCTACAAGGGCATCGCACCGGCCATGCTCGCCACCGTGGCCAAAGAGGTGAACCTCGGCGTGGGCAGCGGCGGTGTGTCCGGAGAGATGCTGCGCGCCGGCCGCCTCAAGGCGCTCGCAGTGGCGGGGCGCAACCGGCTGCCGCAGTTCCCCGACGTGCCGACCACGGCCGAGCAGGGCTTCCCATATCTGCTGTCGTTCATCTGGTATGGCCTCTTCGCACCGGCCGGCACGCCACGCGCGGTGGTCGAGAAGATCCAAGCCGACGTCGCCGCGGTGCTGCGCGACAAGGCGTTCGCTGAAGCGCAGGTGTTGTCCAAGGGCCTGGCCGTCGTTGCGAGCACGCCGGCCGAACTGAGCGCGGCGATCCGCGAGGACAGCGCCCGAAATGCCGAAATGATCCGCGCGGCGGGCGTGCAACCAGAGTAGGTCGCACGCCACCGACCCCTTTCCATCTCACCGATCTATTCCTCATCCATGGACAAGAACACCTCACCTTTGCCCGAGCGGGTCGACCTCGTCGTCGCCGGCGGCGGGCTGGCAGGGCACTGCGCTGCCTTGCAGGCCGCTGAGCACGGCGCTTGCGTAATGCTGCTGGAGAAGACCAGTCGCTATGGTGGCAGCACCACCCACAGCAGCGGCTCCTTCGCCTTCGCGGGGACGCAGGCGCAGCGCGACGCGGGCTTCGAAGATTCGCCGCAGAACATGGAGGCCGACATCATGCGAGCCTCCGGCAATCTGGCGGACCCGGCGTTGGTATCACTGTACATCGAGCACCAGGCCGAGGCCTATGAATGGCTCCGCGCGCACGGCGTGGTGTTCCACCCTGTCACGCTGAGTTCGAACCAGGGGGTGCCTCGCACGCATGCCACCGAGCCGTCCCAGCTGATGGATGCGCTGCACGCCGCGGTGCAAGCCAACAGCTCAATCCGCTATGTGCCCGACGCTGCCATCACCGCGTTGCATCAGCATGTAGGCCGGGTCGACGAGATCGAATTCAGCAGGGACGGCGCGCTCCACCGCGTGCGCAGCGGGGCGGGCGTCGTGCTGGCCACGGGCGGCTTTTCCCGCAACGCCGAGCTGATCGGCAAGTTCGCACCGAAGATAAGCCGGGCCATGCGGCTGGGCGGCGAGGGCAACGACGGCGACGGGCTGTTGCTGGCCTGGAAGCTCGGCGCGGACGTCGTCGACATGCCTTATGTCAACGGGACCTTCGGCATCTCGCTGAACCACTACCCGGAAGAGCGGCCGCCCGAGGCGGATGAAGCGTTGCTGCGCCTGGCCATCTACCGCGGCGGCATCGCGGTGAACAAGAACGCGCAGCGCTTCGCCGACGAATCCATCTCCTACAAAGTTCTGGGCGAGCTGTGCCTCGACCAGCCGGGCGGCGTGGGCTTCCAGGTCTGGGACCAGAGCATCATGGACCAGTCGGTCCCCGCGCCCAACGCGACGGACTTCGAGAGCGCTTTCCGCAAGGGGCTGGTAAAGCGCGCCGACGACATCGCGGCGCTGGCGCGCACCGTCGGGCTGGACGAGACGCAGCTCACCGAAACCGTGGAGCGCTACAACCGCGACGTCGCGGCCGGCGGCGACACCGTGTTCGGACGCACCACGCTGGGCAAGGGCTGGGGCAAGCTGGTGACCATCGAGCGCGCGCCGTTCTACATTTACCCCTGCACCACGGCGATCCTGGCCACCTACTGCGGCGTGAAAGTGACGCGCGGCATGGAAGTCATCGACGTGGCGGGCCAGCCCATCGCTGGCTTGTACGCTGCGGGTGAGATGGTCGGCGGCTTCCACGGCAGCGGCTACATGAGCGGCTCCTCGTTGTCCAAGTCGGCCATCTTTGGGCGGGTCGCGGCGGACACGGCACTGGCCGATGCCAAGGTGAGCGCATGAGCGCTGGAGGTGATTCGCGTGTTGCGCACGTCCTGATTGTGCTTGGACATCCCGACGCCAAGAGCTTCGGCGGCGCCCTGGCCGAGGCCTACGAGCGTGGATTGCGCGAGGCCGGCTGTGAGGTCGAAATCATGCGTCTGGGAACGCTGACGTTCGATGCCGCGCCTCAAGGGCGGCCGGGGCCGCTGGAGGACGATCTCATGGTGGCGCGTGAGCGCATCAAGGACGCCCGGCACATCGTGCTGATCTATCCCACGTGGCTGGGAGCGATGCCGGCACGGATGAAGGGGTTCTTCGAGCGCGTGTTCGGCGACAACTTCGCGTTTAGGTTCAAGCCCGAATCGCTGATGCCGGAGCGCCTGCTGCAGGGCCGTTCGGCGGATGTGCTTGTCACCATGGACACGCCGCCGCTGCTGTACCGTTTCTTGCTGGGAGCGCCAGGCCACCGGCTCGTTCGGGCCGGCATTCTGGCGCCCGCAGGCATCGCGCCGGTGCGCGTGTTTTCGTTCGGCCCGTTGAGAACGTCCACGGACCGCAAGCGCGCCGAATGGCTGCGGTCGGTGCAGGCCAAGGCGAAGGCGATCGGCGCGAGTTTGCTCAAGCCCTGAGCGTTGCCGCATCCTTTGCAGGCGCATCCTTTTTTTTTGCGCGGGCGCGAGTGGTTTTGCTGCGCAGATTCGCCTGGTACTGGACGTAGCGCTCCTGCAGGCGCTCCAGGTGTTCTTGTATGGCTGTCTGCGACTCCAGCACATCTCGTTGGCGCAGCGCCGTGGTCACGCGGCGCAACGCCTTGAGCGAGAGGTCGTTCTTGTCCGGACCCACGGTCGTTGCGTACTCGTGCATCAGGTCCATGATGGATGCCATGACGAAGACCAGAACCGGATTGTGGGTGGACTGCGCAAGTAGGTTGTGGAACTCCACGAGGTAGGCCAGCTTGGCGTCATAGTCGCGCCGCTTGTAGGCTTCCTCCGCCTGGTCCAACTGCTTGTCCAGAACAACCAGATCGCTTTCCAGGGCGGATTCGCACGCGGCCTGTGTCACGGCGGTTTCGATCAGGACACGGGCGCGCGTCAGTTGTTCGATCGTGATACCCCGCAGAAACAGCAGGTCCTTCAGTCCTTTGGACAGGGTTCTCCAATCGCCGTTGCTGACGAAGGATCCGCCCTTGGGGCCCTTTTGCAGCATGACCACGCCTGACATCTCAAGGCTGCGCAGGGCCTCCCTGACGGCATTGCGACCGACCCCCATCTCGACCGCCAGTTCTCTCTCGGGAGGCAACTTGTCGCCGGGCTTGAGTTCGCCCATCTCGAGCTTGCGTCGGATCTGCTCCCCAATGATGTCACTGACACGCTTGGTCTTGACGGATTCGAATTCGGCCATGGTGGTCAACTTGCAAAGGGTCTTATGGTACTACCGAGCAATGCCCTTCTACGGAATCATCGGTCCCAAGGGGCTACCCGAGGAGGTCGTGACGAAGGTGCATGCCGCGGCCAGGCTGGCGCTGGACAAGCCCGAGGTGCGCAGGCGCATCGAAGGCACGGGCTCGCTCGTCGTGGGCAACAACTCCGCCGAGTTCAGTGCGCAGTTGCAGACAGAGTTGGCCGTCTACAAGGCCGTCGTTGCCAAGCAGGGGCTCAAGCTGGATTAGCTGAAAGTCCCGGTAGCCATTCTCGCAGTCAGGTGCCGGCCGGCCTGCCCCGGCGCCATGCAGGAGCGCTATCGCAGGCTCATCGCCGAGGGCGGCATCAAGGCCTAGGGAGGCGGCCGCCGCACCGTGTCCATCGAACACAATGGCGCATGCTTGACGCATCATCGCCAGGCTCATGAAGCAAGTCCGCCATTCGCTGCATACCTTGCGCGTCTTCCAGGCCGTTGCGCAAGCGGGCAGTATCACTGCCGTGCCGCGGGCTGCGGGCTGACGCATACGGGCGTTGCTGTTGCGCGCATGGCGAGCCGCTTTGATCAGTGCGCGGCATCCCATGCCACTGCGCAATGTCCATAGCGTGCAGCGAGTCGCCGCCCCCAACCCATCGGGCACGAGCGCAGCGCGCCGAAGCGCAGCTATACCGTTGGAACGGAGGGCTTCGGTCACGGCCCTACCACGTGGCGAGGGCCGAAGGCCTGCTGGCCTTGCAGGAGATGATGCCTGATCTGGAACTTGGGCCGCGCGAGCCGATCCAGAGCGCCGAGGAGATGGATCGACCAGCACGAAACGTCTTGGGGTTCGGCTTCGGTCTGCCTAAGCATGGCCATCGCCACGACCGCTGACCCGGAGCGGGCGGAGCCAGACAGCTTTTGAACTGCGGAATCGAACGTCGCCTCTTGCCTGCCGCATTGTGCCGCTCGGCGTGGCGGTTGGCACCGAGCGAGACATGCTGCTCTCTACCCCGCATCGGCGGATGCAACTGGGTTCCCGTCCATGCGGCGCCAACCGTCACTGGCCAGGAACCCTTCAAATCTCGGTTTGCTCGGAGATCTCGAGCGCGTCGTCTACATCGACGCCGAGATATCGCACGGTTGACTCCAGCTTGGAATGGCCCAGAAGAAGTTGCACGGCGCGGAGATTCTTGGTCCTGCGGTAGATGAGCGTTGCCTTGGTGCGACGCACAGAGTGCGTCCCGTAGTCCGCCGGATCCAGGCCCAGCTGTTCGACCCAGCGGTCCAGAATCCTCGCGTACTGGCGGGTGCCAAGATGAGGAGAGCGGTGCAGCCCGCTGGGGAACAGAAAGTCTTCCGACCTCAGCTCCACTGCCGTAATCCATTTCTGGAGCGCATCGCGTGTTGCTCCAGTGATCTCGAACTGCACGGGACGCTGCGTCTTGTGTTGCATGACGACAGCGCGCGAAGCGACCTGGTCCCCGTGACAGACGTCACGAACCCTAAGCGCCACAAGGTCACATCCACGCAGCTTGCTGTCGATCCCGAGGTTGAACAGCGCGAGCTCTCGTGTTCGATGCTCCATCTGCAGGCGTACGCGCAGCGCCCAGATATCTTTGGGCTTGAGCGGTGCCTTCTGACCGACGATCTTGCCCTTGTTCCAAGGTTCGCGGTTTACCACGGGGGCAACAGCTTCCATGATGGTCTCCCGTCGAGTGGATGGGTATGAAGATGCTCCTTCCTGATGCGGCTGTCCACGAGTGACCATGTCGGCCGCATCATGTCTTGCAAGGCACCGAACGACCGCTGCTGGTCGAAGCTGTCGTTCATGGCTGCCCGGGCGAGCGACGGCTGTCAGTCTGAAGCGGGCACTTAATGTCCGACGCTGAAGCATAACTTAGGCCGATACCGACTATCCGACCTGGGGCTGGTTGAGACACAACCGCACTTCTTGTGTTGGAAGTGTTTACGCCCCGATCTCGACTCTGGCGGCGCGCCTTAGCCGTGGCACTCGGCGACGCGTTCTGTACTTCCTTCTGCGCTGGTTGCCGAGACCGACTATCTACCAACCTTCGCTACCGGGTCCGCTGTGAAGGTGCTCTGCGACATCGAGAGTGATCCAGCCTAAAGGAAACCAACTCGCTCGGTTACCGTCGCGTCCGAATCGAAGGTCATTGCGCGACATCGTCGCCGGCTTAGCATCGAACCACATCTGGAAGTTGCGCACGAGCTTCGGCTCCACTGCGAACTTCGGCGGTCGTGCGTCGAAGCCGGACGCGCTCCCCGAGTGCTAGTGCACTTGTGGCGTGTTGACCCATAGCACCCGCGCCCGTTTGCCACTCAGGTTGCGGTAGCTGTTCGTTAAATGGTTCTTGAAGAAGAACGAGTCGCCCTCGGCCAGCAGGTAGACCGTCTTCTCCACGGTCACTTCAAGCTGGCCTTCCAGCAGATAGCCCAGCGTTTCGCCCTGGTGCGTGATGGGATCGTGCTTCTTCGCGTCGGGCTCGATGACATGGATGTTGCCTTCGAGCAGATTGCCGGCCCCGAAGGGCACCAGTCGCTCGTACTGAATGCCGACGCCAGGCCGGATCGGATCGGTGTCCGTCAATGGCCTTTGCCCGGCCCGCATCACCAATGCTGGTGAGTTGGGGTCCGAGCCGAAGAAGGACGCAAGATCGCGACCCAACGCTTCGACCAGACGCTGCAGCATGGGCAGCGACGGCACCACGCGACCGCTCTCGATCTTCGAAACCGTGCTCTCGGTGCAGCCGACCTTGTCGGCGAGCTCACGCATGAGGACGCCGGCGAGAAGGCGCGCATGCCGCAAGCGGCCGCCGATCTGCAGGTCATCGCGGCGCGCCGGCGTCTCGGCGGGCTTTGCGCTCGTCGCAGATCGGGGGCCGACGCGCGGCGAGGGCGTCATGGACTTCTTTCTGGCCGGGGCTCTGGCGGCCTCAACGGAGGAACGCGCGGGTGATTTGGCCAATGCCATGCCGGTCTTCTTGTTGTCGATGCGGTTCGCTTTCATGGCGGGGGATTATCCAATGGCCTGTCCGCGAATGATCCCCGTATCTTCCACACCCATCGGCACGAAGCTGTCGAACATGTCGGCACCCGGAAGCGCGGCCGCACCGGCGCGCGCGACGGCCAGGTCCTGAGTGCCGGTGCCAGAGCCTGCGGCCACCGCGCCGATGACGAAACCGTCGACCCGGATCGGCAGTCCGCCGATGAGATTGGTCCATTTCAAGTCCGACGCCATCGCGATCTGCAGTTCGACATCGGCATGCGCGCCGCCCGTCGGTGTGGCGGACATCGCCGCGGTGACCGCCTTGGCGGCCGACGAGTGGATGCTCAGAGCCTTGGAGCCGTCCATTCGCGCAAAGGCGAGCAAGTTGCCGCCAGCGTCGACCACCGAGATGCACATCGGCTGCCCGATGGCCTGCGCATGAGCGATGGACGCCAGCAACACACGATGCGCGCCGCTGAAGGTCAATGACCGTGACTCGATAACGTCTGCGTCCATGGGATCTCGTCCTTTCCGTTTGATTGAAATCGTGCAGGGCACATGAAGCACGATGTACGACAGGCATCATTTTGGATCAAGTCACTTGCTTTTGCATCACGTAGGTGCGATTTCTGCCGGAATCCCTGGCACACAGCTTGCAACCCCGATTGCATGTCATTTGTATTGAAGCGAATCCTGGGAACCGTGCCGAGCTTCATCGGCATCGTGGTCATCACGTTCCTGCTTTCCCACGCCTTGCCAGGCGACCCGGCCGCTTACTTCGCTGGCCCGGCCGCCAACGCAGAGTCGATCGCCCAGATACGCGCGTCACTGGGCCTCGACAAGAGCTTGCCGGAGCAGTTCTTCAAGTACGTCGGCGACCTTGCGCACGGCGACCTTGGAACGTCCCTGACCACCGGTCAGCCTGTGCTCGTCGACCTCACGACGCGTCTGCCCGCATCGATGGAGCTCACGCTGTGCGCGTTGATCTTCGCAGTCGGCATCGCGATCCCCATGGGTCTCGTCGCCGCAACCCGGCCGGATTCGGCGATCGATCACTTTTGCCGCGGCACGATCACCGTGAGCTCGGCCTTCCCGACCTTCTTCATCGGACTTTTGTTGCTGTTCGTCTTCTACTTCCTGCTCGGCTGGTCGCCGCAGCCCGTGGGTCGGCTCGATGAAATGCTGTACTCGCCGCCGACGCGCGTCACCGGTTCCTACCTAATCGACAGCTTGGTCGCCGGTGATTTCGATGTGTTCAAGGCATCGGCTGCGCAACTCATCCTGCCATCGATCTCGCTCGGGCTCTTCGCGCTCGCGCCAATCGCACGCATCACGCGCGCATCGATGCTGGCGGCGCTCGGTGCCGACTTCACGCGCACCGCACGCGCAGGCGGCTTGCGCGGCCGCACCATCCTCATGACCTACGCGTTCCGCAATGCGTTGCTGCCAGTCGCCAACATCCTGGGCATGGTGTTCAGCTTTCTGCTGGGTTCGAACGTGCTGATCGAGCAGGTGTTCGGCTGGCAAGGCATCGGTGCCTACGCGGTGTCCGCCGTGCTGGCATCGGACTATGCCGCCGTGCAGGGCTTTGTCCTGATGATGGCGCTGCTCTATACCCTGCTCAATCTGACGGTCGACGTGGCCAGCACGCTGATCGACCCGCGCGTGCGCTTCGAAGGATGAAAACGATGGACGCAAGCAAACCCATCGATCCGGCCCTGCTCAACGCGGGCGTCCCTGCATCGAACGCGCTGCGCACGTTCGCCCAGAACCTGCGCTATGCCTTCGCACAGAACAAGCTCACGCTGGTGGCCGTCGTCATCTTGGTGTTGCTCGTCGTGCTGGCGATCTTCGGGTCGTTGATCGCGCCCTACGACCCGCTGGCCACCGACGGCACCGCGCGGCTGGTGCCGCCGTCTTGGGCGCATTGGTTCGGCACCGATGCCCTTGGGCGCGACATCCTGAGCCGTGTGATCGTGGCGACCCGGCTCGACCTCGGCATGGCGGTATCGGCCGTAGCCTTGTCGTTCGTCGTGGGCCTGGCGCTCGGTGCCATGGGTGGCTACTTCGGCGGCTGGCTCGAGCGCGTGCTCGGGCGCGTCATGGACACGATCATGGCCTTTCCGCTGTTCGTGCTGGCGATGGGCATCGTTGCCGCGCTGGGCAACAACGTGCTGAACATCGTCATCGCCACGATGATCATCAACCTGCCTTTCTACTATCGCTTCGCGCGTGGAGAGGTCAACATCCGGCGCGAACTGGGCTACGTCGAAGCGGCGCGCATGGGCGGCAACACACCGGTGCAGGTGCTGGTCCATCACATCGTGCCCAACATCCTCCCGCCGATGATGGTGCAAGCCTCGCTCAACATGGGATGGGCCATCCTGAACGCCGCGGGTCTCTCTTACATCGGCCTTGGTGTGAGGGCACCGACACCCGAATGGGGAATCATGGTGTCCGAGGGCGCCAGCAACATCATCTCGGGCGAGTGGTGGACCTTCATGTTTCCGGGCGCTGCGCTGGTGCTGGCCGTCTTCTGCTTCAACCTGCTGGGCGACGGGTTGCGCGACCTGCTCGATCCGCGGAGGCGCACATGAGTGCCTTTCCCTTGCACCCGCTCGATGTGCTCGCCACAGGGGGCAGTGCAACATCCGTCGGCGCCCCTGCGCACCTGTTCGTTGAGGCGCTGTCGCTCAATTTCAAGACGCGCCATGGCACGGTCAAGGCGCTGGAGGATGTCTCGCTCACCGTGCAGCGCGGCGAGATCGTCGGTGTCGTTGGCGAAAGTGGTTCTGGCAAGTCAGTGATGGCATACACGGTGATGGGCCTGCACGATCCGGCGGCGCGCATCGAGAGCGGCAGCATCCGTTTCGGTGGCACCGAGCTCCTGAAGACCACCGAGGCAGAACTGGGCGAGATCCGCGGCCGTGAACTGGCCATGATCTTCCAGAGCCCGCGCACGGCGCTCAATCCGATCCGCAAGGTCGGCCTGCAAATCGAAGACGTGCTGCGGCGCCATGCGGCCATCCGCAGCGATGAGCTGCGGCGCCATGCCATCCAGGCCCTGGAGCGGGTTCGTATTCCCGATCCCGAACGCCGCTTCGACGCCTATCCGTTCGAGTTGTCCGGCGGTATGTGCCAACGCGTGATGATCGCGATGGCTCTGGCCTGTTCGCCTTCGATGCTGATCGCCGACGAGCCAACCACGGGACTGGACGTGACCACGCAGGCGGTGATCATGGACCTGATCCGCGACCTGAGCCGCAGCACGCGCATGTCGACGCTGCTGATCACGCACGATCTCGGGCTTGCCGGCGAGTACTGCGATCGCATCGCGGTGATGCACGCCGGCCATGTGGTCGAGTTCGCACCGACCGAGGTCCTGCTGCGCGAGCCGGCTCATCCCTACACGCGGCAACTGCTAGCCGCAACGCCGACGCCGCGCTCGTCGGTGGCGTCGCTCACCTCGATCCCGGGGCAGTTGCCCGACCTGCGCGGCGAGCTGTCGGTCTGTCGTTTTCGCCACCGCTGCGAGCGCGCACTGCCGGTGTGCGATGAGCCGCCGCTGCCCTGGACGCAGATGTTGGCCGATCACCTGGTGCGCTGCAGGAACCCATTGTGAAGCCGAGCCCGATGTTGCCCACGAATGTCCTGCCGTCCAACACCCTGGATCGTGCGTCTGCCTCTGCGCCGACGAGCTTACCGTTGCTGTCGGCCAACAAGCTCTTCAAGCTCTACCCGGTCGGTCCGCGCCGCAAGGGCGCGATGCTGCACGCGGTCGACGACGTGCAGTTGAGCATTTCCAGCAGCGAGTGCGTCGGACTGGTCGGTGAATCGGGTTGCGGCAAGTCGACGCTCGCGCGCTTGCTCGCGAGGCTCATCGATCCGAGTTCGGGACACATCACGTTCGACGGTCAGAATCTCTCGGCCATGACCGCCGAGCGCTTCGTGCGCTCGCCCGAACGCGCCCGCATCCAGGTGGTGTTCCAGGATCCGACCGAGAGCCTCAACCCGACGTTCCGCGTGTTCGATTCGATCGCCGACCCGCTGCGCCGGCTGCTCGGCATCAAGGATGCGCCCGAGCTTGCGCGCCGCGTGTATCACGCGGCCGAACTGGTGGGCCTTCCGGCCGAACTGGTCACGCGCTATCCGCATCAGCTCTCGGGCGGACAACGCGCGCGCGTCGGCATTGCGCGCGCCATCGCAGTCGAGCCTTCCTTGCTGATCCTTGACGAGCCGACTTCGGCGCTCGACGTGTCGGTCCAGGCCGTCATCCTTCGGCTGCTGGCCGACTTGCGCGACCGCCTGGGCATGAGCTACCTCTTCGTGTCGCACGACCTTAACGTGGTGCGCCTGCTGTGCGAGCGCATCGTCGTGATGTATCTCGGACGGGTGGTGGAGGTGGCAACGGCTGAATCGCTTTTCACCTCGCCCAAACATCCTTACACGCAGGCGCTCGTCGCGGCCATTCCCGATCCAGCCAGGCGAGGCGAACAGCGCCTGCGCCTGGAGGGGAGCCCGACCAGCCCGGTCAACCCAGATCCCAACCGCTGCCGCTTCTATGGCCGTTGCCCCCAGGGCACCGATCGCTGCATCACGGCGTCGCCCGCGCTGCGCGCGGTCGCTCCGGCCCACCAGGCGGCATGCCACTTCGCCTGAACCACCTCAATTTCGACCCGACATCAGGAGCACCAATGTCCAGCCAAACCACCGATAACGAGATCTGCAGGATGGACGCCGTCACCATCGCGGCCCACATCAGGGACAAAAAGTTCTCGGCGATCGAAGTCACCGACGCGGTGCTGCGCCGCATGGACGTGCTCGAGCCGCACATTCACGCCTTCTGCACGCCGACGCCCGACGTGGCGCGCGCGGCCGCGAAAGAGGTCGACCGCAAGATCGCTTCGGGCGAACCGCTGGGCGTGCTGGCCGGCGTACCGATCGGCATCAAGGACCTGGTCGCGACCAAGGACATCAAGACCGTGATGGGCTCGAAGCTCTACGAGGAGTTCGTGCCCGATGAAGACGACATCGTGGTCGAGCGGCTCAAGGCCGCGGGCGCCGTGATCATTGGCAAGACGAACGTTCCGGAGTTCGGATACAGCGGCGTCGGCCACAACCCGGTGTTCGAGACCACGCGCAACCCGTGGGACCTGGCGATGACCTCCGGCGGATCGAGTGCGGGCTCGGGCGCATCGGTGGCATCGGGCGTCGCACCGTTTGCGATCGGCAGCGACGGCGGCGGGTCGGTGCGCATTCCTTCGGCGCATTGCGGTCTGTACGGCATAAAGGCATCCATGGGGCGCGTGGCGTTGTACCCAGGCTGCCGCGACGAGCGCTATCCAGGCGTGTCGAGCTGGGAAACGCTCGAGCACATCGGCCCAATGAGCCGCACCGTGACCGACTCGGCGCTGATGCTGAGCGTCATCGCCGGCCCCGATCCCCGTGACCGCTATTCGATCCCGGCCGCCGACTTCGACTACGTCGAAGCGGTCAAGGGCAGCGTCAAGGGCCTGCGCATCGCGTACAGCGAGGACTGGGGCTACGCGGCGGTCGACCCCGAGGTGCGGCGTGTGGTGAGCGAAGCCGTGCAGGTGTTCGAAAAGGAACTGGGCTGCACCGTGGAGCGCGCCAATCCCGGCTGGGGCTCCGAGATGGGCGGCCACTTCTGGACGCTGGTCGCGGCCGATACCGACTTGAAGGGCATGCGCGAATTGATCAAGGGCCGCGAGCACGAAATCTCGCCGCATCTGGTCGACCTAGTCATGAAGCCTTGGACCGGCGAGGAGTTCACCAACGCCCACACGGCGCGCAAGATGCTCTGCAACAGGATGTGGCGTTTCATGGCGAACTACGACCTGTTGATCACGCCGACGCTCGCCGTGCCGCCGTTTCCGGTCCACATGCAGGGTCCCGAGATCATCGAAGGCCGCATGGGCCATAACGCCAACTGGTTGTGCTTCACCTTCCCGGCCAATCTCACGGGCCAGCCCGCGGCCAGCATCCCGGCGGGGTTCACGAAGGACGGCTTGCCGGTCGGAATGCAGATCATCGGCCGACACCTCGACGACCGCACCGTGCTTGCTGCATCGGGCGCCTTCGAGCAGGCCCGCCCCTGGGCGCACAAGTGGCCGGCCCTGCTGGACCGGCTCGGACTCTGACCCGACACAGCTCCGAAATTTTCTCGTCCCCCCATCTCAAAAGGAAATCTCATGAACACGCAACGCTTTCGATGCGCGCCGCTGCTCGCATGTCTCTCGTTGACGGCCGTACTCGCCGCGCCGGCGCTCGCGGCCACGCCCAAGGACACGCTCGTCATCGTGTCCGAGCAAGGCCCGAACGGCCTCGACACGATGGTGCCCACAGCCAACGACCACAGCCGCATGGTTGTGTGGCAGGTGTACGACCGCCTGGTCAGCCATGGTGAGAAGAAGCTGGCCGACGGCACCGTGTCGTACGACGCCAAGGTCGTGACGCCCGAGCTGGCGGAACGCTGGGACATCAGCCCCGACAACAAGGTCTACACCTTCTACCTGCGCAAGAACGCGACGTTCCACGATGGCGCCAAGGTCACCGCCAAGGACGTCAAGTGGTCCTTCGATCGCGCAGTAGCCGCCGGCGGCTTTCCGGCGGTGCAGATGGCCGCCAGCTCCTTCGACAACCCGGCCAAGTTCTCGGTCGTCGACGACTACACCTTCCGCATCACGCTCGACAAGCCGAACAAGCTAGTCATGCCCAACCTGGCGGTGCCGGTGCCGGTCATCATCAATTCCGAACTGGCCAAGAAACACGCGACGCCGACCGACCCGTGGGCGTTCGAATGGGTCCAGCGCAACGATGCAGGCGGTGGCGCCTACAAGATCGAGTCGTGGACACCGGGCCAGCAGACCGTGTTCGCGCGCTTTGACGAATGGAAGTCCGGATCGATGCCCAAGCTCAAGAAGGTCATCTATCGCCAGATCGCATCGGCCGGTACACGTCGCGCGCTGATCGAGAAGGGCGACGTCGACATCTCGGTCGGTCTGCCGCCGAAGGACTACGCCGACCTGGCGAAGATCGGCAAGGTCAAGGTGATCGGCGTCCCGGTGCAGAACGACCTGGTCTTCATCGACATGAACACCAAGATCAAGCCGTTCGACAATCCGAAGGTCCGCGAGGCCATCTCGTATGCGATTCCCTACAAGGAAATCCTGGCATCGGCGCTCTATGGACGAGGCGTGCTGATGGCGGGCGGTGCGCCGACCAAAGCCTATGGCCCGACTTGGCCGGTGCCGATCAACCGCACCACCGACATCGCCAAGGCAAAGGCCCTGCTGGCCGAGGCGGGCATGTCCAACGGCTTCAAGACCACGCTGTCGTATGACCTGAGCGAAGCAACGGTACGCGAGCCTACTGCCATCCTGATCCAGGAATCGCTCAAGAAGATTGGCGTCGAACTCACGCTTGAGAAGGTGCCGGGGTCCAACTGGTTCGCACAGATGGCGAGCAAGTCGATGCCGATGGTCATCGCCGAGTTCTACGGATGGCTCGATTACCCGGAGTACTTTTTTTTCTGGAATTTCGACGGCAAGAACAATGCCGTGTTCAACACGGCCAACTACACCAATGCAGCACTTGACGCGCAGATCGAGACCGCCCGCTTCACTACGGACGACAAGGTTTACAAGGACAGCCTGACCTCGATGGTCAGCACGGTCATGACCGAAGTGCCGCGCGTGCCGCTCTACACCCGCTTCGCCGACTATGCGATGCAGCCGAACGTGAAGGGCTTCGAATACTGGTTCCACACGCACCCGGACTTCCGCAAGCTCTACAAAGAGTGAGGCGATCGTCGATGAACGATGAACTCGGCGCTTTCGTGCCGGGCCCGCGGGTGGTGCGGCCCGGCGCGGCGAGCGGCAGCCTGGCAGGCTGGACCTTCGCGGCCAAGGACCTCTTCGACGTGCAGGGCCACGTCACCGGGTGCGGCAATCCCGACTGGCTGCGCACGCATGCGCCGGCAAGGCGTTCCGCCTGGGCTGTAGAGCGGCTGCTGGCCGCCGGGGCGACGCTGGTGGGCAAGACGGTCACCGACGAGATCTCGCTGGGCCTGCTTGGCATCAACCGCTTCCACGGCACGCCGGTAAACCCGCGCGCCATCGGGCGCGTGGCCGGGGGCTCCTCGAGCGGCTCGGCCTCGGCCGTGGCAGGCGGGTTGGTCGATGTGTCCCTCGGAACCGACTCGGGCGGGTCGGTCCGTGTGCCCTCGTCGTACACGGGGCTGTACGGCTTGCGGCCGACGCACGGCTCGATACCCGTCGACGGCATGATGACCCAGGCACCGACCTTCGACACCGTCGGCTTCTTCGCCTCGGACGCAGCGCGCTTTGCAACCTTGGGCGATGTCTTGCTGCCAGACGCGCCGGGCCAGGGAACGATCGACGAGGTACTGGTGGCGACGGACGCGTTCGGCGTAGTCGACGATGCGGTGCGAAGCGCGTTAAGTGACGCCGTGCAGTCGGTGCGTGGAGCGTTCGGGCACTCGTCCGATGTGGTGCTCGCACCTGAAGGCCTTTCTCTTTGGTGCAACAACCAGCGGATCCTCCAAGCGTTTGAGTTCGGCCGGACGTTCGCCGACTGGATCGATCGGGTCAATCCGACTTTCTCGTTTGAAGTCGGCCGGACGCTGGCGTTGGCCGCGCGTCTGACCGACGCCGACGTCGTCGCCCCTAACGCAGTACGTGCGGCTGCTCGTATGCGGCTCGACGAGTTGCTTGGCGACTCGCGTGTGATCTGCCTGCCAACCACACCTCAGCTGCCTCTTCGTCGAAACGCAACCCTCGGCGAGATGGCGATGGCTTGCGACCGCATCGTCGAGCTCACGTGTATTGCAGGGCTGGCGGGTCTGCCGCAGGTCAACCTGCCACTGGGGTGGACCGCCGGCGGCGTGCCGGTCGGTCTTTCGCTGATCGGTCCCCGGGGCGCGGACCGGCAACTGCTTGAGATCGCTCGTAGCTTTCGGAGACAAAGAGCCGCCGGCGACGGAGGGCTTATGCGGGGTCTTTGAAGTGAATCAAACGTCGCCAATCTCCAGAGTCAGACGTCCGCTTTGCAGGGCGGATTCAACCGGTCGATGCAACGGTCTGGCTGAACATCTCAGCCGGCGTTTAAAAGCCGAGGATCTTTCTCGGCCTTTCGTTCAATTGTCTCGCCAACGCATTGAGATTGGCTTGTGAGTAGCTCGAGATGTCGATGCCCTTTGGCAGATACTGCCTGAGCAAGCCGTTCGTGTTCTCGTTGCTGCCGCGTTGCCAAGGGCTTCGTGGATCACAGAAGTAAACCTGAATGTCAGTGGCGAGCGTGAAGCGCTTGTGGCCTGCCATCTCTTTGCCTCGATCCCACGTCAGCGATTTGTAGAGCTCTTGAGGGAGCTTTCGAGCGTTCTTGATCAGGACGTTGACGACCGTTTCGGTGTCCTTGCCGCCCACCTTCACGAGCATGACGTACCGGGTCTGGCGCTCAACCAGTGTGGCGATCTGGCTGTTGTGGCTACCAAAGACCAGGTCTCCCTCCCAGTGACCTGGCACTGCGCGATCGTCTACCGACGCGGGCCGCTCGCTGATCGAGACAGCGCCACGATCTGTCCATGGATATCGGTCTTCTGCGTGTGATGCCGGGACCGGCGCATGCCGCGTGTCCGTCTCAAATGCTGCAGCAGTTCCCTCTTCAAGGCGCCACGCGCTTGAATGAAGAGGCTGCGGTAGATGGTCTCGTGTGACACGTGGTGGCTCTCGTCGCACGGATAAGTATGCTTGAGCCACCCGGCGATCTGTTCTGGCGACCACAGGGCCCGAAGCTTGTTGGTGACGACATGCGCCAACGCTCTGTTCTCGACGAGCTTGCATTGCTTGGGGCGCAGCGCACGATCCCAGGCAGCGCAATCTGCGGCTGCGGCCCGGTAGTCCGACCGCCCACCATTGCGCTTGATCTCGCGACTGATCGTCGACGGCGCGCGCCCCAGCAAGGCAGCAATTGAGCGGATCGAGAAGCCAGCCACCACAGCGCGCGAGATCTCTTCGCGCTCAGCCAGCGTTGGCACAGCGGCTGCGCGCCGGCGGCCGAAAGCCGCCAGTTTGCGAAAGGATTCCCTGCACTGACGTGTGGGATCGATTGAACAACTGGGCAATCTGATGGAGCGTCCAGCCTTGCTTCCATCGCTCCCACATCAATGCCCTCTGGGCGTCCGTGTAATAGGTTCGCGTCCGGTACTTCATCTGCAACACTCCTTCTGTTCCTGCAGTTTTTAGTGTGTTGCATCGACCGGTTGAATCCGCCAGCGAGAGCGGTCCTCGGACCAGTTGGCTCGACCAACCGCAAGCAGTCTCCAGCAGTCAGTGACAGCCGATCGTCCACGGCCGGCCCGTTGCGTTTGCCCGCACGTCTGCCACCGCTTTCGGGGAAACATGCACAACGCGTGCTTCGCTGCAGGGCGCCCGGCCGGGCGGGTTTCGCCGCCTCGCTTCTACCCGGCAGCCCCCTTCTTCAGGACGTTGCGTTCGTCCTGGGCCAGCACCAGGTTCCAGACCTCGGGCCCGATCGGAGCGTGGCGCTCTTCCATCACGTGCGCGACCAGTCCTGCCGCCCGTCCGATGAGGGCGAGGCCTCTGCCGAACAGCGGATCCAGGCCCATGTCGGCCATCACCGCGCCATTGGCACCTGCCGCATTGAGCGGCAGCGGCTTGCCAAGCTCGGCGCACAGCACGTGCTCCACCGCCAGCGCCAGGCGCCAATGCCGGCCGAAGTAACCGTTGCGCTCCGACACTCGCCGCAGCGTCGGTACACGTGGGTCGCCATCGACATGGATCGGATGGCCCACGCCGGGGATCGCCTGCCGGTGTTCGCGCGCATGCCGAACGAGCTCCCTGGCGCGGGCGAGCACAGTCTCGTCGGTCGCGTGGTCTGCCAGATCCTTGGCGTGTCGCGTCCAGAATTCGGCGGCGTTCTGGACGGTTCCGAGGAAATGGCTTCCCGCGCCGAGCAGCCCGGCCGCCACCGCACCCTGCAGGGACTCGGGCGCACCGAGGTAGGTCATGCGGGCACTGATCGCGCTCGGTGTGAGGCCGTGGTCCGCCGCCGTCACCAGCAGCAGGTTGAGCATGTCCTTCTCGCGCGGCTCCGGGCGGCGCGCCCACGCGAGCCAGCAGATCATGTCGACGAAATCGAAATGACCCAGGATGTCGCTGGAAAGATCCAGGCCGCGGACGTGGATGGCGTCGGGCGTGGTGGTGCCGATCTCGGTGGTGATGGCCATGTCCGTCTGCTCCCTAGGCTGCCAGCCCGACCGTGATGCCGCCGCACACATGCAGCACCTGCCCGGTCACGAAGGCGGCCCTCGGGTCCATGAAGAATTCCACCGCGTGCGCGACCTCCGAAGGCTCGCCCAGGCGTTGCACCGGAATGCCCTCGGCGATTCGCCGGGTGCGGGGGCTGTCCGCCGGATTCGCAGCCTTGAATGCCGCCGTGGCGATGGGGCCGGGCGCCACCGCATTGACCGTGATGCCCTGCGGCGCCAGCTCGAGCGCCCAGGTGCGGGTCAAGGCATTGATCGCGCCCTTGGCCGCGGCGTAGCCACTGCGCAGTTCCTTGCCCAGGGCCGCGCGGCTGCTGATGTTCACTATCCGTCCAGAGCCGCTTGCGCGCATGCCGGGCAGGACGGCCTGCGCGCACTGCAGCGCAGAGCGACTGGTCACGCGGATCTGCCAGTCGAAGTCCGCCAGGCGCGTGTCTTCGATCGGCGCGGGCCGGATGGCGGCCACGTTGTTGACCAGGCCCAGGACCGGGCCGGTGGCAACGAGCTGTTCAAGCGCCCGCGCCAGGGCGTCTTCGTCGCCGAGGTCGGCCAGCGTGAACAGGGCCGGGCTGTCTTCCGGCTGGGGCTGCAGGTCGAAGTTGTGCACGGTCCAGCCACGGGTCGCAAGGCTGCGGCAGATGGCCAGGCCGATGCCGGACGAGCCGCCCGTCACGAGCGCCGTGCGGGAGGCGGTAGGCAGGGCAGGGTTCATGTGGAGGCTTCTTGCATTCGTTGCAGGATCTGCTGGCGCACGTCCTTCTTCGACACCTTGGCGTTGGCGGTGCGTGGCAGGCTGTCGAAGAAGTGCACGTGCTTGGGCGTCTTGACCGGATCGAGCCGTGCACGCACCCAGGCGATCAGCTCGGCTTCCGACACCCGTGCGCCGGCATGGAGCTGCACCGCGCCATGCACGGCCTCGCCCCACTTGTCGTCTTCCAGGCCCAGCACCGCACAGTCGTAGACGGCGGGGTGCGCGCCCAGCGCATCTTCGACATCGGTGGGATAGACGTTGAAGCCGCCCGTGATGATCATGTCGCGGATGCGGTCCTTCAGGTAGAGGTAGCCGCGCTCGTCCAGCACACCGCCGTCGCCCGTGCGAAGCCAGTCACCGTGGAAGCTCTCGGCGGTCTTGTCGGGCTGCCTCCAGTAGCCCGTCATCACCAGGTCGCCTCGCACCACGACTTCGCCGTGCTCGCCAGGGGGCAGAACCTTGCCCTGGGCGTCCATGATCGCGACGTCGGTCATGAGCGCCGGGCGGCCCACCGAGGCCAGGTTCAGCGGGTCGCGTGCCTCTTCGGCGCGCATGTACGCGATGATCGCGGGCGCCTCGGTCTGGCCGTACCCGGTCTCGACCGGTCCGAACACCTGCTGGGCTTCCAGGATCTTGTCCGAACGCATCGGCGCGGCGGCGTAGACGAAGTGCCGGAGGGCGCGCCAGTCGCGCCGGCGGACCGTCTCGTCTTCCAGCAGCCCATAGATCAGCGTGGGCGGCATGAACACCGAGGTGACACGCTCGCGCTCGAGCTGGTCCAGCACGTCCCTGGGCCGCGTGGACGCCGGCAGCAGCACCGTGCCGCCGCAGCCGAGCACCGGCAGCAGGAAGGTGGACGTGCCGTGCGTGATCGAGGCCACGGCCAGGTAGCGCACATGCTCGTCCAGCCGCATGGCTTGCATGATCGACACGATGCAGGCGTTCCACGAGCGCAGGCTTTGCATCACGCCCTTGGGCAGGCCGGTGGTTCCACCGGTGAACTTGATGGCCTGGGTGCGCGCCAGGGCGGGATACACCGCGTCGGGCATGCGGCCGCGATGGCGCTCGATGGCTAGTGACAGGTCGTCCTGGGCGCTGCCAGGACGGTAGTGCATCAGTGGCGCGCCGGCGTCGGCGACCTTCGTGGCTTGCTCCTCCTCGGCGATCACCAGGGCCGCTTCGGTGAATTCGATGATGCGGCGCAGCTCGGCGTGGCCCGCGCGGGGATTCAGGGGCACCCAGATGCGCCCGGCCAGAAGGGTGGCGAACAGTGCCACGACGTGGGCGATGTGGTTGCCCGCGCAGATCGCGATGCGTCCGTCTTCGGCGGGCACGCGCTGCTGCAGCTCCACGGCCAGCGCCTGCACCTGTTCGACCAATTCGGCGTAGGTGACGCTGCCTTCGGGGCCCGACACCGCCACTTTGTCTGCGTGACGCCGCGCCGCGCGCAGCAGGAAATCGATCGGTCGCATCGCGTCAGTCCGCCCGGGCGCCGGAGACCTTCACGACCTCCGCCCATTTGTCGTATTCGCGGCCCACGAAGGCGGCGAACTCCGGCTGGCTCATGGCCGGCGCGTCGGCGCCGAGCTCGCGGTAGCGGGCCCGCACCTTCTCGTTCTGCAGGGCCTTGAGCGTCTCCGCATGCAGTCGCTGCACGATCGCATCGGGCGTTCCCGCCGGGGCGAAGAGGCCCGACCAGGCCGTGGATTCGTAGCCGCGCACGCCGGCTTCCGCCATCGTCGGCACGTCCGGCAGCTTGGGCGAGCGCTGCGCGCTGGTGACCGCCAGGGCGCGCAGGCTACCCTTGGCGATGTGCGGCAGCGAGGTCGGCAGGTTGTCGAACATGAGGTCCAGCTGGCCGCCGATGAGGTCGGTGAGTGCCGCGCCGCCGCCGCGGTAGGGCACGTGCAGGATCCGCACCTGTGCCATGTGCTTGTACAGCTCGCCCGACAGGTGGATGCTGCTGCCGTTGCCGGACGATCCCATGTTCAGCTTGCCGGGGCGTGCCTTGGCCAAGGCCGTCAGCTCGGCGACCGAGTGCACGGGCAAGGCGGGGTTGACCACCAACACGTTGGGCACCGAACCGACGTTGGCGATCGGCACGAAGGCGGTGCGTGTGTCGTAGGGCAGGTTGCCGTACAGCGTCGGGTTGATGGCATGGGTGCCGACTGTGCCGAGCATGATCGTGTAGCCGTCCGGCGCCGCGTTCGCCACTTCGCGTGCACCGATGTTTCCCCCCGCGCCGGCCCGGTTGTCGACGATGACCGGTTGACCCAGCGACTGGGCCAGCTCGGTGCCCACGAGGCGCGCGAAGAGGTCTGCCGCCCCGCCAGGCGGGAACGGGACGACGAGGCGTATCGGTTTGCTGGGCCAGGCTTGTGCCTGCGCCAGCGGGGCCATCGCTGCGAGGGCCAGCGCCAGCGAGGCGCCGATGAAGTGACGTTTTTGCATGAAGTCTCCGGAGTGGATGCGGCCGGTGGCGGCCGTTGAAAACAAGCTTGGCGCGTCAGCTCGCCGCGCGGGGCGCGAGCGCGATGCCGTGGCCGAGGCCGAGGCCGCCGTCGACGGGCAGCTCGATGGCATTGATGTACTGCGCGGCGTCGGACACCAGGAAGACGACGGCGGCCGCGATGTCCCAGCCGGTGGCCTGTCGGCCGAAGGGCAGAGGCATGCGCCCGCGCTCCGGGCGCGCCTGGCTGGCGGCCCGTCCCATCGGCGTATCGACGAGGCCCGCCGCCACGATGTTGGCGCGTATCCCGCGCTCGTGGCCTTCGAGCGCCACGGCGCGGCACAAGGCCGACAGCGCGGCCTTGGACGTCTCGTAGGCCGGATTGCGGCCCGCCGGCATGCGGGCGGCCAGCGAGGAGATGAACACGATGGCACCGCCGCTCTGCATCCGCGGCAGCGCCGCCTGCGCGCACAGCATGTGCGCCCGCAGATTCACCTGAAGGATCGAATCCCAGCTCTCGGGCGTGATGTCCGCAAGCCGGCGTCGATCGCTGATGCCGACGTTGAGCACCAGGGCGTGCAGCGGCGCGCCCTGCGCGGCTTCGTCGACCAGCCGGCGGCAACTGGCCGGATCGGCCACGTCGGCCACGAGGGCGCGGGCCTGCCCGTCGGCCGCCTCGATGGCGGCCACCGTCGCCTGGGCCGCTGCCGGGTCCCGGTCCACACAGTGGACGACGGCACCGCAGCCCGCGAGCGCTAGGCTGATGGCTCGCCCGTTGCCGACGAGCGAGGCCTCGTCGCTCGCCGCCTGCCCCGCGCCGACCACGAGCACGTGCCGGCCTGCCAGCGCGTCGGAGGCAAACGCGGCCAAGGGCGGTAAATGTGTAAAGGTTTCCATATCTAGACTAAGAGTAGCAGTCGCGTTCACGAACCTACAATCCGTGGAACGTTTACATCCGGAGAAACCATGAGCAAACCGCCTTCGGTGCGTGACGTGGCCGCAGCGGCCGGCGTGTCCATCGCGAGCGTGTCACGGGTGCTCAATCGCAGCGGCTACGTCAGCGAACAGGCGCGCGCGCGGGTAGAGCAGGCCGTGCGCGACACGGGCTATGCCCCCAACTTCAGCGCCAAGCACCTGCGCACCGGCCGCAGCAAGGCGGTGGGACTCATGGTGTCGAACATGGCCAACCCCTTCCTGGCCACCTTCTTCGCCGCGACCGAACGCTGCCTGCAGGACGCTGGTTTCTCGCTGCTCGTGTCGAGCACCTACGACGACCCGAATCGCGAGCAGGAACTGCTCACGCTTTTCGAAAGCCGGCGGCTGGAGGGCGTGATCGCCTTTCCGGCGCGGGAGGGCGTGCCCCGTGCGCGCAATCCCTTCGCGCTGTGCAAGCTCCCGCTGGTCGTGGTCGATCGCGAGGTCGACTGCCATGGCGATGCCGTGTTTCAGGATCACCGCACGGGTGTGCGGCTGGCGGTGGACTACCTGTGCGCGCTGGGGCATCGCCGCATCGCGCTCTTCGGGCCGAGCCTGAGCATTCGCCCCGGCCGAGAGAAGCTCCTTGGCTACAAGGACGCGCTGGCTCAGCGCGGTGTGGAACTGGACGAGCGCCTGGTGTGCATGCTGAAGTCGGCCGTCGATTCGCCGGAGGAGCAGATGGACAGGATGCTTCGGCTGCAGGCCCCGCCCACGGCGCTGGTGGCCCTGGGCACCCGGATCCTCTCTGGCGCCTTGCGAGCGGCGCGTCGCACGGGCCGGCGTGTTCCCGCGGACCTGTCGGTGATCGGCATCGGCACGGAGAACGCGTTTGACTTGGCCGATCCGGCGCTGACGACACTGAGGTTCAACATCGACCAGGCCGCCCAGGCGGCCGCTCAACTGATGCTGGAGCGCTTGGGCGGCACCAGCGGCCCGCGCCGCAGCGTGACCGTGCCGCTCGATCTGGTGCTGGGCGAGTCGTGTGGCGCCCCGGCGCATCGGTGGTGATGCCGGCGAAACCTGTGTGCCTCAGCGCGGCAGCGCGCTTGGCAACGATGCCCTGCGGGCTCCGTGCGTGTACCACCGCGTCGTGCGGCCGCCAGGGCCATCCTGGCACGCGATGTTCGGAAAGCGTCAGATTGGTCAGGGATCTGCCGAATTCGCTCTGGCGCCGAATAGATTGCGGTGCTTCATGAAGCGGTGATAGGACATCCGCAGGTGCAGCTGCATGACCTGCCGAGCCAGTTCGCCGTCGCGCTCCTGCGCCGCGAGCGTGAGGTCCTTGTGGTGATGAAGACTCTGTTCGAGTTCTTCACGCGAGTACAGGAAGAAGGAGCGCACGATGACCGGCATGTCGATGATCGTGCCGAGCATCGATCGCAAGCGGGGTGATCCGGCGGCGTCCAGCAGCGCGCGATGAAAGGTGCTGTTGGCCTTCTGCACTTGGGAGATGCCCTCGGGACCGGCGTCGATGCCTCTGCGCATCTCATCGTTGCTGGCGCAGAGCACTTCGACGATACCCGGGCCCGCCCGGCTGGCGGCCAAAAATGCGGCGTAAGGCTCCAGGAGCATGCGAAGCTGAAACGTCTCCTCGATGTCCACCTCCGTCCAGGGAGACACGTGGATTCCTTGCCCCAGCCCGTCGGTCGCCAAGCCGTCCTCGACCAGCCTGCGCAACGCGGTGCGAACTGGCGTGCGGCTGAGGCCCAGCTCGCGAGCGATCGGTTCTTCCTTGAGTTGAGTTCCGGGCCCGTAATGCCCGCCAACCAATCTCTGCCTGAGCACCTCGTAAGCCCGATCGCGTCCTGTTTGCATCTCGTCACTGCATCCGTGGAGATCGATTGTAGGTGTCCGCAGCGCCGCGACTTGCCTCGGCCGTGTTGGCGTACGCCGGTCGATTTGTCCTTATTTTGCTTTTTTGAACATGTCGAAACACTGGATTTAGGTGTTTACCCTTGCCGCTATTTCTGTGTTTGTTCTTTTTTTGTATTCTCCGGAGCTTCCGAGGATACAGAATGCACATTGCACTTATCGGTCTGGGCGAAGTGGGGCGTTGCTTTGCCGATGCTCTTTTTCGCGCCGGACACGCGATCAGCCTCTGTGAGGCAAAGCCGTCACCCGCCGCTGTGGAACTTGCGCAGAAGCTGGGATTGCCCATCCATCCGAGCGCAGAGGCATGGTTGGCGGAGGCGAACTGGGTCTTCAGCTGCGTGACCGGGTCGGTGTCGCTGGCCGTCACGGAGCAGGCTGCGGCGCATATGCGCGAAGGCGCAGCCATCGCGGACTTCACGACGGCAAGCCCCTCCGTCAAGCGCGAGGGTGCGCAGGCCGCCGCCAAGCGCTTCGTCCGCTACATCGACGTCGCCATCATGGGCGGCATCCTCATCAACCGCGAGCGTACGCCCCTCCTGGTCGCAGGCGAAGGCGTCGACGATTTCAAGGCGGTGATGGAGACGGCCGACGGCCGTGTGAAGACGATCGAGGGCGGCGCTGCGGGGGATGCCATGTCCCTGAAGATTCTGCGCAGCGTCTTCACCAAGGGCATGGAGGCCCTTGCCGTCGAACTGCTCATGAGCGCGGAACGGCAGGGCGTGCGTGACAAGCTCTACGAGCAGCTCCTCGACATCGATCAGACACCGCTGCGCGACTTCATCGACATGCTCGTGCGTACCCATGTGGTGCACGCCAAGCGCCGGGCGCACGAGGTGAACGACGCCCAGAGAGAGCTCGCGGCGCAGGGTATGCGTTCCGCAGTGTTGCCCGGCGTCGAAGAGCGCTTCCAGAAGACGGCGCGGGCCTTGGAGGCGCATCCCCTGTCGCTGCCCGAGCCGGACATCCGCCAGGCGCTGGACTGGCTGCTCACCAACGGCCACTGAGCCAGACCAGGTCGCCGAAACGCGCCTTCACTTTTTCACATTCAGGAGACATCCCGTGCGCATGCTCGTTCGAATTTCCGCTGCCGCCCTCGCGCTGCTTGGCTTGGCCACGTCCAACGCCCAGACCTACCCCGAGCGGCCCATCAAGGTCGTGGTGCCGTTCCCTGCCGGCGGCGGCACCGATGCGTTGACCCGCCAGTTGGCGACTGCCCTGACGACCAAGCTGAACTGGGTCATCACCGTCGAGAACAAGCCGGGCGCCGGGGGCAATCTGGCGCTCGACAGCGTCGCGAAGTCCAGACCCGACGGCTACACCTTCGTGATGGCGCAGACCGACAACGTCGTGCTCAACCCGCTGCTCTACACCAAGCTGACCTATGACCCGGTGAACGACCTCGAGGCCGTCGTGCCCGTCGCCAGCGGCGCCGCAGTTCTGGTGGTCCGCGCCGACTCGCCCTACAAGACGCTGGCCGACGTCGTGGCCGCCGCCAAGGCGAAGCCCGGACAACTGACCGTGGCAACCCCCGGCACCGGCACCATCGCGCACCTCGTCAACCAGATCTGGCAGAACGCGTCCGGAATCAAGTTCACCCACGTCCCGTACCGCGGCATGTCGCAGGCCATCCCCGACCTCATCGGCGGCCAGGTCGACATGTACATGGGCTCGATCCCGACGCTCCTCAGCCAGATCGAGGGCGGCAAGGTCCGTCCTCTCGGCGTCACCATGGCCAAGCGCTCCCCGGTGCTGCCCAACGTGCCGACCTACGCGGAGTCGGGCATCAAGGGCGTCGAACTGGCCAGCGTGTGGGGCCTGATGGCACCGGCCGGCACGCCGAAGGCCATCGTGGATCGCTGGAACGTCGAGATCAATGCGCTGCTCAAGCAGCCAGACGTGCGCGACAAGATTCTTGCGACCGGCGCCGACCTGCTCGGCGGATCGCCGAAGGCGCTTGCCGACATGAATGCCGCAGAGCGCGCGCGACTCGCGCCCGTCGTTCGCGAAGCGGGCATCAAGCTCGACTGACAGCTTCCACCATCACATGAGCAATCCCATGAATAACGGACTTCGCATTCTCAAGCGCCGCCGCGCCGTCGACCTGGCGCTGGCCCGCCAATATCTGGACGTCCCGGTCGCCAACGTCAGCGACTGCATGGCACGGATGACCGCTGGCGGGGCTCGCCTGCGCCCGATGCATGCGGGCGGGCGCATGGCCGGCCCGGCGCTGACGATCAAGGCGCGGCCGGGCGACAACCTCATGATTCACAAGGCCCTCCAGCTGGCCCAGCCAGGCGACGTCATCGTCGTGGACGCCGGCGGCGATCTGACCAACGCGCTCATCGGCGAAATCATGGTTGGCGACGCCGTCCACCAGAAGCTCGGCGGCTTCGTGATGAACGGCGCCATCCGCGATGCGGGTGCGATCCGCGACGGTGCGTTTCCCGTGTTCGCTGCAGGCGTCACGCACCGCGGCCCTTACAAGGACGGGCCGGGCGAGATCAACGTGCCGATCTCCATCGACGGGATGGTCATCGAACCGGGTGACCTGGTCATCGGCGACGAGGACGGCTTGCTGTGTGTGCCCTTCGACGATGCCGAACGACTGCTTGCCGCTGCGCATCAGAAGCAGGTCGTCGAGAACAGGATGGTCCAAGACATCAAGGCGGGAACGCTCGACCGTTCGTGGGTCGACGCCACCCTGGCTCGCCTGAACTGCTACATCGAGGAGTGACGGCCAGCGGCGAGCGGCGCTCGCGGCGGGGTCGGTAAACAGGCGGTGCCGGTGGCCGGTGCCGTCTTCAACCGGATTCAACTTGACAGGGCCGCAACCCAGGCCCGACTACGGAGACAAGACATGTTCAATCGACGCACCATCGTTGTCGGCGTTGCGGCCGCACTGCTCTCGGCGGCTGCCGTGAGCCAAGAGTTCAAGCACCCGATCAAGATCGTGATCCCGTTCGCCGCCGGCGGCGCGACGGACGCCTTGGCCCGGGCGATCGGGCCGAAACTGGGGCAGGAGCTGGCGCAACCGGTCGTCATAGAAAACCGACCCGGCGCCAGTGGACAGATCGGAACCGCTGCGGTGAAGGCGGCGCCGCCGGATGGCTCGACCTTCCTGCTTGCGCTGGACCACTCGGTCGTCGTGGTGCCACTGATCACGCCTTCGGCCGGCTATGACGCCATGAAGGACTTCGTGCCGGTCGGCCAGGTGGCGCGCTTCCAGTGGACCTTCGCGGTTCCGATGTCCAGCCCGGCCAGGACACTTCCGGAGTTCGTCGATTTCGTGCGCCGCTCACCGCAGAATGGCAACTACGGCGTTCCGCTTATCGGCGGGGTGCCAGACATCATCGGCGCTGCGATCACGCGCAAGGCCAACGTGCGCATGGAGCCGATCGCGTTTGGCGGCTCTGCGCAGATGATGCCCCAGCTCATCGGCGGGCAGCTGGCGTCAGGCGTGACCGGCGAGCCGGAGGGCGTGACGATGTTCCGTGGCGGAAAGGTCCGCATCCTGGCGATTTCGGGCGGAAAACGTTCGGCGCTGCTGCCGGAAGTGCCTACCTTCGAGGAGTTGGGGTTCGCTGGCGTCAACGTGAACAGCTTCAACGCGTTCTTCGCACCCAAGGACCTGCCGAAGCCTCTTGCGGAGAAGTTCAACACCGCGCTGCGCAAGGTGCTGATGGACGCCGACATCCAGGCGAAGATCAAGGAGATGTCACTTGAGCTGGCGCCCACGGACCTCGAACAATCGAAGGTCGAGCTCGCCAAGAGCTACGCCTTCTGGCACGACGCCGAAAAGCTGAAGAAGTGAATCCACATGGCAGCCCATGAAGCCGGCGGGGAGGCTGCGCAGGCACCCCACACGACTGGCATCGATCCGCCGGCTTTCCCGGTGCCACCGGGCGCCTGCGACTGCCATATGCACGTCTTCGATTCGCGCCTGCCCTTCGCGCCGGGTCGAGTCCTCAAGCATTCCGATGCATCGATGGACG
Organism: Xylophilus ampelinus; assembly: GCF_901875635.1. Taxonomy (GTDB): domain Bacteria; phylum Pseudomonadota; class Gammaproteobacteria; order Burkholderiales; family Burkholderiaceae_C; genus Xenophilus. The sequence continues at coordinate 40,092 of NZ_CABFMN010000080.1, read as the reverse complement.
ACTACCGCCTGCTTCAGCAGCGGCTGGGACTCGAGCGTCACGTGATCGTCCAGCCTTCGAGCTACGGGCGCGACCACCGCGTGCTGTTGCGGGGGCTGCGCGCCAGCCAGGGACGCGCCAGGGGCGTTGCGGTGATCGACCCTTCCGCCACGGCGGAAGAGCTCGAGGTGCTGCGCATCCACGGCGTCGTCGGCGTCCGCTTCAATCTCGTGCAGGCCGGGGCAACCGACGAGTCGATGTTGGAAGAAGTGGCGCGGCTGATTCAGCCGCTGGGCTGGCACATCCAGTTGCACCTCGCCGCCGCCGATCTGGTCCGGCTCGAGGAGCGACTGCTGGCGCTGCCCGTGCCGATCGTCCTCGATCACTTCGCGCGTGTGCATGCCGACGCTCCGCTGGCCGAGCGCGTGGAGGCAACAGCCTGGCGATTGATCCGCTCGGGCAAGGTCTGGCTCAAGCTGTCCGCAGCCTACATCGCGTCGCCGCGCTCGTCGGCCTACGAAGATCTTGACGGCTTCGTGCGGCGGTTGGCCGACAGTCACCTGGACCGGCTGCTCTGGGGAACCGACTGGCCCCACGTCACCGAACCGCGCAAGCCCGACGACGCCGTGCTGATGAACCTGCTCGGGCGGTGGTTGAGCCAGGACGAAATCCAGCAGGTGCTGGTCGCCAATCCAGCGATGCGCTACGGGTTTGCGCAGACCCGGAACGTCCTCCGGAACTCCGACGAATTGTCGAGAGCAGCGCCTGCGCAAGTGCCGCGTCCGGCTTAGCACCTGCGAGATATCCGCTGTCGGCCCTCTCGGTGGGCGCCGTGACCAGCGCCGCCTTCATGCTCGGCTGATCCACGGTCCAAGCCAAAAAGTGGCTGCAGCGCGCGTGCGGTGCGGACGACTGCTAACGAACGTATAGCAAACGGCGTTGGCGCGCGGTGGGTGCGACCTTCAGCCGCCGATGCCGAACAGTTCACGCAGCGACTCGCGATACGCCTGTTCGCCGATCACGTCGGCGTCCTCGTGCACGGCACCGGCGATGAGCACGAAGCGCTTGGGTGGTGCGGCCTTCTCGTACAGCGCGCGCCCGAGTTGCGGCGACACCATCGTGTCGCCCGCGGCGTGCACGACCAGCAGCGGCGCGCCCACCTCGGCGATGCGCGAGGCGGCATCGAAGTGCTGCGTCATCAGCGGCGCCACCGGCAGCCAGCCCCAGCGGGTGCTGCGCAGCACGTCGAGCGAGGAGGTGAAGGCGCCTTCGACGATGAGGCCGGCTTCGTCCTGCACCTCGGCCGCCAGCCGCACCGCCACGGCGGCGCCCAGCGAGTGGCCGAAGACGAAGCGGCGCGCCTGCGGATGCGCGCGCGCCAGCCATTGCCACGCGGCGCGCGCGTCTTCGGCCACCAGCGTCTCGGACGGCATGGCCGGGCTGCTGCGGCCGAAGCCGCGGTAGTCCACGCCCAGCACCGAGAAGCCCAGCCGGTGCAGCTGGCGGATGCGCGTGGCGCTGGCCCGCACGTCCCAGTGCACCCCGTGCAGGAACAGGATCACCGGTGCCTCGGCCTCGGCCTGCGGCAGCCACAGCGCATGCAGGCGCACGGGCTGACCGGCCTGCTCCGGGTGCTGCGAGACATAGTCGATCCACACGTCCTGCATGCCGATGGCCGCTGCCTCGCCGGGCGGCCACGTGCGGGCGCCGGGCATGAAGAGCCAGCGCCGTTGTTCGTGATCGACGATCGCGCAGCCCCCGAGCAGCGCGCCTGCGGCCAGCAGGAGCGGGGCAAGGGCGGCGATGGGGCGCATGGCCCATGTTCGCATGGCAAGGCACGGCACCGCGTCGAGTTCCGAGCCAAAAGTGCCCGCAATGCCCGCGGGGTGGGCGCGACCAGCTATGAATTCGATAGCGTTCGAGTGTGCAGGCGTGGGGCGCCGGCTTTTCACGCGCACGGCGCTTGGCGCCGAGGCAACGTGAGCGGCGGCGGGTGGTTCAGCCCGATCGGCACGCGATGGGCGCCCCGGTGGCCAGGACCATCTCGCGCATCTGCGCTGCGATCGCTGCACACAGCGACTGTGCGCCTTGCGCCGGTGCAAGCATCTGCGGCGGCCCGAAGCGCACCTGCGCCCGCATGTCGCGGTAGCGCGCCAGCGCGATCTGCAGCGCCGCCGCCATCTTTTCCCGGTTGCGCGGCGTGCGGCGCAGCCGCGTGAGCGGGTGGCGCTGCGCATCCGGCGAGATGACCCCGCTCACGAGGGCGGGCACGAACACCGTGCGCGGCACCAGCCGAGCGAAGAGCGCATAGCTGTCCGTCCAATGGCGCAGCGAATCGATCGCGCGCGCCGTGCCGAAGGTGGCCGGGTCCGGTTCGATCTCGCCCGCCGGAAAGGTCAGCAGTGCGCCGCCGTCCCTCAGGTGCCGGGCGCCGGCGCGCAGGGCGGCGGCCAGGCCGGCGGCGTCCTCGGGGAGGAAGATGAGTTGGCGCGCGACCTGGGGCAGGGCGCGCAGGAAAGGGCGGTCGAGCGCCATCACGCGCAGGTCGGACCGCGACGCGAGGGCCGTGAACAGGGCCACCGTGTCGGTGATGCCCGGGTGGTTGGACAGCACCACGATGGGCCCGTGCAGGGGCACGTGGTCCTGGCCGCTGACCTGCAGGCCGGCGCTCATCCGGTGCACCAGCCATTCGCTGCCCTTCGACAGGCCGTGCAGGCCGACGCGCGCATCGAACTCCGCCGCTGTCAGCGCGAAGCGCCGCGCCACAGGGCGGAACAAGTGGCGCAGCGGCGTGGCCTGCAGGCGCCCGAGGCCGACCGAGTCGAGCAGGTCGGCAAGGTTGATTTCGGTCAGGGCGTCGACCCGCGAGGCCTCTGCGATGGGCGGTGGAGCCCCTGCGCCGCCGGCCGCAGTGCCGGTCCGTGTCGGAGCGGCCGGGCGGAGGCTCATGCGACGGCTGCGCGCTGGCGCCGTCGCAGCAGCCATTCCAGCGCTTCGAACAGTGCTTCGCTCGCCAGTGCCAGCGCGGCGGCGGGCAAGGCCCCGGCCAGCAGCAGCGCGCGGTCGTTGAGGGCGAGGCCGGTCACGATGCGCTCGCCGAAGCCGCCCGCCCCGATGAAGGCCGCAATAGTGGCCGTGCCGATGGCGATGGTGGTGGCGGTGCGGATGCCTGCGATCAGCGTGGGCAGGGCCAGCGGCAACTGCACCAGCCGCAGGTTCTGCGAACCGGTCATGCCCAGCGCGGTGCCGGCCTGTTTCACGCCCACCGGCACCTCGGCCAGGCCGGTGACGGCGTTGCGCATGATGGGCAGCAGCGAGTACAGCGTGAGCGCGATGAGCGCCGGCAGCGTGCCGATGGCGCCCAGCAGCGAGATCAGCACCGCGAGCAGCGCGAGCGAGGGCACGGTCTGCAGCAGCCCCGTGGCGCCCAGCACCAGCGCGCGCAGCCGCGGGTGCGGAAACACCCACACCGCCAGGGGCACGCCGATGAGCGTGGCCACGCCCACCGACACAGCCACCAGCAGGAGGTGCTGGCGCGTCAGCCGCGCCAGGTCGGGCCCGAAGAGCTTGGCCATGAAGCCGGCCGACGCGTGGCCGCCTTCAGCGACCTGGCCGCCGACGAGGAAATCGCGCGCGATGGTGGCGAAGCCCGCGCCCTGCAGTTCGGCGCGAGCGTTCATGCCGATCATGGCGTGCTCGTCGATGCGGCCTTCGAGGCCCGTGAGCGCGGCCCAGGCCCGTGGGAAACGCTGCGGCACGTCGAGCCGGTACAGCACCACGGCGTCGTAGCGGGGGAAGTAGCCGCGGTCGTCATCGAGCACCGTGAGGCCCAGGTGTTCGATCTTGGCGTCCGTGGTGTAGATGTCGATCACGTCCACCTGTTTTGCCGCGATGGCGTCGTAGGCGATGCCATGGTCCAGGCCGGTGGGCGTCTGCGGCAGGCCGTAGCGCGCCGCCACGCCGCGCCAGCCGTCGGCGCGGCCGATGAATTCGTTCGACAGGCCGAGCTTGAGTTCGGGGTGACTGGACAGGTCGCTCAGCGAGCGCACGCCCAGGCGATTGGCCTCGTCGGCGCGCATGGCGAAGGCATAGCCGTCGTTGAAGCCCAGCGGGATCGCCATGCCCAGGCCCAGGGGCTGCAGCGCGGCCTGCATCGCATCGCGCGACAAAGGCTGCGGGCTCTTGAGGACCTCCAGCGCGATGGTGCCGGTGTACTCGGCGTAGAGATCGATGCCGCCGCTCCTCAGCGCCTCGTAGACGATGGCCGTGTTGCCCAGTCCCTGGCGCACCATGGGCGCTTGCGAGAGCTGCGGTGCGGCCGTCTGCGCCAGCACCTCGGCCAGTATGTACGACTCGGTGAAGCGTTTGGAGCCGATGCGCAGCGTGCCCTCGTCGGCGGCCCACGCGCCGTGGGCCATCGTGAGCAGCAGCACGCCCAGCAGCATCGGCAGGGTGACGGCGCGCATGAGCGCGCGCGCCAGCGAGTGGGGCTGGGCGCCCGGCCGCCAGGGCCGCGGAGGGATCGGCATCGAGCCAGTTTATAGCCGGCCTTCCTACAACCGCAGGTGTGCCACGCCGATGAGGCACGGTCGTGCCGCCCCGCAGGGACGGGCCCCGGTCACAGGCATGCTCGAGGCAAGGCGCACCTTCGCGCGCCCATCCCGTGACCTTCACTTCTTCATGGCCACACGCAAGACCCCCTCCAAGACCGCCCCTTCGCCGACACCCAGGAAGCGCCCACGCAAACCGCTCGCTCCCAGCATCGTCGGCGCCCACCACGGCGTGATGGAGCTCGCCGAGGTGCAGATCACCAGCTACAACCTGGAGGTGCAGGACGATCACGGCTTCATCGGCGACCGGGCCAGCCAGACGGCCTTTCGCCGGCTCCTCGACGTCTGGCGCAAGCGCCACCGCGACAGGGGCCGCAAGGACCCGCTGGGCAATCTGCCCTCGGCGGCGCTGAGCAAGAAGACGCTGGACCGCGCACTGCGCGGCAAGATGAAGGGCGAGGCCAGCGACATCCTGCACGGCGCCATCGAGGAGTTCGCGGTCGAACTCGCCCAGGTCATCCAGCGCTTCATGCGGCAGAAGGCCTGGCACGGCATGCAGCGCATCGTTGTCGGAGGCGGCTTTCCCGAAAGCGACGTGGGCGAGCGCGCGATCCTGGAGGCAGCGGCGCTGTGCCATGCCGCCGAGCTGCCGGTGGAGCTGGGGCGCCTGCGCCACGAGGTCGACGACGGCGGCCTGATCGGCTGGGTGCACCTGGCGCCGCCGCACTTCATCGAGCACCACGACGCGCTGCTGGCGCTGGACATCGGCGGCACCAACGTGCGCTGCGGCATCGTGAAGTTCCGCCGCGACAAGGCCGAGGACCTGTCACGCGCCAAGGTCGTGCGCCGCACCAAATGGCGCCATGCCGACGACGAGCCCAGCCGCACCGGGCTGGTCGACGGCCTGGTCGCCATGCTCGCCGACATGGTGGTGTGGGCCGAGCGCGAGGGCCTGCGCCTCGCGCCTTTCGTCGGCATCGCCTGTCCGGGCCTGATCCGCGAGGACGGCACCATCGCCCGCGGTGCGCAGAACTTGCCCGGCAACTGGGCGGCCGACACCTTCCATCTGCCCACGGCCCTGCGCGAGAAGATGCCCGTGATCGGCCAGGACGCGACGCAGGTGCTGATGCACAACGACGCCGTGGTGCAGGGCCTGAGCGAGCTGCCCTTCATGCGCGACGTCAAGCGCTGGGCGGTGCTGACCATCGGCACCGGGCTGGGCAACGCGAGCTACCTCAACACCACGCCGCGCCGGCCCGCGGCCGAGTGAGCCTGGCGGGCCTCAGAGTTGGAAGGCCAGCGTGAGCAGCAGCCCTTCGGCCAGGTCCCGCGCCAGGCCGGGCTGGCGGGCGCGGTAGGTGTCGCCGGCCGAGGCGGTGGTTTCGATCCAGCCGCTGAGCCAGTCGATCTGCTCGGCGCCATAGAAGACGACGGCCGCCTCGTGGTTGAGCAGCAGGCTGCGCAGGTCGAGGTTGATCGAGCCGCACATCGCCAGGTCGTGGTCGACCACCACCGCCTTGGCATGCGCCATGAAGGGCAGCATGCGGAAGGCCACGCCGGCGCGGGCCAGGTCGCGCATGGCGCGGCTGCGCACGAAGTCGGCCAGCCGGTGGTTGGACTGCTGCGGCACCGCGATCGTCACCTGCACCCCGCGCCGGGCCGCCAGGCGCAGTGCATCGCGCAGGCCGTCGCCGGGCACGAAGTAGGGCGTGATGGCGAGGATGCGGTGTTCGGCCCGAAAGCACGCGTCGACGAGCAGCGCCTGCGCCGTGTCCTCGGTCTGGTCGGGCCCGCTGGGCAGGAACTGCGCGAGCTGCCCTTCATGCACCGGCGGCTGCGGTGGCACCACCCGCGCCGGCGTGCGCCGCACCGAGGCCCAGTCGTGTTCGAACTGGCGCGCCGCGGCGGCGGCCACGTCCCCGCGGATGTCGAAGGACAGGTCGCGCCACGGCACCGAGTGCGAGGCGTTGCCGGTGAAGTATTCGCCCGCCAGGTTGCGGCCACCGCTCCACAGCCAGGCATCGTCGGCGATGGTGAACTTGCGGTGGTTGCGCAGGTTGCGCGGCCCGGTGCGCCGCAGGCTGAACAGCGGCCTGAACACGCTCACGTGGCCGCCGGCCGCGCGCAGCGTGTCGAAGTAGCGCCGCGGCAGCGACACCGCGCCGAAGCCATCGAGCAGCACACGAACCCGCACGCCCTGGCGCGCGCGTGCGGCCAGGCGGCGCGCCACCTCCTGCCCGATGTCGTCGTCGCCGATGATGAAGGTGCACACGTCGAGCGAGCGCCGGGCGCCGTCGATCACGGCCCACAGCGCGTCGCGTGCGGCCGTGCCGTCCGGGTGCATGTGGATCGCGCAACGGCTGGGAGCCGCGAGGCCGAAGCTGTCGATGAGCTCGGCCGCCCAGTGGCCGGCCGGCGCCGCGCGGGGCGGCCGCGGCACGCCCGCGGGGCGCAGCTTGCGCTGGCCGAAGACCAGGTAGGCCGGCAGTGCCAGGTAGGGCAGCAGCAGCATCCCGAGCACCCAGGCGATGGCGCTGGTCGGCGCCCGCTGCTCGCGCCGCGCGCGCGTGGTCAGCACATAGACCAGCAGCGCGATGGCCACCACCAGGAAGTGCTGGGAAACGCTGGGCAGCCAGGGCGCGAAGGAGTGGAGCATCGGGGGCGGAGCTTCGCACATTCGTGGGCACCTGCTCCCCCGAATCCTTGCCACGGGCTCAGAAAAAAGGCGCCCGGCCTTGCAGCTCGGGCGCCTTGGGCGCGCGGTGCCGGACGCGGGTCAGGCGCCGCCCCACACCTCCTGCGCCGTCTCGACCACCAGCCTCAGCTTGGCGCGTTGCGCTTCCACGGCGATGTTGTTGCCGTGCACGGTGCTGGAGAAGCCGCACTGCGGCGACAGCGCGAGCTGGTCGAGCGAGGCGTACTTGGCGGCCTCGTCGATGCGGCGCTTGAGCTCGTCCTTGTCTTCCATCTCGCCGAACTTGGTGGTCACCAGGCCCAGCACCACCGTCTTGCCGGGGGCCAGGTAGCGCAGCGGCTTGAAGTCGCCCGAGCGTGCGTCGTCGTACTCCATGAAGTACGCGTCGAGGTTCATTTCCTTGAGCAGGGCCTCGGCCACCGGCTCGTAGTTGCCGGCCGCGGCATGCGTGCTCTTGAAGTTGCCGCGGCACAGGTGCATGGCCAGCAGCATGCCGTCCGGCTTCTGCGCAACGACCTTGTTGATGAACTGTGCGTAGCGATGCGGCAGCTCGTTGGGATCGTCACCGCGCTGGCGGGCGGCCTCGCGCATCTTCTCGTCGCACAGGTAGGCCAAGTTGGTGTCGTCCATCTGCACGTAGGTGCAGCCGGCCGCGGCCAGCGAGCGCAACTCGTCGCCATACGCCTTGGCCACGTCGTCGTAGAAGGCCGGGTCGAGTTCGGGGTACGCCTCCTTGCTGATGCCCGCGCGCCCGCCGCGGAAGTGCAGCATGGTGGGCGAGGGGATCGTCACCTTGGGCGTGTGGCCGGCCGAGACCTGGCGCTTGAGGTACTCGAAGTCGGCGAGCTGGATGTTCTTCGCGTGCGTGACCTTGTCGACGACGCGCATCACGGGCGGCGCGAGCTCCTCGGTGCCGTCGGGCTTGCGGATGGTGACGGGGATGTCCGTCTTCACGCCGCCGAGCTGCTCGAGAAAGTCGATGTGGAAATACGTGCGGCGGAACTCGCCGTCGGTGATGCTCTTGAGGCCGATGTCCTCCTGGAACTTCACGATCTCGGTGATGGCCTTGTCTTCGACGGTGCGCAGTTGCTCGGGCGTGATTTCGCCTCGGGCCTTCTGCTCGCGGGCCTCGAGCAGGTACTTGGGACGCAGGAAGCTGCCGACGTGGTCGTAGCGGGCGGGGAGCTGCATGAACGGGTCTCCTTGAGTGCGGGGAACACGCCGTCGGCCCAACAAAGGCGCGGCGCAAATTGATTCTTGAATGTAACTGGATTGCGGCGCTGGCGGCAGGCCGCGCAGCCTGCCGCGCGGCTTCAGAGGTCCAGCACCAGCAGCGGCGTCTTCGCGCGCGAGCAGCAGGGCAGGAACTGGTCGCCCGCGGCCTTCTCTTCATCGGTCAGGTAGACGTCCCGGTGCTCCGGCGTGCCCTCGAGCACGCGCGTGAGGCAGGTGCCGCACACGCCCTGCTCGCAGGCGGTCATCACCTCCACGCCGTGGGCGCGCAGGGTCTCGACCACGCTGCGGTCCTTGGGCACGGCGTAGGTCTGCCCGCTGCTGGTGAGCTTGACCTGGAAGGGCTGGTCGCCCGAGGTGTCCTGCGCGGCGGCGGCGAAGTACTCGGTGTGCAGCTGGTTCGCCGGCCAGCCCTGGGCCTTGGCGACGCCCATCACATGGTCGATGAAGCCGCCCGGGCCGCAGACGTAGACCTGGGTGCCCGGCTCGGGATGGGCCAGCAGTTCGGCCGCGCGCAGCTTCTGCGCGTCGTCGCCATCGTCGTGGTGGAGGTGCACCTTGTCGGCAAATGCGCTGGCCGCGATCTCCTCGCGGAAGGCCGTGCGGGCCGCCGAGCGGGTGCAGTAGTGCATCTCGAACTCGGCGCCCCAGGCGGCCAGCCGCTGGGCCATGCACAGGATGGGCGTGACGCCGATGCCGCCGGCCAGCAGCAGGCTGCGCGGCGCGTCGTGCAGCGGGAAGTGGTTGCGCGGCCCGCCGATGGTCAGCAGGTCGCCTTCTTTCACCTTATCGTGCATGCCGGCCGAGCCGCCGCGCGACGCGGGCTCGCGCAGCACGGCGATGCGGTAGTGCCCGCGCGAGGCCGGGTCCGCCCCGTGGATGTTGCTCAGCGAATACTGCCGCACCGGCCCGCCGGGCACGTGCACGTCGATGTGCGAGCCGGCACCGAAGGCGGGCAGGGCGCCGCCGTCCGCACGCTCGAGCTCGAAGGCACAGATGCCTTCGGCCACTTCGCGCTTGCGGCGAACGCGCACCTTGATCGTCATGCCGTGGCCTCCGCCGCGGGCTGGGTGGCGCGCTCGGCCGCCAGGATGCGGTCGATCACGCGGCGCGACTGCACGCCGCCGGCGTCGATGTTGAGCATCAGCAGGCGCCGGCCCGGGTGGGCCAGCAGCGAACGCTGCTGGGCTTCGAGCACGGCCGTGTCCTCGGCGAAGACCTTGCCCTGGTTCTCGCGGATCTGCGCGGTGAGCGCCTTGTCCTTCACGTTGAAGTTGCGCGCCATGCCCCAGAAGTACCAGTGCGAGGTCTCGGTCTCGGGCGTGATGAAGTCCACCACGATCGAATAGACCTTCTTGTCCTTGGGTGCGTGGTAGCCGCCGTGCCCGGCCAGCGCCACGCCGACCTCGATCATCACGTGGCTGGGCGGGGTGAAGCGGCAGACCTGCCAGCGGTCGACCGGCTGGTCGTCGGGCAAGCCGTTGCCGCGCAGGTTGGCGCGCCAGAAGGGCGGGGCCATCACGTTGTCCATGAAGCGGCTGGTCACCACCTGCTCGCCTTCGGTCTTGGTGTTCACCGGCGTCTCGTCGATCTCCTTCTGGCCGATGCTGGTGCTGTGCACGTAGGTCTCGTGCGTGAGATCCATCAGGTTGTCGATCATGAGCCGGTAGTCGGCCTGGATGTGGTACAGCCCGCCGCCGTAGGCCCACTCCGGGTTCTCGGCCCATTCGAGGGCGTGGATCTTGGCCGGGTCGGCCTGCTGGGGGTCGCCGGGCCAGACCCACACGAAGCCGTGGCGCTCGACCACCGCGAAGCGCTTGATGCAGGGGAAGGCCTGTACGCGCTGGCCGGGCATGGCCACCGTCTTGCCTTCCTCGCCCATGACCAGGCCGTGGTAGCCGCACACCAGCTGGCCTTCGCACACCTGGCCCAGCGAGAGCGGCGCGCCGCGGTGCGGGCAGAAGTCTTCCAGCGCCACGGCCCGGCCGTCTCGGCCGCGGTAGAAGACCATCGCCTCGCCGCAAATGGTGCGGCCCAGCGGCTTGTCGTCGATTTCGTCGGGGGTGCAGGCGACGTACCAGGTGTTCTTGGGAAACATCGTGTGGGCTCTTCGGGAATGGAGACGTGATTATCGAAACGCGACCCAGGAATGTATACATTGAAGGGGTCGAATGGCCGATATATCAGGGTAAACGAGCATCAAATCGCGTAGATGATCAGGCGCTGTATACATTTAGACTCCGTCGCATGCCCCTCGTCGACCCCTCGCCGCCGCCGGAAGGAAGCTCGCAAGCCCTGCGCGCGCAACTGCAGCTGCGCGAGATGGTGCTGGCCGGAGAACTGGCGCCGGGCGACCGCGTCGGCGAGGTGGCCATCGTGGAGAAGCTCGGCATCTCGCGCACCCCGATCCGCGCGGCGCTGGTCAAGCTGGAGCAGGAGGGCCTGCTCGAGGCGCTGCCGCACGGCGGTTTCGCGGTCCGCTCGTTCTCCGAGCGCGAGGTGGCCGACGCCATCGAGCTGCGCGGCACGCTGGAAGGCCTGATGGCGCGCCTGGCCGCAGAGCGCGGCGTGCCCTCCGCCCTGATGGCCGAGGCCGAGGCCGTGCTGGCCGAGATCGATGCCGCCCTGGCACGGCCGCAACTGGACGACGCCGAGTTCTCGCGCTACGTGCAGGCCAACGGGCGCTTCCACGCATTGCTGGGCCGCATGGCCGACAGCCGCGTGCTCTCGCGCGAGCTCGACCGGGCCGTGCGCCAGCCCTTCGCCTCGCCCTCGGCCTTCGTCGTGGTGCAGGCCCATTCGCCGCGCTCGCGCGACATGTTCTACGTGGCCCAGGACCAGCACCGCCGCGTGCTGGAGGCCATCGCCGCGCGCGAGGGCGCTCGCGCCGAGGCGCTGATGCGCGAGCACAGCCGCATCGCCCAGCGCAACCTGCGCGATGCGGTGCGCGGCAGCGGCGCTGGCGTGCTGCCGGGCGTGCAACTGATCCGCCGCCATGGCTGAGGCCGGCCGCGGAGCGCTGCGCGATGATCGCGCAGCCGTTCGAGTCATCGCGCACTCGCTGGCTGAGTGCCATTGCGACGCGGGTTTGCCCCCGCGGGCGCGCCGGTGCGATTGACCACAATATTTCGCTTTCGAATCGACCCGTCCCAAGGAGACACCCGCATGCAGCGTCGCCCCTTCCTCCAATTCGCCGGCCTCGGCGCCATCGCGCTGGCCAGCGCCGCCGCATCCCTGCCCGCGATGGCCCAGGCGAGCGGCCCGTTCAAGATCGGCCTGATCCTGCCCATGACGGGGCAGCAGGCGTCCACCGGCCGCCAGATCGAGGCCGCCGCGCGCCTGTACATGGCGCAGAACGGCGACACCGTGGCCGGCCGCAAGGTCGAGCTGATCGTCAAGGACGACGTGGCCACGCCCGACGTCACCAAGCGCCTGGCGCAGGAACTGATCGTCAACGACAAGGTGAACGTCATCGCCGGCTTCGGCGTCACGCCGGCGGCGCTGGCCGCCGCCCCGCTGGCCACGCAGGCCAAGGTGCCGCAGGTGGTGATGGCCGCCGCGACGTCGAGCATCACCGAGGCTTCGCCCTTCATCGTGCGTTCCAGCTTCACGCTGCCGCAGGTGTCGGTTGCCATGGGCGACTGGGCGCCCAAGAACGGCATCAAGTCGGTGGTCACGCTGGTGGCCGACTACGGCCCGGGCAACGACGCCGAGAAGTTCTTCACCGAGCGTTTCGCGCTCAACGGCGGCAAGGTGGTCGACAAGCTGCGCGTGCCGCTGCGCAACCCGGATTTCGCGCCCTTCCTTCAGAAGGTGCGTGACGCCAAGCCCGATGCGCTCTTCGTCTTCGTGCCTTCGGGCGCGGGCGCGGCGGTGATGAAGCAGTTCCTCGAGCGCGGCCTGGACAAGGCCGGCATCAAGCTCATCGCCACTGGCGACGTGACCGACGACGACCAGCTCAACGACATGGGCGACGGCGCGCTGGGCGTGGTCACCACCCACCACTACTCGGCGGCACACCCGTCGGCCATGAACAAGAAGTTCGTCGAAGCCTTCGAAAAGGCCAACAAGGGCATGCGCCCGAACTTCATGGCCGTCGGCGGCTACGACGGCATGCGCATCATCTACGAGGCGCTGAAGGCCACCGGCGGCAAGGGCGACGGCCAGGCGCTGCTCGACAAGATGAAGGGCCAGGTCTTCGAGAGCCCGCGTGGCCAGGTCCTCATCGACGCCCAGACCCGCGACATCGTGCAGGACGTGTACCTGCGCAAGGTCGAGAAGAAGGACGGCAAGCTCTACAACGTCGAATTCGACGTGCTCAAGGCAGTCAAGGACCCGGGCAAGGCCAAGTAAATACGGGATCGGACAGCCGTACGCGAAGGTCGCGAAGATCACGCGAAAGGCGCGAAGGAAGCCAATTCGAAATTGAATCTTTCGCGCCTTTTGCGAATCCTTCGCGTCCTTCGCGTTCGGTCAAGCCCGCTTTCAGATGCTCACCATTCTTTTCGACGGCATCGCCTACGGCATGCTGCTTTTCGTGCTCGCGGTCGGCTTGGCCGTGACGCTGGGGCTGATGAACTTCATCAACCTGGCGCACGGGGCCTTTGCCATGGCGGGCGGGTACATCACGGTGTTCGCCATGCAGAAGGCCGGGTTGCCCTTCCTGGCCTGCCTGCCGCTGGCCTTCGTGGGCGTGGCGCTGATCGGCGCGCTGCTGGAGCGCACGCTCTACCGGCCCATGTACGGCAAGCCGCACCTGGACCAGGTGTTGTTTTCCATCGGGCTGGCCTTCATGGCCGTGGCGGGGCTGGACTACTTCGTCGGCTCCTCGCAGCAGAACGTCCAGCTGCCCGAGTGGCTGCGCGGGCGCACCGAGATCGGCGACGGCGCGTTGCTGCTGGGCATGGGGCACTACCGGCTCTTCATCATCGCGGTGTGCGCGGTGCTCACCGTGGTGCTGCAGTTCATCCTCGCGCGCACGCGCTTCGGCAGCCGGCTGCGCGCGGCGGTCGACGACCCGCGCGTGGCCTCGGGCCTGGGCATCAACGTCAACATCGTGTTCCTGCTCACCTTCGCCGTGGGCTCGGGGCTGGCGGGTCTGGGCGGTGCACTGGGCGCCGAGATCCTGGGGCTGGACCCGACCTTTCCCCTCAAGTACATGATCTATTTCCTGATCGTGGTCTCGGTGGGCGGCACCTCGTCCATCACGGGGCCGCTGCTGGCGGCGCTGCTGCTGGGCATCGCCGACGTGGCGGGCAAGTACTACATCCCGAAGATGGGCGCCTTCACGGTCTACCTGCTGATGATCCTGATCCTGATGTGGCGCCCGCAGGGCCTGTTCACGCGGCGAGGTGCGCGATGAACGGCATGGACTGGCAGAAACCACTGTTGCACAAGGCGCGCTGGCGCTGGTGGGAGTTCGTGCTGTGGGCCGGTGCCTTCGCGCTGCCGCTGGTCACGCCCTCGCACTCGCTCATGGTCAACGAGATAGCGATCGTCGCCCTGTTCGCGATGTCGCTCGACCTCATCCTCGGCTACACCGGCATCGTGTCGCTGGGGCACGCCGCCTTCTTCGGCTTCGGCGCCTACGCCGCGGCGCTGTTCGCCAAGCTGGTCATGCCGGACCCGACCGTCGGGCTGGTGTTCGCCATCGTGCTGTGCGCGCTGCTGGGTGCGGTGGCCAGCGTCACCATCCTGCGCGGCACCGACCTCACCCGGCTCATGGTCACGCTGGGCACGGCGCTGCTGCTGCTGGAGCTGGCCAACAAGCTGGACTGGCTTACCGGCGGCGCCGACGGGCTGCAGGGCGTGGTGATGGGGCCGGTGCTGGGCCTGTTCGAGTTCGACCTGTTCGGGCGGACCGCGGCCTGGTATTCGCTCACGGTGGTGCTCGTGCTCTTCCTGCTGATGCGACGCCTCGTGCAATCGCCTTTCGGCGCCACGCTCAAGGCGATCCGCGACAACCGGCTGCGCGCCATGGCCATCGGCGTGCCGGTGGCGGCACGCATGGTCACCGTCTACACCATCGCGGCGGCCGTCGCGGGGGCCGCCGGCGCCCTGCTGGCGCAGACCACCGGCTTCGCCTCGCTCGACGTGCTGGCCTTCGACCGCTCGGCCGACGTGCTGCTGATGCTGGTCATCGGCGGTGTGGGCTGGCTCTACGGCGGCGTGGCAGGCGCGATCGTCTTCAAGCTGCTGCAGGACTGGCTGTCGGCCGTCACGCCGCAGTACTGGATGTTCTGGATCGGGCTCATCCTCGTGCTGCTGGTGCTCGTGGGCCGCGACCGGCTGCTTCGGCCACGGACCTGGTTCGGGAGGAAGCCGGCATGAGCGCGGACACCGTCCTGCAGGCCGACGGCCTGGTGATGCGCTTCGGCGGCATCACCGCGACGAACGACGTGTCGCTGCAGCTGCGCCGCGGCGCGCGCCATGCGCTGATCGGCCCCAACGGCGCGGGCAAGACCACGCTGATCAACCTGCTCACCGGCGTGCTCGTGCCCACGGCAGGCCGCATCGCGCTGTTGGGCGAGGACATCACCCAGCTGGCGCCGCACCGGCGCGTGGCGCGGGGCCTGGTGCGCACCTTCCAGATCAACCAGCTCTTCGATTCGATGACGCCCCTGGAGACGCTGGCGCTCGTCGTGTCGCAGCAGAAAGGCCTGTCCGGGCAATGGTGGCGGGCGCTGGGTGCGACGAAATCCGTGGCGGACCGTGCAGGCGAACTGCTCGAGCAATTCCATCTCGCCGACGTGGCGCAGCAGCGCGTGCAGCACCTGGCCTACGGCAAGCGCCGACTGCTGGAGATCGCCATCGCGCTGGCCTGCGAGCCCAAGGTGCTGCTGCTCGACGAGCCGGTGGCCGGCGTGCCGGCCGGCGAGAGCGAGGAACTGCTGCAGACGGTGGCCGCGCTGCCGGCCGACGTCTCGGTGCTGCTCATCGAACACGACATGGACCTGGTCTTCGCCTTCGCCGACCGCATGACGGTGCTGGTCAACGGCACGCTGCTCACCGAGGGCGATCCCGAGGCCATCGCTGCCGACCCGCGCGTGCGCGAGGTGTACCTGGGCCACGGCACGGAAGCGGCTTCAGCGCCGCGGGAGGCGAGCCATGGCTGACCTGCTGCGCGTCGAACAATTGCGCGCCGGCTACGGCGAGGCCGTGGTGATCGACGGCGTGTCGCTCACCGTCGCCGAAGGCCAGACCCTGGCGCTGCTGGGCCGCAACGGCACCGGCAAGACCACGCTCATCAACACGCTGGCCGGCGCGACGCGCCAGCACGGCGGCACGATCACGCTGGGCGGTGCGCGGCTCGACCGCCTGGCGCCGCACCAGCGCGCCGCGGCCGGCATCGGCTGGGTGCCCCAGGAGCGCAACATCTTCAAGTCGCTCACCGTGCACGAGAACCTCACGGCCGTGGCGCGCGCCGGGCGCTGGACGCCCGCGCGCGCCTACGAGATGTTCCCGCGCCTGGCCGAACGCAAGGGCAACCTCGGCACGCAGCTGTCGGGCGGCGAACAGCAGATGCTCGCCGTGGCGCGTGCGCTGGTGGTCAACCCACGCCTGCTGCTGCTGGACGAGCCGCTCGAGGGCCTGGCGCCGATCATCGTGGAGGAACTGCTGCGCGCCATCCGCCGCATCACGCAGGACGAGGGCCTGGCGGCCATCATCGTGGAGCAGCATCCGCAGGCGATCCTCGCGATCTCGGACGAGGCGGTGGTGCTCGACCACGGCGCCGTGGTGCACCGCGACCGCGCAGGCGCACTGGCCGCACAGCCCGAGGTGCTCGACCGGCTGCTGGGCGTGGCGCGCTGAGCGACGTTGTCGATGCCGCTGCTGCCCCGGCCCGCGGCTCGTGCGCCGCGGCCGGGCGGCCGTCTTTCTTAGGTGGCCGTGAGCCCGGGTTTGTCCTTGTCATCCGCGGGGCGAGGCTCCCCGTTCAGCAGGAGCGCACCTTGCGCATCAGGGCCCCTCGTTCCACGACTGCTCGAAAGAACACCATGAAGACCAGGCATCTCGCTCTCGCACTCGGCGTCCTCTTCGGCGCCTCGCTGCTCGCCCCGTCCATCGCGTCGGCGGCGCCGCACCATCGCAAGCCCCACAAGGTGTGCAAGATCGACCGGCACCACCACCGCGTGTGCCATTGGGTGCGCTGACAAGCACCCGGCACGCCCGTCACGACCCGCTTCGGCGGGTTTTTCTTTGTGCGCCGCCGCGGGTGGCGATGCGCCGGGCCGGCGCGGGCGGTGGTGCCGCCGCGGCCTGGCCGGCGGCTTCCAGGTGCTCCACCAGCAGCCGCGCGGCCGGCGACAGCGCGGCCTGGTCGCGAAAGCAGATCACGAGCCGGCGCTGCGCCCACGGATCGGACAGCGGCACGACCTCGACCTGGAAGCTCGACGCCAGCGGCTCGGCCACCTCGCGTGGCATCACGGCGATGCCCAGCCCCGCGCGCACGCAGCGCAGCGAGGCATCGAAGGTGGAGACCACGGCGCGGTAGTGCAGGGGCCGCCCCACGATGGCGGCGGCACGCGCCAGCAGGCTGTGGACGGCCGTGGTGCCGGGCAGGCCGATGTGTTCGTCGGCGAGCGTGTCCTCGAAGCGGCATTGACGGCGCTGCGCGAGCGCATGGCCGGGCGGCGTGATGATCGCGAGCTGGTCGTGCCGGTAGCTGCGGGTCTGCAAGCCTTCGAGGTCGGCCGCATCCCAGCACACGCCCAGGCCGGCCGAGCCCTCGCGGATGGCGCGCACCAGGTCGCGGCTGAGCGCCTCCTCGATGTCGACGCGGATCTCGCGGTGCTCGGGCACCTGCAGGAAGCGCGCGATGTCGTCCGGCAGGAACTCGGCCATGGTCGACACGGTGGCCAGCATGCGCACCAGCCCCTTCACGCCGCGCCCGTATGCGGCCATGTCGCGCGCCACCCGGTCGGCACCGGCCAGCATGCCGCGCGCGTGCTCCAGCAGGATCTCGCCGGCCGGCGTCGGCACCACGCCGCGGCGCCCGCGCTCGAAGAGCTGGGCGCCCACGGTGCTTTCGAGCTGCGCCAGCCGCTTGCTGATGGCGGAGGCCACGATGTGCTGCTGCTCGCCCGCGCGGGCGATGTTGCGGGTCTCGCAGACCGCCACGAAGAGCCGCAGGCTGGTGAGGTCCAGGTCGCGCATGACGTTCCATTTCGGAATGTTGGACCTGCCAGATTAGCGCTTTTGCAAGCAATTGGGCATGCCTACAGTGCACCCATCGAGGTACCGCACGGTGACCCGGGAGACAAGCAGCCATGACCACCCCCCCACCGCCCGCCGCCCGCGCGCTGCCCCACAGCGCCGTGGTGCGCGAAGTCGGCCTGCGCGACGGCCTGCAGAGCATTGCCACCGTGCTCGCCACCGAGCACAAGCGCGAATGGATCCGTGCCGCCCATGCGGCCGGCCAGCGCGAGATCGAGGTCGGCTCCTTCGTGCCGGCGCGCCTGCTGCCGCAGCTCGCGGACACCGCCGAACTGGTCGCCTTCGCGAAGACGCTGCCGGGGCTGTTCGTCTCGGTGCTGGTGCCGAATTTGCGCGGCGCGCAAGGCGCCATCGCCGCCGGGGCCGACCTGATGATCGTGCCGCTGTCGGCCAGCCATGCCCACAGCCTGGCCAACCTGCGCAAGACGCCCGACGAGGTGGTGGCCGAGGTGGCGCGCATCCGCGCCGCGCGCGACGCCGCCGGCAGCCGCACGCTGATCGAGGGCGGCGTGGGCACGGCCTTCGGCTGCACGCTGCAGGGCGAGGTCGACGCCGACGAGGTGCTGCGCCTGATGCAGGCGCTGCTCGATGCCGGTGCCGACCGGGTCAGCCTGGCCGACACGGTCGGCTACGCCGATCCGGCGATGGTGCGCGGCCTCTTCGAGCGCGCGACCCGCATCGCGGGCGAGCGCTTCTGGTGCGGGCACTTCCACGACACGCGCGGGCTGGGCCTGGCGAACGTGTACGCCGCGCTCGAGGTGGGCGTGACCCGCTTCGACGCCTGCCTGGCCGGCATCGGTGGCTGCCCGCATGCGCCGGGTGCGAGCGGCAACGTGTCGACCGAAGACCTGGCCTACATGCTGGGCAGCATGGGCATCGCCACCGGCCTGGACATCGGCGCGCTGCTGGCGCTGCGCCAGCGCGTGGCCGGCTGGCTCGCGGGCGAGACGCTGCACGGCACGCTGTGGCGTGCGGGCCTGCCGAAGACCTTTGCGGCGGCGGCCGAAGCGATGCCGACCTGAGTTCCCGGCCGTATTCAGAACCTTTCGAAAGAGATCCCATGACCGAAGACACTACCCCGCCCGACAGCCTTCCCTTGGCCGGCGTCCGCGTGCTCGAGTTCACCCACATGGTGATGGGCCCGACCTGCGGGATGATCCTGGCCGACCTGGGCGCCGAGGTCATCAAGGTCGAGCCGCCCGGCGGCGACAGGACGCGCCGCCTGCCGGGCCTGGGCATCGGCTTCTTCCGCAGCTTCAACCGCAACAAGAAGAGCGTCGTCATCGACATCGCGTCCGACGAGGGTGCGGCCACCGCGGCCGAGCTCGCGCGCCAATGCGACGTGGTGATCGAGAACTTCCGCCCCGGCCTGATGCGCGAGCGCGGGCTGGACTACGAAACGCTCAGCCGCGAGGCGCCGCGCCTCGTGTACGCCTCGCACAAGGGCTTTCTGCCCGGCCCGTACGAGAAGCGCCTGGCGCTCGACGAGGTGGTGCAGATGATGGGCGGCCTGTCCTACATGACGGGCCCCGAAGGCCGGCCGCTGCGCGCCGGCACCTCGGTCAACGACATCATGGGCGGCATGTTCGGCGCCATCGGCATCCTGGCGGCGCTGCGCGAGCGCGACCGCACCGGCCGCGGCCAGGAGGTGCAGAGCGCGCTGTTCGAGAACTGCGTGTTCCTGAGTTCGCAGCACATGCAGCAGTTCGCGATGACCGGCGAGGCGCCGCCGCCCATGCCCTCGCGCGTGTCGGCCTGGAGCGTGTACGACGTGTTCACGCTCGCGGGCGGCGAGCAGCTCTTCATCGGCGCCGTGAGCGACAAGCAGTTCCTGACCCTGTGCCGGGTGCTGGAGGCGCCCGAACTGGCGGCCGACCCCCAGCTGGCCGACAACGCCCGGCGCGTGGCGGTGCGGCCGCGACTGCTGCAGCGCCTGGGCGCCATCCTGTCGAACCATCGCGTGGCCGAGCTGACGCCGAAGCTCGAGGCCGCGGGCATCCCCTACGCCCCCATCGTGCGGCCCGACCAGCTCATGGACGACCCGCACCTGCGACAGAGCGGCGGCCTGGTGCCGATGCAGAACGAGGAGGGTGGCCAGAGCGAGGCCGTGCTGCTGCCCCTGCTGCTGAACGGCCGCCGCCCCGGCGTGCGCCGCGCGCTGCCGCGCGTGGGCGAACACACCGACGAGGTGCTGTCGAGCCTGCGCCTGCCAGCCGCCGCCTGACGCCCCGCCCCGAGCGCGCATCGATCCACCACAACGAAGACGGAGACAAGACCATGAATGCCCCCCATCGCTCCCGCCATGCTGCCGGCCTCCCGCGCCGGCAGCTCCTCGGACTGGGCGCGGCCGCGCTCGCCGCCGCGGCCCTGCCGCGCATCGCCCGGGCGCAGAACGACAAGCCGATCCGCATCGTGCTGCCCATCAGCGCGGGCTCGGGCGTCGACACCATCGCGCGCGCCGCGTCGCCCGCGCTGGGCAAGGCCTTCGGCCAGCCGGTGGTGATCGAGAACCTGCCGGGTGCAGGCGGCATCACCGGCGCGGCCGTGGTGGCCAAGGCGGCGCCGGACGGGCTGACCCTGGGCATGGTGTCGAACAACCACGTCATCAACCCGGCGGTCTACAGGAAGATGCCCTTCGACGCGATCGCCGACTTCACGCCCATCAGCGTGGTCGGTGCGACCCCGCTGGTGCTGCTGGTCAACCCTAAGGTGCCGGCGAAGAACGTGAAGGAACTGGTGGCGCTGCTCAAGGCCAAGCCCGACGGCTACAACTACGCCTCGTCGGGCAACGGCACCATCATCCACTTGGCGGGCGAGATGTTCATGGACCAGGCGGGCGTGAAGGCGCGGCACATCCCCTACAAGGGCACGGGCCCCATGGTCACCGACATGCTGGGCGGGCAGGTGGAGATCGGCGTCGTCGCGCTGCCGGCCGTGCAGCAATACATCAAGAGCGGGGCGCTGCGCGCCATCGGCGTCTGCGGCCCGGCCCGGTCGCCGGCCGCGCCGGAGATTCCCACCCTCTCGGAGCAGGGCCTGCCCGACTACGTCGTCGAGGGCTGGTTCGCCGTCGTCGGCCCGGCCAGGCTGCCGGCCGCCGAGGTCAAACGCGCGCACGACGCCATCGTCGCGGCCTTTGCCGCGCCCGATGTGGCCGAGGCAATGGCCAGGCAGGGCAATGTCATCAAGCCCACCACGCCCGACGAGGCAGCCAGGTACTTCCGCAGCGAGGCGGCGCGCTATGCGGCGCTGGTGAAGAAGGCCAACGTCGTGCTGGAGTGAATCGGGGGCGCACCGCGCTCGATGTGTAAAGAAGCCGCGCACCGACAGCCTGCGGGCACGGTTGGTGCACAGTCGGGGGCTGTTTTTCACTCCCGAGGTCTATGGCGACCCCCTGTCCCCAATGCGGCCACCGCAACCGCGATGGCGCCCTCATCTGTTCGCAATGCTCGGCCCGTCTCGGCGCCGAACCCACGGCCATCACGTCCTTCGGCAGGCTGGAGCCGGGCCGCGCGGCACCGGCGTCGCTGCCGCTGGACGACCTGCGGGTCGACGCGGATGCCGCGCCGCTGCATCGCACGGTGCGCGACCTGCCCGCGCGCCGCAGACGCCGCGACGCCCGTGAAAGCGTGGACAGTGGCGAGGCCCGCACGGGCTGGATCATCGCGGCCCTGAGCTTCTTCGGCGTGCTGGCCGCCGCCGGCGCCTACTGGTGGAGCACCGACACGGGGCCGACGCAGACGCCGGTGCACGACGCGGAAAGCTCGGCGCCCGCTGCACGTCCACCCGCCGCCGAGCCGCTGCCCGCCCCGGCGCCGGCCCCTGCGCCGGTGGCGCAGACGCCGCCACCGCCTGCTGCGCCTTCACCTGCACCTGCACCTGCACCTGCACCTGCGCGTGCACCTGCGCGTGCAGCCGCTGCTGTTTCGCCAGCGCCTTCATCCAGACCCACGCCGGCCCCGCCACCGGCCCGGCGCGTCGAGACGGCGGCGCCCGCAGCGCCTCGCGTCGAGACGCAGGAGCCGCGCCGTGCACCGCTGCCCGAACGCCCGCGCCGTGCGCCGGCCGAGCAAGGCGTCTCGGCGTCGAACCGTGCATCGGCACCCGCAGCGGCCGACGGTGACGCGGCCCCCTGGGCGCCGGCCGGCCGCGATGCCGCCAACACCTCGGCGCCGAATTACTCCGACGCCGGGCCGCCGGTGGTGGCCGGGCCGGGGCCGCGCTACCAGGCGCCGCCGACGCCGGCGTACGGAGCCGCGCCAGCGCCCAGGCCAGCTGCCGATCCCGACGCCATTCCGATGCCGGCGGTCACGGGAGGCGACCCCGGCCGGCGCCGCTGAGCACGCGGGCGGCGCGGCAGTCGGTGCGTCAGGCGACTTCGGCCACGCGTCCGATGCCCGGCCAGCGCCGGTGCAGCCACGCCCAGGCGACCAGGCCGACGCCCATCATGAGCAGCGAGGTCAGCGCCAGGGCGAGTGGCGAGTGCATCACCAGCGGCGCGATGGCACCGGCCACGATGCCGTTGGCCGTCGAGCCGATCACGGCCTGGAGCGACGAGGCCATGCCCCGGCGGGCGGGGTGCAGGTCGAGCACCAGCAGCGTGATCACCGGCACCATCAGCGCCCAGCCGAAGGCGAACACCGCGATGGGCCACAGCGCCCACGCCGGGTGCGGCGCGAAAAGGGCGTTGGCCGCCACGTTGACCAGCGAGGTCAGCAGCATGATCAGGAAGCCGTCCCGGATCTGGCGCTTGGGCGCCACCTTGCCGGCCTTGCGTCCGCTGAACCACGCGCCCCCCATGATGCCGGCGATGGTGAGCAGGAAGAACCAGAAGAACTGCGTCGGCGCGAGCTTGAGGTGGTCGCCCAGGAAGGCCGGCGCCGACAGCACGTACAGGAACATGCCGTTGAACGGCACGCCGCTGGCCAGCGCCAGCAGCAAAAAGCGCGGGTCGGAGCACAGCTGCCAGTAGCCGCGCATCAGGTCGCGCGCGCGAAAGGGTTGGCGCTCGCTGGCGTGCAGCGTCTCGGGCAGCAGCTTCCAGTTGGCGACCAGCAGCACCACGCCCACGCCGACCAGGAACCAGAAGATGCTGTGCCAGCCCAGGTGCACGAAGAGGAAGCCGCCGACGATCGGCGCGATGGCCGGCGCGATGCCGAAGTAGATCGTCACCTGGCTCATGACCTTCTGCGCTTCGGCGGGCGGGAACATGTCGCGGATCACGGCGCGCGACACCACGATGCCCGCCCCGGTCGACAACCCCTGCAGCGCGCGGAAGAAGACGAGCTGCCCGATGGTCTGCGACAGCGCGCAGCCCAGCGAGGCCAGCGTGAACACGGCGATCCCGATCAGCACGACCGGCCGGCGTCCGAAGCTGTCCGACAGCGCGCCGTGGAACAGGTTCATGAAGGCGAAGCCGAACAGGTAGGCCGACAGCGTCTGCTGCATTTCCACCGGCGTGGCGCCGATCGACGCCTGGATGCCCGAGAAGGCGGGGATGTAGGTGTCGATCGAGAACGGGCCGAGCATGCCCAGCACCGCGAGCAGGGCGGCGAGGGCCCAGCGCGGGCTCTGCCAGAGTTTGGCGGCGTCGGGGTTCATGGGGTCGGAAAACGGACAGCCGGACACAGAGCACACAGAGATTTCGCAGAGAACGCAGAAGAAACCCGAGAAAGTTCTTTTCGGGCTGTCCTTCTGCGTTCTCTGCGGATCCTTTGCGTCTTCTGCGTCCGGCTGTCCGGATTTCTCAAAGCGTGTCGATGAACGAACGCAGCTTGTCCGAGCGGCTCGGGTGCTTCAACTTGCGCAGCGCCTTGGCCTCGATCTGGCGGATGCGCTCGCGGGTCACGTCGAACTGCTTGCCGACCTCTTCCAGCGTGTGGTCCGTGCTCATCTCGATGCCGAAGCGCATGCGCAGCACCTTGGCTTCGCGCGGGGTCAGCGAGTCGAGGATGTCCTTCACCACGTCGCGCAGACCGGCCTGCATGGCCGCCTCGATCGGCGCCGTGTTGTTGGTGTCCTCGATGAAGTCGCCCAGGTGCGAATCGTCGTCGTCGCCGATCGGCGTTTCCATGGAGATCGGCTCCTTGGCGATCTTCATGATCTTGCGGATCTTGTCCTCGGGGATCTCCATGCGCTCGGCCAGGATGGACGCATCGGGCTCGAAGCCGAACTCCTGCAGGTGCTGGCGGCTGATGCGGTTCATCTTGTTGATCGTCTCGATCATGTGCACCGGGATGCGGATGGTCCGCGCCTGGTCGGCGATCGAGCGCGTGATGGCCTGGCGGATCCACCATGTCGCATAGGTCGAGAACTTGTAGCCGCGACGGTATTCGAACTTGTCCACCGCCTTCATCAGGCCGATGTTGCCCTCCTGGATCAGGTCCAGGAACTGCAGGCCGCGGTTGGTGTACTTCTTGGCGATGGAGATCACGAGGCGCAGGTTGGCCTCGATCATTTCCTTCTTGGCATCGCGCGACGAGGCCTCGCCCTCGTTCATGCGCTTGTTGATCTCCTTGAGCTCGAACAGCGGCACCACGACCTGGGCCTGGATGTCGGTCAGCTTCTGCTGCAGCTCCTGCACCGGCGGGATGTTCCGCTGCATGACGTTGCTCCAGGGCTTGCCGGCGGCGGCCTGCTTCTCGATCCACTTGAGGTTCAGCAGGTTCGACGCGGTGCGGTTGCCGTTCTTGTCGAAGCCCGAGAACTCGGCAATGAACTGCTCCTGCGGGAAGCCGCACTTGTCCACGATGATGCGGCGCAGCTCGCGTTCCTTCTTGCGCACGTCGTCGACCTGGGTGCGCACCATGTCGCACAGCTTCTCGATGGTCTTGGCCGTGAAGCGGATGGTCATCAGCTCATCGGACAGGGCCTGCTGCGTCTTGGCGTAGCCGGGCGTGCCGTAGCCTTCCTTGTCGTAGATCTTGTGGATCTTCTCGAACAGCTCGGCGATGCGGTCGAAGCGCGACAGGGCCTCGTTCTTGAGCTCTTCCAGCTTCTTGGTCAGCGCCTTGGAGCCGCCGTTGCCATCGTCGTCGTCTTCGGCGTCGAACTCGTCGAAGTCTTCCTCGGCCACGTAGTCGTCGGCCTCGTTCGGGTTGGAGAAGCCGTCGACGATGGTCGAGATGACGACCTTGCCCTCGCGGATGTCCCCGGCCATGCGCAGGATCTCGGCGATGGTGGCGGGCGAGGCGCTGATGGCGGCCATCATGTCCTGCAGGCCGCCCTCGATGCGCTTGGCGATCTCGATCTCGCCCTCGCGCGTCAGCAGCTCCACGGTGCCCATCTCGCGCATGTACATGCGCACCGGGTCGGTGGTGCGGCCGAATTCGCTGTCCACGGTGGACAGGGCGGCTTCGGCTTCTTCCTCGGCTTCCTCGACGGTGGCGGCCGTGGGCGTGACGTTGTTCTGGAACAGCGTCTCGGCGTCGGGCGTCGTCTCGTACACGGCCACGCCCATGTCGTTGAGCATGGTGACCACGACTTCCATGGTCTCGGCGTCCACCAGCTTGTCGGGCAGGTGGTCGGAGATCTCGGTCTGCGTCAGGTAGCCGCGGGTCTTGCCCAGCGTGATCAGCGTCTTCAGGCGCTGGCGGCGCTTGGCCATGTCCTCTTCGGACAGGACGGTTTCGTCCAGGCCGAATTCCTTCATCAAGGCGCGTTCCTTCGCCTTGCTGATCTTCATGCGCAGCGGCTTGACCTTCTCGACCACGGCTTCGGCGGCCGGCGCCGGTTCTTCCTCGGCGAATTCGGCTTCGACGTCGGAGAAGTCTTCCTCGATCTCCTTCGGCTCGGCGCCCTTGGGCTTGCGACCGCGCTTGGCGCCGGTGGCGGCGGGCGCACCCGCGGCGGCGGCCTTGGGCGGGCGGCCGGGCTTCTTCTTGGGCGCGTCTTCGGTGGCGGCTGCGGCGGCAGCGGGCTTCTTGCTTTCGGCGGGGGCGGTCGGTTTCTTGGTCACGGTCTTGGCGGATGCGCTGGGCTTGGTGGCCGCCGAAGCGGCGGCCTTCACGGGTTTGTCTGCCGCAGCGGCCTTGGCTGTCCCCTTGGCAGGTGCCTTGGGGGCGGACTTGGCGGGGGCCTTCGCGGACGCTGTGGCTGCTGGCTTCTTAGAACTGGGCATAAGACCTCATGAAACAAGAACGACGGACGAGCGGAAACACAGGCGCCGATGGCGAAAGCCCGGCGCGGGGCAGACGGAAATCGATAGCCGGAAGGCTCCTGGCGGGCAAAAAAGCCGCAAGGCGTCTTCCGCGGCAAGATGTGCGGGCGAACATTTGGTGTGCGGTCCTTGCGGTGGTCCTTCCGACCCGGGGGACGGAAGGGGCCCTGATCCTACTGGTGGGATGCTGCATCCGTTCTTGGATGCCGGGCCGGCCCGGAGGTGCCGCTGTCGCTCTTGCCTGATTCGCGTGATGCGAAGCCTTACATTATACCGCGATGCCGCTTTTTCAAGCGCTTTGACGCCACGGGGCGTCCATCAGCCGGTGTAGCGGCTGCGTGCCAGGCGCTGGCGCAGCTCGAGCCGGCGCCGCTCCAGCGCCTTGTAGCGCTCCAGGGCCTGCGGGTCGCTGCCCACGGTGGTGAGCACGGCCGTCTGCTGGGCCTTCAGGTGCTCGTCCAGCATGAAATCCAGCACGTTGCGCAATTCCGCCGCCAGGTCGGCGGATGCGGCCGCCTCCGCTTCGGGGCCGGCGGCGGACGACGGCGCCATCAGCCGGTCGACCAGCGCTTCGAAGTTGAGGCCGCGCAGGCCTTCGCGCAAGGCCGCCCAGGGCTGGATGCCGTGCTCGTGCACCTGGCTGTCGAACCAGGTGAAGAACTCGCCATGCTCGCCGGGCAGTTCGCACAGCAGCGCGTGCAGCTCGTGCGACAGCGCGTCCCACTCGGCCGGTTGCGACAGCAGCAGCCGCACCGCGACGTCGGCGCGTGAGAGCGGCTGGGTGCGGCCGCGCGCCGGCGGTGGCCCACGGCGCGACGAACGGCCGCCGCGGCGGCCTTCCTGGGGCGAAAAAGGCTCGAAAGGCGCGTCGTCCCGGCGTGACCAGCTCTCGTTTTGATAGCGCTCTTCACTCCGTGGCGCGGCGCGCGGTGCCGGTGCGGCGGCCCACAGGCCGCCCAGTTCGCGGCTGTCGAGCTGGATCAGTTCGGCCAGCTCACCCAGCATCTGCCGCTTGAGCGTGCCGTCGGGCAGCGCGCTCCACAGCGGCCGTGCGTTGGCCGCCATATGCGCGCGGCCTTCGGCCGTGCCCAGGTCGCAGCCCTCTCGGGCGGCCTCGACCATGAAGCGCGACAGCGGCGTCGCCTCGGCCACGAAGCGCGCGAAGGCCTCGGCACCGTGCTCGCGGATGAAGCTGTCGGGGTCGTGCTCGGCCGGCAGGAACAGGAACTTGACGCTGCGCACGTCGGTGGCGAAGGGCAGGGCGGCATCCAGCGCCTTGCGTGCGGCGCGTCGGCCGGCGGCGTCGCCGTCGAAGCTGAACACTACCGCGTCGGTGAATCGGAACAGCTTCTGCACATGCTCCGGCGTGCAGGCGGTGCCCAGCGTGGCCACGGCGTTGGCGAAGCCCAGCTGGGCCAGCGCCACCACGTCCATGTAGCCCTCGGTAACCAGCGCGTAGCCCTTGTCGCGCAGAGCGGTGCGCGCCTCGAACAGGCCATAGAGTTCGCGCCCCTTGCTGAAGACCGGCGTCTCGGGGGAGTTGAGGTACTTGGGCTTCTCGTCGCCAAGCACGCGGCCGCCGAAGCCGATGCATTCGCCCTTGACGTTGCGGATCGGGAACATCACGCGGTCGCGGAAGCGGTCGTAGCGCTTGTCTTCCCCCTCTTCGCCGACGATGACCAGACCGCTCTCGGCGAGCAGCGGGTCGGCGTAGTCGGGGAACACGCCGGCCAGGGTGCGCCAGCCCTCGGGCGCGTAGCCCAAGCCGAAGACCTTGGCGACCTCGCCCGACACCCCGCGGCCCTTGAAGTACCCGATCGCGCGCGGCGACTGGCGCAGCAGCTTGCGGTAGGCCTCGCCCGCCTTCTCCAGCACGTCGCTCAGCGTGGCCTGCTTCTGGCGCTGCGCCGCGGCGCGTTCGCGCTCGGCCGGCGAGGCGTCGTCCTCCGGCACCTCTAGGCCGTACTGGCCGGCCAGGTCCTGCACCGCCTCGCGAAAGCCCATGCCGCCGTGTTCCATGAGGAAGCCGATCGCGTTGCCGTGCGCCCCGCACCCGAAGCAGTGATAGAACTGCTTGGTCGGGCTGACCGAGAAGGAGGGCGACTTCTCGCCGTGGAAGGGGCACAGCCCCATGAAGTTGGCGCCGCCCTTCTTGAGCTGCACGTAGCGGCCGACGATCTCGACGATGTCGGCGCGGGCGATGAGCTCCTGGATGAAAGAGGGGGGGATCGCCATGGCGGCGCGTAAGAGGCAGGCGGGGCAGGGGAGCGGCCGATGATACGCAAGCCTCTCCTACGCCGTCGTGCGTCCGGCCGACGTCATACTGCCGCCACACCATGCCCGACCGCCCGCTGACCACCGACGCGCCACCACCCGCCGCCGCGGACGGGGCCACCCTCTGGCGCAACCCGCCGGGCTTCATGTGGCAGGCGCTCAAGGAGTTCCGCGCCAATCAGGGGCTGCTGCTGGCCGGCGCCGTCGCCTACTACGCGCTGCTGTCGATCGTGCCGCTGCTGATCCTGTCGGTGATCGTGCTGTCGCACGTGCTGCCGCAGGACCTGCTGCTGTCCACCATCGGCCGCTACCTGGGCTGGCTGCTGCCGGGCCAGTCCGGCGCGGTCGTGCACGAGCTCGCGAACTTCCTCGATCACCGCGACTTGATGGGGCCGGTGCTCTTCGTCACGATGGTGTTCTTCAGCTCGCTCGCCTTCACGGTGCTGGAAAGCGCCATGGCGGCGATCTTCCACCACCGCAAGGGCACGCACCGCCGGCACATGCTGGTGTCGGTGGTCATGCCCTACCTCTACATCCTGTGCCTGTGCTTCGGGCTGCTGCTGGTCACGCTGGTGTCGGGCGCGCTGCAGCTGATCGGGCAGGAGCAGGTCGACCTGTTCGGCCGCAGCTGGTCGCTCAGCGGGGTGTCGGGCGTGCTGCTGTACCTGGTGGGGCTGGGCGGCGAGGTCTTCATGCTGACCTCGCTGTACCTCGTGATGCCGGTCGGGCGCCTGTCGTTCCGGCATGCGCTGATCGGCGGCGTGACGGCGGCGCTGCTGTGGGAGCTCACGCGCCGCGTGCTGGTGTGGTACTTCTCGACGCTGTCGCAGGTCAACGTGGTCTACGGCTCGCTGACGACCGCGATCGTGGTGCTGCTGAGCCTGGAAATCGCGGCCACGCTGGTGCTGTTCGGCGCCCAGGTGATCGCGCGGCACGAGCGCCTGGAGCGCCGCGCATTTCTGAGTAAAAAAGCCCTGTAGCGCCCGCGGGGCGGGCGCGGAAAGCTATCAAAAACGTAGCAACTGGCGGGCGAGGACTCAGCGCGGCGCGAGGCGGATGGCGCCGTCCAGGCGGATCACCTCGCCGTTGAGCATGTCGTTCTCGATGATGTGCTTGGCCAGCTTCGCGTAGTCCTGCGGCGTGCCCAGGCGCGAGGGGAAGGGCACGCTGGCCGCCAGGGCGTCCTGCACCTCCTGCGGCATGCCGAAGAGCATGGGCGTGCCGAAGATGCCGGGAGCGATGGTCATGTTGCGGATGCCGCTGCGCGCCAGGTCGCGGGCGATCGGCAGCGTCATGCCCACCACGCCGCCCTTGCTGGCGCTGTACGCGGCCTGGCCGATCTGGCCGTCGTAGGCCGCGACCGAGGCGGTGCTGATCAGCACGCCGCGCTCGCCGGTGGCCTCGGGCTCGTTCTTCGCCATGGCGTCGGCGGCCAGGCGGATCATGTTGAAGCTCCCGATGAGGTTGACGGTGACGGTCTTGCTGAACACGGCCAGCGCGTGCGGGCCGTTCTTGCCCACGGTCTTCTCGGCCGGCGCGATGCCGGCGCAGTTGACGAGGCCGACCAGCTTGCCCAGAGTCAGCGCCGCAGCCACCGCGGCCTGGCCGTCGGCCTCCTGACTGACGTCGCACTTGACGAACACGCCGCCGATCTCCCGGGCGACGGCCTCGCCCTTGTCGGCCTGCATGTCGGCGATCACGACCTTGCCGCCGTGCTCGGCCAGCATGCGGGCCGTGCCCTCACCCAGGCCCGAAGCGCCGCCCGTGACGATGAAAACCTTGCCCTCGATCTGCATGGTGAGTGTCTCGCAGTGAATGGGAAGCCGCCAATGATAGGCGGGGCCCGTTCGGGCGAAAAAAAGGCCCCGTCGCGATGACGGGGCCTGAATTGGGTCCCGAGGAACCCAAGGAGACAACTTGTGGGTGCGCAGCGGGCGCACCCCGATCGATTCGATTCGCGGCCGGGCGCCAGGCCCGGCTGCCGATCAGCGCTTGGCCTTGGCGGTGGCGGTCTTGGCGGCGTTGACGGCCTGGGCAGACACGGCGTTGAAGTTGGCTTCAGCGACGTCGCTGGCTTGCTTGACGGCCTTTTGCACCGACTCGAACGCGTTGTTGGCAGCAGCCACGGCGCTCTTCATCATGGCGACGGCGGTTTCCGAGCCGGCAGGGGCGTTCTTGGCAGCGCTGTCGACCAGGCCGACGAAGGCTTGCTGGGCTTCGGACGCCTTGGCTTCGAAGGCCTTGGTGAACTCGGCGCCGGTGCCCTGGGCGATCTCGTACAGGTGACGGCTGTAGGCAGCGGTCTTCTCGGCGATGGGCTGCATCAGGCTGGCTTGCAGCGTCAGCAGTTCTTGCGCGTCCTTGGCGCTCAGCAGCGCTTGCGTGGTGCCGGCGGCTTCGCTCAGGGCGGCCTTGGAGGCTTGCACGTTCAGTTCGACGATCTTCTCGACGCCTTCGAAAGCCTTGGTGGTGAGGCCGAAGAGGGCTTCGACGTTGGCCTTGTGGGCAGCGATCAGCTGGTCAGCGGTGAGTGCCATGTGGATCTCCAGAAGAGTGGTTCAAAAGGGGTGTGAAGGGGCGCTGCTCTTTTTGTTGCGGTGCAGCATGAGACGAAGTATGGCAGCGCGCACCCGGCACTTCAAGCTCTTTTTGTTGCGATGCAGCAAATTTAGGGATCGCCACCTAACTCGGGGCGGAACCGGTCGATCCGCGGGCACCGAGACCGGCGTGGCCAAGGCGACAGGCCGCGCCTGGGGTCACTGGCAGAATGCCGCCCCACCATGAGCAGCCGCCCCTCGCCACAGCCCCGCAATAGCTACCGCGCCTTCCGCGCGATCCCGACGCGCTGGACGGACAACGACCTCTACGGCCACGTCAACAACGTTGTCTACTACAGCTGGTTCGACACGGCGGTGAACGCCCTGCTGATCGAGGAGGGCGCGCTCGACATCCACCAGGGCAGCACCATCGGGTTCGTGGTCGAAACGCAGTGCAACTACTTCGCTCCGCTGGCCTTCCCGCAGACGGTGGAGGCGGGCATCCGCGTGGCGCACGTGGGCAGTTCGAGCGTGCGCTACGAGATCGGCCTGTTCGCGCAGGGCGCGCCCACCGCCGCGGCGCAGGGGCACTTCGTCCATGTGTACGTCGATCGCGCCAGCCAGCGGCCGGTGCCGCTGCCCGAGGCCCTGCTGCGCGTGATCGGGCCGCTCAGGGCGAACGCGTAAAGCTGAGCAAGAAAAACGGCGCCCGAGGGCGCCGTTTCCGCTTAAGGCCGCAGGCCTGATTACATCTTCATCGCCTTGATGTCGGCCTTGCCCTTGGCTTCCATGGCCTTGGCTTCCTTGACGCACGCGTTCTTGGCGTCGCCCTTCATGTCGTCGCACTTTTCCTTCGCGACTTCATAGTCGGCCTTGACCTTCTCTTCGGCGACCTTGCGCTGGTGCGAGGCGCTGGGCTTGTACTGCTGTTCCAGCTCGGCCTTGGCCACGTTTTCCTTGCCCTTGGCTTCCTTCTCGCACACGTCCTTGGCGTTGTCCTTGAGCGTGTCGCACTGGGCCTTGGCGGACTTGTAGTCGGCTTCGATCTTGTCCTTGCCGGCCTTGTATTCGTCGCTGGTCATGGCGCTGGCATGGACGCCGATGAAGCAGGTGGACGCAATGGCCATCATCAACAGGTGCTTTTTCATGGATCGGATCTCCTGAGGTTATTGGTGGTTCTTGGGATATGAATGGGGCGGGGGTGATTCGGTACCGGCAGCGTGCTCAGTACTTCTCGAACCAGAGCGCGGCAGGAGTGCGGCCTTCGGCACTTTCCCACTGCTTGACCTGCTTCTCGGCCTCGTCCTTGCTGACGCCGTGGCGTTCCTGGATGCGGCCCAGCAGCTGGTCGCGCTTGCCGGCGATGACGTCGAAGTCGTCGTCTGTCAGCTTGCCCCACTGTTCCTTGACCTTGCCCTTGAGCTGCTTCCAGTTGCCTTCGATGGTGTCTTTGTTCATGTAGAACTCCTTTGCTTGAACAGGTGTCCGGCGGTCTGTGGCGCCGCCGTGCACGCACTGTCCGGCACCCCTCACATCCGGCCGGTAGGACGCTCCGGGGACGCCCCGTAGGCAGAGGCCGACGGGGCCCGTGATAATCGGTCGCACACCCCTGTCGCCCTCTCCTGAACCCCCTGTGCCGCCGAGACAAGCGGCCGCGCGCACCATGATCATCCAGAGCCTTCTCGACACCGATCTGTACAAGTTCACGATGATGCAGGTGGTGCTTCACCACTTCCCCGGCGCGCGTGTCGAGTACCGCTTCAAGTGCCGCAACCCGGGCGTCGACCTGGCGCAGTTCGCCAACGAGATCCGCGAGGAGGTGCGCGCGCTGTGCTCGCTGAAGTTCAAGGAGCCCGAGCTCGCCTACCTGCGCTCGATGCGCTTCATCAAGAGCGATTTCGTCGACTTCCTCGGCATCTTCCAGCTCAACGAGAAGTACATCGACATCACGCCCAGGGACACGGGCGAACTCGACATCAGCATCCGCGGCCCCTGGCTGCATACGATCCTGTTCGAGATCCCGGTGCTGGCCATCGTCAACGAGGTCTACTTCCGCAACACCCAGCGCCGGCCCGACTTCGCCGAAGGCCGCCGTCGGCTCGACGAGAAGATCGCGCTGCTGCAGGCCGACGGCCTGTCCGACCTGAAGATCGCCGACTACGGCACGCGCCGCCGCTTCTCCACGCAATGGCACGAGGAGGTGCTTCGCACGCTCACCAGCCAGCTCGGCGCCGTGACGCCGCGGCCGGTGCCCGGCGCCGCAGCGCAACCGCAGCTCGCCGGCACCAGCAACGTGCTGTATGCGATGAAGCTGGGCCTGCTTCCGCTGGGCACCATGGCGCACGAGTACCTGCAGGCCTGCCAGGCGCTCGGGCCGCGACTGCGCGACAGCCAGATCTTCGGCTTCGAGATGTGGGCCCGTGAGTACCGCGGCGACCTGGGCATCGCGCTGTCCGACGTGTACGGCATGAGCGCCTTCCTGCGCGACTTCGACCTGTACTTCTGCAAGCTCTTCGACGGCTCGCGCCACGACAGCGGCGACCCCTTCAACTGGGGCGAGCGCATGATCGCGCACTACATCGCCAACCGCGTCGATCCCAAGACCAAGACGCTGATCTTCAGCGACGGACTCACGGTGCCGCGCACCATCGAGCTCTACCAGCAGTTCCGTGGCCGCTGCCAGCTGGCCTTCGGCATCGGCACCAACCTCACGAACGACCTGGGCTACGAGCCGCTGCAGATCGTCATCAAGATGGTCCGCTGCAACGACCAGCCCGTGGCCAAGCTGTCGGACACGCCCGGCAAGGGCATGTGCGACGACGAGAAATACCTGGCCTACCTGCGCCAGGTGTTCGAGATCGAGCAGCCCGCGACGTGACGATGCGGCTGCCCACCTTGCCCCCCACCGCGTCGACCGTCCCGATGAGACCCGCCCTTCGCCTCCTGGCGGGCCTGCTGCTGTCCGCGCTGCTGCCCGCCGTCGCCCATGCCGCCGAGTTCGACGGCGCCCGGCTCTCGCCCTGGTGGGGCGTGCCCTTCGCCGGCATCCTGCTGTCGATCGCGCTCATGCCGCTGCTCGCACCTTCCTTCTGGCACCACCACTTCGGCAAGGTCGCCGCGGCCTGGGCCTTGGCTTTCCTGGTCCCCTTCGCGGCGGTGTACGGCCTGCCCATGGCCGGCAGCCAGTTCGTGCACGCGCTGGTGGCGGAGTACATCCCCTTCATCATCCTGCTCACGGCGCTGTTCACCGTCGCGGGCGGCATCCACATCCGCGGCAACCTGCACGGCGCGCCGGGGCTCAACACCGCGATCCTCGCCATCGGCGCCGCGCTGGCCAGCGTCATGGGCACCACCGGCGCCTCGATGCTGCTGATCCGTCCGCTGGTGCGTGCCAACGACAACCGCGTGCACAAGGCGCATGTCGTGGTGTTCTTCATCTTCATCGTCTCGAACATCGGCGGCTCGCTCACGCCGCTGGGCGATCCGCCGCTGTTCCTGGGCTTCCTCAAGGGCGTGGACTTCTTCTGGACGCTGCGCAACATCCTGCCCGACACGCTCTTCTGCCTGGCGGTGCTGCTCGTGCTGTTCTACGTCGTCGACCGCCACTACTACCGCAAGGAAGGCGTGCTGCCCGTCGACCCGACGCCCGACACCCGCGGCATCCGCTTCGAGGGCGCCGCCAACTTCGCGCTGCTGGCGGCCATCGTGGTGCTGGTGCTGCTGAGCGGCGTGTGGAAGTCCGACGTGAGTTTCGACGTGTTCGGCACGCCGGTCGGCCTGCCGGGACTGGTGCGCGACATCGGGCTCATCGGCGTCACGCTGCTCTCGCTGAAGCTCACCGCACCGCAGGTGCACGCCGACAACCAGTTCGGCTGGGGCCCGATGGCCGAGGTGGCCAAGCTCTTCGCCGGCATCTTCCTCACGATCGTGCCGGTCATCGCCATGCTCAAGGCCGGGGTGAACGGGCCCTTCGGTGCGATCGTCGCGGCCGTCACGCGGCCCGATGGCCAGCCCGACCCGGCGATGTATTTCTGGGCGACCGGCATCCTGAGTTCGTTCCTGGACAACGCCCCGACCTACCTCGTGTTCTTCAACACGGCGGGCGGTGAACCCGCCGCGCTGATGACGACCTACGCCAGCACATTGGCCGCCATCTCCGCCGGCGCGGTGTTCATGGGTGCCAACAGCTACATCGGCAACGCGCCCAACCTGATGGTCAAGGCCATCGCCGAGGACCGCGGCGTGAAGATGCCCAGCTTCTTCGGCTACATGGCCTGGTCCGGCGCCATCCTGCTGCCGCTTTTCGTGCTGGTCACGTTCATCTTCTTCCGTTGAGGTCACGCCCATGAGCAAGCCCAAGGTCCTGGTCGCCCGTGCGATCTTTCCCGAAACCATCGACCGCCTCTCGCAGCACTTCGAGGTCGAATCCAACCAGTCCGACGAGGCCTGGAGCAAGGCCCAACTGATCGAGAAGCTGCAGGGCAAGGTGGGCGTGTTCACCACCGGCAGCGAGCGCATCGACGCCGAGCTGCTGGGCGCCTGCCCCGAGTTGAAGATCTGCGCCAACATGGCCGTCGGCTACAACAACTTCGACACCGAGGCCATGACCGCGCATGGCGTGCTGGGCACCAACGCGCCCGACGTGCTGACCGAGACCACCGCCGATTTCGGCTTCGCGCTGCTCATGGCCACGGCGCGCCGCATCGCCGAGAGCGAGCATTTCCTGCGCGCCGGCCAATGGACCAAGTGGGCCTATGACATGTTCTCGGGCAGCGACATCCACGGCAGCACGCTGGGCATCATCGGCATGGGGCGCATCGGGCAGGGCATCGCCAAGCGCGGCGCGCACGGTTTCGGCATGAAGGTGATCTACCACAACCGCTCGCGCCTCGATGCGGCGCTCGAGGCCGAGTGCAAGGCGAGCTACGTCGGCAAGGAAGAGCTGCTGAAGACAGCCGACCACGTCGTGCTCGTCGTGCCCTACACACCGGCCTCGCACCACACCATCGGCGCCGCCGAGATCGCGCTCATGAAGCCGACCGCCACGCTGATCAACATCGCGCGCGGCGGCATCGTCGACGACGCGGCGCTGGCCGTGGCGCTGAAGGAGAAGCGAATCGCCGCGGCCGGCCTGGACGTGTTCGAGGGCGAGCCGAAGGTGCACCCCGACCTGCTCACCGTGCCGAATGTCGTGCTCACGCCGCACATCGCCAGCGCCACGGTGCCCACGCGCAAGGCCATGGCCGACCTGGCTGTCGACAACCTCGTCGGCTACCTGGTGAACGGCAAGCCGCTGACGCCCGTCAACCCTGCGGTGCTTGCTGCGAAGTAGGCCGTGGGACTGTTCGCTCCAGAGGACGACACGCGAGGAACATCGTGGCACTGACCAAGAAAGGCCGTTACCGGTACGGCACCACGCCCGAAGACGTGCAGGCCGAGATCACCCGCTACAGCCGCGAGAACACCTATCTGGCGCAGGTCTTCGCCATGTCCGTGTGTGATTGCGGCGGCCGTGCCTTCCAACTGGCGACCGACGAAGACGCCGGCGTGGCCGAGCGCCGCTGCGAGGCCTGCGGCGCCGAAGCCATGATGGGCGACAGTGCCGAGTACGCCGACGAGGCCGATACCGAGCTGCACGAGTGCGTGTGCGGCGAAGATGTCTTCGAGCTGCATTCCGGCGTGGCGCTGTACGACGGCAGCCGCGACGTGCGCTGGTACTACATCGGTTGCCGTTGCATCAAGTGCAACCTGGCGGGCGTGTTCGCGGACTGGAAATGCGAGGCCGGGAATGCGGATGGGTTCCTGGCCAAGGTGTAAAGCCAAACGGGCCTGCAGCGCTTGTCCCGCCTGCGTGAAGCGCTCCTGAATCGATAGCAACCCTCATGCCATCCCTCTCTCCCGACACCTGGCTGCTGCTCGCGCTGGCGGCGCTGAACATCGTTCTTCTCCTCGTCCTGCTGCTGCGCAAGCCGGCCGCGCCCGACACGTCGGTGCTGGCGGCCGTCATCGGCGCCGCCACGGAGAAAAGCGAGCGCAGCCTGCGGCAGGAACTGGCCGACGCCGCGCGCGCCACGCGGCAGGAAAGCGCGCAGCAGCTCGCGACCTTCCAGCAGTCGCTGCTGAACCAGGGCGCGGAAACGGCCCGCACGCAGGACGCACGCATCGACGCCTTCGGCCAGCAGCTGGCGCTGATGCAGCGCACGCTGGGCGAGACGCTCAACCAGCAGCTGCACGGCCTGACCGAATCGAACGCGCGCCGCCTGGCCGAGGTGCGTCTGACGACCGAGCAGCTGCTGGCCCAATTGCAGCAGACCCATGCCGGCAAGCTGGAAGAGGTCACGCTCTCGACCCAGGCTGCGCGGCGCGAGCAGGGCGAGGGCCTGGCGGCCTTCCAGGCGGCGCTGGTGCAGCAGGGTACGCATGCGATGCAGGCGCAGGCCGAACGACTGGACGCCTTCGCGCGGCAGATCGACACGCTGCGCCAGTCATTGGCCGAGGCGCTCAACACCCAGCTGCAGGCGCTCAGCGAGACCAACGCCCGCCGTATCGCCGAAGTGCGCGCGACCATGGAGCAGCAGCTCACCCAGCTGCAGGCCAGCAACGCCACCAAGCTCGATGAGATGCGCCAGGTGGTCGACGAGAAGCTGCAGAGCACGCTCGAAGCGCGCCTGGGCGAAAGCTTCAAGCAGG
The DNA here is from genome assembly GCF_901875635.1 of Xylophilus ampelinus. GTDB lineage: Bacteria > Pseudomonadota > Gammaproteobacteria > Burkholderiales > Burkholderiaceae_C > Xenophilus. Next base: position 2,760 of record NZ_CABFMN010000080.1, on the reverse strand, counting down.
TGGCCGAGCGGCTCGAGCAAGTGCACAAGGGCCTGGGCGAGATGCAGACGCTGGCGGTGGGCGTGGGCAGCCTGCAGCGCGTGCTGACCAACGTGAAGACCCGAGGCGTCTTCGGTGAGGTGCAGCTCGAGGCGCTGCTCGAACAGGTGCTCACGGCCGAGCAGTACGCCCGCCAGATCGAGACCAAGCCCCGCAGCGGGCAGCGGGTGGATTTCGCGGTGCGCTTTCCGGGCCGCGGTGACGACGGCGCGCCGGTGTGGCTGCCCATCGATGCCAAGTTCCCGCGCGACGACTACGAGCGCCTGCTCGATGCGCACGAGCGTGCCGATGCGGCTGCGGTCGAGCTGGCCGGCAAGGCGCTGGAAGCGCGCGTGCGTGCCGAGGCGAAGTCCATCGCCGAGAACTACCTCGCGGCGCCGCACACCACCGACTTCGCGATCCTTTTCCTGCCGGTCGAAAGCCTCTACGCCGAGGTGCTGCGTCGACCCGGCCTGATGGATGCGGTGCAGCGCCAGCACCGCGTGACGCTGGCCGGCCCGACGACGCTGCTCGCCATGCTCAACTCGCTGCAGATGGGCTTCCGCACGCTGGCGCTGGAGAAGCAGGCCTCGGAGGTCTGGAAGGTGCTGGGCGCGGTGAAGACCGAGTTCGGCCGCTTCGGCGACTGGGTCGAGAAGATCAAGGAGCAGGTCGCCAAGGCCTCCGACACGCTGGACAAGGCGGACACGCGCGCCAAGCAGATGCGGCTCGCGCTGCGCAAGGTCGAGGCGGTGCCCGAGGTGCAGGCCCAGACGCTGCTGCCGGGGCTGGATGCCGAGCCCGCGCCGCTCGACGACGACGGGGCGCCGTGACGGTGCCCGCGTCATCCGATTGCTATCGAATCCATAGCTGCTCGCGCAGGCAGGACGGGCGCTGCGGACCGATTTGGCTTGAAAGGGCGAAGCGCCCATGAACGGCGCCGAACTGCTGCGCCTGATCCTCGCCCAGGTCTGCCTGCACGCCACCATGGCCGGCGTGCGGCTGGCCACGCCGCTGCTGGCGCTGCAGCAGGGCTACAGCCCGGCGGCGGTTGGGGTGCTGATCGCGCTGTTCGCGCTCACGCAGGTGTTCCTGGCGCTGCCCGCGGGCCGCTTCGCCGACCGGCACGGCCTCAAGCGGCCGCTGGCCCTGTCGGTGATCGCGGCAACGGCAGGAGCGGCGCTGGTGCTGGCCTTCCCGGTGTTCCCGGCCATGTGCGTGGCGGCGCTGCTCACCGGCGGCTCCACCGGCGCCACGGTGATCGCGCTGCAGCGCCACGTGGGCCGGGCGGCGGGCAACCCCACGCAGCTCAAGCGAGTGTTCAGCTGGCTGGCGATCGCGCCGGCGGGCGCCAACTTCCTCGGCCCGTTCGTTGCGGGCCTGCTGATCGACCACGGCAGCCGTCTGTGGGGCGGCACGCCGGCGGACCTGCCGTCCTTCCGCGTCTGCTTCGCCGTCATGGCCTTGCTGCCCCTGGCCTGCTGGCTGCTGGTACGCGGCGTGGACGAACCCGAGCGCACGCCGCCCGCTCCAGGCGCCACGCCGACGCGCGCCTGGGACCTGCTGCGCGAACCGATGTTCCGCCGCCTGCTGTTCGTGAACTGGCTGCAGTCCTCGAGCTGGGACGTGCATGCCTTCGTGCTGCCGGTGCTGGGCCACGAGCGCGGCCTGAGCGCCTCGGTCATCGGTTCGATCCTGGGCGCCTTCGCCATTGCCGCCGCCCTCGTGCGGGTGCTGCTGCCGGTGCTGGCGGCGCGGGCGTCGGAGCGCAGCGTGATCCTCACGTCGACGATCGTCACGGCCCTGGTGTTCTCGGTCTATCCGCTGCTGGAATCGCCCTGGCTCATGGGCCTGTGCTCCGTGGTGCTGGGCTTCGCACTCGGCGCCGTGCAGCCGATGGTGATGAGCATGCTGCACCAGATCACGCCGCACGCCCGCCACGGCGAGGCGCTGGGGCTGCGGCTCATGACCATCAATGCATCCAGCGTCGCCATGCCCATGCTTTTCGGCTCGCTCGGCGCGCTCATCGGCATCGGCGGCGTGTTCTGGGTCATCGGCGCCGTCGTTGCCTCGGGCGCCCGGGCGGTGTGGGGGCTGCGCGCGCCGCCGTCCTGAAGACGGCCGGGCGGCGCGCCGACGCCGGGCCCATCACCGCTGCGTGACACTCGCAGCCATGCGCAACGCCTTCGACTTCTCCTCCTGGTCCGCAGCCGCGACCACCCTGTTCGGGCTGGTGCTCGTGTCGCTGGTGGCGGTCGGTATCCGCCTGGTCTTCATGCAGACGCTGCAGCGGCGGCGCGAGCGTGAGAACCGGCAGATCAACGAGCGCCTGCGCACGCTGATCGCCGCCTACAAGGTGCTGGGCGGTTCGTTCACCGGCAACCTCGAGGTCGATCCCTCGCACGGCAGCCGCCGCGTGCGCGCGCAGGCTGCGGCGGCCGGCGACGTCGAGGCCGTGCTGCCTGTGGAGCGCGAGCTGCCGGCCAGCGTCGCCGAGCGGCGCCGCCGAATCCGCGATGCGGTGGAAGCCGCGCTGTCCGATGTCATCCTGCTCGGCACCGAGGAACAGGTGCGCCTGGCCGTGCAGGCAGCCCAGGACATGGTGGCGGGCCGGGTCGTCCTCGTCGGGCCGCTGGTCGCCTCGCTGCGCGGCTTCATCCGCGAGGCGCTGGACCTGGCGCCCGTGCCGGCCGACCTGGCGGTCCCGGCGCAGGGGCCGGCGCGTCCGGGTGCCACGGGCGG
>NZ_CABFMN010000079.1 GCF_901875635.1 Xylophilus ampelinus | reverse complement strand
CAGACCTACACTTATCCACCGCCGGCCCTCTGAAGGCCGGCCCCCACCCCTGGCTCAATATTCGGTCGGCACGGTGGCTCAGATTTGGATCGGCGCCGACACGCCTCGCCGACCCATGACATACCTTCGGCGCCCATTTGCGTGTAGCCGGTAGTGGAGCGATCCATCGCTTGCGCCATCCAACTGCACCCAATGCCGGCGTAGCCCTTGCTGCCTTCGGGAAGTACTGTCGAAGAGTTGTGTGGACAGCCGCTGCAGAAATAGAAGCTACGAGACAGAATGTCAATGACGCCCTTGGGGGCACGCATGGCACGAATCTCCTCGAGGCGTTGGCGCAACGCCTCTTGCTTGCCCTCGTGAAGTTGCAAGAGACGCTCCGCAATGGCGACAGCGATTTGATTGGAGTCGAGCGCCATCTCAGATTGGAAGAGGCTCATTCCGTTCTCATCGAGTTTCCCGATGATGGGGGGGACACCCGCCTTCCCGTAGAACTGCTCCTTGAGCTGGGTCTCAAGGAGGCTGCGCTTCTCCTCCACAACGATGACTTTCTGAAGTCCTTCGACGAACCGCGCAGCGCCCGCTGGCTCCAAGGGCCAAGTCATTCCGACCTTGTAGATGCGAAGCCCTAGTTCACCAGCCTGCTCTTCCGTAATGTTGAGGTCGTGCAGCGCTTGCAGAACATCGAGATAGCTCTTCCCATGCGTAACGATGCCCAGCTTTGCGGAAGCACCATCTACGACGACACGGTCAATGGCATTGACCTGTGTGAACGCCTTCACCGCCTCGAGCTTGTGTCGATGCAGCCTCGCCTCCTGAGCATGCGGCGTATCCGGCTGGCGAAGGTTCAAGCCGTCCGGCGGGAGTTCAAGGCTGTCCGGCAGGACGATTTGGACGCGGTCCACGTCGACGTCAATAGAGGCCGTGGCCTCCACGGTGTCCTTGACGCACTTCATGCCAACCCAGCATCCGCTGTAGCGCGACAGCGCCCAGCCGAAGAGACCGAAGTCGAGGATTTCCTGGACGCCGGCCGGGCTGAGGACCGGAATCATCGCGTCCACCATAGCGAACTCGCTCTGGTGACAGGTGGTGGATGATTCGCAAGTATGGTCGTCGCCCATCAATACCAGGACGCCGCCATGTCTCGACGAGCCTGCCAAGTTGCCGTGCCGAAAGGCGTCGCCCGTTCGGTCGACGCCCGGTCCCTTGCCGTACCACATGGCAAACACTCCGTTGTACTTTCCCTCGCCGCTGGCTTCAGCCTGCTGCGAACCCCAGACCGCAGTGGCCGCCAAGTCTTCATTCACGCCTGGTACGAAGACGATGTTGTGGGCGGTTAGAGGCTTGGCTGCCTTGGTGAGTTGCTCGTCAAAAGTGCCGAGCGGCGAACCGCGGTACCCGGTAACGTAGCCGGCGGTGTTAAGACCTTGCGCTGAGTCGCGCAGGTGCTGCGTCATGGGTAGCCGCACCAAAGCCTGGGTGCCGGAGATGAAGACCCGACCATGAGTGAAGGTGTATTTGTCGTCGAGGCTGACTGGGCGAAGGTTCATGGGAAATCTCGGTGTTGGGAACTAACTGGCGCGCCTCCGGCCAGGGGTGGACTGCTGCGGGGAATAGGGAAACCTCGCAGTTGAAGCAAGCCGGTCAAAGTTCTATAAATCTATGTCGGTACATGTGTCGACACTTATCTTTGGAGCTCATGAATGAACGTTCGGCATCATGGAAATCCCTTGGTAGAGGCTCTTTGAACTCCGGACGCGAAGGCCGCGCCTCTACGGAATGCCGACGAACTCGACTGACGGCAACTCCGAACGAATCCAGTCTATGAAATCTACTAAGGCCAAGAAGACGCGCCCTGCAAGGCTGCCCGTAGTCCGCGAGGAGAGCATCGTGCAACGTCTGTACTACGAACTGCGCGACCGGGCTATGAGATACGACTTCAAGCCTGGAGCCCGCATTAACGAAAAGCAACTGGGTGAGCAGTTCAGTGTTGCGAGGGCCACGCTGCGGGAAGCTCTGAATCGGCTTGCTGCGGAAGGTCTACTGGAGTTCGTCTTGAATAAGGGGTTCTTCCGCAAGGCCATCAGCGTCGACGAGGTCTTTGACCTCTACCAGGTTCGCATCGCGCTTGAGCGTCGAGCGGTGATGCTTGCAATCCAGCGCGCTTCGGACGCCGACATTGCATCGGTCAAGCACTTCTGGGTCGAGGTGATGAAGCAGTCGGCGGCAATGAGCACCGAAGACTTGGTTCTTGCCGACGAAGAATTTCACCGCAGGCTTGTCGCGCTCTCGTATAACAAGGAAATCGTGTCGCTCCTGGACATCGTCACCCGTCGAATCCATGTCGCTCGCCACGTCGACATCGAGCAGCTCTCGTCGTGGAACCTTACGTCATTTGATGCGCACATGAACGTCATCGACTTCGTCGCGCTCCGGAAGACCGAGGAAGCCCTACAGGCGCTCACCGACCACATAGACATGAGCCTCAAGAGGGCGATAGAAATCACGAAGGAAATGGTTGCCCGATTCTTCCTTGTTGAAACTTCCGCATCGCTTCAAGCCGCCGAGCACTCCTCCAGGGTGCGAATTGTCATGGCAGAGCAAGGCTTGGCGTAGTCGTGGACCAAGTATGAAATCTTTGGGAGATTTCGATGTCCGACCCTCTACGCATTATCCATGGCCGGTTCGGAAGAGCCGTGCTCGTTCGCCTCGACCACTCGATGGTTCTCCATGCGCATAGAGAGTGTCACATTGTCTTCAAGATAGGCGGAGCGGACATCCAATTCGGCGTCGGCGCGCAGGAGTACCCTGTTACGGCGCAAAGCGCGCTCTTAATTAACGCGTGGGAGCCGCACTACTACAACTACAGAGGGACTGAGGCCAAGACCGTCCTGCTCGCCTTTTACCTGAACGCCCATTGGCTGAAAGAAGTCGACCGTCGCTTCGCGGGAAGCACCCATCCCAAGTTCTTCGAGCGTCCAGTGGAGGTTCTGAGTCCCCGCCTTGCAAGAGGCCGCGACGACGTTCTAGATGCGCTCGGGCAACTTGAGCCGCCGAATGTGCAAGACATGGAGAGCCTCATCGCCTCCATTTTCTCGGAAATTGTGTCGCTATCGCCTCCGCGAACGTTGCTGCAGTTCGCAAGCGAACGGGTGGAGCGCGACTATGACGCTCGCATCCGAAAGACTATCGAACGAATGCTCGGGAACGGCGACTTGCTTTGCGGGCCCGAGGATATGGCAAGCTCCGCTGGGCTATCACGTGCACAGTTCTTCCGGCTTTTCAAGAAGTCAACTGGCCTGCCGCCGACGTTGTTTCTGAGCATGCTGAAGATGGAAGCGAGCCTCCAGAAGGTAGCTCAGCGCGACATCTCCCTCCAAGACATTGCTTATGACTTGGGATTTGACACGGCCGGCAACTTCACGCGCTTCTTCGTTGGGGTGCAGGGCTTTGCGCCCAGCAAGTACCGCAAGCTTCTCGAAGTCGTTTGAAGAGCCGTGCGGGCGCGTTCGCCTCCGGCTCAAGGAGACTGGCTCTGATGGAGATGAGCAACTGACGCCCTATTTACGAGGCGCCAGCATTGCTCGCTTGTTGGTAGATTGAGCCTACTTCCACTCAACCAGGATTTCCCGGTAGTCCTCGGTCCCAACGTTCTTCGCTTTGTGCTTCGCCGGAACCTTAACGCCTTTACCAATCTCCGACATCACCTCAATGGTGCCGTCTTGGACCTTGAGTTCGAAGATGCCGCCGGTGGGAACGGGGAACAGACCCACATCGTTTCCATGCTCATCGTAGATTTGAAGAGGGGCTCCGTGGACGGCAAACCACATGTAGGAATGATCATGAGTGTGAACCGGTGTCTCTTCCCCTACAGGCAGAACGAAGTCCCACACGATAATTCTTTCGTTCTCGAAGAGCTTCTTGCTTCCGACGCCAGGTTGTTTAGTCACTTGTGTTGTCTCCATAATTCGTCTCGCTAAGATAAGGCGATAGCCAGGTTCTAGTACGGCACGACGGCCCTTGTTTCAGAGCAGCTGCTCGGCCGTTATCGCGGCGATCTGCAACTCTGATTCTGCATGTTGACGTAGGTTCCTAGAAGGGCCTTATCCGTGCTCTTCCCCCCTTATCGCAAGGGCTCATTCCTTATCAACACGTCTCATTAGTCTATGCAGCCGCCCACGTTTACAGGCGCTCCAGGGCATCGACCGACCTCCGGCGTACTGCCTCAGTGACTGCCACCCGCCACCCGTACCACCACCAAGCGGCAGTTGCGCAAGCTGCGCCGCGCAGCCAACGAGTAAATCACCATGCACACTACCGCACTTGTCTTGTTCTCCGGCGGTCAAGACTCCGCCACGTGTTTGGCCTGGGCGCTGGATCGCTACCAACATGTCGAAACGCTGGGGTTCAACTACGGTCAACCTATTCGACATGAATAGCAAGTACGCCGACATAATCAGCCAAGCGCAGGTACTGACATATCTTGCCAATTTCAGTTAGCAAGTGCAGTCCTGAGACTGCCTTGATGCAGAGTGCCATTCATATACAGCAATCTGCGTCGGCAGTCTGCACCCCAATCGTCGAGGCGCGCCGTCGCCGGATCTGTTTGCGGCAATGCGCTCTGACACCACCGTGCGATGAAGCCTCTGTGCCGTGTGCAGAATCAGACCTGCCGGCCGTTCCTTGCGCCTGTGGCGCGGGCGGCGAAGTCGCAATGCGTCTTGGCCAACTCTGCGACCTGTGACACCAACTCATGCGCGGCTCTGCGTCGATACACCGCAAAGTAACGCAAACTCGGAAGTTCGGGCGTGGTCCGCACCGCAATCGGGTCGCCACGGGCGCGCAAGGCTCGCAGCCCCGATCCGCCTTAGGGTGGGGCTTCGGGCCGCCAGTTGCCGACCTGCATGCCGAACGTGAGGCCAAAGGCGGCAAGTGCTCCTTGCAAGGTATCGACCTTTCGCCGCGAGCCGCCCAGCATTTCGAGCATGCGGACCTGCGTGGCCTCCACGACGTCACCGATCAGGCGCAGGCCCCCACGCTTCATCTCGCGCCGCAGCGCTTCAGGCAATTCCAGATCCTCGACAGGGCGGTAGAGGATGGGGTCCATAGTCACCGCAACGACCCCGGCATCAACCGGCATGCCCATTGTGGCGAGAAACTGATCTTCGAAGAGCAGCGCGACGCAGTGTCCCTGCGCACGGTGCAGCTCGAACTCGTCCTCGCTGCGCACGGAAAAGACGTCGGTCCGGCACCTGTCGCAGTGGCGAGCGCCGGCTGCGCCTGCCGGTGATAGCGCGTCCCAGTCTTGGGAGCAGATGAAACTGAGCTTGCAGATGTCCATGGGTGGTTCTGGGTGTCTTGTCGGGCGGCCTCGCATGTCTCGGCCAGCCGCGTCGCATGCGGGAAGTGCTTGTGCGAAGAGCGCAGCAGCATTGCATTCTGGCGGTGGTCGTGGCCGCCTCGCGTCCGCGTGCTCCAGCCGACCCGGCGAACTGCCGCATTAGGTCATGAAAACAAGCGTTTCGTGCAGCCTGGGGCGATGTCGTCGGCTGCTTGTCTCTGCGAGCGAGCCCGGATGGACGGGCGTGGATCACCGGCGCTCGCATCCCGCCGACCTCCGCGTGGATTGCGCGCCCCGCCAGCTCTGGAGCCACGGGGGCAACGATGGCCGATGGCGTCCTAGCTCCCGCCTGCCGGAACCCCGTCGCGCGCCGCGAGCGGTCAGGACGCCTGGGGCGTCGACTCGATGCGCGCGGGCGGCCTCGGCACCGGAAATGCTGCCGACCGAAAGATGCGGGCGCACAACCAGAGGAATGCCAATGGAATCAGGAGCGTTTGGACGACGAAGATGGCGATCAACTCGACGATCCGGTCGGTCGCCGACTGGGCCTGGCTCGCGATGGCTTCCACATCCTCGGCAGGCTTGAAAGCCTGCTCCTTCCAGGCCTTGACGCGATCGATGATTGAGCCTTTCGACTCCGGTTCGTCGGACTTGGCCGGGGTGAGCGTGCTCACTTGGTGGTAGGCGGCGTCGTAGTTGGGCTTCATGAACACGCGATAGGCGCCCTCGCTGGCGAGGGAGGCCAGCGGGACGGCGAAGCGCAGGATCAACAGGATGATCAGGGAGGGTTGGAGCCAGCGCAGCGTGGCCACTTCGCTGCTCCGCCATCGAGCCGCGACCCACAGCACCATGGCGGCGCTCAGGGCGATCGCCACGACCACGTGGCCGCCGAACTTGAGCAGCAGCAACTGCACCCCGAAGGCCACGCTGGCCACCAGCATCATGTCCGCGAACTTGTCGACGAGGTCGTTGAGGGGGCGAAGCACCTTTCCCGGGGCGGCCGTCACGCCCGTGCCAAACCATTTCAGGTCGACCTCGGTGCCCTCCGCCACCGACAGGACAGTGCCGAGCGCCCGGGCGGTGGCAAAGGTCGCGAGGGCGCACTTGAGCCCCTCGCTCGCCTGCGTGTCGGCATGGCGGTCGAGCCAGGGGAGCCACGCCAGCGCCACGACGGCGGCCAGCAAGGCGAGAAGGAGGGTGCGGCGAAGGCTCGGGGAACGCATGCTCAAAGCATAGCTGGCGTCTAGGCCACGCCAGCGCGGCGTCGGCGGAACTGATGCGCGGCATGGTCACGTAACGCCCTAACGACATGGGAGGTCGCGGCACCACCTAGCCTGGGACCAGCATTGCCGGAGAAGTGATGTCGTTCCTGTCCTCTTCGCGCTGCTCTGCGCGCTGCTACAAGCCAGTGGATCGCCGACGCCGTGAAATCTTCAATGCCTGAACACAGCCCATCGACCTGGTTCAAGGTGGTGCTGCTGCACTAGCTGTTTGCGGATTGCATGGCGTGCTCGGGAACCGCATCAGTGCACGTAGCTACGTCAAGAACGGCTGGGCCCCAGTTGGGGACTTCTCGTTGGTCTGGAACCGCCCGCCTGTGGTCCCCGCGGCGCCGGTTGCTGGTCAGCAGCAATGACGCCGCTGCGGCCCTTCCCGAGCGCTCGCTTCAGCGAATCATTGCCCGTCGAATGTTCGCGCGACGACACGCGAATCATGCAGACCTGTCGCGAGAAAGTCTGAGGTCTGGAGACAGGTCAACCTATGCAATCTTTGGGCCTCTCATCGTGCGTCACGATGAGAGGCCAGCGGAGCACTTTTTTTCGGGTGCCAAGGTAAGACGGCTCTCCGCTTCGATCGTCATTTCCCGCCCTCAACATAGTTGGTAGCTAGCCCTTGAGAGCGGGCAGGCCTTTTTGGCTATGCGACTTACGCAGAGTGCCGGGGTCAAGGCGCAGCAAGTGCGCCAATTCGGCGGTGGTATAGCCAAGTTCGAGCGAGGTAGACGGCGACGTTGTAGGCTGCATGAACTCTCCAATGCTTGGCAGGTGCCAATTGAGGGTCATGCTAGTGAAAAATGCTTCCCGCCTTCGAGGCGGTGCACGATTGTTGGCCCTAGTTCGCCTTTGTCGGAGCTTAGTCTTCACTGCGCTGGCTGTTCATGCGGTGAGGCGCCGTTACATGCGGTCGGTCGGACGTGGCCCGTCGGCCTTCGGCCATTTAACTCAGCTTTGTGCTGAGATATATAACTTTATTTTGATGGTCTCTAATGCGTTTCTTGATGTCTGCAAAGTCTAGCTTTATCGCCGCATTAACGGTGTCGAAGACATAGACCGCTTTCTTGTTGATTGTTTCTTTATTAGCGAATGGATGGTCGTCTGGCTTAATTCCTTCTGAAAACCTCGATTCGAGCAATTGACGGACATGTTGCGCCTGTGCAAGGGGGTCGGCTTCCGGGTTTTTGGCGAGAAAGGCGGCGGCTACGTATATCAGCCACAACGTAGATTCATTGGGGCTTTGCTTCCAAGGGTAATCGTCGACCTTTCCAGCATCGAGCTTTTGAGTCCACTTAAACACTGAAGTTAATGTAGAAAGAGTACGAGAAGCAATCTGCTCTTTTATTTCGATTTCTTGAGGGCTTTGAATAGGGATCGTGTTTTTCTCATTGACGCGTGGGCTTGAGGCGGCAAGTGAAGAGCTAGGGTCCAATCCATGCGGCATCGGGAAGCATTCCTTAAACCATCTTGCGCTCCTCCACCGACCGTTCACTGATTGGACAACCCATTTTGCATCGTTCAGTGACACGCTAATCTCGTTAAGCCGCTGGATATTTGAAGGCGACGGAAGAATCCGCAGTTCTTTGATCGAACTGATGTCGGCTTTACGCGATTCGACAATTCGGTCGGCCCACTGCGAGACGCCATGAACGAGGTAGGTCATTTCCCAATTCAACCGGCCCTGATCTTCTGATTCGCCTCCCGCGCGTGTATCGAAGAGTCGGAAATGTTGAGGCTCTACACCGCCCGGGGAGGCGTGCGGCGGAATCGACAAATATTTCCCCAGTCGCATCGCAGCTTCGGACCACCTAGCGGCCATCGAGAAGTACTCGAGGCAGTCTGCGTTTTGCTGGATGTAAGGCACCGGCTGTTTCACGAGTGCATACTCCTGAGGACGATACAAGCGCGGTGGCCCTGCCAGCTCCGCCAGTAGCTGTGCTAATGATTTCAGTAATGCTTCGGTACTGACGTTCATGAACTGACATCGAGGTTAAGAACTCGAAGGTCGAGGAATCCCGGCCTCGCTCAGAAGCCAGTCCTCGATCTTCTGGTGCCAAAGTCGCAGCATATCAATCGGGCGTCGTCGGTAGTGCTTCTCTGCGATCGCACTCGGCTTATGGCCCTGGACTTGGGCCACGATGCCGACAGGTACTTCGCACCATTCGGCCAACGTCCCGAACGAGCGGCGCAACCCGTGAATTGTGAGGTGAGGCAGTCCAGCTACTGTGAGCGCGCGCTGATGACCGCTCCTGGGCTCGGTAATCCGTCCCTTTCCGGAGGTTGAACTGGCAAAAACCCATGGCGAGGGACCCAAGTACGGCCTTCCTGCTTGCACTAACCGCTGAAGCCGGCGCGCCGAAGGTGGAGTCTCATTGAGTGCTTTGAGCTCCAGCAGCAGCCGGCGCATGTGTGCAGTCAGAGGGATCGTGCGTCCTCCAGTTCCCTCGACTTTATCGTCCAAAACGATGGTGCTCCATTTCAAGTCGACGTCCTCCCAACGCAGAGCGGCGAGCTCTTCCCGACGCGCTCCTGTGATTAGCAAACCTTGAAGGTAAGTGCTTACCATGCGACTCGAGAGAGCGTTCACCCCCTGGAACCAGGCAGCCAGTTGTTCTCGTTGCAGAACATCGCCGTGCTTGGCCTTGGTCCGCGGAACGGCGTCCTTGACAGCGCGAGCGCGGTATGAATCCGACGGAATCAAGTTCTTGTAGTCGTCTGTCTCTGCAGCCCAACGTATAAATCCGCGGAGCAATCGATAGGACAACGCGGTAACGGTCGGACGGGCTTTTGCCTCCTGCGTAAGCCACGCCTCGACGCGAACGCCATCCAGACGTATGAGCGGTTCTTTCCTCAGTACCGCCAACGGTCCCGCCTGAGTTAGCCCCTTGCCTCGCTTTTTCGGTGTCCCGCCGACACTGCCATGGGCCAGGTGGTCTTCGTAGTGCCGATCGCTCCAGTGGGGCCGGCGTCTTTCCACGTACACGTCCCACGCTTCACCAAACTTGAATTCTTGACGCCGCGCAGATCGCTCGGCCACTTGGTGCGCTTCAGTCTGTGCCTGCTTCTCAGCTCTGGGGTCACGGCCTTGATCTGTCATGACCTTCAACCGAGTTGCTTCGGCGCGTGCCTGACCAAGGTCCCAAGTCTCAGTAGCCCCGATAGTGATCCGAACGGTTTTCCCGTGAAGCCGAGACTCAAAAACAAAGGCTCGGCTTCCATTTTTTGTGACGCGAAGCCCAAGCCCGGGAGTCTTTGCATCCCAGAACAGGACTTGCGTTTTGTCGATGGGGCAGTGAAGTGCTGCCAGCCTGGCCGTGGTGAACGCCTGTTTGCTCATCTCTTGTCTCACTTCGCCGGCGCCGTGTAGGCGCCATGTAGGCATAGTGTAGGCAAAATGAGTCCATTTCAATCTATGCCGATCTGTGGATCCCGTCCTGGCGCAGCGAGTTAAGCTGCTGATTTCTAAGAAAATTCTCCCGAATTTCCACTTGAATCCACATGATTCCATCAGAAAGGCGCTCGGATTGAAAATCCGCGTGTCGGTGGTTCGATTCCGCCCCAGGCCACCACTATTCAGCGCCCAACCGTTCTCGGTTGGGCGTTTTCATTTCTGCTTCCCGCAAACCACGCGGGGTTCCGGGCCGTTCTGCGTGTGCCGACGGTCGGCGGACAAGGGGCCGCGACGCGCCCGGTTCGCCCCTGTTCCGCCCTCTCTTCTCTCGAAACCTGCGCCAACTTCTTCGCCGTGGCACACGCACGCGGCCTTGTGCGCCCGAAACTTGCGCGCATGCCATTGCCATCGGTTGTCCAGCGAACGTGGAGCAGCAGTCCATCACGCCAACGCCCCCGCCGCGCAAGCCATCGAGTACAACCCTGCGCGTTGTTGCGTGATCACGAGGGCACCGTAGGCGGCGTGTTGCGCCGCAGGCTCTGGCTTGCCCTTGCCCTTCGCCTTGATCTTGAACAGGTCACTCGGCTTGGCACTGTCCAGACCCGCGCGCTGCATGATGCGTTCCGCCGTCGTGGCCTCGCCCTTGAACGACCATAGCGCCTCGAACACCTTGGCCTGACCGTCGGTGAATCGGATCGGTGTGCTGCTGATGTCAGGCAGCGTCGCCCATTTGAAGTCCGCCGAGAACGGCCCGTTCACCGGCGTGGCCGGATCGGCGACCGTCGGTTGCGCGGACGGTAATGATGTGCCGACGAGCGCGATCCCGCCGCCGTAGAACGTGAAGCGTTCCTCCAGCGCCAGCCATTCCACGCCCGGGCCGAAGGGCGACCCGCGCGTCGTGCGTGGCCTCGGCGTGACCACCCGGATGTCGCCGCCCGCCACGCGCACGCGATCCAGCAACGCGGGTTCGTGCAGCACCCGTGTCAGGTCGCGGGCCAGCAGGACGGGCGAACGGCGGGCATCGCCGAGCCGCCACACGCCGCCGCCCAGATCATCGACGCCGTCGCGGCTTTCGATGCCGAGCGCGAGGCGCATTTTCTGGCGCAACCAGTCCTCGTCCAAGGCAAACGCCGCACCGTCATTCGCTTCGACGGCCACCGGCCCGCAGTCCGGGCATCGGCACATGCGCCCGCCGCGACCATCGCCCCACACCTGCGCCCGATGCTGCTGACAGTGCGGGCAGAGCACGAACGACTGATCCACGACCGTCGGCTTGACCGCCTTGCCGAGGAGGGTCAGCGCCGCAGCCTCATGCAGCGACAGCGTGGCGCGCAGCACGGGCGTGCCGCCCGCGAACAGGCGGCAGACCAAGGCCCAGGCGTCGTGCGCCGCCATCGATCAGTCCTCGATCACCGGCGACGAACTGATCGCATCCGCTTCCGGCGGCACTTCGTGCGCGCTCAGGGTCTGGCCCTTCTGCAAGATGCCCACCGCGACGAGATAGCCCTCCAGTTGCGCCTGCATCTTGGCGTCGAACTTGTGCAGGTTCAGCCGCCCCTTGCTGGTCACCTCGATGGTGACCACCTTGGCGCGCGTGCGGCCCGGCTCGGGCGGATAGTAGAGATTGACCTGCGCCGCCGTCACTGCCCATTTGCCTTCCAGCGGGCCGGGCAGCTTCTCTTTCAGCAGCTCATGCACGGAGCGTTGCTGGCTGGACTGCATCGCGGTGCATTCGATCTTCAGCGCGGTGTCCGGGCTGAGGAGCGTGAGCGCCTTCAGCTGCACCATCGAGAAACCGTCCTCGAACGCCTCCGGCGCGTCGAAGCCAGTGCGCAGCATCGACAAATCCAGCGTCGGTGACTTGATCCGGTGCGCGCTCGCCTTGACGCCCAGCACATGCTCGGCGAAGGCCTCGACCAGCATCTGTTGGTATTTCTGGCCGCCCCGCACCAGCGTGCGCACCACGCCGGTGGTCTTGGCGTACTCCAGCACCATGTGGATGTTGGGGTTGCCGACGCGGCGCTTGAGGGTCGAACCCTCGAACTCCAGCCGTAGCATGGCCATATCCTTGACGTGGACGGTCAGCAGGAACACGCCGGGACTGCGTTCAACCAGATGCGCCACGCTGCTGTCACCGCACTGCATCTCGCGCTTGTAGAAGGCCGAGATCGCGTTGCGCAGTGCAGCCAGATTGTGGTCAGCGCCGTTCGGCTGGCGCTTCAGGCCCAGATCGTATTGCTGCGTCTGCGGACCGTGGTGCTCCCAGAAGCTGAAGTCGTAGGCGCGCTCGAACAGCGCCGGGTGGTTGACGTACAGCCAGAACGAGCGGTGGATGTCGCTGCCGCACAGCGTCAGTCCTGCCAGCGCGGCGCCGTCCGCCACCACGGCCTCGAACATCGCCTGCTTGCCCGCCGCGTCGCCCAGCTGAACGCTGGCCATGAGGTTGGCGATCATCTGGTCGCGGGCTGCGGTGTCGGGCCAGACTTTGACCGCCTCCACCAAGAATTGGCTGGTTTCCGGCGTGTCTTCCCACACGAACCCGTGCGGCACGGGCAGACCGTGCGAGGTCAGGAAGTCGCGCAGCGTGGCATCCACCGGCAGCTCGAGCATCACGTCGACAAAGGTTTTCTTCATCTTGTTCGTCCTTTCTGGATCGGCGTCGGAGGTCTGCGACCGGGAATCGGGCTGCTTGGGCCAGCGACAGGGTTACTGAACACGCATCTCGTGTAAGTAAAGCAACGAGATACAAGCGATTCTGCCCCTCAGATTCCCGCTTGTCAATCAACGGGGCACATCTAGACCTAGCTGGTATCTCGTGGCTATACTATCGGTCTAGCTTCCATTCACTGACTGTTTTTCCACTACAGGAGCATCGCCATGGCTTCGGCGTTCGGAACACGCCTGCGGCGCTTGCGCGAGGCGAAGAAGTTGACCTTGCAACAGGTGGCCGACGCGGTCGGCTGCACCAAGGCATACATCTGGGAACTGGAGATGAAGGACGGGCAGCGTCCGTCCGCAGAGCGGATTCAGGCGATAGCCAAGGTGCTGGGCGTGACGATGGAGGATGTGATGGGCACGCCCATGCAGCAGGCACCCGAAGCCAGTCCCGAGGACGTGGCCTTCTTCCGCGAGTACGCCGGGATGACGGACGAAGAGAAGGATCGCTACCGGAAGGCGCTCAAAATCATGTTCCCCGACAAGGGCGACGGCGGGGACTGAGGATTGAGCGCGCCGCAAGCTCTCACTGGCTCCATTGCCGCCAGCACCGTCCTGAAGTGGTTGCGGGCGTATCACCGTGAGAGCGGCATGCCCGATGCCGTCGATCTGGACATCCTGCGCCAGATGCTGCCAACCACGCCCTACGGCAAGGACGTGCGGGAGATCAAGGCACCGATGGTGCTCGACGTCGACAGCTGCGAAGGCATGCTGGTGCGCAACCCGAAGGACGTCGCCGAGTGGGGCATCTTCTACAACGGCAAGGCCAGTCCGGAGCGCCGACGCTTCACCATCGCCCACGAGCTGGGGCACCTCATCCTGCATCGCGGTCAGCAGCAGAGTTTCAACTGCGACAAGGAAAGCGTCTACTCCGGCATCGACACCATCCGTACCATCGAGCGTGAAGCCGACGACTTCGCCAGCAACCTCCTGATGCCCGGCGATCTGCTGCGCGACTGGATTTCGAACCAGCGCATCGACCTGCGCGTCCTCAGCGCCATCGCCAAGCGGTTCCAGGTTTCGTTCGAGGCTCTGTGCATCCGCTTCATCAAGTTCACCACGCAGCGCGCGATCCTCGTCTATTGGGACAACGGCTTCGTGAAGTACGAATGGCGCAGCAGCAGTGCCATCAAGACGCGGGCGCGCATCCGGCGCACTGACGATCCGCAGGAACCACTGCCGGGCACGCTGGCCGCCGACGCCAGCGTCACACAGGAATGGGATGGCACGGAGATGTCGGCCGCGATCTGGTGCCCGGAGGAGGCACAGCACATGAAGCTGCGCGAGTTCAAGCACAGCTTCGGCGCGCGTGATCGCGTCCTCACACTGCTGCTGCTCGAAAGCGCCGAACCGCGCTCATGGGATCGGTCGTGGCAGGACGGCGAGAGTTTCGACAGCTACGATCAATTCGTCTCGAGCGGGCAGTTGCCGGATCGGCGATAGTTTTGAACGAATCAGGAAAAAAGAAAATGGCCCGCATCGAGAACCACAAATACAGCATCGAGGAAGCCTTCAGGGAGTGCTTCTACATCGTGCCGGACTACCAGCGCGAGTACGTCTGGACGGATAAGGAAGTGCATCAGTTGCTCGAAGACATCGACGAGCAGATCGATGCGGGGACGACGCGGGAATACTTCATCGGCACCGTGCTGGTGTCGCCGACCGACCAGAAGAACCACTACGAGGTCATCGACGGCCAGCAACGCCTGACCACGTTCTTCCTGCTGCTTTGCGCTCTCAAGCATCTGTTTCAAGGAGAGCCACAGCGGCAGACCGTCAGCGGCCTGATCTCGACCAGCTACACGGACAGCGACGGGGAAACGCGAACCAGCTTGAAGCTGGAGCCGCGTTACGAAAACGCGGGCGAGGTCGTCACGAAGTTGGTGGAACTCGACGCAGATCCTCAAACCGCGCGGGCGGGCATTCAGTCGGCGGGCATCGCCAGCTTCGGATCGCTGGAGAACTTGGTCAGCGCCTACAGCACGCTGTACCGCTACCTGAAGGACAACTACGAGGACGCGCCCAAGCTGAAGAAGTATTGGGGCTATCTGGCCAACAACGTGGTGTTCATCCAGATCTCCACGGACGTGAGCAGCGCCCTGAAAATCTTCGAGACCATCAACGAGCGTGGCGTCGGCCTCAACCCGATGGACTTGCTCAAGAACCTGCTGTTCACGCAGGTGAAGCAGGCGCAGTTCACCCAGCTCAAGGATGAGTGGAAGAAGATCACCAAGCCGCTGGAGAAGGAAAAGGAAAAGCCACTGCGCTTTCTGCGCTACTTCCTGATGGCGAACTACGTCATCAAGAACGACCGTGGCGACGCCGTGGTGCGCGAGGACGAAATCTACGACTGGTTCGTGGACAAGGACAACGCGGCGCTGTGCGACTACGCCAACAAGCCCTTCGAGTTCGTCCGCAAGGTCATCCGCAACGTCGAGCACTATCTCGCGTTCTCGAACGGGCTGGGCAACGACGGCAAGCCCAGCCTTGCGATGGACAGCCTCAAGCGACTGGCGGGCGGTGCCTTCAGCTTGCACTACGTCCTGCTCTTGGCTGCGGCCAATTTCCCGAAGCCGCTGTTCGACCACTTCGTGGCGCAGTTGGAGAGCTTTCTCTTCTACTACATCTTCACCAAGACGCCGACCAAAGATCTGGAGCGCAGCTTCTCCCAATGGGCTGACGAGCTGCGCGCGATTGCCGCCGCCACCGACCCAGTCAAGCAGAAGGTACAGCTCAATGCCTTCATCGCCGACCGTTTCGACACAAATATGGCCGGGAAGTCGCAGGAGCTGGTCGATGCGCTGCGGCGCTTCACGCTGTATTCGATGCAGCAGTACCGCACGCGCTATTTGCTGGCGCGACTGACGCAGCACGTCGAGATGGCTTTCAGCGGCTTGAAGACGCCGGGCAGCTTGGAGCCGTTCACCAAGCTGGAGATCGAACACATCCTGCCCGACAACCCAACGGGCGAACTGCGTGGGAAATGGGCCACCGAGAATCCCGGCACAGCCTACGACGACTACAAGAACCGGCTGGGCAACCTGACCTTGCTGGAGAAGCCCATCAACATCGTCGCGGGCAACGATTTCTACACGGAGAAGCAGGCGGAGTACCGAAAGAGCGGCAACTATCTGACCCGAAGCCTGGTTGAACTGACCAGCGTCGGGCAGAACACGTCGATATCCAGAATCAACGAGAAGCTGAAGGCGTTTCCTGCTTGGGACGCCAAGGCCATCGAGGCTCGCCACGGGCTGCTGATCACTTTGGCGCAGGATGTCTGGAAGACGTCGCCCATCGACGTCTGATCGGTAATCGCGGTCGATCCATACATGACGACATTGCCCGCTGATGACGCGCTGCCGATGCAGCAACGTGAGGTTCAGCGATTGCTGGGGCGCTGCCTGCTGCGTCTGCAGCAGTACGAGAAGTTGATGAAAGCCATCGTGGCCCACCACGAAATCTCGGCTGCTGGATCACCGCTGGCGTCGAATCAGGAGCAGCGCATCGCGGATGCCGCCAGCAAAACGCTGGGCACCTTGGTCGGCACACTCCTCGGTTCGTATGTCACCACCGATGAGGTGGAGGATGCTTCCGAGCCCGATGCACGCGACGACATCATCTCGTTCAAGGTAAAGATGAGCCTGCGCATGTCGGCCGAGGATTACGACAGGACGCAGAATGACTTGAAGGAACTGGTGCTGCTACGGAACAACCTGGTGCACCATTTCATCGACCAGCACGACCTTTGGAGCCTGGACGGATGCCGTGGCGCGCATGACACCCTGACGGTCGCCTACGGTCGCATCGATCAGCGCTTCGAGCAACTGCGGGGCTGGGCCGAGCACATGGATCAGGCCCGACGTTTGGCGGCGGAATTCGCCCAGTCCGATGCCTTTCACGATCTGGTGATCCACGGCATCGCGCCGGATGGTTCGGTGGATTGGCCTGCCGCAGGGATCGTGCGCGCGCTGCGGGAAGCCACCGCTGAATTGGCCGTCGAGGGCTGGACGCCGGTTGCCTCGGCAGGACGCTGGATCGCAGAGCGGCTCCCTGAACACCTGCCCGCCAAGTACGGCTGCAGCAGTTGGCGGCAGGTCGTGCACGAATCTCGCCTGTTCGAGCTTCGATATCGTGATGCGGGCGGCCAGCGCGCGGCTTGGTATCGGCCCAAACAAGCATAGCGCCAGCCCCGCTCACACCCGCTAAATCACGTTACGCGAAGTGCCCTCGGTTAATAGCATGAGCAGCGTTTTCCATCGAAACGCCTGCCATGTCCGAACTCGAACCCATCTCCATTTCCCCGCCGTCTGACCGACCCCGGCACGCGCATCAGGAAATCGCCGATCTGCTGGCCGCAGCACTGCTGCGCCTGCGCGCGCGTCCGCCGCGCGACCCCAAAAACAGCGAGTGCGTTCGCCTTGGCTTCTCCCGCCAACAGCGCGTGAATGCGAACCCCGATCACCACCACGGAGTTCGCCCATGAAGGCACACGCACCATCCACCACCACCTCGGTCGCCGCCCAGGTCGCCGGTCTTCCCCATCTCTCGATGGATGATCTCTGGAAACTGTGGGACGAGCATTTCGACGAGCGGCCCGGCCACCATCATCGCGGCTGGCTGGAGAGCCGACTGGCCTACCGGATTCAGGAGCGCGCCTTCGGCGGCCTGAAACCCTCGCTGTGCAAGAAGCTCGAAGAGGTCGGCGAAACCGGCATCTTGCCCAAGCAACTGCGCGGCGACAGCCAACGTCTGCTGCCCGGCACCATCCTCACGCGCATCTACGACGACGTCGAGCATCGCGTGCTGGTGCGCGGCACGGGCGACTTCGAGTATCAGGGGCAACGCTTCAAGAGCCTGTCCGCGATTGCAGGCCACATCACCGGCAGCCATTGGTCTGGCCCGGTGTTCTTCGGCCTCAAATTGCCCGCATCGAAGAAGGTGACGGCATGAGTTCGCCGCGCGCCAACCCGCTGCCGCCGGTCACGCCGAAGAAGCGTTGCGCCGTCTACACCCGCAAATCCACCGACGAAGGGCTGGATCAGGAATACAACAGTCTCGAAGCGCAGCGCGACGCGGGCCTCGCCTTCATCGCCAGTCAGCGACACGAAGGCTGGATCGCCGTCGGCGACGGCTACGACGACGGCGGCTACTCCGGCGGCAACATGGATCGTCCCGCCTTGCGCCGCCTGATGGTCGACATCGAGGCCGGGAAGATCGACACCGTGGTCGTCTACAAGATCGACCGCCTCACGCGCAGCCTGCCGGACTTCGCCAAGCTGGTCGAGGTGTTCGACCGCAACGGCGTGTCCTTCGTCTCCGTCACCCAGCAGTTCAACACGACGACCTCGATGGGGCGGCTGACGCTCAACATCCTGCTGTCCTTCGCGCAGTTCGAGCGCGAAGTGACCGGCGAGCGCATCCGCGACAAGATCGCCGCCAGCAAGGCCAAGGGCATGTGGATGGGTGGCATCCCGCCCTTGGGCTACGACGTGCTCGAGCGCAAGCTCGTCGTCAACGAACGCGAGGCGGCTCTGGTGCGCGACATCTTCCGGCGCTACGCCGAGCATGGCTCGGCGGCGCGGCTGGTGCGCGAGCTGGACATCGAAGGCCATACCACCAAGGCGTGGGTGACGCAGACCGGGCGCGAACGCTCGGGCCGCACCATCGACCAGCAGTACCTCTTCTCGATGCTGCGCAACCGCATCTACCTGGGGGAAATCCGCAACCACGGCACCTGGTATCCCGCCCAGCACGAAGCGATCGTGCCACAGGGTTTGTGGGACGCGGCGCATGCCTTCATCGAACGGCGCAAGCAAGCGCCGCGCGAGCACGCCGCCAAGCATCCGGCGCTGCTGGCGGGCCTGCTGTTCGCGCCCGACGGGCAGCGCATGCTGCACTCCTTCGTCAAAAAGAAGAACGGGCGGCAGTACCGCTACTACGTTCCCTACCTGCACAAGCGGCGCAATGCGGGCGCGAGTCTGTCGCCCGGTGCGTCGGACGTGGGTCATCTGCCCGCCGCCGAAATTGAGAACGCGGTGCTGGCGCAAATCCACGCGGCACTGTCGGCTCCGCAGATGCTGATCGCGGTCTGGCGCGCCTGCCAGCAGCATCCCGCAGGTAGCACGCTCGACGAAGCGCAGGTGGTGGTGGCGATGCAGCGCATCGGCGACGTGTGGGCGCAATTGTTCCCCGCCGAGCAGCAGCGCATCACGCGGCTGCTGATCGAACGGGTGCAACTGCACGGGCACGGGCTGGACATCGTCTGGCGCGAGGACGGCTGGATCGGATTCGGTGCCGACATCGGCGCGCATCCGCTGGTCGAGGAATCCAGCGAGCAGACCGAGGAAGCACTGGCATGAGCGCCGCGACCAATTCGCGCAAGCGCACCGTCCGCATCGAGGTCGGAGCCGATGCCCGCAGCTACGTCAGCGGTGGCCAGCGCGTCACGCTGGTGCCGCTGACGATCAAGCGCCGCCAGAATCGCAAGCTGCTGATCCCGCCCGCGCCCGATGCTGCCACGGCGGCGGGCGGCTTCGACGTGCCGATGATCAAGACGCTAGGCAAGGCGTTCTACTGGAAGCGGCTGATCGACGAAGGCGTCTATCCGACGACCGCCGACCTGGCGCGCGCGCTGAAACTGGAGCCTGGCTGGGCGGCCGAGGTGCTGCGCATGACCATGCTGGCACCGGACATCGTCGAGGCGATTTTCGAGGGCCGCCAGCCCCGGCATCTGAACCTGCACACGCTGCGCGGCCGCCAGGACCTGCTGCCCCGCGAATGGGCCGAGCAGCGTCGGCTGCTGGGCTTTCCTTCAGCGTGAGACTGGCACTCAACCGGCGCAACAACTGCCTCTGCCACGCTCTTGGATGGGTGGGCACGGCACCGTACCGTAGGAGCAGTAGACGCAGCAGTCTCCGGGCTTGGGTTTGAGTATGGCGTGGCAGGCCTCGCACTCATAGAACCACTGGCACGCATCGGTAGGCATGGTCTCGGTTTTGGTGTGACCGCAATCCGGACAGGTCAACGTCGATTCCAGGACGACGGCACTCACTTCACGCTCCCGACCACCGTCGAGGGGTAGCCAGCATCCCGGGTCGCCCGCGTCAGCGCCTCTACATTGGCTCGCGCGTCGTCGAATGTCACGGTCGCCTCTCGTTTGTCGAGGTTCACGTCCGTATTGGCCACGCCAGGCACCTTGCCGAGCGCCTTCTTGACCGTAATCGGGCAGGCGGCGCAGTTCATGCCCGGCACTGACAGGGTGACGGTCTTTGTCGCGGCGATGGCTGGCACGCTCACGATCAGGGCGAGCGTCAGCGTTGGAAGTCCAAGCAGTCTCTTCATAAAATCTCCGTTCAGTAAAACCAGGGCGCGACCAGCGGGAAGCCGAGCGCCACGATCACCAGGGCGACCACGATCCCGAACAGCAGCTTGTAGCCACGCTGTACGCGCGGCACCGCGCACACTTGCCCGGGCTCGCAGGCCGGGGTTTTGGCCCAGATGCGTCTGCCTGCGAGAAACAACGCGATGAGCGCTGCGCCGATGAAGACGGGGCGGTAAGGTTCGAGCGCTGTGAGATTGCTGATCCAAGCGCCCGAGAAACCCAGGGAGATCAGCACCAATGGCCCGAGACAGCAGGTCGAGGCGAGGATGGCCGAGACGAATCCGGCCGCGAGCGCCGCACGGCCGCCTCCGGTACTGCCTTGCGCAGTTGGGGTGACTGGTTTCATGGAGTAAGCTTACTTCCGTACTTAAGTACGGAGTCAAGACCATGAACAGCACGCCCGAGATCGAGGCGATGACGATCGGCGCGCTGGCGCGCGCGGCTGGCGTCAATGTCGAAACCATCCGCTTCTACCAGCGCAAGGGGCTGCTGCCCGAACCAGATCGGCCGCAGGGAAGTATCCGCCGTTACGGCGCGAACGAGCTTGGCCGCGTCCGCTTCATCAAGTCGGCGCAGCGGCTGGGCTTCAGTCTCGACGAGGTATCCGAACTGCTCAAGCTCGAGGACGGATCGCACTGCGCCGAGGCGCGTGCGCAGGCTCAGCGCAAACTCGTTGACGTTCGCGAGCGACTGAATGACCTGCAGCGCATCGAAGCGGTGCTGTCCGAGCTCGTGCAGCGCTGCGATGCCGTCCGTGGCCGGGTGCGCTGCCCCTTGATCGCCGCCTTGCAGACGGAGTGACACGCAGCCATCCCTTGACTGATCCTCGACGATGACGGCGGGCCTTGTGCCCGCCGTTTTCGTATCCAGCGAGAACTTTGGCGAACCCGAAGTTCCCGCGTGGTTCGCCATTGCGTCCCTTAAAGGTTCGCCACCCGAAGTCTGGAATGACACCTGTTCCTCAACAACGCAACAGGAGCGTTCCATGCAGACAGCAGCAAGCAGTATCCCCCGGTCGCCACAGCAGGCGATCAACAGCCTCTCACCCGGCGACCGCCGGGTGCTCAACGAAAACGAACTTGCCCAGCGGTGGGGCGTCAGCCCCAAGACCCTGCAACGCTGGCGCAGCGAAGGTCGCGGCCCGCGCTACCTGAAGTTGTCCAAGCGCGTCGGCTACCCCGTGGACGCGGTCATCGAGTTCGAGCGCCAGGCGCTGCACGACTCGACGTCCGAGCGCGCGGCGGTCTGAGGAGCGATGCCATGAACGACATCACCCTCTTTCCCGCCGACATCGCCGCGATGTCCGTCGGCCAACTGGCCGCGTTGCCCGCCGTGCAGAAGGCCGAGATCGACAAGAACCTCGACGAGGCCCTCGACTGGCTCAAGAAGGCCCGCACCAAGTTCGACGCGGCGCTCGATGCCGCCTACGGCGAGCAGGCCCGCACGGCACTGCGCGATTCGGGCCGCGACTTCGGCACCGTGCACCTCGACGACGGCCAGCTGCGCATCAAGTTCGAGCTGCCCAAGAAGGTCAGTTGGGATCAGAAGCAACTGGCAGAAATCGCCGAGCGCATCGTGGCCTCGGGCGAGAAGGTCGAGGGCTACCTCGACATCAAGTTGTCCGTCTCTGAATCCCGCTTCACGAACTGGCCTCCGGCGCTACAGCAGCAGTTCGCCGCCGCTCGCACCGTGGATTCCGGCAAGCCGTCCTTCACCCTTTCTCTCGATTCGGAGCACTGATCATGAGCACCAGCCTCATCGCTTCGCTGCGCAAGCAGCTGCCGTCCATCTACGGCGAACACCTTCCCGACGACATCCGCTATCGCGATGCCGACGGCCATGACGTGGTCGTCGCGCTCGACGCGGCCACGGTGGACGAACTGGCCTTCGCCATCCAGACCGTCAACGCCGAAGCCCTGGCGCTCGGCCGCCGCCGCACCGCACTGGAGGAACTCCACACCGAGGCGCGCAAGCGCGCCGCGCGCGGGGCCGACCGCATCGTCGACGTCGCGTGGGAGGACTGATCATGAGCGCGATCATTCCCTTCCAGTTCGAGGCGCACGCCGTGCGCGTGCAGGTCGACGATGCTGGCCTGCCGTGGTTCAACGCCAGCGACGTCTGCGACGCATTGGAGATGGGCAACCCGTCTCAGGCGATCAAGTCGCACGTCGATGCCGATGACCTCCAGAAATTGGAGGTCATCGACAACCTCGGGCGCACGCAGCGCGCCAACCACGTCAACGAATCGGGCCTCTACGCCCTGATCCTCGGCAGCACCAAGGACGCCGCGAAACGCTTCAAACGCTGGGTGACCGGCGAGGTGCTGCCCGCGATCCGCAAGACCGGCGCGTATTCCGCCCCCGGCGCGCTGGCTTCCTTGCCCGCGCCGACCCACGACCGCGTGAGCGCGATCCTGCTGATCGGAGAGGCGGTCGCCAAGGTGCCGGGCGTCAAGACCGGCATTGCGATGGCGGCGACGTTGACCTGCATTCAGGAGAACACTGGCCTCACCACAGAGGTGCTGCGCCGCGCCCTTCCAGCCAAAAGCGCTGCCGCCAACGAGCCGATCTGCTCGCTCAACGCCACCCAGCTCGGCAAGCTGCTCAACCGCTCGGCCAAGGCCACGAACCAGTTGCTGGCATCACACGGCTTCCAGTTCCGCAACGACCGCGACGAATGGGAACTGACCGAGGCCGGGGAAGCATGGGCCGAGGCCATGCCGTACTCGCGCAACGGCCACAGCGGCTACCAGATTCTCTGGAATCCCGCCGTCGCCGAAGAGTTGAAGGAGGTGGCGTGATGGCCCTCCCGATCATCTCCGCGCAGCAGCGCATGGCCGAGCGCAAGGGCGTCAAGCTGCTGATGCTGGGCAAGTCCGGCATCGGCAAGACCACCCGGCTCAAAGACCTCGATCCGAAGACCACGCTGTTCATCGACATCGAGGCAGGCGATCTGGCCGTGGCCGACTGGCCGGGCGACACCATCCGACCGGCGTCCTGGCCCGAGAGCCGCGACTTCTTCGTGTTCCTCGCGGGCCCGGACAAGTCGCTGCCGCCGGAGTCTGCCTTCTCGCAGGCGCACTACGACCACGTCATCGAGAAGTTCGGCGACGCGACGCAGCTCGACCGCTACCAGACCTTCTTCCTCGACTCGATCACGCAGTTGTCGCGCCAATGCTTCGCGTGGTGCAAGACGCAGCCCGGTGCAACCAGCGACCGCTCCGGCAAGCCTGATCTGCGCAGTGCCTACGGCCTGCTGGGCCAGGAAATGGTGAGTGCCTTGACCCACCTGCAGCACGCACGCGGCAAGAACGTCGTGTTCGTAGCCATCCTCGACGAACGCCTCGATGACTACAACCGCAAGGTGTTCGTGCCGCAGATCGAAGGCAGCAAGACCAGCCTGGAGCTGCCCGGCATCGTCGACGAGGTCGTGACGCTGGCCGAGATCAAGGCCGAGGACGGCAGCGCCTACCGCGCCTTCGTCACCCACACCGTCAATCCCTACGGCTTCCCGGCCAAAGACCGCAGCGGTCGTCTCGAACTGCTCGAACCGCCGGACCTGAGCGCGCTGATCGCCAAGTGCGCGGGCGCAGCCATGTCCGCAAGCGCCGCCGCCCATTCCGCCATTCCCGCATCTCACGAATCTCAGGAGTAATCGCCATGACCACGCAGAACTGGAACGACTTCAACGACGCCGAACAGCAACAGGGCTTCGACCTCATCCCCAAGGGCACGCTGGTGCCTGTGCGCATGACCATCAAGCCCGGTGGCCACGACGATCCGGCGCAGGGCTGGACGGGCGGCTACGCCACCGAATCCTTCGAGACCGGCGCGATCTACCTCGCCGCCGAGTTCGTCGTCACTGGCGGCGAGCATGCCAAACGCAAGATGTGGTCGAACATCGGCCTGCACTCGAAGAAGGGCCCGACCTGGGGTCAGATGGGGCGCAGCTTCATTCGCGCCGCGCTCAACAGCGCCCGCAACGTCCACCCGCAGGACAACGGCCCCCAGGCCGCCGCCGCGCGCCGCATCCAGGGCTTCCACGAACTGGATGGCTTGGAGTTCCTGGCCCGCGTCGACATCGAGAAGGACGGCAAGGGCCAAGACCGCAACGTGGTCAAGGTGGCGGTCGAACCGGATCACCCCGACTACGCCAAGTGGATGGGCGTGCCGCCCAAGGCTTCGAGTGGTGGCACGTCCGGCGCTCCGGCGCAGGCAGCCCCCGCGTATCAGACACCGGCTCCGCAACGCGCACCCATGACGGGCAAGCCGTCTTGGGCTCAGTGAGGGGGCGATGAAATGCTGGGTCTGCAAACGACAGGCCCGGGGATTCGGCCACACCGACAACCGACACGGTGTCGGCAATCCCCGGCGCTACCCCATCGACTGGGTGTTCTGCTCGCAACGCTGTCAGAACGCGTTTCATGCGCTGTACGGCAACTGGCTGCGAGCCAAGGAAGGTCGCACCGATATCAAGGGGGTCGCCATGATCGATCCGTCTGATGTCGAGCTGGCCGCGATGCGCCAGTGCCTCAAGGCTTTCGGCGAGGCAGCGGGCGAGATCGGCTTCACTAAGCCGCTGGGCGACTACTCTGAAGCGGAAGCGCTGCGGGTGATCGAATCAATAGTCACCTGCTGGTCGGACGCGATGGTCGCGCACCACGAGACCACCAAGTACCCGCCCGTGCGGGGGATGACCCCTGCGCCCGATCCGTTGGCACCGGACGCCGTCAATCCGTTCGCGGATCTGGAGGACGACCTGCCCTGGGAAGAGCCGAAGGGGAAGAAGCCATGATCGACTTCAACTCCTCATCGAGCATCTCGGGCCAGGTCACCGCCCTGGTAGACGCCGGGATACAGCAGGCCCGCGCTCGTCAGTCCGAGCGCCAGTACCTCGGGGCCTCGCGCCTCGGTGTGGCTTGCGAGCGCGCGCTGCAGTTCGAGTACGCCAAGGCTCCCATCGACCACGGGCGGGACGCACCGGGCCGGATGCTGCGCATCTTCGAACGTGGCCATGTCATGGAGGACTGCATGGTGGCGTGGCTGCGGAACGCGGGTTTCGACCTGCACACCCGCAAGGCCGACGGCGAACAGTTTGGCTTCTCGGTGGCCGACGGTCGCCTGCAGGGTCACGTCGACGGCGTCATCGTCGCGGGCCCCGAGGGCTTCGCCTATCCCGCGCTCTGGGAATGCAAATGTCTGGGCAACAAGTCCTGGAGCGACCTGGAGAAAAAGGGGCTGGCCATCTCCAAGCCCATCTACGCCGCGCAAGTGGCGATCTACCAAGCCTATCTCGAACTGCACGAGCACCCGGCGATCTTCACGGCGCTCAACGCCGACACGATGGATATCTACACCGAGGCCGTTCCCTTTGATGCGGCCCTGGCCCAGCGCATGTCGGATCGGGCGGTGAAGGTCATCACGGCTACCGAGGCGGGAGATCTCCTGCCTCGCGCCTTCAATGACCCGACCCACTTCGAGTGCCGGATGTGCGCGTGGCAAGACCGCTGCTGGAGGACAAAAGCATGAACACCACGACTTTGAATCATGTGCTCGGCGAGCAACTGATCGACGTACGCCAGGCTGCACTGATGTTCAACTTGCCCTCGTACTGGCTCTCGCAAGCGAAGGAACGCAAGCAGCGTCGCCTTCCCCATTACCGCGTCGGCAAGCTCGTGCGGTTCAAGCCTGCAGAGCTGGAAGCGTGGATCGTCGGGCAGCAAGCATCTTGCGAGGAGTCTGTGGATGCTTGACTTCAACGACACGCAAAAGCCCGCTCCTCGTGCCCTCGATGCCGAACGCGACGCAATCCGCGAGGCATTGCTCTCGCGGCTGGAATCGGTACTGGCAACGCTGTTCCCTGCAGGCAAGAGGCGCGGTGGCAAATTCCTGATCGGCGACGTGCTCGGTAGTCCGGGCGACAGCCTGGAAGTCGTGCTCACCGGTGACAAGACCGGCCTGTGGACGGATCGCGCCACTGGCGACGGCGGCGACACTTTTTCCCTGATCGCGGCCCACCTCGGCATCGATGCGCACAGCGACTTCCCACGCGTGCTCGATACCGCGACCGAACTGGTCGGGCGTGCTCCGGCGACTCTGGCGCGCAGGAGCAAGAAGGAGGCTCCCGTCGATGACCTCGGCCCGGCCACCGCGAAGTGGGACTACCTCGATGCGGAAGGCCATCTCATCGCCGTCGTCTATCGCTACGACCCGCCCGGGCAGAAGAAGCAGTTCCGGCCCTGGGATGCGAAGCGGCGCAAGATGGCACCACCCGACCCGCGCCCGCTCTACAACCAACCAGGGATGACCAGCGCCGCGCAGGTGGTGCTGGTCGAGGGCGAGAAATGCGCGCAGGCACTGATCGACGCGGGCATCGTGGCCACCACGGCAATGCACGGTGCGAACGCTCCGGTCGACAAGACCGACTGGTCGCCGCTGTCCGGCAAGGCCGTGCTGATCTGGCCTGACCGCGACAAACCGGGTTGGGAGTACGCGACGCAGGCAGCACAGGCCATCCTGTCGGCGGGAGCCAAGTCCTGCCACGTTCTCTATCCGCCCGAAGAGGCCGCCGAGGGCTGGGATGTGGCCGATGCCATTGCCGAGGGCTTCGATGTCGCCGCCTTTATCACCCACGGCCCACGCTTGCAGATGCACGACGTGGCCGATGACGTTGATCCGGTGGTCAGCAGCGACGAGTCCGTCTGGGGTACGGAGGACGCGCTGGCGCTGTCCTTCACCCGCCGCTACCACCGCGACTGGCGTTACGTGGCTGGCTGGGGCAAGTGGCTGGTGTGGGACGGGCAACGCTGGCGCACCGAGGACACGCTGGCCGCCACTGACCTGATCCGGAGTGTCTGCCGCCAGACGGCTGTGCGCGCCGACAACCCCAAGGTCGCGGCGAAGCTCGCCAGCGCCAGCACGGTCGGCGGTGTGGAGCGGCTGGCGCGCGCTGACCGCAGGCACGCGGCCACCACCGACGAGTGGGACGCCGATCCGTGGCTGCTCAACACGCCGGGCGGCGTGGTCGATCTCAAGACAGGCCGGAGGCGCCCGCACGAGCGCGCCGACCGGATGACCAAGATCACCACAGCCACGCCCAGCGGCGACTGCCCGACCTGGAGGCAGTTCATCGACGAGGTCACGGGTGGTGACAAGGAACTTCAGTTCTACCTGCAACGAATGGTCGGCTACGCGCTGACCGGGTCGACGCAGGAGCACGCGCTGTTTTTTTTGTACGGCACGGGTGCAAACGGCAAGTCGGTGTTCGTCAACACGTTGGCCACCATTCTGGGCGACTACGCGACCAATGCGCCGATGGACACCTTCATGGAGACGCGCACCGACCGGCACCCGACCGATATGGCGGGGCTGCGCGGCGCACGCTTCGTGGCGGCCATCGAAACCGAACAGGGAAAACGCTGGGCCGAGTCCAAGCTCAAGAACCTGACCGGTGGCGACAAGATCTCTGCGCGCTTCATGCGCCAGGACTTCTTCGAGTTCTTCCCGCAGTTCAAGTTGTTCGTGGCGGGCAACCACAGGCCCGCCATTCGCAACATCGACGAGGCGATGAAACGCAGGCTGCACCTGATCCCTTTCACGATCACCGTGCCGCCCGAGCGCCGTGACAAGAACCTGCAGCAGAAGCTCCTGGCCGAACGTGACGGCATCTTGGCGTGGGCCGTGCAGGGTTGCCTCGACTGGCAACGCCACGGACGACTCTCCCCACCGCAGCGGGTGGTGGACGCCACCGAGGAGTATTTCGAAGCCGAGGACGCGTTGGGCCGCTGGCTTGATGAGCGCTGCGTGCGCGAGGCCAACGCCAAGTCGCTGACTGCAGAACTGTTCAACGACTGGAAGCCATGGGCAGAAGCAGCGGGCGAATTCACCGGTTCGCAGAAGCGCTTTGCCGATCTGCTGCTCAACCGGGGCTTGGACAAATGGCGCAACGGCATGGGCTTGCGCGGGTTTCAGGGCATTGGCCTCAAGTACCCGCCAGCACCCACCTACACCCCTTACGCCGATGACTGACACAACCGCGTCTGACGGATCGGACGGACTACGTCGTAACTCCTACACGTGCGCGTGCGCGCGCCTCATGGAAGGTTTCGATACGACCCGTCCGATCCGTCAGACCAGCCAAAACAAGGACTGACACCATGACCACCACCATCCTCGCCCTCGATCTGGGCACCACCACCGGCTGGGCGCTGCGCGGCAGTGACGGCCACATCACCAGCGGTTCCGAGAGCTTCCGGCCGCAGCGCTTCGAAGGCGGCGGAATGCGCTTCCTGCGATTCAAACGCTGGCTCACCGAGATCAAACAATCCTGCGACGGCATCGACTGCTTGCACTTCGAGGAGGTGCGACGCCACGTCTCCACGGATGCTGCCCACGCCTACGGCGGCTTCCTTGCCACGCTCACCGCGTGGTGCGAGCACCACCAGATCCCGTACCAGGGCGTGCCCGTGGGAACGATCAAGAAGCACGCCACCGGCAGGGGCAACGCCAGCAAGGACGAGATGGTGGCGACCGCCCGTGCCCGTGGTCACGCTCCGGCCGACGACAACGAGGCCGACGCACTGGCACTCCTGCACTGGGCCATCGAGCAGCACGCACTGGAACGGGAGGTGTGAGATGAAGATTTCGACGCCCACCTATCGCTGCCCCTTGGGTCGCCTCCAGCCCGAGACCACAGATCTCGACGCGATGAAGCAACGCGGCTGGCGCGATCAGCACATCCTCGTGGTCAACGCTGCCGACGAACGCTTGGACTTCATCGAGCGCGAGTTCGTGCGGCGCATCGGCGAACGCCTCTATGGACAGGGAGGGGCACGGCATGACTGATCCCCGCACTTGGACAATCGACGACGTGGCCGCACGCTTCGAGGAGGCGGCCAGCACCGGACGACGCCTGCCGCCCGTGCGTGTGCAAGGCTACTTCAACACCTGGCCCATCATCGTGCGCAAGGAGTGGGAAACGTTCGCTGCCGACGAGCACGACTACCGACCTTTCCCACCCACACCCGACGCCGTCGACCGGATGCTGGAGACCATGAAGTGGGTACAGTGGCTGGAGGTCGAGCAGCGCCATCTGGTGTGGATGCGCGCCAAGCGCTACGGCTGGAGGGAGATCACGATCCGCTTCGCCTGCGACCGTACGACGGCGTGGCGGCGCTGGCAGAAGGCACTACAGACGGTGGCCGATCAGCTTAATGCAGGCGTGATTGCGTAGGAATTTGGCGTGATTTGGCGCGGATGGTTTGCCATGCGCGCATATCCAAGGGTCAGAGCGGATTTTGCTGATGCAACAAAACCGGTCGATTGGGCATACAGTGACGGCTATGGTTGCGAAAGATGCGTGACCGAGAGGGAGGGCCCAGGTAAAAGGGGTCCTTCCTCGCCAAAATCCAATGCGGGGGGCGCGAGCGCGGCGCTTTCCTAGCGTCAGAGTGCGAACCGAGGTTCGCACGGTTCGCAGGTTCGCACCCCGTTCAGTTCGCACTTCACACTCCAACCCGCCCACGGCATCGTCCGTCGGCGGGTTTCGTTTTTGGCTGCGCCGAAACGGCGCTGCGCTTGTTTTCTGGAACCCACACCCTTGAATCCTTTGAACGTCGAGTACCGCAAGGTCGAGACGCTGATCCCCTACGCCCGCAACCCGCGCACGCACGCCGAGGCGCAGATCGCCAAGATCGCGGCCAGCATCGTCGAGTACGGCTGGACGAATCCGATCCTGGTCGATGGCGGCAACGGCATCATCGCGGGCCACGGGCGTCTTGCCGCCGCGCACAAGCTCGGCTTGGCCGAGGTGCCGGTGATCGAACTGGCACACCTGAGCACGGCGCAAAAGCGCGCCTACGTCATCGCCGACAACCGGCTGGCGCTGGATGCGGGCTGGGACGAGGAAATGCTGGCGCTGGAACTGGCCGAGCTGTCCGAGGCCGGATACGAGCTGGCGCTCACCGGCTTCGAGGACGCCGAGCTGCGAGACCTGCTGGCAAGCGCCGAAGTCTCGGACGCGGGCGAACAACAGGACGACGCGGCGGACGACGCCGACGACGTGCCCGATGCTCCGGCCACGCCGGTGTCCCGCGTGGGCGACGTCTGGGCCATCGGCGCGCATCGCCTGATCTGCGGCGATGCCGCCGATGCCGACGTGGTCGCCACGCTGATGGCGGGCGAGCGAGCGGCGCTGTGCTTCACCTCGCCGCCCTACGGCAACCAGCGCGACTACACCACCGGCGGCATCGCCGATTGGGATGCGTTGATGCGCGGCGTGTTCGCTCAGTTGCCGATGGCGGGCGACGGCCAGGTGCTGATCAACCTCGGCCTGATCCACCGCGACAACGAGTTCGTCCCGTATTGGGAAGCGTGGATTGATTGGATGCGGACGAAGGGTTGGCGGCGCTTCGGCTGGTATGTCTGGGATCAGGGGCCGGGAATGCCCGGCGACTGGCAGGGCCGCTTCGCGCCCAGCTTCGAGTTCGTGTTCCATTTCAATCGCGCCAGCCGCAAGCCCAACAAGATCGTGCCCTGCAAGTTCGCCGGGCAGGAAACGCACTTGCGCGCCGACGGCTCATCCACCGCGATGCGTGGCAAGGATGGCGAAGTCAACGGCTGGACGCACGCGGGCCAGCCGACGCAGGACATGCGCATTCCTGATTCGGTGATCCGCGTGATGCGCCACAAGGGCAAGATCGGCGAAGGCATCGACCATCCCGCCGTGTTCCCGGTGGCGCTGCCGCAGTTCGTCATCGAGGCGTTCAGCAACATCGGTGATCTGGTGTTCGAGCCGTTCGGCGGCAGCGGCAGCACGATGCTGGCCGCGCAGCGCACCGGGCGCGTCTGCCGCTCGGTCGAGATCGCGCCGGAGTACGTCGATGTCGCCATCCGGCGCTTCCGGCAGAACCATCCCGAAGTCGCCGTCACGCTGCTGGCCACGGGTCAGACCTTCGACGAGGTCGAGGGCGAGCGCATCGAGGAGGTTGCGGCATGACCAGCTCGTGGCTCGCCGACAAGATCGAGCAGTGGCCGACCGCCAAGCTCGTGCCCTATGCACGCAATGCGCGCACACACAGCGACGCGCAGGTGGCGCAGATCGCCGCCAGCATCGCCGAGTTCGGCTTCACCAACCCCATCCTCGCGGGCAGCGACGGCGTGATCGTCGCCGGTCATGGGCGGCTCGCTGCCGCGCAGAAACTCGGCCTCGAAATGGTGCCGGTGGTCGTGCTCGATCATCTGACGCCGACACAGCGCCGCGCGCTGGTGATCGCGGACAACCGCATCGCCGAGAACGCCGGGTGGGACGATGAACTGCTGCGCGTCGAGCTGGAAGCCTTGCAAGACGAAGGCTTCGACCTCGACCTGACCGGCTTTGACGCCGACGCGCTGGCCGACTTGCTGACGGGCGATGAACCGGATGGCGAAGGCGAAACCGATGACGATGCGGTGCCCGAGGTCAGCGAGACGCCGGTCTCGCGCCGGGGCGACGTCTGGCTGCTCGGCGGCCATCGACTGCTATGCGGCGACGCCACCGTGGCCGCCAGCTACCGCACCTTGCTCGACGGCGAGCCGGTGGACATGGTGTTCACCGATCCACCGTACAACGTGAACTACGCCAACAGCGCGAAGGACAAGCTGCGCGGCAAGGATCGCGCGATCTTGAACGACAACCTGGGCGATGGTTTCTACGACTTTCTGCTGGCGGCGCTGACGCCGACCATCGCCCACTGTCGTGGCGCGATCTACGTTGCGATGTCATCCAGCGAACTGGACACGCTGCAATCGGCCTTCCGCGTGGCGGGCGGCCACTGGTCGACCTTCATCATCTGGGCGAAGAACACCTTCACGCTCGGTCGCGCCGACTACCAGCGGCAGTACGAGCCGATCCTGTACGGATGGCCCGAGGGCGGCGAACGCCACTGGTGTGGCGACCGCGACCAGGGCGACGTGTGGCAGATCAAGAAGCCGCAGAAGAACGACCTGCACCCGACGATGAAGCCGGTGGAGCTGGTCGAGCGCGCGATCCGAAATTCGAGCCGCCCTGGCAACGTGGTGCTCGATCCCTTCGGCGGCTCAGGCACGACGCTGATCGCCGCCGAGAAATCGGGACGGCTGGCGCGGCTGATCGAGCTCGACCCGAAGTACGTCGATGTGATCGTGCGCCGCTGGCAGGACTGGACCGGACAACAAGCCACCCGCGAATCCGATGGGGTGGCGTTCGACGATCTGTCAGGACTCGGGGAAACTCGGGTAGAGGTCGCCGCTGCTGATATCGGCAACGTAAGTGACGTTGCGGAACTCGTCGGCGTGGTCGGCAAGGATGACGCCGCCGACTGACTTGATTGCCACCCCGTACTTGCGGGTGAGCGCGGTCAATTCGGCGACGAACTCGTCGTAGTTGGCTTCGATGGTCAGGTTGGTGGTGACTGCGGCCATGTCGCTCTCCTCAGGCGGCGAGTTCTTCTTCGACGATCTCGCAGTGAATCACGAAGCCCGTCAGGTAAGGCAGGCCGCGCGGGATGCCGTAGTCTTTGCTGGTCTGGCGTCCGATCTTCCAGCCCATCCACTGCTCGGTGGCGGCGTGGATCGCGTCCGCCAGGGCGCGACCGGCGTGCATCTGGTTCAGGACATCGTCCGCGAAGTGGCGTCCGTGCCGGCTGTCGAGGAAGGCCCGGACTGAGTCGAGGGGCTGGTGCGTGGCATCCGAGATCGCGGTCATCGCCGTCGGCCAGGCTGCGGTGGCGTTCTCGTTCATCGTGCCCCAAAAG
This sequence comes from Xylophilus ampelinus, assembly GCF_901875635.1. GTDB lineage: Bacteria > Pseudomonadota > Gammaproteobacteria > Burkholderiales > Burkholderiaceae_C > Xenophilus. The sequence continues at coordinate 51,814 of NZ_CABFMN010000079.1, read as the reverse complement.
CCCCAGGCGTCGTTGCGGGTGGCGGGGATATGGTTGGTGTTGTCCATCGTGGGCTCCTTGTGGTTGATCGTTGCGACACCCGTAGTAACGCGCTGTTCGATTGAGAAGCCAAGCTGTTCTCGGCTTCTTTCTCGATCTTTTCGATTACCCGAGGCGGGCCACGTAGCGGGCGTAATCGCCGCCCTCCGGGTTGACGTACAGATAGGGGCGACCCGGCGCCTTGACCTCCACGCAGAGGTAGCCGTCGCCCGCACCGCCGCCTTTGCCGCGTAGCCAATCGCGCGATACCAACAGGCTGCTGGCAAAGGCGTCGAACTCGGCCGGGGTCAGTTCCTTGGTCTCCGTGATGTAGATCTTGGTCTGCCCCTGGCCGCCGACTTCGCCAAGATCGGCAGGCTTGCGCGCGAACGGCAGGCGGATGCTCAACTCCTCGACCTCGATGGCGTTGTCGCCGATTTGGAGAGTGCGAGGGGTGCGTTCGAGGGTGATGGTCATGGTGCTCATGGGCTGTTCTCCTTGGGATGCGTCGTCAATCACGACACCAGCATGAACGCGCTGTTCGCCTGGGAAGCCAAGCGTTTTCAAGGGTGGTGGCAATGGATTATTCGGGGGTGCAGGCAGTGCCCGCACCCCAGCGCTGATCACGCAATCCGATACACGCGCTCGCCGCCCTCGGCCTTGTCCGAGACGATGGCGAGTCCGAGTTTTTTCTTGAAGGCCCCGGCGAAGGTGCCGCGCACCGTGTGCGCCTGCCAGCCGGTGGTCTCGCAGATCTGGCGGATGGTCGCGCCCTCGGGGCGCTTGAGCATCCGGATGACCTCGGCCTGCTTGCTGTTCTCGCGGGTGCGCGGCGTGGCCTTGGCCTCCTGCTTCCACGTGGCTTCGGCGGCAGCGACGTCCTGCTCCAGTTCGGCATCGAACTCGGGCGTCGGCTGCTGGACGCCGGGGCGCGGCATGCCCAGCGCGTCGTAACCCTCGGCGGCAATGCGCCAGCCCTCGCCGTCGGGCGTGATGAGGGCGCGGTTGAACATGCCTTCCAGCACCTTCTTGCGCGCGCCGCCTTTGACGTTGTCGGGGAACCACTCGATCTTGCCGTCGCTGGAGTGAATGGCCTTGGCGAGGATGGCGTGCTGGGCCGGGGTCAGTTGGATGGTGCTCATGGTCTGCTCCTTTGCAGTGGTTGATCGGGATCGTGATGAACGCGCTGTTCGCCGGTGAAGCCAAGCTCTTTCTGCTTCAACGCCTGCGCAGCGACGAGATGCCTGCTTCGGCCAGTTCAAGGGCGGCGGCATGGAACGCGGCTTCCGCGAGCCAGGGCGCGTCCCGAGCGTCATCCAGGAGTTGATCGATTACCGCCTTGGCTCGTGCGCGCATCGAAGCGCATGCGGCTTCGAGGTCGGCATTGCTGGCGGTAGCCACCTCGTTGCGGCAGGCGCGCACCAAGACCGTCATGGCGGCTTCGGCGAGCTTGACTGCAAGGGTGTCGAGGGATGGGTTGTTCATCGTTTGTCCTTTCGACGTGATTGATGGCGTGACGTGATGAACGCGCTGTTCCCGATGGAAGCCAAGCTCTTTCTCGACGAAGGACGAACACATGATTGAAGGTGCCGATGGGAATCTCGATTCGCGCCTACGCGCGTCACCGTGGCGTTTCCGACGCGGCGGTGCGCAAGGCCATCGCCGCCGGGCGCATCACGCCAGAAGCGGACGGAACCCTTGACCCGCAGCGCGCCGACGCCGAGTGGGCGCGCAACACAGAAGCGCCACGCACCGGCACGCGCGCTCGCGCCGTTAAGGCTGCGGTGCCGCCGGAAACCGCCACCGTCGCGCCTGTGGGCGACGGTCAGGCCGCCTTGCCCACCGGCGGTGCGTCGCTGCTGCAAGCGCGCACTGTCAACGAGGTGGTCAAGGCCCAGACGAACAAGGTGCGGCTGGCCCGCCTCAAGGGCGAGCTGGTCGACCGCAACCAGGCCATCGCCCACGTCTTCAAGCTGGCGCGCGCCGAGCGCGATGCGTGGCTGAACTGGCCCGCGCGTATCTCGGCGCAGATGGCGGCGCGGCTGGCGGTCGATCCGCACACGATGCACGTCGCGCTGGAAGCCGCCGTGCGCGAGCACTTGCAGGAATTGGGCGATCTGCGCCCGCGCGTGGACTGATCGGGAACTGATGGACGTCGACTACGAAGGTGCTGCCGAAATCGAACGTGCGTGGCGCGAAGGCTTGACGCCCGATCCGCTGCTCACCGTGTCGGAATGGTCGGATCGGCACCGGATGCTTTCCAGCAAGGCGTCCGCCGAGCCGGGCCGCTGGCGCACCAGCCGCACGCCATACCTGAAGGCCATCATGGATTGCCTGTCGCCGACCTCGCCGGTCGAGCGCGTGGTGTTCATGAAGGCCGCCCAGCTCGGCGCGACCGAAATGGGATCGAACTGGATCGGCTACGTGATTCATCACGCGCCGGGGCCGATGATGGCCGTGTGGCCGACGGTGGAGATGGCCAAGCGCAACTCCAAGCAGCGGATCGACCCGCTGATCGAGGAATCACCCGCGCTGGCCGAATTGATCGCTCCGGCACGCTCGCGTGATTCGGGCAACACGATTCTGGCGAAGGAGTTTCGCGGCGGCGTGCTGGTGATGACGGGCGCGAACAGCGCCGTGGGCCTGCGCTCGATGCCGGTGCGGTATCTGTTCCTCGACGAGGTGGACGGCTACCCGCTGGACGTCGAGGGCGAAGGCGACGCGATTTCGCTGGCGGAGGCGCGCACACGCACCTTCGCGCGGCGCAAGATCTTCATCGTCTCGACGCCGACGATCTCGGGCGCGTCGGCCATCGAGCGTGAGTACGAAGCCAGCGACCAGCGTCGCTACTTCGTGCCGTGCCCGCATTGCTCGCACCGGCAATGGCTGCGCTTCGAACAGTTGCGCTGGGACAAGGGCGCGCCGGAGACGGCGGCCTACATCTGTGAGTCCTGCGACACCGCGATTGCCGAGCACCACAAGACGTGGATGCTCGAACACGGCGAGTGGCGCGCGATGGCCGAAGGCACGGGCAAGACCACGGGATTTCATCTCTCCTCGCTCTACAGCCCGGTCGGCTGGCGCGCGTGGTGCGACATCGCCGCCGCGTGGGAAGCCGCCGTCAGCAAGGAATCCGGCTCGGCGGCGGCGATCAAGACCTTCAAGAACACCGAACTGGGTGATACCTGGGTCGAGGAAGGCGAAGCGCCCGATTGGCAACGACTGGTCGAGCGCCGGGAGGATTACCGCGTCGGCAGCGTGCCGCTGGGCGGCCTGCTGCTGGTCGGCGGCGCGGACGTGCAGAAGGATCGCATCGAAGCATCCATCTGGGCCTTCGGTCGCGGCAAGGAAGCGTGGCTCGTCGAACATCGCGTGCTGATGGGCGATACCGCCCGCGACGCGGTGTGGAAGCGCCTCGGCGAGTTGATCGCCGAGAACTGGACGCACGCGTCGGGCGCGGCGATGCCGTTGGCCCGCTTCGCGCTGGACACGGGCTTTGCGACGCAGGAGGCCTACGCGTTCGTGCGGGCCTGCCGCGATCCGCGCGTGATGGCGGTCAAGGGCGTGCCGCGTGGCGCGGCCCTGATCGGCACACCGACGGCCATCGATGTCTCGCAGGGCGGCAAGAAGCTGCGCCGGGGCATCAAGGTGTTCACGGTGGCGGTCGGCATCGCCAAGCTGGAGTTCTACAACAACCTGCGCAAGAGCGCGGATGTCAGCGAGGACGACGTGACCACGGTCTACCCGACGGGGTTCGTCCACTTGCCCAAGATCGACGCCGAGTTCATCCAGCAGCTCTGTGCCGAGCAACTGATCACCCGCCGCGACCGCAACGGGTTCCCTGTGCGCGAGTGGCAAAAGATGCGCGAGCGCAACGAGGCGCTCGACTGCTACGTCTACGCCCGCGCCGCCGCATCGGCGGCGGGACTGGATCGCTTCGAGGAACGCCACTGGCGGGAACTGGAGCGCCAACTCGGGATGGAGCGGCCACCGGATGAGCCGCCCCCGATTCAAACCTTCGACCCAGACGAGGCCACCCAACGCGGTGGCCTCGCTGTTTCTGCAACCCCATCACGTCGGCGGGTCATCAAGAGCCGCTGGCTGTCCTGACACATCGAGGAGTTTTCATGAGTCTTGCCACACGCATCGAGAGCCTGGTCATCCGGGTCGCCCAGGAGTTCAACGACGTCCGCGCGACCGCAGGCAACCTGGCCAGCCTGTCCACCACCGACAAATCGAGTCTGGTCGCGGCGATCAACGAGTTGAAGGCGGCGGTGCTGTCCGCGACGGCCATCGACGACAACCAGATCGCCACCTCCACCACTTACTCGTCGAACAAGATCGTGTCGCTGCTCGATGCGCTCAAGGCCGACATCTTGGGTGGAGCGGACGCCGCCTACGACACCCTGGTCGAGATCCAACAGTTGCTGCAGAACGGCACCAGCGGTCTGGATGCGCTCCTGGCCGCAGTCAACCTGCGCGTGCGCTTCGACGCGGCGCAGACCCTGACGGTGGCCGAGCAGCTGCAGGCCCGCACCAACATCGGTGCGGTTGCTGCTGCCGATGTCGGCAACACCGACGCCGACTTCGTCGTCATCTTCGATGGGGCGCTGGCCTGATGAGTCTCGCGTCCAGCATCGCCGCGCTGGCGGCGCGCATCGGCTTCGAGGTGAAAACCAAGATCGACGCCACGCATCCCGGCATCGCCCGGGTGTGGGTCAGCTTCGGCTACGTCAACGGTCAGGTCGTGATCGCCAGCGCGCACAACGTCGCCAGTGTCGTGCGCACGGCGGCGGGCCGCTACCGGGTGCGTTTCGCCGTGGCGATGCCGGATGCGAACTACTGCTGGACGGCGCTCGCCCGCAGCAGCACCAACAGCGGCATGCAACGCGTGGCCATCGTGCGTGCCAGCTCCGATCTGAAGACCACGCAGTACGTCGACATCTCCTGCGCGACGACCGCTGCGTCGTTCGACGACTCCTCCGAAATCAACCTCGTGGTGTACCGCTGATGGCCTACACAGAAGTCCAACTCCAGGCGCTGGAAGCCGCGCTCGCCAAGGGCGAGAAGCGCGTGAGCTTCGGCGACAAGACCGTGGAGTACCGCTCGGTCGAGGAACTGAAAGACGCGATCCGCGAGGTCAAGCGCGGTCTGCTGGAACAGGCCGCCGCCAGCGGACTGTGGCCGGGTGCGCCGCGTCAGATCCGCGTCACCACGGGCAAGGGGTTCTGACATGGCGTGGTTCGCCCAAACCGTGCGACGCCTGTTCGGCCAGTCGCCGGTTCACGAAGCCGCAGGCCGGGGCCGACGCTCGCTGGCGTGGATGCCCGGCAATCCCGGCGCTGTCGCCGCGATGCTGGCGACCCACACCGACCTGCGCATCAAGAGCCGCGACCTCGTGCGTCGCAATGCGTGGGCGCAGGCCGCGCTCGACGCCTTCGTCGCCAACGCCGTCGGTACCGGCATCAAACCGCAGAGCCTGTCGGGCGACGAACGGTTCAAGGCCGACGTGCAGGCGCTGTGGCGCGACTGGACGGAGGAAGCCGACGCGGCGGGCCAGACCGATTTCTACGGCCTGCAAGCCTTGGCCTGCCGTTCGATGCTCGAAGCCGGTGAATGCTTGATCCGGTTGCGCCCGCGCCGTCCGGAAGACGGACTGGCCGTGCCCTTGCAGCTCCAGTTGCTGGAGTCGGAGCACCTGCCGATCCACCTCAACACCGATCTGCCGTCCGGCAACGTGGTGCGCTCTGGCATCGAGTTTGATGCGCTGGGGCGACGTGTGGCCTACCACCTGTACCGCTCGCATCCGGAGGACGGACGGCTCGCGCCGATGTCGGGGCAAGGCGGTATGGAGACGGTGCGTGTGGACGCGCGCGAGGTCATCCACCTCTACCGCGTGCTGCGCCCCGGCCAGATTCGCGGCGAGCCGTGGCTGTCGCGTGCGCTGGTCAAGCTCAACGAACTCGACCAGTACGACGACGCCGAGCTGGTGCGCAAGAAGACTGCCGCGATGTTCGCGGGCTTCGTCACGCGCCAGAACCCCGAGGACAGCCTGATGGGCGAAGGCGCTGCCAACGGCGACGGCATCGCGCTCGCCGGACTGGAACCGGGCACGCTGCAGATTCTGGAACCGGGTGAGGACATCAAATTCTCCGATCCCGCCGACGTGGGCAGTTCGTATTCCGAGTTCCTGCGCACGCAGTTCCGCGCGGTCGCCGCCGCCATCGGTATCACCTACGAGCAACTGACCGGCGACCTGACGGGCGTGAACTACTCGTCCATCCGCGCTGGGCTGCTGGAGTTCCGCCGCCGCTGCGAAATGGTGCAGCACGGCGTCCTGGTGCATCAGATGTGTCGTCCGGTGTGGGCCGCGTGGATGAAGCAGGCCGTGCTCTCGGGCGCTCTCGATGCACCGGGTTTCGCGCGCGGCGGGCCCACGCGCCGCCGCCAGTACCTCGCGGTGAAGTGGATTCCGCAAGGCTGGCAGTGGGTCGATCCGGAGAAGGAATACAAGGCCATGCTGATGGCGATCCGCGCGGGCCTGATGAGCCGCTCGGAAGCCATCTCGGCCAACGGCTACGACGCCGAAGACGTCGACCGCGAGATCGCCGCCGACAACCAGCGCGCCGACGACCTCGGCCTGATCTTCGATTCCGACCCTCGCTACACGTCAAAGGACGGAGGCAGCGCGGAACCCAACCGCAACGCCGTCACGCCCGACACCACCGGCAGCGATTCCATCGCCTGACCGTTCTTCCAGAAGGATTCCCATGACCGTGCTGCCTCATCTGGCGGCGCGCCTGTTTGGCGTGCCGCTGGCGATCCATCGCCCGAAACTCGACGTCATCCTCTCCGTGCTCGGCGCGCGCATCGGCCTCACCGATCTCGCCGCACCCGTGGGCTACACGCCGATGACGCGCGCGCCGACGCCCGCCAGCGGCAAGGTCGCCGTCATCCCGATCCACGGCACGCTGGTGCGCCGCACCTCTGGTCTCGAGGCCGAATCAGGCCTCGCCAGCTATACCGGCATCGCCGCGCAACTGGACGCCGCGCTCGCCAGCCCCGAGGTCGCGGCCATCCTGCTCGACGTCGATTCGCCCGGCGGTGAATCAGGTGGCGTGTTTGATCTGGCCGACCGCATCCGGGCGGCGGCGCAGGCGAAGCCGGTCTGGGCCGTGGCCAACGACATGGCGTTCTCGGCGGCCTACGCGCTGGCGTCCGCCGCCACACGCGTGTTCGTCGCGCGTACCGGCGGCGTCGGCTCTATTGGCGTCATCGCCATGCACGTCGATCAGTCGGCGAAGGACGCGAAGGACGGCGTTCGCTACACCGCCGTGTTCGCGGGCGAACGCAAGAACGACCTCAACCCGCACGAGCCGATCTCCGACGCCGCGCACGCGGTGCTCAAGGCCGAGGTGGATCGCGTCTACGAGCTGTTCGTCGAGACCGTCGCGCGCCATCGCGGCCTCGACGCGGACGTCGTGCGCGCCACCGAAGCCGGCCTGTTCTTCGGCCCGAATGCCGTCGCCACCGGACTGGCCGATGCCGTCGGCGGTTTCGACGACGCGCTCGCCCAGCTCACGCAATCGCTTTCCCCACTCCCGACTCAGGTGGCTCCGGCCAGCCAAGCGGGCTTTCTTCGCAACCACCAGATGGAGTCTTCCATGAATGAACGATCCGACCCCGCTGCTCTTGATCGGCCTCTTGCTGATCCTGCTGGCAGTCCTCCTCAACCGTCCGCCGCCACCACGTTGAGTGTGGCCGACGCCATCGAGATCGCGCAGACCTGCACGCTCGCCGGTCGCGCCGACCTGATCGCGGGCTTCCTCGAAACCAACACTGCACCTGCCACGGTACGCGGCCGACTGCTCGCGGCGCAGGCCGAGGCCAGCCCCGAAATCGTCAGCCGCATTGCGCCCGACGCCGCGCGCCCTGCGGCCAGCAATCCGCTGATCGACGCGGCCAAGCAGCTCGCGGCGCAGTCCACCAAGAAGGAGATCTGAAATGTCCGTTCTCGCCGAACCGCTGAATCTGGGCGACCTGCTCAAGTACGAAGCGCCGAACCTCTACTCGCGCGACCGCGTCACGGTCGCTTCCGGTCAGAACCTGCCGCTGGGCACCGTCGTCGGCATCGTCACCGCCACCGGCAAGTACAAGCAGCTCGATCCGTCCGCCGAGGACGGCACGCAGGTCGCCGCAGGCGTGCTGCTGCAAGCCTGCGACGCGGCATTGATCGACCGTGATGACGGCCTCGTCGTCGCGCGCCACGCCATCATCGCCAACCACGCACTCGCGTGGCCCGACGCCATCACCACTGCCGAACAACTCACCGCCATTGCGCAGCTCAAGGCGCTGGGCGTGCTCGTCCGTCAAGGAGCCTGACCATGAACAACCCCTTCAGCAATCCCGCGTTCTCGATGACGGCGTTGACCGCCGCCATCAACATCCTGCCCAACCGCTACGGGCGTCTGGAAGAACTGAACCTGATGCCCGCCAAGCCGGTGCGCCAGCGCCAGATCGTCGTCGAGGAAATGAACGGCGTGCTCAACCTGCTGCCGACGTTGCCGCCGGGTTCGCCCGGCACGGTGGGCAAGCGCGGCAAGCGCAACCTGCGCTCGTTCGTGGTGCCGCACATCCCGCACGACGACATGGTGCTGCCCGAAGAAGTGCAAGGCATCCGTGCCTTCGGTTCGGAAACCGAGACCGAGACGGTCGCGGGCGTCATCGCGCGCCATCTGGAGACGATGCGCAACAAGCACGCCATCACGCTGGAACACCTGCGCATGGGCGCGCTCAAGGGCGTGATCCTCGACGCCGACGGCTCCGAGCTGGTCGATCTGTTCGATGCCTTCGAGATCACGCCGCAGTCGGTGTCCTTCGAGCTGGGCACGGCGGGCACCAACGTCAAGGCCAAGTGCGGCACGGTGCTCTCGACCATCGAGGACAACCTCAAGGGCGAGTTCATGAACGGCGTCCACTGCCTGTGCTCGCCGGAGTTCTTCGCCGCGCTCACCGGCCACGCGAAGGTCGAGAAGGCGTTCGAGAACTGGCAGAACGGCGCGATCCTCATCAACGACATCCGGCGCGGCTTCACCTACGGCGGCATCACCTTCGAGGAGTACCGGGGGCAGGCCACCGATGCGAATGGCACCGTGCGCCGCTTCATCGCCGCAGGCGAGGCGCATGCCTTCCCGCTGGGCACCATCGACACCTTCGGCACCTACTTCGCGCCTGCGGACTTCAACGAAACCGTCAACACGGTGGGCCAGCCGCTGTACGCCAAGCAGGAGCCGCGCAAGTTCGACCGGGGCACCGATCTGCACACGCAGTCCAACCCGCTGCCGATGTGCCACCGTCCCGGCGTGCTGGTAAAGCTCACGGTGTCGTGATGGGCCTCGTCGAACAGGTCTACAGCGCCGCCGCGAACGCGGGCCTGACGGTGCGCTGCCGGTGGTTTCCTGCCGGTAGCGGGTCTGCCCAGACCCAGCAGGTCGGATTCTCCGCGCCGGACGACACGGCGCTCGACGGCCTGACCTTGAACACCGACTACGCGATCACGTATCCGGCGTCGGTGTTCGTGGGACTGGCCGTGCGCGATGCAGTGGAAGTCGATGGCGTGGCCTATCAGGTGCGTGATGTCCGGGCGCTGGCCGACGGCACTGAGATGCGCGCCAAGCTCACGAGGCTTTGAACCGTGTCCGCCAATTCGATCCGTGAACAGATTCTGCTCGCGGTGCTCGCCGCTGTCCGCACGCCGGTGGAAACGCTCGAGGCCACCTTGCACCGTTCGCCCACGGTGGCCATCAGCCGGGAGCAATGCCCGGCGCTGGTGGTGTTCCCCGAGTCCGAATCCATCACCGAACGCGCCAACGACCGCGTCACGCGCGTGCTGATCGTGCGCCTCGTGGCGCTCGCCCGTGCGGTACCGCCCGCTATTCCTGAAACCGAAGCCGACCGGCTGCTCACCGCCGCCCACGCCGCGCTGCTGGCCGACCGGAATTTGGGAGGGCTGGCGCTCGACATCCGCGAACAGGAATGCGAGTGGGACGTCGAGGACGCGGACGCGGTGGCCGCCGCTATTCCTGCGCGCTACGCGATCACCTACCGAACGCTGGCCAGCGATCTCTCAACCACTGGATGACACCCATGACCTCACTCGTCTTGCTGTGTCCGCACACCCATGCGGGCAAGCCCTTCGAGGCGGGCGAACGGCTGATCGTCGATGCGAGCACCGCCGACTGGCTCATCGCCAACGGCATCGCGCGCGCCGACCGGCAGCCGGATGTCCCGCCGCAACCCGATGCCGACGGCAAGCCCGCCGACGCCAAACCCATTCAACGCAAGGAATCCAAATCATGAGCACCTACGCCAGTTTTCAGGGGCGCGTCTTCCTCGGCAAGCGCGACGAATCCGGCCTACCCATCGAAGTGCGCTCGCCCGGCAACGTCGCCGAGTTGAAGCTCTCGCTCAAGACCGATGTGCTGGAGCACTACGAGAGCCAGACCGGCCAGCGTTCGCTCGACCACCGCATGGTCAAACAGAAGTCAGCCACCGTGAACCTCACCATCGAGGAGTTCACGAAGGAAAACCTCGCCCTGGCCTTGTACGGCAACCACGTCACCGGCAGCATCGGCACGGTGACGGCGGAACCCATCGGCGGCGCGACGCCGGTCGTCGGCGACCGCTACTTCTTTGCCCACCCCAAGGTGTCGGCGGTCGTGATCACCGATTCGGCGGGCACGCCCGCGACGCTTGTCGCAGGCACCAACTACACCGTGGACACGGATTTCGGTGCCCTCCAGTTTCTGGATACCACCGGCTTCACTGCGCCGTTCAAGGCGGCCTACAGCTACGGCGCGGCCACCGAGATCGGCATCTTCACGCAGTCGGTGCCCGAGCGTTATCTGCGGCTGGAAGGCATCAACACCGCACAGGGCAATGCCAAGGTGCTGGTCGAGCTGTACCGCGTGGCCTTCGATCCCTTGAAGGAAATCTCCTTCATCTCGGACGAGTACAACAAGTTCGAGCTGGAAGGCTCGCTGCTGGCCGACACCACCAAACCCTACGACGCGGTGCTCGGCCAGTTCGGCCGCATCGTGCAACTGTGAGGGGAACTGCCATGAGCGATCTGGACAAGCTCGTTCCGCAAGCCTTCGAGATCACGCTGGCCGGGGAAGCCGTCAGCGTGAAGCCGCTGAAGGTCGGGCAGATGCCCGCCTTCCTGCGCGCCATCACGCCGGTGATGCAGCAGATCGGTGGCGATGGCATCGACTGGCTGGCGCTGTTCGGCGAGCGTGGCGACGACCTGCTGACGGCGGTGGCCATCGCCATCGGCAAACCGCGCGCGTGGGTGGATGACCTGGCCGCCGACGAGGCGATTCTGCTGGCGGCGAAAGTGATCGAGGTGAACGCGGATTTTTTTACCCGGACGGTGATGCCCAAGCTGGACGGTCTGTTCGCGCAGGCGAGCACGGTGGTAGCGGCCGCGGCTGGTTCGACACCGTCCAGCACCTGATCGCCCACGGCCATCGGCTGCCCGACATCCTCGACTACACCTTGGCGCAGGTGCGCGGCTTTGCAGCCGCCACCGTGCGCGAGGACGCTGCCCGCGATGCACGGCTGCTGTCGCTGATCGCCATCGGCGCACGCGGCGACGCACGCCACCTCGACCAGACCCTCGACAGGCTCACCGATCAGGCAACCCGCCATGCGCATCTCCGTTCGCATCGATAGCAAGGCCGCGCAGGCGCAGTTGCGCCGCTGGGGCGGCGAGTTCCGCGAGAAGGTGCAGAAGGCGGTCGCGCGCGGCATCGCCAGTGAGGCCGCCGAGCTGAAGCAGGACGTGCGAACCCACATCGCGGGTCAGATGACGGTGGTCAAGAAGTCCTTCGTCAAGGGCTTCACCGCCAAGGTGCTGGACAAGGACAAGAACCGCCTGCCCGCGCTCTACGTCGGATCGCGCATCCCGTGGTCGGGCATCCACGAGCGTGGCGGCGTGATCGGTGGCCGGATGCTGATCCCGCTGCACGGGCGCGTGGGCCGCAAACGCTTCAAGGCGCAGATCGCCGAGCTGATGCGCGGCGGCAATGCCTATTTCATCAAGAACGCCAAGGGGAACATCTTGCTGATGGCCGAAAACATCAAGGAACACGACCGGCCACTGTCGGGCTTCAAGCGCCGCTACCGCAAGGCCGAAGGCATCAAGAAACTGAAGCGCGGCGCGGACGTGCCGATTGCCGTGCTGGTGCCGCGCGTGCAGCTCAAACGGCGTCTGAGCGTCGAGCGCATCGTCGCTGGGCGCATCCCGCGCCTGTCCGCGACCATCGAGAAGCAGTTGCGGCTGGTGGACTGAGATGGCGAACCGCATTTCCATCCTCGTCGCGCTCGAAGGGGCCGATGAGGGGCTCAAGCGCGCCATCACGTCTGCCGAGCGCAGCCTCGGCGGCTTCGGCTCCAGCGCCAAGACCGCAGGCGACAAGGCCGCTGCCGGGGTGGCCGAGGTCAAGGCCGGGATGAACGCCTTTGGCGATCAGGTCGCCAAGGCCAAGACGCAGTTGCTGGCCTTTCTGACCATCAACTGGGCCGGCGGCAAGGTGCAGGAGATCGTCCAGATCGCCGACGCCTGGAACATGATGTCCGCGCGCCTGAAGCTCGCCACCGCAGGCAGCCGCGAGTACGCGGTGGCGCAGAAGGAGCTGTTCGCCATCGCCCAGCGCATCGGCGTGCCGATCCAGGAAACCGCCACGCTCTACGGCAAGCTCCAGCAGGCGGTGCGGATGCTGGGCAGCGAGCAGCAGGATGCGCTCACCATCACCGAGAGCATCTCGCAGGCGTTGCGCATCTCCGGCGCTTCGGCCACCGAGGCGCAGTCGGCGCTGTTGCAGTTCGGGCAGGCCTTGTCGTCAGGCGTGCTGCGCGGCGAGGAATTCAACTCCGTCGTCGAAAACAGCCCGCGTCTGGCCAAGGCGCTCGCCGACGGCCTGAACGTGCCCATCGGACGGCTGCGCAAGCTGGCCGAGGAAGGACGGCTGACCGCCGACGTGGTGGTCAACGCGCTGATGAGCCAGAAGGACAAGCTGGCCGCCGAGTACGCGCAACTGCCGATGACCGTCGGTCAGGCCTTCACCCGCCTCTCGAACGCCTTCGGGCAGTGGATCAGCCGCCTCGACGAATCGACCGGCTTCACCAAGAAGCTCGCAGAGGCTCTGACGTGGCTATCAGAAAACCTCGACACCGTGATGAAGTGGCTCCAGCGCATCGCCGAGGTTGGCCTTGCGGTGCTGGTCTACCGCCTGATCCCGGCGCTGATCATCGCGTGGCAGACGGCGGGCGCAGCGGCGGTGACGGCGGCCAGCACCACGGCGGCGGCGTGGGCCACGGCCAACCTGTCCGTCTCGAACGCCATCGCCACGGCCGGCAAACTGCGCGTGGCCTTCGGCGTGCTCGGCGCGGCCATCATCGGGTGGGAAATCGGGACGTGGCTGTCGGAGAAGTTCGAGATCGTCCGCAAGGCGGGCATCTTCATGGTGCAGGTGCTGATGACGGGCATCGAGCACCTGCGTTATCGGTGGGAGGTGTTCGCCGCCATCTTCACGTCCGACACCATTGCCGAGGCCACCCAGCGCCACAACGAACGCCTGACGGAGATGAACCGCATCTTCGCCGAGATGTACGCCGACGCCACGGAAGGTGCGAACGCCGCCAAAGGCGCGATGGACACTGCCGCAACCGCTGCCGAGGAAATCGCCAAGCGGCTCGAAGCCGTGCGCCAGGGCACGCAGGAAGCGGTCGGGCGCGGCATCGAGGCCGTCCACGCCGCGCTGGAAAAGCTCAAGTCCCGGCTGGGCGAAGTGGAACAGGCCGTCGGCAAAGCGCAAGGCGTGGTCAACGACGCCACCGCCAAGATGGCCGAGGCCTACAAGGGCTTCACCGCCATCGTCGAGGCCAATCTGCAAACGCAGATCACGGCGGTGAAGGCACGCTACGACCAGGAGAAGGCGGAACTGGAGCGCACGCAGCAGTCCGAAACCGCCAAGATCACCAAGTCCACGCAACTGCTCACCGAGGCGCTGACGCAGCAGACGACGCTGCGCCGTCAGGCCACCACCGAAACGCTGGGCCTGATCGATCAGGAAACGCAGGCGCGCAAGGACGCCGCCGCCCGGCAGGGCCAGACCGAGGAGAAGCGCCGCGCCAACGTGCAGCGGGTCGAGAACGACATTCTCGCCACCAAGCGCCAGACCTTGGCGCAGGCGCTGGCCGAATACCGCCAGCACATCGACGCGCTCAACGCGGAGGCCAACCGGCATCTGGCGGAAGTGCAGCGCATCGAGGAAGCCAAGCGCCAGTTGTCGATGTCCACGGAAGATCGCATCCGCGACATCCGCCGCCAGAGCATGACGGAGTACGAGGCCACCGAGGATCGCAAGCGCCAGATCGCCGAGATGCAGGAGCAGGCGCGCCGGGCGCTGGCCAATGGCGAGCTGGAACTGGCCCGCCAACTCGCGCAGAAGGCAATGGACATGGCCGCGCAGGTGGCCACCAGCCAGACCAACGAGGCCAAGCGCGGCGAGGAGGCGCGCAAGCAGTCCGAACAGGCGGTGTCGCAGGTCACGCAGATCGAAGCGCAGTCGCGCGAGGCCTACCGTCGGCAGGAATACCAGCAGGCCACTGACCTGATGCGGCAAGCCGATCAGTTGCGCTCTGAACTGGCGCAAAAGGCCCGGGACGCCGACACGCAGGCCGCCCAAGGCAAACAAGGCGTGCGCGATGCCATCGACCGCATCCGCCAGTCCGAGGAAATCCTCAACCAGACGTTGGATGCCGAAGCCAAGGCGCACCAGACGGCGGCGCGCACGGCGCTCACCGCACGCGATGAGATTCAGCGCACGCTGACCGAGACCACGCGCCAGATCGACGACATCACGACCAAGCTCAAGGACGGCCTGAAGCTCACGCTCGATGCCGACACCACGCGCTTCGACAAGGCCCTCGCCGATCTGGACAAGGCGCTGGCCGAGAAGGAGTACCTGCTGCAGATTCAGGCGGACTTGCAGGAAGCAGAGAAGCAGCTCAAGGAATACGAGGCGCTGCTCAAGGAAGGCAAGACGCTGCCGGTCGATGCCGATGTGTCCAAGGCGAAGGAAGCACTGGACAAGCTCAAGGTCTACGCCGACCAGAACGCGCAGTTCGAGCTGAAGGTGGCGACCGAGAAGGCGCAGGCCGCGATCACCAACGTGGACGGGATGATCAAGGCGCTGGATCGCATCCAGACCGAGTCGCACCACGCCATCCAGCACAACGCCGATGTCGCGCGTGCCGAAGTGATGAGCCTCAACGGCATTCACACCACGAGCACGCACACGATCTACGTCACCAAGGTGGAAACCAATGCCACCGGCGGTCTGGTCGGCAGTGCGAGCGGCGGCGTGCGGCACTTTGCCGATGGCGGCGCGGTGGCCCCGGCCTTCCCACGGATGAGCGGCGGATCGGTGCCCGGCTCCGGCCACCACGACACCGTGCCGCGCACGCTGGATGCGGGGGCTTTCGTGATCCGCAAGGCGGCGGTGCAGAAGTACGGCAGCGGCGCGCTATCTCGTCTGGCCAGTGGCGTCGCCCACTTCGCGGTCGGCGGGCGCGTTGCCTCGTTGGGCAGTACCGGCTCCACAGGCTCCGATCCGAACGACAAGCCAAGCAGGCCCAAGAAGAACCGCGAAGCGTTCGAGGCGTTGAAGATGATCGATCTCGGCCTGCAGGGGATGAACGAATACACCAGCTGGCTGCAATGGAACTACGGCGCATCGGTCAGTCTGGATATGCGCAGCAAGACGATGGACAGCTACGGCAAGCAGGCGCAGCAGGATCGCCGCACGCTGGAAGATTTCATGAGTCGCAAGACGCTCACCGGCAACGAGCGCCAGAACCTTGAACGCATCAAGCAGACGTGGCGCTCGGCGATGGCGCAGCCGCTGCTCTGGGGCAAAGACCTGGAGCGCGAGCTGATCGACTACATGGAACGGAACCAGGGCGAGTTCTACCGGCGCGGCGGGCTGTCGAAGTCCGACACCGTCCCGGCGATGCTCACCCCCGGTGAGTTCGTCGTGAACCGGCAGGCCGTGTCTCGCTACGGCGCAGGCTTCTTCGAGGCCATCAACAACCTGAGCGCTCCGGCGCAGGCACTGGCCGGACGCGCGCTGGCGGGCATTCAGGGCTTTGCCTCGGGCGGACTGGTGCAGCCCGCCAGCCGCAGCCTGCCGCGCCCCTCGCTGCCTGACAGCGCGCCGATGCGCACTGTGCGCGTGGAGCTGTCCTCGGGACAGCAGAAGGTCAACGCCACCGTCGATGCGCGCGACGAGGCGCGGCTGCTGCAACTGCTGGACGCCGCCCGCGCCCGCGCGGTCTGAGCCAACCACCCAAGGTATCCCGATGCAACTGAAGAACCTCGCAACCGGGGTGGCTCTGCCATTGCCCGACGACTTGCTGTGGAGCGACGAGCACGCGTGGTCGCCCGCAGTGGCGGCCACGTCCTACCTGATCACCGGGGCCTTGCTGATCCAGTCCGCCACCCGGCAGGCAGGACGCCCGATCACGCTGGTGGGCGCGCCCGACATGGCGTGGGTGACGCGCGGCACGGTCGAGCAGTTGCGGGCGTGGGCCGCGATTGCGGTGGGCAGCACCACGGGCCGCTTCGAGTTGACCTTCGCCGACGCCCGCATCTTCACGGTCGCCTTCCGCCATCAGGAGGCCGCCATCGAGGCCGAACCCGTGCTGGGTTTCCCGGCGCGATCCGGCTTCGACTTCTACCGACTGACCCTTCGATTTCTGGAGATTGCCTGATGCCGATTCAATCCGGCGATGTGAAGCTGCTGAAGTCCGCCGTGATGGCGGACGTGCCCGAAGGCGGCGGCGCACCCACGGGCCTCGTGATCCCCGACGGCGTCTCGAACGCGATCTTTCCGGACATCTCCGAGCTGGATCGCGCCGGAGGCCGCGTCAATCTGCGCAAGAGCTTCGTGCAGGTGGCCACCGACGACACCGACACCTACTTCGGGGCCAACGTCATCGTGGCCCAGCCGCCGCAGGACGCACGCGTCAGCGTCACGCTGTTCTCCACCAAGAAGACCTTCGACACCCGGGAGCAGGCGCAGACCCGCATCGAGGCCTATCTCAACAAGGGCCCTGAGTGGGCGGGCTATCTGTTCGAGAACCACATCGCGGGCCAGCGCGTGGTGCAGCTGTTCCAGCGCCTCTCGGACGCCGTGCCCAACGTCGGCCAGACCCTTGTCTTGATCGAGAACGAAGGGCTGCCCACGCAGAAGGAGCAGTACATCCGTGCCACCGCCGTCTCGGTGGTCGAGCGCAGCTTCACCTACAACACCGACCAGGACTACAAGGCGGCGGTGGTCACGGTGGCGATCAGCGACGCGCTGCGCTTCGACTTCACCGGCTCGCCCGCGACGCGCAGCTTCACGCGCGCCGCCAACGCCACCCGCACGCGCGACACGGTGGTGGCTGACGCGGGCACCTACGTCGGCGTGGTACCGCTGACGCAAGCGGCCAACGTCGGCGACTTCACACTCAAGGGCGCGTCCATCTACACGCAGCTCGTGCCCAGCGCCCAGACCGAGACCCCGATCTCCTTCGTGCCGCCGTATGCCGCAGCGGGCCTGCCGGTGCCGAGCGCGGCACCCGTGAGCTACACGGCCAGCCACGCTTGGAACACCAGCCTCAAATTCAATCTGCCGGGCGGTTGCCTGCCGGGGTCGCTGTCCATCGTCACCGATGGCATCACGATCTTCGACGATGCGGGCCTGCTCAAAACCGCCAGTGGAACGCTGGGCACCATCGACTACGCCAACGGCATCCTGAGCCTGAACTCCGGTTCGATGGCGGGTAGCAAGGCCGTCACCTACACGCCCGCCGCGTCTGTGCAGCGTGCGCCGCAAAGCGCGGAGATTGCGGTCACGCCGGAATCACGCAGCCAGTCCTACGTCGGCACCGTGAGCCCGGTGCCGCAGCCCGGCACGCTCGCCATCAACTACATGGCGCAGGGCCGCTGGTACGTGCTGTCGGACGGCGGCAACGGCTCGCTCAAAGGGCTGGACGCCAGCTACGGCGCGGGCACCTTCAACAAGAACACCGGAGCCTTCGTGGTGACGCTGGGTGCGCTACCCGATGTCGGCTCGTCGCTGATCCTGACGTGGAATGTGCCGACGCAGGAAACGCAGCAGCCGACCGCCACCCTCAAGGCATCGCAGGCCATGCAGCTTGCCCCGCCCGAAGGCAAGAGCGTGCAGCCGGGCACGCTCACCATCACCTGGCCGCACGAAAGCGGCACCGGCACGCGCACGGCTTCCGCAGCCACCTCCGGCACGCTCAGTGGAGCCGCCACTGGCGAGCTGAACGTCGCGCAAAACCTCTTGAGCTTCGCCCCCAATGTCCTGCCGCCGGTAGGCAGCCTGCTGACGGTGGACTACGTCGCGGGCCCCAAGCAGGAAGACAGCTTCGCGCACCCCTCGCGCGACGGTCAGGGCAAGGTGCCGGTGACCGCGACCCTGGGCTCCATCGAGCCGGGTTCGCTGGAGATCGAATGGAACACCCTGACCGACACCGCCGTGCTCGGGGTCTACACGCTGCAGCAGATTCAGGCGATGGGGTTGGGCCTGTGGAACGGCGTCGATCCCACGCAATACGCCCGCGACGATGGTGCGGGCAACGTCCTGCGCTCCGGCGTCGTCATCGGCAGCGTCGACTACGCCACCGGGGCGGTGCAGTTCCAGCCCGACGTCACTGTCAAGATTCCAAGTCCCGTCTATGGTGCGCAGCGCCTTGGTTGGGCTGCGGGCGTGGGCCAGATGTTCCGCCTCAATTACGGCGGCATCCGCTACGTGGACGCGCCGTCGCTGTACCCAAACGACGAGTCCGGCTACGTCAAGCTGCGCTACAACAGTGCGGGCTCGACCAGCAACCACAGCGAGACGTTCACATTTAGCCCGTCGTTTCGGCTGGTGCCCGGGGTGAACGCGCAGGTGGTGACCGGCACGGTGCTGCTGGCCATCGCAGGCAGCCAGCCCTGGGGCGACAACGGTCAGGGCACGCTGCGCGAATTCACGCCCAGCGGCTGGGTCACGCGTGGCGGCATCAACTACCTCTCGGGTGCGGTGACGCTCAGCTCCTGGTCGGCGGGCGCGGCCAACAGCATCACGCGCGCCAGTTGCGTGACCACGGTCGGCGAGAACATCTCCAGCGAGTACGTGTTTCGCACCGGTGCCGCGCCGCTGCGCCCGGGGTCGCTGTCCATCCAGTTCGCCCGTGCCGTGGGCGGCACGCAGACCGTGACGGCAGGGATCGACGGCGCGATCAGCGCGTCCGGCGTCAGCGGCAATGTCGATTACGACACCGGCCTCGTGCGTGTGCGCTTTGGCACCGTGGTCACGGCGGCGGGCAACGAGACGGAGCCATGGTTCGACGCCGAGAACGTCCGTCCGGACGGCAAGATCTTCCGGCCCGAGCCGGTGGCGGCATCCAGCCTGCGCTACAGCGCCGTGGCCTACAGCTATCTGCCCCTGGACGCGGCGCTGTTGGGCATCGATCCGGTGCGCCTGCCCAGCGACGGTCGGGTGCCGATCTTCCGACCGGGTGGCTTTGCGGTGGTGGGCCATACCGGACGCATCACCACGTCGGTCAGCAACGGCCAGACCATCGACTGCGCCCGCGTTCGCCTGTCCCGGGTGCGCGTGGTCGGAAACGACGGCGTGGTGATCCACACCGGCTACGTCACCGATCTGGAAGCGGGCACGGTCACCTTCACCGACGTGACCGGCTACAGCCAGCCCGTGACCATCGAGCACCGCATCGAGGACATGGCCGTGGTGCGCGATGTACAGATCAACGGCGAGATCAGCTTCACGCGGCCTCTGACGCACGCCTATCCGCTGGCCAGTCCCGGCGATCCCGCCTCCGGCAGCTTCGTCTCCAGCGCGCTGGTGGCCGGTGATCTGTTCGCCCGCGTGAATCTCGTGTTCGACCAGAGCACCTGGAACGGCGGCTGGTCGGATGAGTTGGTGGGCAGCGCCGCCACCGCCACCTTCAACCACACCCAGTACCCGATCACGGTCAGCAATCGCGGGGCGCTCACCGAACGCTGGGTGGTGCGCATGACCAACAGCACCTCGTTCGAGGTCATCGGCGAGAACGTCGGCGTGATCGCCACCGGCAACACCAGCGCCGACTGCGCGCCCAACAACCCGGCGACCGGGGTGCCGTACTTCCGCCTGCCCGCGCTCGGTTGGGGCAACGGCTGGGCCACCGGCAACGTGCTGCGCTTCAACACCATCGGCAGCCAGTTCCCGGTGTGGGTGGTGCGCACCGTCCAGCAGGGGCCGGAGTCCGTGCCCGACGACCACTTCACGTTGCTGATTCGCGGCGACGTCGACACCCCTTGACCATAAGGAATCAATGCAATGGCTGACCTCACTGTCAAATACTTCAACAGCGGCATGACCGGCGCGCCGCAGATCAGCAACAACTGGGGCGATCTGGTGACGATGCTCGACGCCTGTCTCGTCAACGGCTTCGCCTTGAAGGCCATCGACACGCTGACCTGTGTCGATGGCGTGGCCACGGCCACCATTTCCAGCGGGCACGCCTATCGGCCATTTCAGGTGGTCGAGATCGCGGGAGCCGAGCAGCCCGAGTACAACGGATCGTTCCGCGTACTGACGACGACCACGACCGCCTTCACCTACGCGGTGACGGGAGCACCGGTGTCGCCCGCGACGACCACCACGAACCTGAGTGCCAAGGTGGCTCCACTCGGCTGGGAGAAGCCGTTCGCGGGAACGAGCAAGGCCGCCTACCGCAGCAAGAACCCGCAGTCGCCGCAGAACCTGCTGCTGATCGACAACAGCCTCAAGACGCCCAACTACACGACGGGCTGGGCCAAGTGGGCCAACGTCGGCATCGTCGAAGACCTGTCGGACATCGACACCATCGTTGGCGCGCAGGCTCCCTACGACCCGAACAACCCGACGCAGAACTGGAAGCAGGTCACGGCCAGCCAGTGGGGTTGGTACAAATGGTTCCACGCCCGAAGCAATCAGTACGAGAGCAACGGCGACAGCGGTGGCGGCGGCCGTAACTGGGTGCTGATCGGTGACGACCGCCTGTTCTTCCTGTTCTGCACCAACGCGGCGGGCTACGGCTGGTATGGCCGCAACTGCTACTGCTTCGGCGACATCACGAGCTTCAAGCCGGGCGACAACTACGCCACGGTGCTGGCTGCCGACGACAACTACTCGGGCATGAGCAACTACTGGAGCTATCCCGGGCAGTTCAGCGGCTACGGTCTGGTCTCGTCGCTGGACTTCACGGGCAAGGTGCTGCTGCGCAACCACACCCAGCTCGGCAACCCTGTTCGCTTCGGCCTGACGTCCCTGAACACGAACAACGGCCAGCAAATCTGCGGTCGGGGCCCGACGCCGTTCCCGAACGGGGCGGACTACAGCCTGTGGTTGCTGCCTACCTACGTGAGGCAAGAGGACGGCCATATGCGCGGCATCCTGCCGGGGATGCTGTGGATGCCCCAAGACCGCCCCTACAGCGATCAGACCATCGTCGACAACGTGGTCGGACAGGCGGGCAAGCGCTTCTTGCTGGTCAGGACGCAGTACAGCTCGGAAACCGAAGGCGCACAGATCGCGTTCGACATCACTGGCCCGTGGAGGTAAGCCATGAGCTACCCGCTGAGCGAATCCTTCGCCACGGCACCTGCCACTGGCTACACCGCAGTCCTCGGCGGAATGGCCGCGACACACAACAGCGCGCAGCAGTCCATCGACATCTCGGCCCCGAACAGCCAGTCCATCCTGCGCTTCAACGAAGCCGCCCACGGCGACTTCTGGTTCGAGACGGATGTCGAGTTTCTGACCGACCAGAGCGCCCGCAAGCACCTCGGCTTGTGGATGACCACCGGCAACGGTTCTGAGGGCTACCGGTTCGCGCATATTGACGGTGCGTGGAGCGTGACACGCTGGAACAGTGGCTTCGGCGACGGCGCGGCAGTGACGGGGGGTGTCAACGATGGAGCCAAAGCAGTCGCCGGTGTTGCGGACGTGGCACCGACTTTCAACGTCGGCCAGCGCTTGATCCTGCGTTGTGAGGTCATCGTCGGAGCCTTCGATGCCAACGGCGTGCCGTGGGCGCGCATGATCCAGTTCAAGGCCGGTGGCGTGCTGATGTTCCAGGTCGGGGATGCAGCCTACCGGGGCAAGCTGATTCCGGGTGTGTTCCTGTACGGGGCCACGGCCCGCGTCCACGCCGTTGCGGGTGACACGCCTTCAGGTCTGCCCGCGTTTCCCGCGACGGTGGGTGTGAATGCCGCCGATGATTTGCTGCCGCTGGCCGGTGGATCGACCTCGGTGCTGCCCGATCCCGCCGCCGCCATCGGCGTCAACGCCGACTGCGACCTGATGCGCTTGAACAGTCCCAACTCGGAGTTGTGGAACCGAGGTGGTGGCTACGACTGGCACTTCCATCCGATTTCCAACGGCCGCAAGGACATCCACTTCAGCGGCCACGGCTTCATCGCCGGAACGGTCAAGGAGAAGGGCCAGCCTGACCAGCCCCTGGTGCGGCGGGTGCAGCTCATCAGCGAGAACACCCGCGTCCTGGTGGCCGAAACCTGGAGCGACACCACGGGTGCTTACCGGTTCGACCTGATCGATCTGTCCCAGCGCTACACCGTGGTCAGCTACGACCACAAGCAGATGTACCGCGCCGTGATCGCGGACAACCTTCGTCCGGAGTTGATGCCGTGACCGTCGCCATCACTGTCGAACACAACGAGGCGCGGCTGGCGGGAACCTTGGCCTTCCTAGACGCGGGGGCCAACCCGGCGCGACTGCGCATCTACGGTGGGACTCGGCCTGCCACGCCGTCCACGACGCCGACCAGTGCGATGCTGGTGGAGATCAGGCTGACCAAGCCTGCGGGCACGATTGCGGGTGGGCTGCTCACACTGACGCAGCAGGAGGATGGGCTGATCGCGGCGACTGGCATCGCCACCTGGGCCCGGCTGGTCAACGGCAATGACGTGACTGCCTTGGATCTGGATTGCAGCGGCACGGACGGCAGTGGCGACGTGAAACTGGCCAGCACCAACCTGTATCTCGGTGGAGATGCACGGATGGTGTCGGCCATCTTGGGGTAAGCCGTGCCTGCCGCTCCCAACGAGGTGACCCTGTTCGCCACGTTGCCCGTGCCCGCCGCTACAGTGGTGGTCGGCCCCCCGCTGGTCGATCTGTTGTTCGATCAACCGGCTGCCGCCGACGCCAACTTGGTGTTCGGGGCGAACTACATCGCCCCGCGCGACGATGTGACGGTGCGTGCCACGCTGCCGCTGCCGGTGGTCGTGATCAAGTTCATCCCTCCGGCCCGAGCCGAGTTGCTGGCAGAACTGCCGGGCCTGACAGTCAGCACACTGATCCTGCGCCCGAGCGTGCCGCTCAACGTCGGCGTGGCCAGCCTGCCCGGCGTGGTGTTCACCGGCGAGGTGCGCTACGCCTCGCGCACGCAGCGCCCGACGGTCGGCCAAACGGCGCACGAGTGGCAGCAGGCCGTGCAGCACGAGGGCGGCGCAGCGCAGCGCCAGCAGGATGCGACGGCCACGCCCGCAGGCTGGGGCGCGGCGTGGCAGCGTGGGGCTGTGTCGGTTCACGGCATCGCGCACCGCCTGCCACCAATCTTGGTGGCCGAGCCGCTGCTGCGGCGCACCGCCCAGCAGCAGGCGACGCGCTTGCACGGCGCAACCGGGTTCGCCCACGAGAACGCGACGCCCATCGCGCAGATTCAGACGGGCGTGTTCCAGAACGCCACCCGTTTGCGCGACGCCACGCGCTTCGCGCATCAGGACGGTGACCGTAGCAAGCGCGCCGGTCGGCTCGCCCTCTGGCAGAACGCCCGACCGCTGACGCAGCGCCAGGGCACGGACTTCCAGAGCGCGAGCCGCCGACCGGTGGGATGGCGCGGGCTGTACCAGGAAGCGATGCGGCCACCGCCCGGCATCAGCGTGTGGGTGATCCCCGAGCCGCCCAAACCGCCGCGCTGCTACACGCCGAGCGGCCACCTGCTGTTCGCTGCGCTGGCTCCTGCCGGTCCCCACCTGCTGTTCTTCTGCGAAAACCACATCGAGCCGCCCGATGGCGAGCCGGTGGTCGTTCCCATCCGGAGGGTCTATTTCGTGACCAACAACGTGACCCTGCACCGGCTGCCCGATGGCTTGCCCGTGCCGGTGTTCAATCTCTCGCTGTCGCTCGACGCCGCGTCCTGGACGTGGGGCTTCGATGCGCAACTGCCCGCCGCCGCAGAAAGCCTCGTCGCGCCCGGCAGCAACGGCGGCCCGGTCGAACTGGTGGCCAGCGTCAACGGCACAGCCTTCCGGGTGCTGGCCGAGAGCATCAGCCGCGAGCGGGTGTTTGGCGACGCGAGCATCCGCATCTCGGGCCGTGGGCGAAACGCTGTGCTGGCCGCCCCCTACGCGCCGGTGATGAATTTCCAGCAGCCGCAGGCGCGCACCGCGCGGCAGCTGATGGACGACGTGCTGACGCTCAACGGCATCCCGCTGGGCTGGAACATCGATTGGGGCCTGACGGACTGGAACGTCCCGTCCGGGGTGTTCACCCAGCAGGGCACGTGGATGGAAGCCTTGGTTGCTATTGCCAGCGCCGCCGGGGGATACCTGATTCCGCATCCGTCCGACCAGAGCATCCGCGTGCGCCATCGCTATCCGGCCGCGGCGTGGGAATGGAGCACCGTCACGCCCGACTTCGTGCTGCCGGTGGATGCCGTGGCCCGCGAGTCGCTGCGCTGGGTGGAGAAGCCCGGCTACAACCGCGTGTTCGTGTCCGGGGAGGACGTCGGTGTGCTGGGTCAGGTCACTCGCGCAGGCACGGCGGGCGATGTGCTGGCACCGATGGTGGTCGATGCGCTGATCACCGAGGCCGCTGCCGCGCGTCAGCGTGGCATCGCCGTGCTGGCCGAAACCGGGCAACAGATCGAGGTGAGCCTGCGCCTGCCGGTGCTGGCCGAGACGGGAATCATCGAGCCGGGTGCGTTCGTCGAGTACCAAGACGGCAGCGTGACGCGGCTGGGCCTCGTGCGCTCGACGCAGATAGAGGCCGGGATGCCGGAGGTCTGGCAGATCTTGGGGGTGCAGAGCCATGCATAACCTCTACGAGCAGTTCCGCCAGCTCATTCCTGATCCGCCGTTACAGGCGGGCACGGTGGTGGGTGTCGGCTCCGGCGTGGTGACCGTCGCCTTGCCGGGTGGCGGTCTGATCCGCGCACGCGGCAGCGCCGCCATCGGCCAGAAGGTGTTCGTGCGTGACGACGTCATCGAAGGCGTCGCGCCCAGCCTGACGCTGGAGATCATCGAAATCTGAACCCCAACTTTCAGCTGACCCCTGAACCCGCCCTGGTGCCACGTGCATCGGGCGGGTTTTGCATTTCTGGAGACCTGCAATGACTGAACCCGAACAACAAACGCCCGCCGCCCTCGTGGAAAACATGCTCCTGCTGCGCCGCGAGGACTTCGACGAACTGCTCGACCGAGCCGCAGAGCGTGGAGCCGAGCGCGCGCTCGCCCATCTCGGCCTCGAAAACGGCCACGCAGCGAAGGACATCCGCGAACTGCGCGATCTGCTCGACGCCTGGCGCGATGCGCGCCGGACCGCATGGCAAACGACCGTGAAGGTCATCACCACCGGAGTCCTCGCAGCGCTCCTGGTCGGCGCCGCCATCAAGCTCAAGCTGCTGGGAGGTGGGCAATGATCGAAACCCTCCTGGGAGGTCTTCTTGGCGGTGCCTTCCGCCTGGCGCCCGAAATCCTCAAGTGGCTAGACCGCAAGGGCGAACGCGGGCACGAGCTCGCCATGCAGGACAAGGCGCTGGAGTTCGAGAAGCTGCGCGGCGCCCAGCGCATGTCGGAGATCGGCGCCGGGGCGGATGCGGCGTGGAACGTAGGTGCCATCGAAACGCTGCGGGCGGCGGTCGCGGCTCAGGGCCAGCCGTCCCGAGTGCGTTGGGCCGATACGCTGTCCATCAGCGTCCGCCCGGTGATCACGTACTGGTTCATGGCGTTGTTCTGCACGGCGAAGACGGTAGTGTTCGTTGGTGCCATGGCGGGCGGAGCCGGTTGGGGTGCCGCGATCCTGCACGCCTGGACCGATGCCGATCAAGCGCTGTGGGCCGGGGTGCTGAACTTCTGGTTCCTGGGGCGGGTGTTCGAACGGGTGCGGCCGTGATCGCTGTGCCGCAGGCGGCCGTGGACCTGGCCAAGCGCTTCGAGGGATTCCACCGCGTGCCGAAGCACGATCCGGGGCGAGCGCATCCCTACCTCTGCCCGGCGGGATTCTGGACTATCGGGTATGGCCGTCTCTGCGACCCAAAGCATCCGCCCATCACCCGGGCTGAGGCCGAGACGTACCTTGCGCGCGACCTGCGGACGGCGCTGGCCGCGACGCTGCGTTGCTGCCCGGTGCTGGCCACGGAGCCACAGGGTCGTCTCGCGGCAATCGTGGATTTCGCGTTCAATCTCGGCGCGGGGCGGCTGCAGACGTCAACGCTGCGGCGACGCGTGAATCAGCGGGATTGGATCGGTAGCGCTACTGAACTGCGCCGCTGGATCTACGGCGGAGGGAAGGTGCTGCCGGGGCTCGTGGCACGAAGGGATGCTGAGGCGCATCTGCTGGTGGCGTGACGGACCTCGCATCGCAGGGTGCTGCTATCTCAGTCATCGGCACCAGCGAGGCGAGGCGAGGGGTCATCTTGCCGCCTGATCTTAGCTCCCGGCACCCCTGTTGGTGCGTCGGCCCCTGCACTGCACTTCGGCCGGCGTTGCCGATATTTTGAACGCTCGGCGGCATCTACGGCGCGCTTGATTCTTCACTTTTCGAACTCCACGCTTTCAGCATGCTGGCCAAGTTCGTGTTCGCCTGCGCCAGAGGAGCACGTGGCTTTTCGGGCACGCTCCGGCTGAAGCGCGGCGCTGGCGCCGGCTGCACCACTCCATCGACCTCGATCAGCGTGCCGCGCGCCCGAATGTGCGGGTGGTTCGGCGCCTCAGCGAAAGAGAGGACCGGTGCGAAGCAGACATCCGTGCCTTCCAGCATATCGCACCATTCGTGCCGCGGGCGCGTTCGGAACCGTTCCGCGATGCGGGCCTTGGCGGCCGGCCAGGTCGCGCGGTCATTCTGCGCGCCCACCGAGTTCGGGTCGAGGTCGAGTTTTGTCAGCAACAGCGCGTAAAACCGAGCTTCAATCGGACCGATGGATATCCATTCTCCGTCCTGGCACTCGTATACATCATAGAACGGTGCGCCGGAATCCAGGGCGTTACTGCCGCGGACATTCTTCCACATACCCGCGCCGTGAAGACCATAGAAGAGTGTAGCAAGCGACGCTGCGCCATCGACAATGGCTGCATCAATGACTTGCCCTTTCCCGGATCGGACACGTTCCAGCAATCCCGCCAGAATGCCCACGACAAGATATAAGGCGCCGCCGCCCATGTCACCTGCGGATGCAAGCGGGACGGCCGGTGGCTGGCCACTCCGGCCGATGGCGTGAAGAACGCCGGTCAATGCGATGTAATTTAAGTCGTGCCCGGCAGCGTGCGCAAGGGGCCCGTCCTGGCCCCATCCGGTGATGCGACCGTAAACGAGCCCTTGATTGCGCCCGTGGCATGACTTGGGGCCAAGGCCGAGCCGCTCCGCAACACCCGGGCGGTAACCTTCGACCAGAACGTCCGCATGCTCTACGAGATCGAGCACCTGGTTCACCGAGGCAGGGTCCTTCAAATCCGCATAGGCCAGCGAACGGTTGCGCAGCATCGGATCGAACCGCGGGGGGCGCTTTATGCCTAGGTCGGCGGGCTCAGGACGTTCTATGCGTAATACGGTTGCGCCAAGGTCGGCGAGAAGCATACAGGCCATAGGCCCGGGGCCGATGCCTGCAAGTTCGATGACCCTAATGCCGTCTAAAGGTCCCATACATGCCTCACTTGGAATCGAAGGGGCAGGCCGACTTGCATCCCAAGCGAAGCCGATCCCCTAGTTTGGAACGGAGCTCTGTGACGTGGCTCAGGTTTCCATCACTTGAGGGCGCTGACCCCAAGAGGGTAGGTGGCTTCTCCTTGCACTCGAAGCTAGGCAGGCGTGATCGATGTCGCTCTTCGTGAGATCGCATGTTGTGGAAACTTTGTAGACAGGTCGAGGAAAGTGGCGGATAATCCGGCACCACGGAATCTTATCCGGTCTATCGGAAACTTTCAAATGGAACTGAATCTTAAGGGCCGTGTTGCCCTCATAACGGGCTCCGGCCGAGGCATCGGCAAGGCAGCCGCCCTGGCGTTGGGACGCGAGGGCGCGCGGATCGTAGTTACCGACATCAATGCCGCGGCAGTGGACGAGGTCGCCGGCGAGCTGATTGCGACAGGCGCGGAAGCACTGGGTGTGGTTGCCGATGTCTGTGACGAGAGGCAGGTGGCCGCCTTAGCCGGTCGAGCCCTCGAAGCGTTCGGCAAGGTTGATGTTCTGGTTAATAACGCAGGCTTCACCCGTGACAAGTACCTGACCAAGATGCCTACCGAGGACTGGGATGCGGTGGTCGATACCATCTTGAAGGGTGCCTTTTTCTGCACGAAGGCAGTGCTGCCGTCCATGATCGAGCAGAAGTGGGGCCGAATTATCAATATTTCTTCTCGGGCGCATTTGGGGAACCCGGGTCAAACGAACTACTCCGCGGCCAAAGCCGGGCTGATTGGGTTCACCCGAGCGTTAGCAATGGAGCAGGGCAAATTCAACATCACGGCCAACGCGATCGCTCCTGGCTTTATCGAGACGGAGCTGATAAAGGCACATCCCACCTACGAAAAGCTGCGCGAGATCGCGCTGGCGAAGAACCCGGTACCCCGGCTAGGTCGTCCGGAGGACATAGCAGACGCGATCTTGTTCTTGGCATCCGACCGTGCGGGCTACATAAGCGGCGACACGCTGCACGTGACCGGCGGCCGCTACTCATCCTGAAGGTCGACCACATGTACCAATCCACGCGCTCTGACGAACTGCCGCGGCCGGCGCTAGGCCTTGGCGATAACTTTCGCACACCCGGGCGCACCATCACGGAAACTGACGTGGTTAACTTCGCCGGCCTCTCGGGCGACTTCAACCGGCTTCACGTGGATGCTGAGTACGCGAGCTCCACGTCGTTTCACCAGCGTATCGCCCACGGGCTGCTCGTGCTGTCTGTATTGTCAGGTCTGACAACACAGTCTGCCGATTATCGCGCGCTCGAACCCTGGATTCTGGGGCTGTTGGATGTGAGCTGCCGCTTTCCTAAACCGACGTTCATCGGCGACACCATTCACGTGCAGGTCACCGTGGTCGAGCGTACTCCCACCAGCAAGCCGGGCCGATGTGTTGTCGTCTTCCGCCGCGAGGCCGTGAATCAGAGGGGTGAAATCGTCGTGCAGGCCGACTTCAAGATGCTGATCCGTGCAGAGGTGGCAGCATGAAGGCATTCAGCGATCTTACACGCCTAGTCGCGCCGCGAAGCATTGTGATTGTGGGCGCCTCCGCACGGGACGGTAGTCAGGGGAGAAGGCTCGTGGACAACGTTTTGGTGCACTCCCGTTTCGCGGGCGACGTGTACCTCGTGAATCCGAGCAGCAAGGAGATACTGGGCCGAACGTGCTACCCCACAGTAGCTGAAGTGCCCGCTTCGGATATCGACGTAGCGCTGGTCATGGTCAACGCCGCGCAGGTGCTTCCGGCGTTGGAGCAATGCGCCGCCAAGGCCGTCGCATTTGCGGTAGTCATGAGTTCGGGTTTTGCTGAAACCGGTGACGAGGGGCGCCGGTTGGAGCAGGCCATCGCCGCCCTCAGCGATCGCACCGGACTGCGTGTGTACGGCCCCAACTGCCCGGGACTTGTCAACCTGCGCTTGCGCTTGGGCATGACGTTCTCCCCCGCTTTCAAGGATGATCTGAACCCGGGCTCCATCGGGCTCGTGACGCAGGGCGGAGGTCTAGGCCGCACGGTGCTGCAGGCGCTATCCTTCGGCGACGGCGTCGGCCTCTGGTGTTCCGCCGGCAACGAGTGCGATCTGGGCCTGCCCGACTTCATCGCCCACATGGCAGTATCCCCTGAAATTCGAGTGATCGCCGTGCTGATGGAAGGCGTCAAGAACGGCGACCGGCTGCGCAGTGCGCTAGCCCTGGCTCGCGACCACGGCAAGCCCGTTGTAATCCTGAAGGTCGGCCGCTCGGAGCATGGCGTGAAAGCTGCGCAGTCTCACACAGCGTCGATTGCAGGGTCGGCCCGGGTGAACAGCGCCATTTTCCGCCAGCACGGGGCGGTCGAAGTGCAGGACCTTGACGAGTTGGCTTCGGTAGCACGTCTTCTCACCCAGCCACGTCCGGCGGCCGAAGCCGGTCTGGCTATTGTCACCATTTCCGGCGGCACGGCCGCCTTGGCGGCGGATATGGTGGGCGCGGCCGGCCTGCCGCTCGCACAATTCGCGTCGGCCACCAAGGCTGCCCTGCGGGAATTGCTGCCAGTCTTTGCGAACATCGGAAATCCGCTCGATACGACGGCGGACATTATTCGAGATCCCGCCTTGGTCCGTGCCTGTCTGCAGATCGTTTGCGCAGACCCGAACGTAGGCGCGGTGATGTTCCCGATTCCCATGGATTATGCCGCCATCACGGCGGCTATGGCCGGTGCCATTTGCGACGTGGCGGTCACCTCATCCAAGCCCATCGTTCCAGTCTGGATGAGCCGGCGCATGGGCGACGGCTTTCGCACTCTTGAAGAAGGTGGGTTGCTACCGTTTCTGACGCTCGGTGACTGTGTCGCCGCGATGCGCCACTTGTGGCCGGGCGCCGTCGAAGTCGCCCCTCCATCTCTCGACATGGGCCGCCTGCAGGCCCACCAGGCCGGAGTAGCCGCTCCGACGGCATTAAGTGAAGCCGACGGTAAAGCGCTGCTGCGCAGGGCAGGCATCGTCGTGCCCGCCGGCAGCGTAGCTCGAAGCGCCTCCGAAGCGGTAGAACTGGCGAACTCGGTGGGCTTTCCGGTGACCGTGAAGATCGTAAGCGCACAGATCGCGCACAAGACCGAGGCCGGCGGCGTGCGCCTGAATCTGGCCGACGAACGCGACGTGCGATGGGCCTACCAGGATGTGCTCGATACGGTGGCCAAGCGGCAGCCGGACGCCACGATCGATGGGGTGCTGGTGGAAAAGATGTTCCCCGCCGGTGGCCGCGAGGTCCTAATCGGCGTACATCGCGACGATGCGTTCGGTCTGATCCTGACCGTCGGTCTGGGTGGCATCTTTGTGGAGGTGCTCAAGGACGTCGCCCATCGCGCACTGCCAATTCGGCCGAAGGACGCACGCGAGATGCTGCGTGAGCTGAAGGGCTTCGCGCTTCTGCAAGGCGTGCGGGGGCAGCCACCGGCCGACGTGGCGGCGTTGGAAGAATTACTGCTGCGGGTTTCGAGCTTCGCCATCGCGCAAGGGCCTCGCATGCAAGAAATGGATTTGAATCCGGTCTGGGTAGGCCGAGAAGGCGAGGGCGCCGTGCCGCTCGACGCGCTCGTCGTACTGGATCCTGCCTGCTAGATCAGATATCTTTAGAAGGACATTTTTTAAATGAGCATTCATACAAACATCGGCCACGCGACCGTGCACGACATCTTCGTACGCGGGCGCAACCTTTCCACCGACATCATCCCAAACGCGGACTTCGTGGAGATGGTGTGCCTGTGCATCCTCGGCCGCACGCCGGAGCTGAAATTTAAGCGCATGGTCAACCTGCTGCTGGTTACCTCGACTGACCACGGTTTCACGCCAAGTTCGATCTCCAGCCGCCTGACATTTCTGGGCGCGCCTGAGTCTCTGCAGGGGGCCGTGGCGGCAGGCCTGCTAGGAGCTGGCGATCGCTATCTCGGTGCCACCCAGAATGTGGCCGAAATGCTTATCACTTGGAGCAAGGATATTGGTAGCGACGCGGTGCAGGCAGAGTTTGACGAGCGCGCACGCGAACTGCTGCATACCTATCGCAAGGAAAAGAAGCGTGTCCACGGCGTGGGCCATCCGATTCACGTGGAAGGCGATCCGCGCGTGCCGGCGCTTCGCGCGATTGCTAAAGAGAACGACTACTACCGCGCCTGTTGGCGGTTGCTGGATGCGATCGAGAGCGTCCAGTCGATGGAATTTGGTCGAAAGCTGCCCATCAACGGAGCTGGTGCGATGGGGGCAATTGCGGCGGACCTGGGCCTTGAGCCGGGCGTCGCCCGCGGATTGGCGCTGGTCGGCCGCACGGCCGGCCTCGTGGGTCACATCATGGAAGAGGCGACCAAGCCAAGTGCCCCCCAGATCTGGGATGTGGTACTGAAGGAAGAAGCGAAGGCACTCTGAGATGGACTTCAACCTCGACGTTACTCAAGTTGCCGCCCGCGATGCGCTGCGGCGCTACCTGCAGTCCGAAGTGGCCCCGCTCGTGGACCGGTATGAGACGGAGCACAAGCCGGTCCCGGCTAATGTGATCGCGTCCATGCGCGAATACGGGCTGCTGGGTGGTCTGCTGCCCGAAGAGGTCGGCGGTTTCGGCCTTCCGATGACCACCTACGGAACCCTCATCGCGGAGGTGGCTCGCGTGTGGCCGTCGCTGCGCAGCATCACCAGCACCAGCAACCTGACAGCATCACTGATTGCAGATGCTGCCAGTCCTGCGTTGCGGGAGGCATTCTTACCACGGATCCTCGAGGGCAAGGCCGTCGCATGCTTTGCGCTGAGTGAGCCCAACATCGGCTCCGATGCGGCCAACGTTGAGACGCGTGCCGAGGCGGTGACCGAGGGCTGGCGTATCACTGGGCGCAAGCTGTACATCAGCAGCGGGCCGATCGCCGAGGTGGGCGTGGTCTTCGCGCGGACTTTGCGGCCCGACGGGGGGCAAGGTGTTTCCTGCGTGTTGTTCGAGACCAAGGCAAAGGGCTTCTCGGTTACGCCTCTATCGAAGATGGGCATGCACAGTTGCCCCTTGGGCGAGCTGTTGTTCGACGGTGTAGTGGTGCCGACCGGCCACTTGATCGGTCAGCCAGGCCAAGCCTTCGCGTTGGCCAAAAAGTACCTCAACATCGGCCGTTGCGTGGTGGCCTTCTCCGCGCTCGGTATCGCCGAAGTCGCGCTCGAGGCGGCAGTGCAGTACGCCAAGGACCGCAGGCAGTTCGGTCGCGCGATCGGTTCTTTCCAGATGGTGCAGCAGATGGTAGCGGACATGATGGCTCTGGTCGAGACGTCGCGACTTCTGTGCTATCGGGCGGCGGACTCACTGGACCGGGGCGCGACGGACGCGGCGGTATACTGCTCAATGGCCAAGCGTCATGCCACCGATGCAGTGCTGCGGGTGGCGGAGCTGTCGCTGCAAGTGCATGGGGGCGCAGGGTACACTTCCCTCTTTCCGGTCGAGCGGTATTACCGTGATGCTCGCCATTTGAGCATCGCAGAGGGGACGAACCAGATTCAATCCATGCTGATTGCCCAGACGGCCTTGGGCTTATCGGCGCTTCGCTAGATTATTAGTCCGTTTCATACAAGCACATCGCATGCCGCAGGTCGTCCCGACCGCACTACGCGCCCTCCAAGTTTTTGAGGTCTTCGCCCGCGAGGGACGGCCGCTCACCAATTCCGAGGTCGCTCGCCACCTTGAGCTCGCCGACAGCAGCTGCTCCGACTTGCTGTTCACGTTGCGCGAGGCGGGCTATCTCATGCGCATGCCGAAGTCGCGCTACTTTTCTCCTACTATGCGGTTGCACGACATATCCCGGCGTATGGCCGCGATCGACTCGATGCAAGCCTTCGCTGCGGAGGCGCTGGAAGTGCTCACAAAGCGGACCGGCGAGAGCTCACTATGCGCACACTTGGACGGTACCGACGTTAAGATCTTCGCTTGCCAAGAAAGCTCGCGGGCGCTGCGATATGTGCTCCCACCAGGCACGGCGGTGCCGACGCATGCAACTGCGCTCGGCAAAGCACTGCTTGGTGCAATGACGGCAACTGAACGCGACGCCCTGATCGAGCAGCTCAACATGGAGGCGGTGACCGATGCAACCTTGCTGGACCGGGAGAGCTTGCGGCGAGAGGTAGCGAGCGGCCGAGAGCGCGGCTGGTTTTGCGCGCAGGACGAAGGTGCCGAAGGCGTGACGGCGCTGGGCATCGCGGGGGCGGTCAACAGTCGTGCCACAGCGCTTTCAATCGTTGGCCCCACCCAGCGCATGCAAAAAAACATGAATACCTACGTTGATGTTATCTTGGAAGCGGGGCGCGAGTTCTTCTGATGCCAAGTGTGGCTCGCCTTGGCGCGTTTGGCTCCCCGGAAATGGCTGGCAGCCGATCGAATCTTTGGACTTCGTCTTAGGTCATGTCGGCTCCTGCTGATGCGATCTCAGACTTGGGCAGTCAACTCGGGCACGGCCGTGAACAGGTCGGCTTCCAGGCCATAGTCCGCCACGCTGAAGATCGGCGCTTCCGGGTCCTTGTTGATCGCCACGATCACCTTGGAATCCTTCATGCCGGCCAAGTGCTGGATCGCCCCTGAAATGCCGGCGGCGATGTACAGCTGCGGCGCGACGATTTTTCCCGTCTGGCCGACCTGCCAGTCATTGGGTGCATAGCCTGCATCCACCGCCGCGCGGCTAGCACCCAGAGCGGCGCCCAGCTTATCGGCCAGAGGCGTCATCACCTCATTGAACTTTTCCGCCGAGCCGAGCGCGCGGCCGCCAGAGACGATGACCTTGGCGGCGGTGAGCTCAGGCCGGTCGCTCCTGGCGATTTCCTGACCGACGAACCTGCTCTTGCCGCTGTCACCCACGGCGGATGCGCTCTCGATGGAGGCGCTTCCACCGGGGGTCGCGGCGGCGTCGAAGCCCGTCGTGCGCACGGTGACCACTTTCACGCTATCGGCACTCTGCACCGTGGCAATCGCGTTGCCGGCGTAGATCGGGCGCTCGAAGGTATCGGGGCTGTCGACCTTGATGACATCGGAGACCTGCGCGACGTCCAGTTTGGCCGCTACGCGCGGCGCGATGTTCTTGCCCGTGGCGGTCGCTGGAAAGACGATGTGCCCATAGCAGCCGGCGATGGCGAGCACCTGCGCCGCTACATTCTCGGCTAGGCCGTGCTCGAAGTGCGCACCTTCGGCGTGGATCACCTTGCTGACGCCGGCGATCTGCGCGGCTGCCTTGGCAGCTTCACTCGCATTGTGGCCGGCGATCAGCACGTGCACGTCGCCGCCGCAGGCAATGGCCGCGGTGATAGTGTTGAAAGTTGCGCTCCGCAAGGAGGCGTTGTCATGTTCTGCAACGACCAAGACTGCCATTTAGATCACCTTCGCTTCGTTCTTGAGTTTGCTCACCAGAGTCGCCACGTCGGCCACCTTTACGCCTGCGCGGCGCTTGGGCGGCTCGCTGACCTTCAGGATCTTCAGGCGCGGTTTGACGTCAACGCCCAGATCGGCCGGGGTGACGGTCTCGAGCGGCTTCTTCTTGGCCTTCATGATGTTGGGCAGCGTCACGTAGCGCGGCTCATTGAGGCGCAGGTCGGTCGTGACCACGGCTGGCAGGCTGATGGAGAGCGTCTCCAGCCCACCGTCGACCTCGCGTGTGACAGTGGCCTTGCCATCGGACACTTCCACCTTGCTGGCGAAGGTGGCTTGCGGCAGGTCGCACAGCGCGGCGAGCATCTGGCCGGTCTGGTTCGCGTCGTCATCGATCGCCTGCTTGCCCACGATGATGAGGCCGGGCTGTTCCTTGTCGAATAGCGCCTTGAGGATCTTGGCCACGGACAGCGGCTGCAGTTCTTCGTCGGACTGCACCAGGATCGCCCGGTCCGCGCCGATGGCCATGGCCGTGCGCAGCGTCTCCTGGCATTGCGCCACGCCGCAGGAAACGGCGATTACCTCGGTGGCAACGCCCTTTTCCTTCAGCCGCACCGCCTCTTCCACGGCGATTTCGTCGAATGGGTTCATGCTCATCTTGACGTTGGCAAGGTCCACACCCGTTTGGCCGGAATTGACCCGAACTTTCACGTTGTAGTCCACAACACGCTTGACTCCAACCAGGACTTTCATCGATATTCCCTCGGATTGCTTCGCTTCAATCTTCACGGCCAGGGGCCACGATCGACAAATATAGATCTGTTGCCCCATCCACCACGCGTTCGATCCCGGCTTGCGTTACCGCTCCGTACTTTGCATCATCTTCTCCCAAGCGCCTCACTCGCGGTGTTCCAGCGTTGTGCGTGAACGTTCGCAGCATTGGCTTGAAACCACGCGGCGGTAGTCGGGAGTCAACTCGCTTAATCCGATCGGGTCTACGATGGCGCCGGACAGCACATTGGCGCCCGGCTCCGAACCCTTCTCCAGCACCACCACCGATAACTGGCGGCCACTCTCAGCGGACCGCTGTTTGAGGTGGATCGCGGTGGTCAGGCCGACGGGGCCGCCGCCGATCAACACGACGTCGAGATCCACGCCTTCGCGTGCCCCAAACCGAGAGAGGATTTCTTCTTGTGTCATGCGTTGATATCCATGGTCTGCAGCGTTCGCTGCGCGGACCTGATCACGGGGAGATCAACCATGCGTCCGTCCAGGCTAAACGCGGCTCCGCCATGGCGGTCGGCCGCGGCGACCACACGCTGCGCCCACTCGAGCTCGACCGTCGACGGTGCAAGGGCTTCGTTGACTGCTGCCACCTGCGCGGGATGGATGCACAGCTTGCCGCCAAAACCGAACCCGCGCGCACGCTGCACGTCTTTCTGGAGGCGTTGGACGTTGCCGGTGTCCGTGGTCACACCATCGATCGGCGGCGGCAGTTCCGCACGCCGTGACGCTGCAACCAGGGCGAAGCGAATGTAGGCGAGTTCGGATTCTTCCGCTTCGCAGCGCATGCCCAGGTCCAACTGGAAGTCCAGGTGGCCGAATGCAAGGCGAGCAACCTGCGGCGTGCGCGCGATCACGTCGATGGCGTCTAGGCCGGCCAGCGACTCGACTAGCGGCACCATCGTGGCCGATGGACCGAGCGCAAGGCCGACAGCACGTAGCTGTGACGGCGACTCCGCCTTCGGCACCATGACGCCGGCCAATCCTTGCCCCACCCATTCGGCCACAACAACGAGATCCTGCGCATGCCATGGCGTGCCGCTCGGGTTGATGCGCACGAGGGTGCGCGCGAGCTGCGCGTGGGTGAATCCAGGCAAGCGCTGCGCTAGTTGGGCGCGCGCCGTCGCCTTCTGATCGGGTGCGACGGCATCCTCCAGGTCGACGATTACGCAGTCGGCACCGGCATCTAGCGCCTTTTCGAAGCGCTCCGGCCGAGTACCCGGAACGAACAGGAAGCTGCGCGCTCGCGCGATCACGTCGGCCATATCAGATGGCCCCCGCATCGCGCATGGCGGCGATTTGTGCGTCGGTGCGCCCGAGCTCGCGCAGGATGGACTCGCTGTGCTGGCCAACCGAAGGCACGTCGTCCATCCGATAGTCGAAGCTGTTGCTTATCCCCGGTGGCAGCAGGGCCGACAGCTCGCCGGCCGGGGAGCCGATGGTTCGGAACCGCTCGCGTGCGCGCAACTGCGGGTGGTTCCACAGGTCGCCAACGTCATTGAGGTGCGCGTTGGCGATCTGCGCGGCATCCAATCGGGCGATCACCTGCTCGGCGTTCAGCGTGCCGAACACCTCCAGGATGATTGCGTCGAGTTCGACGCGGTTCTCGCTGCGCTTCAGGTTCGAGTCGAACCGCGTGTCGGTCACCAATTGAGCCTGCAGCAGCACCTGCTCGCAGAACGACTTCCACTCCCGCTCGTTCTGCAGCCCCAGCATGACGGCCTTCCCGTCGCCGGCCGCGAACGGTCCGTACGGGTAAATGGTGGCGTGCGAGGCGCCATGACGCGACGGGGCCGTCTGTCCGTCGTACGCGTAGTACATGGGAAAGCCCATCCACTCGCCAAGCGATTCCAGCATCGACACGTCGATCCTGGAGCCGCGCTGCGTCTTATGCCGCTGCAACAAGGCAACCAGCACGCTGCTGTAGGCATACATGCCCGCGGCGATGTCGGCGATGGAATTGCCGGCCTTGCAAGGTTCGTCCGGCGTGCCGGTGATCGAAAGGAAGCCCGCCTCGCTCTGCACCAGCAGGTCGTAGGCCTTCTTGTCTCGGTACGGACCATTGCTGCCATAGCCGGAGATGTCGCAGACGACCAGCAATGGGTTGGCGACGCTGAGTTGTTCGTAGCCGAGGCCCATGCGCGCCGCCGCGCCGGGCGCGAGGTTCTGCACAAGAACGTCTGCCTTGCCCAGCAGATCCTTCAGCGCCTCGAGCGCCGCCGGTTGCTTCAGGTCTAGCGCGAGGCTCTCCTTGGACCGGTTCACCCAGACGAAGTGCGACGCCAGCCCCCGCGTTCGGTGATCGTATTCGCGGGCGAAGTCACCGCTTCCTGGGCGTTCGACCTTGATAACGCGGGCGCCGAGGTCGGCCAGCTGTCGGGTGCAGAAGGGTGCCGCGATCGCATGTTCCAGCGAAACAACCGTGATGCCGTCCAGCGGGCGTGGCATCAAAAGCTCCTCGGCAGGCCAAGCACATGTTCGGCCACGTACGAATAGATCAGATTGGTGGAGATCGGCGCCACTTGGTAGAGACGAGTCTCACGGAACTTGCGCTCCACGTCATACTCGTGCGCGAAGCCGAAGCCGCCGTGCGTCTGCAGGCACATGTCCGCTGCCTGCCAGGACGCCTTGGCCGCCAGGTACTTGGACATATTGGCCTCTGCACCGCAAGGCTTGTGCGCGTCGAACAGCGCACAGGCCTTGAAGCGCATCAAGTTGGCCGCCTCGGTTTCGATGTACGCGTCGGCGATCGGGAATGCGACGCCCTGATTCTGGCCGATGGGCCGGTTGAACACGACGCGTTCGCTGGCGTACTCGCGCGCCTTGTTGACGAACCAGTAAGCATCACCGATGCACTCGGCGGCAATCAGCGTTCGTTCGGCGTTAAGTCCATCCAAAATGTACTTGAAGCCATGCCCTTCATCGCCGATGAGGTTTTCCGCAGGAATCTCGAGGTTGTCGAAGAACACCTCGTTCGTCTCGTGATTGACCATGTTCGGAATCGGCCGCACCGTCATTCCGTTGCCGATCGCATGGTGCAGGTCCACAAGGAAGATGCTCATGCCTTCGCTTCGCTTTTTTACTGCAGACAGCGGCGTTGTGCGGGCCAGCAGGATCATCAGGTCCGAGTGCTGGATGCGCGAGATCCAGACCTTCTGCCCGTTCACCACGTAGCGGTCGCCCTTCCTAACCGCAGTGGTCTTGAGCTGGGTCGTGTCGGTGCCGGTGGTCGGCTCCGTGACTGCCATGGACTGCAGCCGCAGCTTGCCGCTGGCGATTCCAGGCAGGTATTTCTGTTTCTGCTCGGGCGAGCCGTGCCGCAGCACGGTGTTCATGTTGTACATCTGGCCGTGCAGCGCGCCGGAGTTACCGCCGGAGAAATTGATCTCCTCCATGATCACAGACGCCTCGCCCAGGCCCAGCCCGGAGCCCCCGTACTCGTTGGGAATAAGCGCCGCCATCCAGCCTGCTTCGGTCAATGCATCGACGAAGGCTTCCGGGTACCCGCGGTCGGTGTCCACCTTCTGCCAATAGGCGGCGTCGTATTGGCTGCACAGGTCTCGCAGGGCCTCGCGCATCTCCTGGTGTTCGTCGGGAGTGGGGATTACGGTCTTCATTGGGGGGTCTGTCTTTATTTGAACTGGATGTCCGCTTGCATCGTGAGCCAGCCTTCGTGGTCCTGCGCCCAGAGCTTTGCCCTCTTGCCGTCAGGCGATGGCGTGCCGCAGACGCGGAAGGGATGCAGATCTACGGTGGGCCGCACAGCCTTGAAGCTCAAGCCGGTCACCCGTGCTTCTGGCCGCTCGCGCCGGGCCAGGTCCGCCAGCAAGGTTGCAATCAACGGCCCGTGCACGACCAGGCCGGCGTAGCCCTCGACCTCGGTGGCGTAGGGCCGGTCGTAGTGGATGCGATGGCCGTTAAATGTCAGGGCCGAATAGCGGAACAGCTGCACCGGATCAGGCACGACCTCGCGCGCCCACGTGGCACCGGCCGGAGCCACCTGCGGCGTCGGCACCAGCTCCCCCGGCTGGGCAGGTGCGCGGTAGACGATATCCTGTTCTTCGGTGACCGCCAACACGCCCGCAGAGGTGATCTCGTGGCGCAGCAGCACGAAGACCAAGTCGCCGGTGCGGCCCGCCTTGTGGGTCACCGACGCAATGCGAGTCGTCCTCTGCAGCTCATCGCCCACCCGCACGGGTGCATGAAACTGCAGCCGCCCGCCGGCCCACATCCTACGCGGAAGGGGGACGGGCGGCAGGGACCCGCCCAGGCGCGGATGGCCGTCGGCACCGATCTCGCTCTGCGGTGCCTGCGGCAGGAAGTACAGCCAGTGCCACAAGGGGGGAAGGACTGCGCCAATCGCCGCATCGGCCTCGCCGCGGTCGAGCGTGGCGGCGAGGCTGCGCATAGGCGCGCTGGTGGCGCGGTCCAGGGTGGTCTGGCTGCGCCCCTCCCATTTCCGTAAATGGGCGACGGACTCGGGCGTGATAAGCGGGAGCGAGGTGGACACTTGCATGGCACCATGATGCCGTGCGGCGCGCCCCCGGACAATGCGCCAACTCGAGAGAGAGACTTCTGAAACTTGGAAGGGTGTCTTAGAATCGCCCCGTGGATTTTGACCAACTCGACCTGCGCCTGTTCGCGTCCATTGCGCACAACGGCAGCATCACCAAGGCTGCCGATGCCCAGAATCTGTCGCTGCCGGCCGCCAGTGCCCGCGTTAGGGTGCTGGAGGAGCATGCGCGGGGGCCTCTGTTGATGCGACAGGCTCGGGGCGTGCAGCTGACGCCCGCGGGCGAGGCGTTCCTGCACCATGCACGCGCTATCCTGCGCCAGACCGAGCAGCTGCGCTCCGACTTGCGCGAATACGCCGGCGGACTGCGCGGTCATGTGCGCATCCACGCCAACACCACCGCCGTTACGGACATCCTGCCCGCCGTGCTGCCAGCCTTCCTCAAGGCGAATTCAAAGGTCAACGTGGAACTGCAGGAGCGGCAGAACCCCGAGATCGCCCTCGGCGTGTTGGAAGGGCAGGCGGACGTGGGTATCGTCTCCACACGCATGGACATCCCTGGCCTGCGGGCAATCCACTTCAGCACGGACAGCCTCGTCCTGGTCGTGCCGCGCGGGCACCGCTTTGCGCGGCGCAAGAGTGTTGCCTTTGCCGAGACACTGGATGAAGCGCACGTGGGGATGCACGCGGGGAGCACGCTGCGCAAACACCTGGCGCAGGTAACGGCACGGCTGGGCCGTACGCTCCACCTGCGGGTAGAGCTGTCGAGCTTCGACGCGGTCTGCCGGATGGTGGCCGCCGGTGTGGGCATCGGCGTGGTGCCCGAGATGAGCGCGCGGCGCCACCTGCTCGAACTGCCCCTGATCCCGCTGGAACTGCAGGACGAGTGGCGCATCCGGGAGCGCTATGTGCTGGCCCGTGAGGGCGAGGCGCTGCCTGCTTATGCACAGGCGCTGATCGATCTGCTGCTGACGACCTACGCGACGGAGCGATTTTCGGCGTGAAGCGCTGGTGTCCTTGATCTTGCCCCTGAGATAGCCCCCTGATTTCCCGGAATTTCTAGTCGCAATGAACCTCCGGTCCGGCCCGTATTGCCGCACCTGGTGGGTTTGTGCGGCTCGATGCCTCCTGGTTCCCTGGAGGACCTGGTCCCTGCCGCGCGGCATCCATGACGAGCGTATGCCCTCAGATTGAAGACAACGCCCGCACACGAAACCCGTCAACGTTGGGGCACATTCGAGCGTGCGCAACAACCCCTTCCACCAACGCCGCAAGCGAGGCTGCGCCGCGCACGTGCGGCAGTCACCCTACGCGGCCCTGCCCCAGGTCACCGCGGAGCCAGACCGAGCAGTTACGGCCGCTTGAAACTCTCCGCGGACACGATCTTCTTCCACTTGGCGACGTCGTCGATCATGTGGGATCTCAGCGCCTTTCCGTCCCCTGCCAACGGCACAAGGTGCAGCTTTCGCAGAAAGATACTCGTTTCTTCTTCCTTGGAAATAGCGAGTACAGCCGCTTCAAGTTGCTGCAGCGCACGGGCGGGAGCTTTTGCAGGGGCCATCAGGAAAAAGGCACTGGTGCTGTCGAATCCACGCAGGCCGGCTTCATGAAAGGTGGGCACCTGGGGCAACTCAGCATGGCGTGTCCCACTGGAAACCGCAATGGGGCGAAACTTGCCTGCTTGTATGAAGGTCATCGCGCCTGCGATGTTGTCGAACAGCAAGTCGACTTCGCCGGCCAGCAGGGCCTGTTCAGCCGCCACAGCTCCACGGTAGGGTACGTGCGCGAGGTCTAAGCCCGTGACCCCCTTGAACAGCTCCCCTGTCATGTGCATGGAGGAAGAAACCCCTGCCGAACCGAATGTCATCCTGCGTTTCTTTGCCTCGGCTAAGACGTCGCCCAGACTGCGCAGCGGGGACGACTCGCCGACGACGAGCACGTTCATCGCGGAGCCGAGCAGCCCGATAGGCGCAAGGTCCCGCTCCCAGTTGTACGGTGTTTCACCTAGTGCTGTGTCGACGGCCATTCCTGTCGTGCCCATAATGATGGTATAGCCATCAGCTGGCGCGTTCAGTGCGGACATCACGGCGACAACGCCGCCCTTGCCTGGCTTGTTCTCGACGAGAAAGGGTTGGCCCAACTTATCCTGCAGCCGCTTGGCGTAATGCCGCGCGATCAGGTCCGTGGCACCACCAGGTGCAAACCCGACAGTAATCTTGACCGGGCGCACAGGGTATGCAGCGGCGTCGCCCTGAGCCCAGGCCGTGAAGGCCATAAAGGCGGCCAGAAAAAAAACAGATAACTTTCTCATGATAATTGGTCTCCTTCGTTCGCGGTAGTAGGGAGGTCGCCGCCGAAGTATAGGAAGGATTCGATGGGCTGTAAACCATTACGATACCCCGGATTCCTCGAAACCCAAGCGGAGTACCCGTTGGGAAGGGCGGTTGGGCTGGGCGCTCTCCGCCTCACACCTACATCTTCGAAACCCGCATGGAGTCTTTCGAGAGAAACTCTCGTCATCCCCGCCACTCCTGCCGCCTTTTGTCGGGCGGTCGCTCATCAGACGTCGAGACCGCCTGCGCAGCAGGAGCTGCGCCAATTCACCAGCTTTGGGTGGAGCCGGTGGGGCGGCCCGCCCAATGCGGCACTGGAATCTGAAGCGGCGATCTGGGAATCTCTCTAAAGGAGCGGTGTCACGGTCAACGCCCCTCTCCCCGGCGGCGCGACTCAGGCATGATCCCGCGCGCACGGGATGGCGTCCGCACTTTGCAGGATGAGATGGCTGCTCAGGCCCACGTCGTTAATCTCGCGGCT
This sequence comes from Xylophilus ampelinus, assembly GCF_901875635.1. Taxonomy (GTDB): domain Bacteria; phylum Pseudomonadota; class Gammaproteobacteria; order Burkholderiales; family Burkholderiaceae_C; genus Xenophilus. Next base: position 8,255 of record NZ_CABFMN010000079.1, on the reverse strand, counting down.
CATACGCCCACGCACCTTGGTGGTGACCACCACTTCGTGCCGTTTGCCCTTGAGCGCCTTGCCGACCGACTGGCCGTGCGAGTAGACGTCGGCGGTATCGAAGAAGTTGATGCCGCCGTCGAACGCAACGTCGACAATGCGCTTGGCTGCGGCTTCCTGTGACATGACCCAAAAACCGGTGGCACTGCTGCCGCTCAACCGTTCGACCGTTCGACCGCTTAACCGCTCGTCAGCCGTAGGTTCGCCGCAGGCTTCCCTGAGGGTGGTTGCGACTGCACCTGAACTGCACCACCAAACAGCAAGGCCCTTGATTCGTCACCGGATCAAGGGCCTTTTCTCTTTGCGCCGTGGAGGCGAAGAGGCGAAGCACGCAGGCCGTGGCCCGCGTGCGCGCCGGACTCAGAAGTCCACCAGGCTCACCCCCACACTGAACACCGTGCGCTTGCGGTTGTAGTCGACCAGAGTGTCGCCATAGCCATGGAAGAGCTGCGTGTGAAAGCGCAGGTTGCTCTTGGCCGGGTCGCCGATGGCGCGCATCCATTCCAGCTTGACCGATCCGCGCCCGGTGCCGCCGATGGCGCCGCGCACGGTCGCGGCCAGCGTGTTGTCCTTGTTCACGTACCAACTGCCGGTGATCTCGCTGTGGCCGAGGTAGTTGGTGATGTCAGGGTTGTCGTCGTCGGCCGCGCTCTCGTGGATGCGCTTCCAGATCTTGGCGGTGATGGCGAACTGGTTGTCCAGCTCCATGCCGCCCATCAGGTACACGCGGTTCCAGCTGCGCGACAGCGGCAGGCTCTGCCCGTTCGACTGGTGCACGATGCCCAGACCTGCGTAACGCCAGCGCCAGCCGCCTGGCAGCTTCACGTCGGTGGGGTAGACGTACATCAGCTCCGGCTCGTGGTCCGTCGTCCGGAAGGGCCGCGAGATGTCGCCGTTGAAGAGCTGCCAGGTCGACTGCTGCGAGTACGCGAACCACAGCGAATCCTTCTTCACCGGGTCGCCTTGCGTCAGCATGCCCTGCGCCAGCTTGGTCCGCACCGACAGGCCGATGCGCATCTCGTTGGCCTGGTAGTTCACCGGCTCGCCCGTGTGGCCGGGCGAGGGGGAGGTCGGCGTCTCGGGCTTGTGGCTGGCAGTCGTCACGGACAGGTTCAGCGGCCGGTAGCCGCGGAAGGTGAAGGTGCCGCAGTCGGTGCCGTTCTCCAGTTCCCAGAAGCGCGACAGCGTGGAGTACTGGCGGTTGCGACAGCCTTCGTCGTCGACCGTCACCACGCGCGTTGCAGGCACGTTCGCATCGACCGGCTGGTTGGCCGCAGGTGCGCCCTGCGGCTGTGCGCTGGCCAGTGCGGCGGGCGCCGCAGGCACGGCGGCGGCGGGCAGCGATTGCTGCTGCGCCCAGCGGTCGAAGCAGGCCAGGCGCGCGTCCTTGTCGGCGCCCAGCCGCGTGCATTGCTGCCAGGTGAGCTGCGCATCGGCCAGTGGGCTGGCGGGCTCGCCCGAGGGCGCAGTCTGCGCTTGCGCACCGGCGGCGCACAGAGCCGCTGCAGCGGCCAGGGTCCAGGGCTGCGAAGAAGAAGAGAGACGCCCCTTCAGGGCGCCGGCGAAATTCGGGTCATCACGACGGGCCGTTGGGCCTCGTCGCCTGCGTGTTGCCATGTTCCTTTGAACTCCTTGCCGCAGGAGTCGGGCTGCACCGCCAGCGTCCAGGTGGCGCTGATCGAACGGCCGTCCTCCGATTCGTCGAGGGCGAGCGTGCCCTCGTCGTCGATGTCGCCCGCGAGCTGGGCCACGCCGGCGGGGCGGTTCAATCGACCGCGCACGCCCGCGTACTCAGGATGCGGGCCCAGTTCCGCCGTGGCGCCGGGCTGTCCGTCGATGCGGACCTGCCAGCGCCCATAGAGAGTCTCCACCGGCTGGGCCGAGGGGTTGCGTGCGCAGTCAGCGCCCTTGTGCGTAGGCGCAGCGCCCCTTGCGACTTGGGTGCCATTTTGGCCCGCAACGCCCGCGCAGCCTGCGCAAGCAGCTATCAAAAATGTAGCGACAAGTGTCTTCATGGGGTGCCGGCGGCTGCTGCGGCCGCTGCGGCGCTGGCCTGCGCCTTGCGCGCGAATTCCTCGCGCAAGGCCTTGAGTTTGGCGCGCGGGTCCTCGCGGGCGGTGGTCTTGTCCAACGCCATCTCGGCGATGAAGCGGCTGGGCAGCGCCTGCAACATCTCGCGGCCCTTCTTGCGCCGCTTGGTCCAGCTCACGGCCAGGCTGCGCTGCGCGCGGGTGATGCCCACGTACATGAGGCGGCGCTCTTCCTGCAGGCGCTCGACCACGCTCTCGTTGACCTTTTCCTGCCGGCCCTCGTCGTCGTCGAGCTTGAAGGGCAGCAGCCCCTCGTTCACGCCGATCAGCAGCACATGCGGCCACTCCAGACCCTTGGAGGCGTGCAGCGTCGAGAGCGTGAGCACGTTCTGGTCCTGCTCGCGCTCGCTGATGGTCGAGAGCAGCGAGATCGTCTGTGCCACCTCCAGCAGGCTCTTGGGCTCCTCCGTCGTCGGGTCGGCACCGCTCGCGTCGGCGATCTTGCCGCCGCAGCGCTGTGCCATCCAGTCGCAGAACTCCATCACGTTGGTCCAGCGCGCGGCCGCGGCTGGCTCGCTGTCCTCGCCGTCGTAGAGGTGTTGCTCGTAGCCGATTTCCTTGAGCCAGGTGTCGAGGAACGCGCGCGCGTCCTCGGCGCCCCTGGTGTGGCGTGCGCGGTATTCGAGGTCGTTGATGTAGCGGCCGAACTCGTGCAGCCCCTCGATGCCGCGCTTGCCGACGGCGCTGGGCAGCGAATTGGAGAACAGCGCCTCGAACAGGCTCTGCTTGTATTGGGTGGCGAACACGCCCAGCTGCTGCAGCGTGGTGTGGCCGATGCCGCGCTTGGGCGTGGTCACGGCGCGCAGGAAGGCCGGGTCGTCGTCGTTGTTGACCCACAGGCGGAACCAGCCGCACAGGTCCTTGATCTCGGCGCGGTCGAAGAAGCTCTGGCCGCCCGACACCTTGTACGGAATCTGCGCCCGGCGCAGCGCTTGCTCGAACACGCGCGCCTGGTGGTTGGCGCGGTAGAGGATGGCGAAGTCGCGCCATTCCTTGTGCTGCGAGGTCTCGCGCAGGCCGAGGATGCGCGCCACCGCGCGTTCGGCCTCGTGCTGCTCGTTGTCGCAGTCGACCACGCGCACCGGCTCGCCCTCGCCCAGTTCGCTGAACAGCGTCTTGGGAAAGAGCTTGGGGTTTGGCCCGATCACGTTGTTGGCCGCGCGCAGGATGGCGCTGGTGGAGCGGTAGTTCTGCTCCAGCTTGATGACCTTGAGCTGCGGGTAGTCGATCGGCAGCTTCTTGAGGTTGTCCAGCGTCGCGCCGCGCCAGCCGTAGATGGACTGGTCGTCGTCGCCCACCGCGGTGAAGCTGCCGCGCGTGCCGGCCAGCGCCTTGAGCACCTCGTACTGCGTGGCGTTGGTGTCCTGGTACTCGTCCACCAGGATGTGGCCCAGCTGCTTCTGCCACTTCTCGCGCACCTCGGGGTGCTTCTGCAGCAGCGCCAGCGGCATGCCGATCAGGTCGTCGAAGTCCACGCTCTGGTAGGCCACCAGGCGTTCCTCGTAGCGCGCCATGATGCGGGCGGTGACGCGCTCGTTGTCGTCCTGCGCCTGCGCCTCGGCCTCGGCGGCATTCAGCCCCATGTTCTTCCACTTGCTGATCGTCCACTGCCAGGTGCGGGCGGTGGCCGCGTCGGTGGTGCCGCCGGCGTCCTTCAGGATCTTGGTCACATCGTCGGCATCGAGGATGCTGAACTGGGGCTTGAGGCCCAGCACGCCGCCGTCCTCGCGCATCATGCGCACCCCCAGCGCGTGGAAGGTGCAGACGATCACGTGCCTGGCGTCACGGCCGATCAGGCCCTTGGCCCGCTCGCGCATCTCGGCCGCCGCCTTGTTCGTGAAGGTGATGGCCGCAATGCGTTTGGGCTCCAGCCCGGTCTGGATCAGCCGCGCGATCTTGTGCGTGATGACGCGCGTCTTGCCCGAGCCCGCGCCCGCGAGCACGAGGCAGGGGCCATGCAGGTAATTGACGGCATCCTGCTGGGCGAGGTTGAGACCGGACATGGGGCGGGAGCGTGGGCGGGCGGCGCGAGGGGCCGGGCGGCGCAGGCCGCGAAAGGCGAAGCGCCGAATCATACGGAAGGCGCTTTCCGCGATGCGGGGTGGGCGTGCGGCGCTGGCAAGGCGGCCGCTTCGCGGGATCGATTGCTCCTGAATTCATAGCTGATCGCGCAGGCAGGGCGGGCGCTGCAGGCCGTTTTGGTGTTGAAGGAAGTCCCCGCGGCTGGCCCCGAATCCGTTCGCGCTGAGCCCGTCGAAGCGTCGCGCAAGGTGTCGACAGGCGCAGCCCGAACGGTGGGGCAGTTCGCGCGCGCCGGGCACAATCGCCCGCGCCGTGCTCGCCATCTTCCTCGTCACCTTTCCCTTCTTCGCGCTGATCGCGGCCGGTTACGCTGCGGCGCGCGGGCGCATCCTGCCGCTGGAGGCGATCCCGGGCCTCAACAGCTTCGTCCTGTACTTCGCGCTGCCGTGCATGCTGTACCGCTTTGGCGCCAACACGCCGATCGCGCAGTTGCTCGACGGCCCCGTGGCGCTGGTGTGGGGTGTGGCGGCCTTCGTCGTCGTCGGCCTGGCGGTGTGGCTGGCGCGGCGCGGCGGGCTGAGCTGGAACGACGCCGCCTTCGGCGCGCTGGTGGCGGCCTTCCCGAACACCGGTTTCATGGGCGTGCCGCTGCTGGCGGCCCTGCTCGGCCCCTCCGCCGCGGGGCCGGTGATCATCACCGTTGCCTTCGACATGGTGGTCACCTCCTCGCTGTGCATCGCGCTGTCGCGCCTCGATGTCGGCACCGGCGCAGCCGGCGAGCGCGCCGCCGCCCAGGCGGTGCGCAAGGCGCTGGCCGGCATCCTGCGCAACCCGATGCCGTGGTCGATCCTGCTGGGTGCACTGGCCTCGGCGCTGCAGTGGCGCCTGCCGGGGCCGATCGACAAGACGGTGGCCATGCTGGCCGAGGCCGCCTCGCCGGCGGCGCTCTTCACCATCGGTGCGGTGCTGGCGCGCTCGGCGCTGCTTGCTCAGGCCGGTGGGGTGCGGCCCTCGTACCGGGCGGCGCTGCACGACGTGCTGCCGGTGGTGGCCGTCAAGCTGCTGCTGCACCCGCTGCTGGTGGCGGGCCTGTGCTGGGCGGTGCGGGCTGCGGGCCTGCCACTGTCGGCGCCGGCCATGGCGGCCCTGGTGCTGGTCGCCGCGCTGTCGAGCGCGAGCAATGTCTCGATGCTGGCCGAGCGCTACGGCGCCGACAACGGGCGCATCGCCCGCATCATCCTGTGGACCACGGTGGCGGCCTTCTTCAGCTTTCCGCTCGCGGTGGGCTGGGTGCGCTGAGGGGCTGACTGCTCCGGATTGCTATCGTTTCCATAGCTGTTGGCGCTCATCCCACGGGCGCTGCAGCCCGATTCGATGCTTGAGCCGCTCAGGGCGTCAGCACGCCCAGCTTGTACGGGTCGGCATCGCTGAGCAGGGCGCACTTCGACGGATCGCGGCCCTGCGTGCCGTCGCACCAGTAGCTGTTGTAGATGCGGCCGAACAGCGTCGGCGTGGCGGTGAAGAGCAGGCCCTGCGCAGGCAGCCAGGGCTCGCGCGCCGGCGGGGTGGCATTGCCGGCCGCCGGCACGGCGGGCGGGGTGCTGAACTCGACCAGCGTCTTCTCGATGTCGGCCGCCGTGGTGCGGGTGCGCAGCGGCACCAGCAGGCTGTTGACGTGCAGGCCACGGCCGAAGCGGTGTTCCTTGCCCGCGAGGAAGGCGTACGCGCAGGCGTCGTGGCACATGCCCCGCACCTCGGTGCTCGCGCCCGCGCGGCGGATGGCCTGGGCGTAGCCTTCGGCCACGTCGAAGGACCCACCGGTCGAATCCTCGAAGACGACGGTGCGCACCTGGCCGCCGGCCAGCTGCTCGGCGAAGGCGGCGGCGCTTTCGCCGTCGAGGGTGCCGGTGACGTGCAGCCGCGTGCCCTCGACCTCCAGTTCGGCCGCCTGCGCGGGCATCGCGGCGATGCCCGCGACGAACAGTCCCCACACCACCATCGTCTTGACCACGGCCGACCTCCAGCTAGTCGCCCACGGGGGCGATGACCATTGTTGAGCGTATTTCCTACCGATCACTGTCCGCAATAGAGTGATAGTGTTACTTCGTGCGTCGCCGTCCCCTGCCCATGGGGGAGCCGCGACGGTTTTCGTTCTGGAGGCTTCGATGGCTGCGCTGATCCATCTCGTTCTCTGGTGCGCCGTGGGGATGACGGGCGCATTGATGTGGCGTGCCGGCGCCGGTGGGTGGATGGGCACCGCGGTGCTTGCGGCGCTGGCCGCAGCCGCGCTGTGGGCGGCCTGGCGCGCTCGCCGCGCGGCGCGGCGCCGACGCGGCTCGCTGCAGTACGTGCAGATGGCCAAGCAGCCCATCGCGCTGGGCTGAGCCGAACCGCCCCTCTTCGCTCGACGCCCGCGGCTCAGATCGCCTGCGGGTCCACGTCGACCAGCCAGCGGATCACGCCCTTGCCCTCGGGCGTGCGACGCAGCCCGTGCAGCAGCGGCTGCCAGGCCGCGAGCAGCCGCTGCAATGCGGCGCGGGAGCCGCTCTCGACCAGCATCTGTGCCCTTTCCACGTTCGCCACGCGCTGGATCGCCAGTGGCACCGGGGGGTAGCGCGTGACGGCGCCCGCATCGGGCAATGCATCGGCAGCCGCGCTCGCCGCGTGCAGGAAGGCCTGCGCCGCCTCCTGCGTGCGGGCGTCGGCACGCAGCAGTGCCTGGAAGGCGAAGGGCGGCATGGCCGCCATGCGCCGCTCCTCGAGCTGCTGCTGCGCGAAGCTGGCGTAGTCGTGCCGGCGCAGCGCGGTGAACAGCGGGTGCTGCGGGTGGTGGGTCTGGATCCACATTTCGGCCGTGCTGCCCTGCGCCTGCAGCCAGGCGCCGTCGCGGCCGGCGCGTCCGGCCGACTGCATGAGCAGGCTGAACAGACGCTCCGGCGCGCGGAAGTCGCTGGAGAACAGCGCGCCGTCCGGGTTCACCGCCGCCACCAGCGTGATGCGTCGGAAGTCGTGCCCCTTGGCGATCATCTGCGTGCCCACCAGCACGTCGACCTCGCCGCCGTGCACCTGCGCCAGCTGTTGCTCGAGCGCGCCCTCGTGCCGCGTGCTGTCGGCGTCGATGCGCGCGATGCGCACCGGACCGCCGTCGGGCCGCGTCACCGGTGCGAGCAGCTGCGCAAGCTGTTCCTCCAGCCGTTCGGTGCCGCGGCCCACCGGCGCGATGTCGGGGTTGCCGCAGGACGGGCATGCACGCGGCACGCGCTCGGTGAAGCCGCAGTGGTGGCAGCGCAGCGTGCGGTCGATCTTGTGGAACACGCGGTAGGCACTGCAGTGGGGGCACTCGCTCTTCCAGTCGCAGTCGCCGCAGGCCAGCACCGGCGCGTAGCCGCGCCGGTTGAGGAAGACCATGCTCTGCTCGCCGCGCGCGACGCGCTGGCCCAGCGCCTCGAGCAGCGCCGACGACAGCACGGTCTTCGGCGGCTGAAGATTCATGTCGACCAGCCGCACCCGAGGCAGCGCACCTTCGCCCACGCGCGAGGGCATCGCCAGGCGCTGGTAGCGGCCGCCCGGTTCGTCGGGCCCCGGTGGCCGGCTTTGGTGCCAGCTCTCGAGCGAGGGCGTGGCCGAGCCGAGCAGCACCTGTGCGCCCTCGCGCCGCGCGCGCCACACCGCCAGGTCGCGCGCCGAGTAGCGCGCGCCTTCCTGCTGCTTGTAACTGGGGTCGTGTTCCTCGTCGACCACGATCAGCGCCAGCCGCGGCAGCGAGGCGAAGACCGCCATGCGCGTGCCCAGCACGATGCGCGCTTGGCCGCTGTGGGCGGCCAGCCAGCTCGCCAGGCGCTGCGGCGGCGTCATGCCGCTGTGCATCGACACCACCGCGCCGGCACCGAAGCGCGGCGCGAAGCGGGCGGTGAAGCGCGCCTCCAGCTGCGGTGTGAGGTTGATCTCCGGCACCATCACCAGCGCCTGGGCCTGCGGATCGCGCGCCAGGCGCGCCTCGACGGCGCGCAGGTAGACCTCGGTCTTGCCGCTGCCGGTGCTTCCGAAGAGCAGGAAGGGGCCAGGCCCGGCCGCCAGCGCGTCCAGCGCGGCCTGCTGCTCGGC
>NZ_CABFMN010000078.1 GCF_901875635.1 Xylophilus ampelinus | reverse complement strand
GCGTGCGCCAGCCGGTGCGCGGCACCGATGTGCACGTGCAGCGGCGTCCAGGCGGCGATGGGCGGCGCGCCGTCGAGCAGGCGCACGCGCACGTCGATGCGCTGGGTGGCCTGCAGCACGCGCGGGTCGGCGATCCAGTCGCCCCGCGCGATGTCGTTCTTGTCGACGCCCGCGAGGTTGAGCGCCACGCGCTGGCCGGCGGCGCCGGTGGGGGCGGCGCGGTTCTGCGCGTGCAGGCTGCGCACGCGCACGGCGCGCGGCGGCGCACGGCCGTCGCCCGAGCCGATGCCGAAGTGCGCCACCGTGTCGCCCGCCGCGATGCGGCCGCCGAAGACGGTGCCGGTGACGACGGTGCCGTGGCCCGCGAGGGTGAAGACGCGGTCGACGGCGAGGCGAAAGAGGCCGTCCTGCCGGCGGGCGTGCTGGCGGCGCGCGATGGCGAAGAGGTGAGTGCGCAGGGCGGTGATGCCGCCGTCGGCAACCACCGCCCGGTGCCCCCCGCCCAACCTATCCCCAGAGGGGAGAGGAGGAATACCGGTCTCGAAGATCGGCGCGCCGGCCAGGGGGGTGCCGGCGAGCAGAGCGGCGATGTCGGCCTTGACGGCGGCGATGCGGGCGGCGTCGACGCGGTCGCACTTGGTCAGCGCCACGGTGCCTTCGCCGATGCCGAAGAGCTCGACGATGGCGAGGTGCTCGCGCGTCTGCGGCATCACGCCGTCGTCGGCGGCCACGACCAGCAGCGCGTGGTCGATGCCCGAGGCGCCGGCCGCCATGGTGTGGACGAAGCGCTCGTGGCCGGGCACGTCGATGATGCCGAGCACCTGGGCCGGGTCGTCGGCGGGCGCGGCGGCCGATGCCTGGGCCGCTGCCTCGCCGGATGCATCGCCGGGCGCGGGCGGCACCGGCGTGTAGGCGTAGCCCAGCTCGATGGAGATGCCGCGCGCTTTCTCTTCCTTCAGCCGGTCGGTGTCGACGCCGGTGAGGGCGCGCACCAGCGTGGTCTTGCCATGGTCGATGTGGCCGGCGGTGCCGAGGATCATGCGGCGCTCCGCGGGCGATGCATGGCGGTGGATGGGGACAGGGGCGAGTTCGAAGGGGCGCGGCGCATGGCGGGATTGTGCGTGGGGCCGCGGCGATGGGCCGCCCATGCCGGGTGTGTAGGCAGGCGCCGCGAAGGGCTGTCGATGCCAGCGCGGGGGTCAGCTTGGCAGAAGGTGGCGCGGCCTACCTTGGTGCCACACGGCCGCACCGGGCGGCTGGCCATTTCAAGGAGTCACCCACATGGCACACCTCACACGTTCTGCAGCATCGATGGGTTGGAAGCTGGCCGCGGCCGGCATGGCGCTGGGCGGCCTGCTGGCCTTCGCGCCGGCGGCGCAGGCCAAGGGCTGCATCAAGGGCGCTGCCGTGGGCGGCGTGGCCGGCCATGTGGCCGGCAAGCACGGGGTGCTGGGCGCCGCGGCCGGCTGCGCGATCGGGCACCACGAGGCGGCGAAGAAGGAGAAGGCGCAGCAGCAACAGGCGGCATCGACCGCGGCGGCCACGCCGGCCGCTGGGACCGAGGCAGGCAAGTAACGAGTCGGCATTTCCGAAATCGAACCATCCGTTCGGGCTGAGCCTGTCGAAGCGCCGCGCCGCGCTTCGACCCATCGACAAGCTCAGGACAGGCCGAGCTCAGCGTGAACGGATTCGAGTTGACCGCGCAGAGTTGCGCGTGGCGCCTTCAAGGGCAGGAAGACGGCTCAACGGCCTATTCGCTATCGATTTCATAGCTGCTCGCGCCCGCTGGACGGGCGCTGCAGGCCGATTGGGCTTGAATTTGATGGACAAGTCCGGAGGCACGGCACCAAGGCCAGAGCTCCCCGGCTGCTCCGTCAACCGATCAAGACCGCGCGCTCATTGCTTTCCTTCGGCGGCCAGGGCGCTGCGCAGCGCCGGCAGTTGATCGCCGAACGCGGCCTCGTCGCCCGCCTCGAGGCAGCGCAGGTCCAGCCACAGCGACTGGTCGGCGATGCGGCCGATCACGGGGCGCGGCAGGCTGCGCAGCGCGGCTTCGAGCCGGGCGAGCTGGCGGCCGGCGCGCTTGGCCTCGCGCGGCATGAGGCGCAGGCCGGCGCTGGGCAGGGTGTCGACGGGCAGCGCGCCGCTGCCGATCTGGCTGGCCATGGGCGCCACGGCGACGTCGAAGTCGGGCGCCACGGCCTGCTGCACGGCGGACAGCAGGCGCTCGGCCTGGGCCTGCATCTGCGCGCGCGTGCGGGTGAACAGGCGCAGCGTGGTCAGCCGCTCGGCCAGGTGCTCGGGCGCGAGGTACAGCCGCAGCACGGGCTCGAGCGCGGCCAGGGTGAGCTTGCCCACGCGCAGCGCGCGCTTGAGCGGGTTCTTCTTGATCTTCGCGATCAGGTCCTTGCGGCCGACGATGAGGCCGGCCTGCGGGCCGCCCAGCAGCTTGTCGCCGCTGAAGGTGACGAGGTCGGCGCCGGCGGCGATGGTGTCGCGCACGGTGGGTTCCTCGGGCAGGCCCCACTGCGCCATGTCGACCAGCGTGCCGCTGCCCAGGTCGACGGCCAGCGGCAGGTCGCGTGCGTGGGCGATGGCCGCCACCTCGGCCTCGGGCACGCTCTTGGTGAAACCGGTGACGGCGTAGTTGCTGGTGTGCACCTTCATCAGCAGCGCGGTGCGCTCGGTGATGGCCTCGGCGTAGTCCTTGGCGTGGGTGCGGTTGGTGGTCCCCACCTCGACCAGGCGCGCGCCGGCGCGCGACATGATGTCGGGGATGCGGAAGGCGCCGCCGATCTCGACCAGCTCGCCGCGCGAGACGATGACGTCCTTGCGCGAGGCCAGCGCGCTCAGCGTGAGCAGCACGGCCGCCGCGTTGTTGTTGACGACCGTGGCCGCCTCGGCGCCGGTGAGCTCGCACAGCACCTCGTCGATCAGGTCGTCGCGGTCGCCGCGGCCGCCGGTCGCCAGGTCGAATTCCAGGTTGGCCGGCGCGGTGAGTGCGCGCATGACCGACTGCACCGCTTCGTCGGGCAGCAGTGCGCGGCCGAGGTTGGTGTGCAGCACGGTGCCGGTGAGGTTGAACACGGCCTTCAGGCGCGGTGCGAAGCGGGTGGCGAGGCGGCGCTCGCAGGCCATGGCAAGGGCGCCGTCGGCGATCGCGTCAGCGCTCAACTGCCCCGCCAGGGCCTGCGGGCGCAGCGCATCGAACTCGGCACGCAGGGCGGTGGCGACGGCACCGTGGCCATAGCGATCGGCCAGCGCCTGCATGGCGGGCGTGGCGAGGGCGCGGTCGACAGAGGGGAGGCGGAGGGGGTCGGTCATTCGGGATCGGGATCGGACTTCCGGACGCAGAGGACGCAAAGGACGCAGAGGACGCAGAAGTTACGCAGAGGACGCGAAAGAGACAGAAGTCATCGAAGGATTTCTCCTTTTGCGACTTCTGCGAAACCTTTGCGTCCTCTGCGTCCGGAAGTCCGTATTCAAACCGCCAACGGCTTCTCGATCGCCAACAGCGGGTTGCTGCTCGCGCGCGAGAAGTCGGTGTCGCCCATCAGCAGGTCGAGCGTGAGGCTGGCGAGGTCGTCGGCGAGGGGCTCGGCGAAGGGGTCCCTTTCCTGGTTCACGAGCTTGCGATACGTGTGGCACACGCCGCAGGTCTCGGCCAGCACCACCTGGTCCTTGGCCTTGGCGGCGATGCCCTCGCCTTCCAGGCCCTGGTAACGCACGCCCTCGGTCGATTCGCAGTGGCTGCACTTGACGCGCACCATGTGCCATTCGGTTTCGCACAGGCCGCAGTGCAGGTAGCGGTGGCCGCCGGCCTGGCCGCCGATGCGCAGCACGCTGGCCACGGGGGCACTGCCGCACACGGGACAGATGGTGGCGGGCTCGGCGTAGGGCACGGTGGGCTCGTCGACGACGGCGGCGCGGGCCGAGAAGGCGACCTGCAGCGCGGCCATGACGAAGGGAACGGCGGCGATGTCTTCGCGCCCCAGGTTGTCGGCCAGCGCCTGGCGAGCCAGGGCGTCGAGCGCGTCGTCGCCGGTGGCGGCCAGGCGTTCGAGCACGGGCTGCAACGGGGCGGGTGTGGTGGCATCGGCCCGCACCTCGGCCACCAGCGCACGCAGCGCGTTGCGCCAGGCCGCATCGAGCGCATCGGACGCGGGCAGCAGCGGCATGCCGTTGGCGTTGGCGCGCCGCACGACCTCGTCGGCCACGGGCTCGGCCGCCGGCGCCTTCGCCGCGAGGCGCTGCTGCGCATCGACGATGCGGGCGGCGAAGTTCAGGTAGTCGGCGATGGGGTTGCCGTCGGCCAACTGGCGCAGGCGTGCGGCGCGTTCCTGGAAGAGCGTGGCCGGTTGCGGCAGCCGCACGCGCGGAAAGCTCACCTTGTCGAGGGCTTCGATTTCACCGGGTTGGAGGATGCGTTGCACGGCGGTTCGCGGTTGTGATGTGGGCCGAACACCATCTCCAACCCGTTCACGCTGAGCTTGTCGAAGCGCCGCGCAGGGCTTCGACAAGCTCAGCCCGAACGGTGAGGGGCGCAAGGCACTGCACAAGAGAAGTACAAAAAAAGAAGCGCCGGGGCTGGCCCGGCGCTTCGCGCTTCGTTTGGGGCTGCGGCGAGTCTATGCGAGCGCCCTGCCCCGTCGCATCGGGGGGACCGTCAAGCCACCGGCGCGTTGGGGTCTCGCCGTTCGCCGGCGCGGCGCGCCAGGCCCTGTTCGCGGTCGACCACTTCCTCGTACCACGCCGTGTGGTGCTTGCGCGCCCAGGCGTAGCTCACGGTGCCCTGCGTCATGGCCTTGATGGAGCCCTTGACCCAGATCGCCGCGTAGATGTGGACGATGATCGAACAGATGATCACGAAGCCGAAGAAGGCGTGCAGCAGCGAGGCCAGCCGGATGATACCGATGGGGAACAGGTGGCTGAAGTACGCGCGCCACATCACCAGCCCGGTGAGCAGCAGGCACACCATGCTGACCAGCAGCACCCAGAACAGCACCTTCTGGCCCGCGTTGTAGCGGCCCACCTTGGGCAGCCGCTCCTCGCGGTTGTTGAGCACGTCGCCCATCTGCTTCATCCACTGCCGGTCGTTGGCATGGAGGAAGTTGTGGTGCCAGAAGCGGATCACCAGGACCATGAAGGACACGAACATCACCACCCCGATGAAGGGGTGGAGGATGCGCGTCCACGGCCCGCCGCCGAACAGCGCCGTGAGCCAGAACATGGCGGGGTGGAACAGCGCCAGGCCCGACAGCGCCAGCAGCACGAAGCAGATCGCGGTGAGCCAGTGGTTGCTGCGGTCGTTGGGCGTGTAGCGCTCGATGGCCGGGCGGCCCTGGTTGTCGACGACGAAGTCGTCCCGCACGGGGCGGTCAGCCTTGCTGCTCATGGCGCACCTCCTTCTGATGGCCGGTGGCGTCCACCCCGGCATCGTCGCGCCGCGCGAGCGCATGGGCCTCGGCGTCGATGTCTTCCTCGTCCGTCACCTCGTTGGGGCCGGTGCGCGTGTAGTGGAAGAAGCCGGCCAGCGCCGTGAGCGCGATGCCCGCCAGCGCCAGCGGCTTGGTGACGCCCTTCCAGAGGCTGACCATCGGGCTGATGGTCGGCTCGGCGGGCAGGCCGTGGTACAGACCCGGCTTGTCGGCATGGTGCAGCACGTACATGACGTGCGTGCCGCCCACGCCGGCCGGGTCGTACAGGCCGGCGTTCTTGTAGCCGCGCTCCTTCAGGTCTTCGATGCGCTCGTCGGCGTGGTCCTTCATCGCCTTCTTGGTGCCGAAGACGATGGCCCCGGTGGGACAGGTCTTGACGCACGCCGGCTCCTGGCCGACCGCGACGCGGTCGGAGCACAGCGTGCACTTGTAGGCCTTCTTGTCCTTCTTGGAGATGCGCGGCACGTTGAACGGGCAGCCGGTGACGCAGTAGCCGCAGCCGATGCACGCCTCTTCATGGAAGTCGACGATGCCGTTGGCGTACTGGACGATGGCGCCCGGCGACGGGCAGGCCTTGAGGCAGCCCGGGTCCTCGCAGTGCATGCAGCCGTCCTTGCGGATCAGCCACTCGAGGTTGCCCGACTCGTCGTTCTCGTACTCGGTGAACCGCATGACGGTCCAGGAGTTCTCGGTGAGGTCCATCGGGTTGTCGTAGACGCCGGTGGTGACGCCCACGTCGTCGCGCAGGTCGTTCCATTCCATGCACGCCGTCTGGCAGGCCTTGCAGCCGATGCACTTGGAGACGTCGATGAGCTTGGCGACCTCGCCCGCGTAGGCCTCGCGCTGGCTGGGCGCGGGCGTGGTGGTGGCGGAGCGGCGCTTGATGTCGAGGGATTGCATGGACATGGCGCTACACCTTCTCCACTTTCACCAGGAAGGTCTTGAACTCGGGCGTGTTGGTGTTGGCGTCGCCCACGAAAGGCGTCAGCGTGTTGGCCAGGAAGCCCGGCTTGGTCAGGCCCTTGAAGCCCCAGTGGATGGGGATGCCCACGTGGTGCACCGTCTTGCCTTCGATGGTCATCGGCTTGATCCGCTTGGTGACCAGGGCCACCGCCTTGATGTAGCCGCGCTTGGAGCTGACCTTCACCATGGTGCCGTTGGCGATGCCCAGGCTCTGCGCCAGCGCCTCGCCGATCTCCACGAACTGCTCGGGCTGCGTGATCGCATTGAGCAGCGCGTGCTTGGTCCAGTAGTGGAAGTGCTCCGTCAGGCGGTAGGTGATGCCCACGTGCGGGAACTCGTCGGCCTTGCCGAAGGTGTCCCACACCGACTTGAACACGCGCGCCGCGGGCGAACTGGTCGCCTTGGCGTTCTTGGGGTACATGGGGTTGTAGCCCACGGGCGTGTCGAAGGGCTCGTAGTGCGTCGGGAACGGCCCTTCGTTGAGCCCCTTGCGGGAGAAGAAGCGCGCAACGCCCTCGGGGTTCATGATGAACGGGCCGGCGCCGACGTCGGGCGCCAGGGTTGCGCCGTAGTCGGGCACGTCGGCCCCTACCCAGGCACTGCCGTTCCAGTTCACCAGCTTGCGGCGCGGGTTGAAGGGCTTGCCGCTCTCGTCGCACGAGGCGCGGTTGTAGAGCACGCGGCGGTTCGCCGGCCAGGCCCAGGCCCAGCCCAGCGTGTTGCCGATGCCGGTGGGGTCGGCGTTGTCGCGCCGCGCCATCTGGTTGCCCGCCTGCGTCCAGCAGCCCGAGAAGATCCAGCAGCCGCCGACGGTGCTGCCGTCGTCCTTCAACTCGGCGAAACCGGCGAGCTGTTCGCCCGCCTTGCGTGTGACCTTGGTCGGGTCGGCCGGGTCCTTCAGGTCGACCAGCGCGCGGCCGTTGTACTCCTTCGCGACTTCGGCCGGGCTCGGCTCGGCGGCATGGTTGTAGGGCCACCAGAGGTTGACGATGGGATCGCCGAACTTGCCGCCCTGCTTGGCGTACAGCTCCTTCAGGCGCAGGTGCAGGCCCGACATGATCGCGATGTCGGTGCGCGCCTCGCCCGGCGGCTCGGCCGCCTTCCAGTGCCACTGCAGCACGCGCGAGGAACTGACGATGGAACCCTCCTCCTCGGCGAAGCACGTGGTCGGCAGGCGGAACACCTCGGTCTGGATCTTGGAAGCGTCCACGTCGTTGTATTCGCCGTGGTTCTTCCAGAACTCCGAGGTCTCGGTGGCCAGCGGGTCCATGATGACCAGGAACTTGAGCTTGGCCAGCGCGTCGCGGTTGCGGTTCTTGTCCGACAGCGATGCGAGCGGGTTGAAGCCCTGGGCCAGGTAGCCGTTGACCTTGCCTTCATGCATGAGCTCGAAGATCTGGAGCATGTCGTACTCCTTGTCGAGCTTGGGCAGCCAGTCGTAGGCCCAGTTGTTCTCGGCCGTGGCGGCCGGGCCGTACCAGGCCTTCATGAGGCTGACGTGGAACTTGGGGTAGTTCTGCCAGTAGCTCATCTGGCCCTTGCGCAGCGGCTTCTGCGTGCGGGCGCCCACGTAGGACTGGTAGTCCTGCTCGGCCTCGCGCGGCAGCGTGAGGTAGCCGGGCAGGCTGGCCGACAGCAGGCCCAGGTCGGTCAGGCCCTGGATGTTCGAGTGGCCACGCAGCGCGTTCATGCCGCCGCCCGCCACGCCGATGTTGCCGCACAGCAGCTGCACCATCGCCGCGCAGCGCAGGGTCTGCGCGCCGGTCGAGTGCTGCGTCCAGCCCAGGGCGTACATGATGGTCGCGGCCCGGCCGGCGACGGCCGTGGACGCGAACTGCTCGCACACGTGCAGGAACTTGGCCTTGGGCGTGCCGCAGACGCTCTCGACCTTCTCGGGCGTGTAGATGGCGTAGTGCTTCTTGAGCAGCTGGAAGACGCAGCGCGGGTCCTGCAGGGTGGGGTCGGTCTTGACGAAGCCATCGTCACCGATCTGGTAGTCCCAGCTGGTCTTGTCGTAGAGACGCTTTTCCTCGCTGTAGCCGGAGAAGTAGCCCTCGTCGAAGTTGAAGTCCTCACGCACGAGGAAGGTGAAGTCGGTGTACGCCTTCACATACTCGTGATGGATCTTGTCGTTGGTGATCAGGTAATTGATCATCCCGCCCAGGAAGGCGATGTCGCTCCCGGAACGGATCGGCGCGTAGAAGTCGGCCACCGACGCCGAGCGGTTGAAGCGCGGGTCGACCACCATGAAGTGCGCCTTGTTGTGCGCCTTCGCCTCCGTCACCCACTTGAATCCGCAGGGGTGTGCCTCGGCGGCATTGCCGCCCATGATCAGAATCACATCCGCGTTCTTGATGTCGACCCAATGGTTCGTCATCGCTCCACGGCCAAACGTCGGGGCAAGACCTGCCACCGTCGGGCCGTGTCAGACACGCGCTTGATTGTCGAAAGGAAGAAGGCCCCAGCTGCGGGCGACCTTGTGGGT
The DNA here is from genome assembly GCF_901875635.1 of Xylophilus ampelinus. Classification (GTDB taxonomy): domain Bacteria; phylum Pseudomonadota; class Gammaproteobacteria; order Burkholderiales; family Burkholderiaceae_C; genus Xenophilus. The sequence goes on along the minus strand of NZ_CABFMN010000078.1, from coordinate 76,829 downwards.
GATGTAGCCGGCTTCGTTGCTGGAGGCCGAGGCGGCCAGCATGCCGGTGGACGTCCAGCGGTTGACGCGCTTGCCGTCGGCCGTGGTCTCGATGAAGTTCGCGTCGCGGTCGGCCTTGAGCAGCTTGGCGATGCGGTCCAGGGCATCGCCCCAGGACATGCGCTTCCACTCGTTCGAACCGGGCGCGCGGTACTCGGGGTACAGCAGACGGTTCGGGCTGTTGATGATGTCGAGCAGGCTCGCACCCTTGGGACACAGCGTGCCGCGATTGACCGGGTGGTCGGGATCGCCCTCGACGTGGATCACCGAGGCCTTGGCGTTCTTCGCGCCGTCGCCCAGTGAGTACATGAGGATGCCGCAACCCACCGAACAGTAGGTGCAGGTCTGGCGTGTCACGGTGGTGGCTGCGAGCTTGTACTGACGCACCTCGGCCAGCGCAGTCGCCGGCGAGAAGCCCATCAGTGCCAGACTCGAGCCCGCCAGGGTGGAGCCAGTCACTTTCATGAACTGGCGGCGGGAGAGTTGCATCGTGGTGCCCTTACTCTTTGTTTCGTTCCTGAAGCAAAGCCATTCTAGGGAGCAAGCGCACGAGCGCAAGGCGGTTATGCCTGAGAGCGGGCGTGGGGCTTTCGTGGAGACGCGGCGCGCGCCGCGCGCCGCGCAAATGGAGCAGCCGTGTGGGGTCGCTTCGCAATCAGTTGGCTTCGGTGCCGCGGTCGGGTGAGGATCCGCTGCGCACGACGTACTGGTGGTCGTCGAGCACCGCAGTGAAGACCATGGGCGAGTTGGGCGGCTGGACCCAGCGCCATTCCCATTCGGTCTCGCGCTTCAGGGCATAGGGTGTGACCTTGGCCGGCTTGCCCAGCAGCTTGCGCAGCTCTTCCATCGGCATGCCGGGCCGTACCCTGGCGAAGTTCTCGGGCGTGAGCACCTGGCGCAGCGCGCTCATCCTGCCGTCGGCGCCGATGGTGATCATGTAGTTCTTCTGGCCCTGGGGCTGGCGGTTGTACTCGAGCACGCGGCCGCCGGGGGCGTCCCAGATGTTCTCGGGTTCGCCGAACTGGGCGCGCACGTCGGCCTCGGTGGAGACGCCCTCTTCCAGCTTGTCGATGCGCTGCGGGTCGCAGGCGGCGAGTCCCAGGACCAGCGCCAGACCCGACATCAGGCCCAGCGGGCGCCTCATGCTGCGTCGTGCCCTCATTTCCAATCACTCCCCGGTCGTTAAAATCCGCGCCACTTCAGGTTCCAGTCTATGTCGATCTTCGCCCGCCCCCACTACACCTCCGACGCCACCCAGTTCATCGAGCAGATGCGCCGCCAGAAGCCCGACCTGGAAGCCGAGCAGCGTGCCGGCCGCGCCCTGCTGTGGGACAAGGCGATCGACCGCGACGCGCAGGCCGAGATCGACGCCGGCACGGTGTCGCAGCAGCCCTACGTCTACCAGACCAAGGGCTGAAGGCAGCCTTTTCAAGCCAAATCGGCCTGGAACGCCCGCCCCGCCTGCGCGGGGCGCTATTTTTTTCATAGCATTCATTGCCCATGAACGGCCCCGAGGCGCATCCTGCGCACGACGATGACGAGGACGGCGCCACCGTGGTGACGCCGATGCCCGAGGTCGTCGACCAGGTGGCGCTGGCCCGGCTGTACGGCGAGCCGCTGTTCTCGCTGCCGAACGACCTCTACATCCCGCCCGATGCGCTGGAGGTCTTCCTCGAGGCCTTCGAGGGGCCGCTGGACCTGCTGCTCTACCTGATCCGCAAGCAGAACTTCAACATCCTCGACATCCCCATGGCCGGGCTGACGCGCCAGTACCTGGCCTACGTCGAGGAGATCCGCACGCGCAACCTCGAGCTGGCGGCCGAATATCTGCTGATGGCGGCGATGCTCATCGAGATCAAGTCGCGCATGCTGCTGCCGCCCAAGAAGACGGCCGAGGGCGAAGAGGCGGAAGACCCTCGGGCCGAGCTGGTGCGCCGCCTGCTGGAGTACGAGCAGGCCAAGATGCAGGCCGCCGCGCTCGCGGCCATGCCCACTTACGGCCGCGACTTCTGGAGGGCACAGGTCTACATCGAGCAGTCGCTCAAGCCGCGCTTTCCCGAGGTCACTGTGGTCGATCTGCGCGAGGCCTGGGCCGACATCCTCAAGCGGGCCAAGCTCGTGCAGCACCACAAGATCTCGCGCGAGGAGCTGTCGGTGCGCGAGCACATGAGCATCGTGCTGCGCACGCTCCAGGGCCGGCGCTTCGTGGAGTTCGAGGAGCTGTTCGACGCCTCGCGCGGCGTGCCGGTCATGGTGGTCACCTTCATCGCCATGCTCGAACTCGCCAAGGAAACCCTCGTCGAGATCACCCAGGCCGAAGCCTTCGCGCCCATCTACGTGCGCCTGGCCTACACGGCCGCGTAGTCCGCCACTGGAGCTTCAGCAACCCGCCGCGGAACCGGCTTAGCCGGGCCGCAGGCGGGGTCCCCTCCTCGGGAGGTGGGCGAATGACACGCAGCGCAGCGAAGTGCAAAGCCGGGAGGCCTAAGCTCACGCGGAACCGGCTTTGCCGGGCCGCGGGCGGGGGGTCCCCTCCTCGGGAGGTGACGAATGACACGCAGCGAAGCGAAGTGCAAAGCCGGGAGGCCTCAGTTCGTGGCGAAGCAGTAGAGCAGGCCCGCGCTGCCGCTCATCTTCAACTGGTCGAGGCTGCAGCCGCGGGTGCCGTGCGCGGAGTTCCACGACGCATTGGCGACCGGGTCTGGGTTCGTGCCCTTGTGGTCGTGGTGGCCGACGATGGCCGAGCCGCCGTCGCTGCGGGTCCAGTTGCCGCAGGTCGTGTCCTTGCCGGGCTCTGGCACGGCCACGGTGCCGTCAGGGCGCGAGCCGGTGAGGATGTCATGGCGGTTGACCGGGTCGCCGAAGCCCGACACGACCTCGCCCTTCTCGGTCAGTGAGGTCTCCTTGCCGACCTTGGCGTTGGCGCTGTGCAGGTCGGCGACGCTGGTGGCGACGACCACACCCTTCGCATTGGCCCACGGGCCGCTGCCGATGCGGTCGCGCGCGTTGACGGCCGGCTGGCCGTTCATCGCCGCGGTGCTCAGGTAGGCCCGCCAGGTTTTGCTGCCCGCACCGGCGCTGGCCGCCAGCGACTGGCAGAAGCGGTCGGCGCCGGCGAGGCCGCCGAGGTCGCCGCCCCTGCCGGGGTTCGTGCTGGTGATGAAGAAACCCATCGGGTTGCCCCCTGGGCTGGACGATCGCATGGCGCCGCAGCCGGCGACGAGGGCGATCGCCGCCACGGCGGCGCCCAGCGGCAGAACGAAGGGACGGGGCATGGCGACTCCTGATGCAGTGATTGGAGCCGGCGAGGCTACGCCTGCCATGCACATCCGGAATCAGCGGCAACCCGCAGGCGTCGCAGTGCTCAGGCGTGCTCGGCGCCCGGCTCGCGCTCCATGAGCGCACGCACCGCGTCGGCTGGCGCCAGACGGCCGTCGAGCAGCGCCACCACGCCCTCGGCGATCGGCATGTCGATGCCCAGGCGCCGCGCGCGCTGCACCACGGTGCGGGCGCAGTACACGCCTTCGGCCACGTGGCCCAGCGAGTCGACCGCCTGCGCGAGCGTGCGGCCTTCGGCCAGCAGCAGGCCCACGCGCCGGTTGCGCGACAGGTCGCCGGTGGCGGTGAGCACCAGGTCGCCCAGGCCGGACAGGCCCATGAAGGTTTCGGGCCGCGCGCCGAGCGCGACGCCGAAGCGCGTCATCTCCGCCAGGCCGCGCGTGATGAGCGCCGCACGGGCGTTCAGGCCGAGCGCCAGACCGTCGGCCAGGCCGGTGGCGATGGCCAGCACGTTCTTCACCGCCCCACCGACTTCGACGCCCACCAGGTCGTCGTTGGCGTAGACGCGCAGCGTGGGCCCGTGGAAGGCCGCAACCAACGTGTCGCGCACGCCGGCGTGCGTGCTGGCCGCGACCAGCGCCGTCGGCTGGCCGCGTGCCACCTCCTGGGCGAAGCTGGGACCGCTCAGGACGCCCGCATGCAGGTGCGGCGCGACCTGCATCTGGATTTCATGGGCCAGCAGGCCCGGGCCGTCGCCGGCGGAAGTCTCGACGCCCTTGCACAGCCAGGCGACCGGCGCCTGCGCGGATTGCAGCAGGGCGAGCTGTTCGCGCAGCGCCGCCATGGGCGTCGCGACGATGACGAGGTCGGCGCCAGCGCAGACATCGCGCGGGTCGCCACCCTGGACCGCGAGCGCCGACGGGAAGGGAATGCCGGGCAGGTAGCGCGCGTTGCTGCGTGCCTGCGCCATCGAGGCCGCCTGCGCCGGATCGCGCGCCCACAGCGTGACGCTGCGCCCGCCCGCGGCGTGGCCGGCGGCGCTGATGGCCAGGGCCGTGCCCCAGGCCCCGGCGCCGAGCACGCAGATGCGCATCGGCGAGGCGCCGCGGATTACTGGGCGTTGGCCGGCACGCCTTCGCCGGCGGCCTGGGCCTGCTGCTGCTCGTACATGGCCTGGAAATTGATCTCGGCCAGGTGCACGGGCGGGAAGCCGCCGCGCTGGATCACGTCGGCGACGTTGCCGCGCAGGTAGGGGTACACGATCTGCGGGCAGGCGATGCCCAGGATCGGGCCCATCTGGTCTTCGGGCAGGTTGCGGATCTCGAAGATGCCCGCCTGCTTGGCCTCGACCAGAAAGACGGTGCGGTCATCGATCTTGGTCTGCACGGTGGCCGACACGGTGATCTCGAAGATGCCTTCGGTCACGTTCTGCGCTTCGACGCCGAGCTGGATGTCCACCGTGGGCTGCTGCTGCTCGAGCAGGATGGCCGGCGAGTTGGGCTGCTCCAGCGACAGGTCCTTGAGGTAGACGCGCTGGATCTGGAAGACGGGTTCTGCGGCTTGTTGGTCGGCCATGGCTTTGCTTTCAGGTCAAAACAACGCCCGCGAGGGAGGATTCCCACGGCGGGCGTGCGAGAGGTCGGGGATTATCGCCTCCCCGCCGTGCCGGTCCGGGCGCCGGCAGGGCAAGGCGGTGCGGATTCAGGCGCCCCGCAGCAGCGGCACCAGGCCGCCGCGGCTGTCGAGCGCCATCAGGTCGTCGCAGCCGCCGACGTGGGTGTCGCCCACGAAGATCTGCGGCACGGTGCGGCGCTGGGTGATCTCCATCATGCGGGCGCGTTCCTCGGGATTGGTGTCGATGCGGATCTCCTCGATCTGCTCGACGCCCTTGGCCTTGAGGATCTGCTTGGCGCGGATGCAGTAGGGGCAGACCGCGGTGGTGTACATCTTGACGGGTTGCATGGGGCTCCTTGCAGGCTGCGACGCCGGGGCGCGTCAGGCCTTCTCGACGGGCAGGTTAGCTTCTTTCCAGGCTTTCAGCCCGCCACCCACCGCTTGGGCCTGCTCATAGCCGAGCTTTTTGGCCGTGGCCACGGCGCGCTGGGCGCGGCTGCCGCTGGCGCAGATCAGCAGCAGCGGCACGGTCTTGTTCTTGACGGCACCGGGCAGCTTGGCCTCCAGCTGGTCCAGCGGCACGTTGCGCGCCCCCACCGGATGGCCGGCGGCGAACTCCTCGGGCTCGCGCACGTCGACCAGCACGCCTCGCTCGCGGTTGATGATGTGCACCGCGCCCTGGACCGTGAGCGAACCCTGGCCGGCACCGCGCAGCTTCGGCCAGGCGAGCATGCCGCCGGAACTCAGGGCGATGAGGATCAGGAGCCAGTTGTCGAGGAAGAATTTCACGGGGCGTTCCGGGTGGGCAAACCCGGGATTTTAGAATGCCGGTTTACTTCAGACTCATCCAAAGGCTTCCATGCACAAACTGGTGCTGATCCGCCATGGCGAATCGACCTGGAATCTCGAGAACCGCTTCACCGGCTGGACCGACGTCGACCTGACCGAGACCGGCGTCGAGCAGGCCAAGCAGGCCGGGCGCCTGCTCAAGGCCGAGGGCTACGATTTCGACGTTGCCTACACCAGCGTGCTCAAGCGTGCCACGCGCACCCTGTGGCACACGCTCGACGAGTTGGACCGCACCTGGCTGCCCGTCGTCCATTCCTGGCGCCTCAACGAGCGCCACTACGGCGCGCTGCAGGGCCTGAACAAGGCCGACATGGCCAAGCAGTATGGCGACGAGCAGGTGCTGGTCTGGCGCCGCAGCTACGACACCCCGCCACCGGCACTGGAGCCGACCGACCCGCGCTCGGAGCGCAGCGACGTGCGCTACGCCAAGCTGTCGCCCGAGCAGGTCCCCCTGACCGAGTGCCTGAAGGACACCGTGGCGCGGGTGCTGCCCTTCTGGAACGAATCGATGGCCCCGGCCATCCGTGCCGGGCGCCGGATCGTGGTGGCGGCGCACGGCAATTCGATCCGGGCGCTGGTCAAATACCTCGACGGCATCTCCGACAGTGACATCGTCGGCCTGAACATCCCGAACGGCATTCCGCTGGTCTACGAGCTGGACGACGACCTCAAGCCGCTGCGCCACTACTACCTGGGCGACGCCGAGGCCGCTGCCAAGGCGGCTGCCGCCGTGGCCTCGCAGGGCAAAGCCTGACGGGACTCAACGGTCACGGAACCGCGGCGAGGAAATTGCTTCCAAGCTGTGTATATTGAATCGATCCGGTTCGCCGAAGGGAACTCCATGGGCCAGAAACTCAAAATCACCGGCTGGGTGAGCGCAGGCGTCGTCGCCGGCGTGCTGACGACCGTCTCGCTTCAGACGGTGGCGCGCGGGGCCATGGCGCCCCTGCCGCTGGAAGAGCTGCAGCAGCTCGCCGCAGTGTTCGGCATGGTCAAGAGCGACTACGTCGAGCCGGTCGACGACAAGAAGCTGATCTCCGACGCCATCTCCGGCATGGTGTCCGGGCTCGACCCGCACTCGCAGTACTTCGACAAGAAGTCCTTCAAGGAATTCCGCGAGGGCACCTCGGGCCGTTTCGTGGGCGTGGGCATCGAGATCTCGCAGGAAGACGGCCTGGTCAAGATCGTCTCGCCGATCGAGGGCTCGCCCGCCTTCCGCGCCGGCCTCAAGCCCAACGACCTGATCACCAAGATCGACGACACGGCCGTCAAAGGCCTGTCACTGAACGACGCCGTCAAGCGCATGCGCGGCGAGGCCGGCACCAAGGTGCTGCTGACCATCTTCCGCAAGGACGAGAGCCGCACCTTCCCCGTGACCATCACGCGCGAGGAGATCCGCACGCAGTCGGTCCGCGGCAAGGTGATCGAGCCGGGCTATGCGTGGATCCGCCTGTCGCAGTTCCAGGAGCGCACGGTCGACGACTTCGTGAAGAAGATCGACGAGATCTACAAGCAGGACCCCAACCTCAAGGGCCTGGTGCTCGACCTGCGCAACGACCCGGGCGGCCTGCTCGACGCGGCCGTGGCCGTCTCGGCCGCCTTCCTGCCTGCCAATTCGACGGTGGTGACCACCGACGGCCAGCTCGCGGAGAGCAAGCAGGTCTACAAGGCCATTCCCGAGGACTACCAGCGCCGTTCGGGCTCCGATCCGCTGCGCAGCCTGCCGGCGGCGCTCAAGAACGTGCCGCTGATCGTGCTGGTGAACGAAGGCTCGGCCTCGGCCAGCGAGATCGTGGCCGGCGCCCTGCAGGACCACAAGCGCGCGACCATCATGGGCAGCCAGACCTTCGGCAAGGGCTCGGTGCAGACGGTGCGCCCGCTCGGCCCCGACACCGGCCTGAAGATCACCACGGCGCGCTACTACACGCCCAGCGGCACCTCGATCCAGGCGCGCGGCATCGTGCCGAACGTGCTGGTCGACGAAAGCGCCGAAGGCAGCCCCTACGCCGCCCTGCGCATGCGCGAGGCCGACCTGGAGAAGCACCTGTCCAGCGGCCAGGGCCCCGAGGTGAAGGACCCCGAGCGCGAGAAGGCCCGCGACGAGGCCCGCAAGCGCCTCGAGGAAGAGGCCAAGAAGCCGCCGCAGGACCGCAAGACGCCCGAGTTCGGCAGCGACAAGGATTTCCCGCTGATCCAGGCGATCAACCAGCTCAAGGGCCAGCCCGTGGTGGTGAGCAAGACCCAGGTGATCGTCGAGAACAAGGACGAGAAGAAGGACAACTGAGCGCAGACCGCCCTCCCCGCTGCATCGGCCTCCCTCGCGGAGGCCGATTTCTTTGGGGGCGCTCTGCGATCATCGGCCGCCATGGAAGACGACGACCTGCTGCGCTACTCGCGCCACATCCTGCTGGAGGAGTTCGGCATCGACGGCCAGGCCCGCGTGTCGGCTGCGCATGCGCTGGTCATCGGGGCCGGCGGACTGGGCTCGCCGGTGGCGCTGTACCTGGCCGCGGCCGGCGTGGGACGCATCACCCTGGTGGACGACGACACGGTCGACCTGACCAACCTGCAGCGCCAGGTCGCCCACACGACGGCCCGCGTGGGGCAGGCCAAGGTGGTGTCGGCGCAGCAGGCCATCCACGCGCTGAACCCCGAGGTGGCCGTCGAAGTCGAGGCCGCGCGCGCCGATGCCTCCCTGCTCGCACGCCGCGTGCCGCAGGTCGACGTGGTGCTGGACTGTTCGGACAACTTCGCGACGCGCCAAGCGGTGAATGCCGCCTGCGTCGCGCACGGCAAGCCGCTGGTTGCCGGCGCGGCCATCCGCTTCGACGGCCAACTGGGCGTGTACGACCCGCGCGATCCGCAATCGCCCTGCTACGCCTGCCTGTTCCCGCCCGACGCGCAGTTCGAGGAAACCCGCTGCGCGGTGCTCGGCGTGTTCGGCCCGGTGGTGGGCACCATCGGCACGCTGCAGGCGCACGAAGCGCTCAAGCTGCTGGCGGGCGTCGGCGGGGGGCTGGTCGGGCGGCTGCTGATGTTCGATGGGCGCAGCAGCAGCTTCGAGACCATGCGCGTGCGCCGCGACCCGGGCTGCCCTGTCTGCGGCGAGCATCACGCCTGAACGAGATTGCTACGAAATCGATAGCTGCCTGCGCAGACTGGACGCGCGCTGGCGCCCTTTTTGTTCATGACTTGGAGCGCTGGCAGCGGGTCGGGACTCAGGGCCGAATGGCCTTGGCGCGCGCTGCGCCCTGGCTCGCGGTGCGGCTGTCGGGCGTGCGGGCGTCCTGCAGCACGGCGCCGCAGTCCGCGTCCTTGCCCGGGCCGGTTTCGAGGGTGGCAGCCAGCGCCAGGAGGGGGTTGATCGTGGCGCCCGCCACCACGCCTGCGGCACGCGCCAGCAGCGGCGCTACCTCGACGCCGGGTCGCGGGTTGGCGAAGGTGCCGCCGACGGTCAGCGGCGTGCGGATCGACAGGATGCTCTTGCTCTTGGGCTCCGGGCGGATCGTGAAATCCAGCGTCTCCTTGGCCAGATTGGCTTGGCCCGTGGCAATGAAGACGGCGTTGCTGGTGTCAAGCACCAGCGTGCGACCGTTCATGACGCCCTTGTCCACGTCGAAGGCCACCGCCGCACAGCGCAGCTGCACGTCATTGTCGCCGCGCACCAGGAACTTGAGGATGTCGCCGCCCACCAGCGTCGCGAACACCGGCAGCAGGTTGCCGAACTGGCCGGCGCCCATCAGCAGGGCCACGTCGCCCGATGCGCCACCGAGCCAGGTGGCCACGGAACTGCCGGCCCCGGAGATGTTGATCCGCCCGTCGATCCTCCCCACGCTGTTGCCCGAGGCCTCCAGCTTCGGCACCAGTCGCGCCAGTTGCAGCGCGCGCAGGTCAAGCGCGGCACGAATGTCCGCCGGCTGGCTGGCGGCGCCGATGCGGATAGCGCCGGCGATCTTGCCGCCTGCGATGCCGAGGTCCAGCGGATCGAGGGTGAGCACCGAATCCTGAAGCGTCACGTGGACGCTGCCGCGGTCCAACGGGATGTCGCGCACGTTGCGGATGCGCTCGGCGGTGTAGCGCACGTCGGCGTTCATGGCACGCAGGCGCTCGAAGTCCAGGGGGGCCGTGGGCAGGACCTTGCCGTCGCCGCGGCGGCGCTGCACCTGCTCGACGGTGGGTGGCGGCGCCACGCCCTCGACCGCCTTGGCGCTGCGCTCAGTGGGCGGCAAGCCGATCAGCGGCCCCAGGTCATCCATGTCCATCACCTTCGAGCCGAGCGTGCCGCTGAGCTTGGGCGTCGCCGCGCTCTGGTCGAAGTTCAGCTCGCCCGTGATGTCCGACAGGCCCAAGCGGCCCGCGAGCGAGGAGACCTGCCACTGCTTCGCGCGCTTGCGCACCTGCCCGCGCACCGCGTACGGGGAGGTCTGGGGCAGTGCCACGCCCAGCAGCGGATACAGGTCGCCCAGAGTCTGCCCCTTGAGCTCGAAGCGTGCATCGATTCCGTCCAGGTCGGACAGCGATCCCACGGTGCCCTTGGCGTCGAAACGTGTGCGGCCCGCGCTCGCCCGGATCTCGATGGGAAACGGCGGCTGGCCGGTCTGGTCGAGCTGGAGAACGTTGCCGGTCCGCCCCTCGGCCTTGAGCGGTTGCCGCTGGTAGCGGCCCTGCATGCTGTAGGCCAGCGGCATCTCGCCCCGCTGTGGGTCGAAGCTGAACTGCGCCTGCAGATCGACGCCGTAGGCCGGCGCCAGGAAGTCGAGCGCGCCGTTGTCGACCTGCAGCAGGCCGATGGTGGGCACGGTGCCCTTGCCGCCCTCGCCCGCATCGCTCTTGCCGAGCGCCCAGGTGCGGCGGCCATCGGCCTCCATCTGCAAGCCCAGTTGGGGGCCGGATAGACGCACGCCGGGCAGAACGACCTGCCCGCGCAGCAGCGGCCACAGCCGCAGGTCGATGTCCGCGCGGTCTGCCTTCACCAGATAGGGCGCCCGCGCCCACGACGGATTGGCGAACTCGATGCCGTCCAGGTGGATGGTCGCCTGTCGCAGTCCCAGGCTGACGTCGAGCCGGCGAGTGATCTCGAAATGGCGGCCGGTCTTGTCGCTCACATAGCGGTTGATCGGCCCGCGCAGCATGTCCCACGGGAAAAAGATCACCAGTAGAACGAGCGCGACCAGCAGCACAGCCAGCGCGAGCAGGCCGCGCCTCGCAAAGCGAGCCGAACGAGACGATGCGCGTACCGAGGAGCCGTCCATCAACCGGGCCTCAGCGACCCGAAGGCCACAGCCAATCCACGGACTGCATTGCATCGCCTCGCGCCGCGTTGGCCACATGCACCTCTGCCATACCGGGTTCTCCATGCACAGTCGCCAGCGCTGCGGCCAGCGCAAGCACGCCCGCGATCACATAGATGGCGACAGCCTTCATCGCATTGGATCCTTCTCGTCACGTTGTGGAACCGGGCAAAACGGCCAATCGATCGCGATCGGTGACTGCCGGCAACGCACCCAGCGTAAGAAAGCCCGGCCCCGCCCTGGGTCAGCCCGGCGCGGCAGGGCTTGTGCGCTGCGGCCTACTTACGGACGCCCCGTCGGATGTGGGACTGCTCCTACGACCTCAAGCCGCCGAACCTTGCACGCCAAGGCGGGCGTCAGGCCGTAGCATGCGGACCATGGTTTTACAGGTTGAGGCAAGTTGGTTGCAAGGAATGGCGCGGGCCTGGCCCTGGCGATCGGCGCCATGAGCCAGCGACTCAACACCTACATCGTGGAGGACAACCTCACCATCCGCGAAAACCTGGTCGGAACGCTCGAGGAGTTGACCGACGTGAACGCCGTCGGTTTCGCGGAGACGGAGAACGACGCACGCCGCTGGCTGCGCGATCACGCCGACGAGTGGCAATTGGCGATCGTGGACCTTTTCCTCAAGCAGGGCAGCGGGCTGGGCGTGCTTCAAGCCTGCTCATCGCGTGGTCCGCAGCAGAAAGTGGTGGTCCTCAGCAACTACGCGACTCCCGACATCCGCAAACGCTGCGCCCAGCTGGGTGTCGATGCCGTGTTCGACAAGTCCAACGAGATCGACGCACTGGTCGACTTCTGCATTGCGCACAGCCAGCAGACCGCGACGGCGAACGACCCAGGGCTTTGAGGCGCGGCAGGCGCCGTCGTCACTGCGGCCGGCCGCGGCGCCGCGCCGCCGCTCAGTCGATGAGCTTGTTCTTCAACGCGTAGTAGGTCAGGTCGCTGTTGGACGACAGGTTCATCTTTTCCATCAGCCGCGTGCGGTAGGTGCTCACCGTCTTCACAGACAACGACAGCGTCTTCGCGATCTCGCCGGCCGTCTCACCCTTGGCCAGCTTGAGGAACACCTGGAACTCGCGCTCCGACAGCTGCTCGTGCGGAGCTGCATCGTCCTTGCGGTCGAGTTGCCGCGCCAGCAGTTCCGCTACCGCAGGAGTGATGTAGCGTCGCCCCATCGCGATGGTGCGGATCGCGTTGACGATCTCCAGCGGCTCGCAGTCCTTGTTCAGGTAGCCCGACGCCCCCTGACGAATGAGGTTCATCGCGTAGTGCTCCTCGGGGTATCCGCTGAGGATGAGGATGCCCACGTCGGGCGCCTTGGCGCGGATCATCGCCAGTGCGTCGATGCCGCTCTGCCCGGGCATCGACAGGTCCATGACCAGCACATCGAGTTCCGTGGTCCGAACGAGCTCGATGGCCTCGCGCCCGGTGGATGCTTCACCGACGACGCGCAAGTCCACATGCTCGGAGAAAAACTGCTTCAACCCGGACCGCACGATCGCGTGGTCGTCCACAATGCCGATCTTGATCATCTGTCGCTCTCTCCATCAGGTGGCACATCGCTGCGCCGGCCCATGCCGCGAATAAGTTGTTAACCATTATTCATGAAATTGTTCGCGTGACGGATTCGATGGCATGTTGATGCGCCGGTTGTTGTTCTCGAAGCTGGTCTGGAGCCTGGGATTGGCACTGCTGGCCACGCTGGTGCTTTTGGGCATCAACGAGGCCGGCTATCGCCAGTCGAGCAAGGCACTGGCCGAGATCAGCCAGGCGCAGGAGGCGCGCTTCGCGGTCAACGCGCTGCTGCAGGACGTGCTCGACGCCGAGACCGGCCAGCGCGGCTACCTGCTGACCGGCGAGGCACGCTACCGCGAACCGTACGACAGCGCGATCAAGGACATCGGCATTCATCTCGCCCGCCTGCGCCTCCTCTATGCGAACCGCCCGGCGGAGCAGGTGCAACTGGCCAAGCTGACGGACCACCTGTCGCGCAAGCTCGCCGAGATGGACATGAGCCTGCGGCTCACGCGGGATGGCAACACCGATGCCTCCCGATTCGTGCTGACCACTGACGTGGGCCGCGAAGAGATGAACCGCATCCGGGAGCAGGCCGCCGCGCTGGCGGCCTTGAGCGACCAGTCTCTCAAGGCCGGGCAGGAACAGATCGCGCGCGCACTGGCCCTGGCGCGCGGCGGCATCGGCCTCATCGCGCTGGCGGGGCTGCTCGCCTTCTTCCTGTACCTGCGGCAGACCCATGCCCTGCAGTCGGCCGGCGAGCGCCAGCAACTGGCGCTGCAGCGCGAGCGCAACACCCTCGAAGCCGAAGTTCGCGAGCGCACCGCCTCGCTCGCCGAGCTCGCGACGCACCTGCAGGAAGTGCGCGAGACCGAACGGGGCTTCCTGGCGCGCGAGCTGCACGACGAGCTGGGCGCGCTGCTGACCGCAGCCAAGCTCGACGTCGCGCGGCTCAAGTCACGGCTGGCCGATTCGCCCGAGGCCACCCAGCGCCTTCAACACCTGACCGAGCTGCTCAATTCCGGCATCGCGCTCAAGCGGCGCATCATCGAAGACCTGCGCCCTTCCTCGCTTTCCAACCTCGGCCTCGTGGCCTCGCTGGAGATCCTCGGGCGCGAGTTCGCCGACCGCTCGGGGATTGAGGTGGAGATGGTGCTCGAGCCGGTCGTCATCGACGAGGCGCGTCAGCTCACCGTCTATCGCATGATCCAGGAGGGCCTGACCAACATCGGCAAGTACGCCGAAGCCACCGAGGCGACCATCGTGCTGAAGAACTACGACAACCACCTGATCGTGGAGGTCACCGACAACGGCCGCGGCTTCGATGCCCAGCACACACGCCCTTCGACCCACGGACTGGCCGGCATGCGCCACCGCGTCGAGGCGGCCGGCGGGAAGCTCACGGTGAATTCCGCGCCCGGTGAGGGCACGCGCCTGCAAGCCATGCTGCCGACGCGCGCGCATTGAAGCTTGCCTCGAGGGGCGATTCGGTGCTTTCCTACGGCCCGTCCCCTTGGCTGCTGACAGGGGTCGCACCGCGTCGCTTCTAAGCTTTGCTCATCGCCCCGGGCCCGACATGCTCTTACTTCTGACGGCATCGGACTTGGAGCCCATCCACTCATCAGAGGAGCGCCGCATGCTGCACTACACCGTCGTTTTTCTCGTCATCGCCCTGGTGGCTGCACTGTTCGGCTTCGGGGGCATTGCCGCGGGCGCCGTCGGCATTGCGAAACTTCTTTTCGTGATCTTCGCCATCTTGACGATTGCGAGCTTCATCGCAGGGCTGATGCGCCGCGGCCAAGCGCGCTAGCATCCAAGCGCACCCCTTTTCATCTGTTGTTCGTAGCAAAGGAAGTTTCATGAACTCGACCGCCAAGACCCCCTCGCAACTGGCTGACGACCTGCGCGGCACCGCACAGGACGCCGTCGACAGCACGCGTGCGTATGCACAGAACGCCGTCGATGCGGCCGGCCAGAAGGTTCGCAGCCTGCGCAGCGACATGGAGCCCGCAGTCGAGCAAATCGCATCGCGTGTGCAGCAGGCCGTCCAGCGTGGCCTGGAAGCCGCGTCCAAGACTGGCGTGCGCGCCCAGGAGCGCTTCGGCGAGGCCGCCCAGGTGACGACCCGCTACATCGCCGACCAGCCCGTGCGCTCCGTGCTCGTGGCCGCTGCGGCTGGCGCAGCCATCACTGCGCTGCTGGTGCTGGCCACCCGCCGCAGCCGCGACGACTACTGATCGAGCGTCCACGTCTCAGCGCCGCCATGTGGCATCCCCTCTTCTCGGCGGCACTGCGGCATCCTGATCTCCTTGCGGACCATGCTGCCAACTACGGCGCCCTGGTCCGTGACGAACTCGCCACCGCCGCCCACGGTGTGGTGGCTCGTCTCATCGCCGGTGCTGTCGCTGCGGTCAGCGCACTGACCGCGCTGTGCCTCATGGGCACCGCCGTCATGCTGGGCGTGCTCCACGGCCAATTCTCCTGGGTGTTGGTCGTGGTGCCCGGTGTTGCCGTTGCGCTGGCGGCAATCGGCGCGTGGATCGCGCTGCGGCCGGCTTCGTTCCATGGATTCGACGACCTCGGCGCGCAGTTCCGGGCCGACGTGCGCGCCTTGCGTGCGCTCCAGGAGCATAGCGATGGCTGAGCCGCGCCAATCTCTCGACCCAAAGGCGCGCCTGGCCGCTTCTCGTGCTGCGCTGCTCGCAGAACTGTCCGGCGACACGCCCGGGAAGAGGCCGGATGTCCAGCAGCCGATCGATGGCGGGCAACCTCCCGCCCAGGCCTCCGGTTGGCTTGCAACGGTGCCCTGGTTGCCGCTCGGTCGGCGCGTCGCCGAGCGCTGGTGGCGACGACACCCCGCCAACGCCATGCTCCAGTTGGCACGCCCTGCCCTCGAGCGGCGCGCGCGCGAACAGCCTGCCCAACTGATGCTCGCGGCGGCGGCCACCGGCGCCGTGCTGGTGGTGGTGAGGCCGTGGCGCCTGCTGTCTGCCACGGCGCTGCTGGCGATGGTGCTCAAGACATCCGACGTCGCCGATGTGGTGACGACGCTGATGCACAAGAAGAAACCCACCCCACGAAAGGATCGAGAACCATGAACGCCAAGAAACCCGAAGGCGCCGAGCGCCTCCAGCTCGACGAACGCGCCATCGAAGCGGCCGGCAAGGAACTGGACGAAGGCGCCGTGACGCCCAGCTACGGCCCCTGGCGCGATGACATCGTCAAGCTGCTCAACGACGCCCTGGCCACCGAGCTGGTCTGCGTGCTGCGCTACAAGCGCCACTACTTCACCGCCAGCGGCGTGTCGTCACCCGCGATCGCGGACGAATTCCTGGTTCATGCCAACGAGGAGTCGGCCCACGCGGACAAAATCGCCGAGCGCATCGTCCAGCTTGGAGGCGACCCCGACTTCGCACCCAACCACCTGCTCGAGCGCAGCCATGCCGACTACGACGAGTCTTCGGACCTGCAGGCCATGGTGCGCGCCAACCTCAAGGCCGAGCGCATCGCGGTGGAAAGCTACCGCCAGATGATCGCGCTGATCGGCGACAAGGACCCGACGACGCGCCGCATGCTGGAAGAGATCCTGACCGACGAGGAAGAGCACGCGGACGAGCTGAAGGACTGGCTGACCAAGTAACACGACTGCCTTTCCGCCCAGGAAAAAGCCCGGCCATGCCGGGCTTTTTCCTGGTGCCGCTGTCGCGGCGTGCCTCTCACGAGGCCCTGATTTCCAATGCGTTGTCCACGCGGCTGACGCCCTTGACGTTCCGTGCGATCTCCTCGGCACGCGCCTTGGCCGCCGCATTCGGGGCCGGCCCCTTGAGCGTGACGATGCCTGCCTTGGTGTCGACGTCGATGCGCAAGGCGCTGAGTTCGCTGTCCTTGGCCAGGCCTGCCGACACGCTGGCGGTGATGGTGGCGTCGTCGACCGCCCCGGCGATCGCGGCACCGGCCTCACGCGTGGCCTCGCTGGCTCGGGCAGCGCCGTCCTTGACGGCCGATTCGGCCGCCGGGGCCCTCTCGTCGATCTTGGCCTTGGCGTCGGCGGCGAGCGACTCGGTGGTCGCCTTCGCGTCGCGCGCGGCCTGCTCGGTCTTGGCGATGGCAGTGTCCAGCTGCTGGCCGGCGGTCTTGTTGTCCGCGCGGTCGCAGCCGGCAAGCGCCAGTGCGAGCGCGGCACCGCCGGCCACGAGGACCAGCCTTCCGAGCGACGGATGGGTGTTGGTGTCCATCGGAAGCACTCCCTGTCTGTCGTGCGTGTTCAGAGCTTGTCGACGGCCTTCTGCGCCGTGTCCTTGACCTTGCTCTTGGCATCGCCGTAGGTGCTCTGCACCTTGCCGGCCGCCTGATCGGTCACGCCGTCGGCTTCGAGTCGCTCGTTGCCGGTCACCTTGCCGGCGACTTCCTTGAGCTTGCCCTTGGCTTCTTCCACACGTCCTGCAACCTGGTCCTTGTTCATGATGGATTCCTTTCCATGAGAGGGTGTCGGCGGCCGGTCGACCGCCCGACACCAATCTAGGAAGGCCCGTACGCGACGGCAGCGCGCGGGCGGCGCGAGCCGATGTAGGACAAGTGGGCGAGCGTGCTCAGGCGCCGACGATCCAGCCCTCGAGCGGATCGAGGTCCGGCGGCAGGCCGAATCCCGGCCCCGGACTGTCGGCCCGCAACATGCCCCACGCGGCCTGGACGAGGCACGAGGCGGCATCGAGCATGTCGCCGCTGGGGTCGGCCAGTAGCGCCCGCGCCTGGACGCGCGAGGGCAGCAGGCGCAGGCCAAGACGCGACCGGCCTGCTTCCAGCGCCTCCAGCAATGTCCGGCGGGCATCGGCTCGCTCGGGTGTCTGGCGTGCGCGGTCGTCGCTCTTGTAGCTCCGGCGCCCGATCAGCTCGCGGGCCAGCAGGCCCGGATAGCCCTCGAGCGCGATGCGACGCGACCCTCCCGCGCCGCCCAGACCCGGCAGGCGCGCACCGGCAGCAAGGAGCCTCGGCACCCCGGCGTGCAGCATGTAGGCCACGGGTGGGTTGACCCACTTCATCGAAGGGCTGGCACCCGCCGGCCCGTCGGTACGCCGGTGAGCGAACTTTCCGCCGACGGGACGGCCGGCGCAGAAGCCGGCGAAGGTCTGGCGAACTTCTGCCCGCGACAGCGACGCGTAGTGCCGCATGCACGCCTCCCAGTCGAGCGGCCACCCCAGCGCATCCACCAGCTCGCGCGGCAGGCCGAAGGGAAAATCGAAAGCGCCGACCCAGGCTGGCTGCGCAGCCAGCCAGTGCTGCCAGGCGTCCAGCGTGGCGAAAGTCTCGAGGTCATCGAGGTGGACTTCGTCGTCGCGCAGATGCCCCACGGCCACGACGATCGGCTTGCGCGCGCTCGGCGCGCTGGAGAAGTCGCAGCCCAGCAGCAGTCCGGCGCCCGAGGCCGTCATCCGAGCGCGAGTGCCGCGACTCCCGCGGCGATGAAGAACGCGCCGACCACGCGCAGCAGCCGGTCGCCCTCGCGCAGCAGGTGGCCGCCGATCAAGGCTGCGAAGAGCATCGACACCTCGCGCGCCGGCGCCACATGCGAAATGGGCGCCTGCTGCACCGCGTACAGCACCAGCACATACGACACCGGGCTGATGGCCGCCACCAAGAGCGCGTACTTCCATTGGGCCCGCCACATCCGCGCTGCCGTGGGCCGGTCGCGCAGCACCGCGGGCGCCAGCAGGCCCAGGCGCACGAAATTGCCCATGTAGTCCAGCAGGATGGGCGACATGGCAAGCATCTTCACGGCGTAGCTGTCGACCACGGTGTAGCCGGCGATGAACGTGCCGGTCAGCACGCCGTAGCGGATGCCCTTGCGCACCCGCTCGCGCTGGAGCGCGTCGTGCGTGCGGCGCCACAGCCGGGGTCCGCCGGCCACGAGGAACACGCCGCCCACCACGCCCACGATGCCCGCCAGCCCGATCCAGGTGAGCCGCTCGCCCAGGAACACGACGGCGACCAGCGAGGACAGCAGCGGCCCGCTGCCGCGCGCCAGCGGGTACACCACCGTCAGGTCGGACCGGCGGTAGCCTCGCAGCAGCACGATGTAGTAGATGACGTGCAACACGCCGCTGACGACCACGAAGCCCCATTCGCGCAGGCCCCAGCGGGGCAGCTCCGACAGCCCCAGCCACAAGCCTACCGGCGCCCACACCAGCGCCATGAAGGCGCTGCTCTGCAAGGCGAAGCGCGCATCGCCGTCGGCCTTCTTGGCCGCGATGTTCCAGCTGGCGTGGATGAGTCCGGCGAGGACGATGAGACCGAAGGCGGACAGCGGCATGCGCTACCGCCGCGCGGGGCCGCGGGCGGCCGTCACGACCGGCCGACGATCGCCGCAGTCGCCATCAGCTCCTCGAGCAGCGCGAGCGACACCTTGCCCGACACCGCATAGGGATCGAGCGTGGCTTTCTCCGAATACTTCAGCAGCGTCGACGCGTTGAGCTTGCCGAGGTTGACCTGGCCCATGGTCCAGCCGCCGAAGCGCCGCTCCATGATCTCTTCGTAGTGCAGCAGCACCACGTCCTTGTGGCGGGCGTCGCGCTGGATGTGCCCGTACAGGTCGTTGACGGCCATTCGCCCGCCCTCGATGGCCTGCAGGAAGGTGCCGGCGCCGTAGCACAGGATGCCGGTGACGCCGTTGGCAGTATTGTGGGCGCGCGCCTGGGTGAGGATCGTCTCGATGGTCGCGGGGCTGGTGTCGGTGGCGCGGCTGGCGTAGAGAAGGCGAACAAGCATGGCGGAACCTTCGTAGAGACGGACGGACGATCAGGACTTGCGCGGCAGCAGCGACAGGAATTCGCGGCGCAGGCTCGGGTCCTTGAGGAACACGCCGCGCATGACGGAGTTGATCATCTTGCTGTCGGTCTCCTTCACGCCGCGCCAGGCCATGCAGAAATGCTCGGCCTCCATCACCAGGGCAAGGCCGTCGGGCCGCGTCTTCTCCTGGATCAGGTCGGCCAGTTGCACGATCGCCTCTTCCTGGATCTGCGGACGGCCCATGACCCATTCGGCCAGGCGCGCGTACTTCGACAGACCGATCACGTTGGTGTGCTCGTTGGGCATCACGCCGATCCACAGCTTGCCCATGATCGGGCAGAAGTGGTGCGAGCAGGCACTGCGCACCGTGATCGGGCCGACGATCATCAGCTCGTTCAGCCGCTCGGCATTGGGAAACTCGGTGAGGCTGGGCGCCGGCACGTAACGGCCGCGGAACACCTCATTGACGTACATCTTGGCCACGCGGCGCGCCGTGTTGCCGGTGTTGTGGTCGTTCTCGAGGTCGATCACCAGGCTGTCGAGCACGCCGCGCATCTTGACCTCGACCTCGTCGAGGAGCGCCTCGAGCTCACCCGGTTCGATGAACTCGGCGATGTTGTCATTCGCGTTGTAGCGCTGGCGCGCCGCGTGGATCCGCTCGCGGATCTTGACGGACACGGGCGTTCCCTCTTCGGAGTTCCCGCTCGCGTCGTGCGGCGGGGCGGCATCGGCTTTCCTCAACATGGCGGGCATCGTATCAGCGAACGGTTTGTGAACGTTTTGGGCCGCCAGCGCCCGCCAGATGGGCGCGAGCAGCTATGAAATTGATAGCAACTCAGGCCAGGCCGAACTCGGCCACCAGCGGGAGGTGGTCGGACATGCGGCCCCAGATGCGCCCGCGCGGCACATGCAGCGAGACGGGGCGCAGGTGGCGGGCATAGACGAAATCGAGCTGCGTGAGCGGCAGGCGCGATGGGTAGGTCAAGGCGCGCATGCCGGGCATGTCGACCAGGCCCATGGCATTCATCGCCACGCGCATGCGCGCGCCCCAGTCGTTGAAGTCGCCGGCCACCACCACCGGCTCGTCGTTCGGCACCTCGCGCCGGATGAATTCGCCCAACTGCGCGATCTGCCGCACGCGGCTGCCCTTGATGAGGCCCAGGTGCACGACGATGGCGTGCACGCGCTGGCCCGCAAGCATCAGTTCCACATGCAGCAGGCCACGCTGCTCGAAGCGGTGGTCCGACATGTCCTCGTGCCGGTGACGCACGATCGGCCAGCGCGTGAGCAGCGCATTGCCATGCTCGCCGTGTCGGGTGTAGGCATTGGTCTCGTAGACGGCGTGGTAGCCCTCGGGGCAGAGGAAATCGGCCTGCGGCTGCTCGGGCCAGCGCGCGAAGCGGCGCTCGCCCAGCCGGTTCATCTTGCGCACTTCCTGCAGGCAGACGATGTCGGCATCGAGCTGCTCGATGGCATGGCCCAGGTTGTGGATCTCCAGCCGGCGTGCCGGGCCGACACCCTGCACGCCCTTGTGGATGTTGTAGGTGGCCACGCGCAGCGTGTCCAGCGAGGCGAAACCGGAGTCCGCGCTGGCGCCGGATGGCAGGATCACCTCTTCACGCGCGGCGCTCATGGCGGGGGCTCCGAAGATCGCGCGGCCTGGCGATGGGCTGTGGTTGCGGCTCGGCGCTCATGCCGCAAATTGTGGCAGCAAGAGGATGGCTTCGGCGTTGGAGGGGGAAAAGCACGCATCGGCCGCCTCGCGCCAGGGCAGCCAGCGCCAGGCCGTGTGCTCGCGCGGGCTCAGGAGCGGCGCTGCCGCCTCGGGGACCTGCAGGCCGAAAAGGTGCTCGGTGTTGCGCGTCACGCCAGGCGCATAGCGCGGCAGGTAGCGCGGGTAGATGTCGTAGAGGTTCACGAGGCCCCAGTCGCGCAGCCCGGCGGCCAGGGGCGTGCCGATGCGGCAGTCGAAGCCGGTTTCCTCGAACACCTCTCGCGCGGCCGTGAGCGCCAGGGGCTCGGCTTCGCTGTCCTTGCTGCCGGTCACCGACTGCCAGAAGCCGGGCGTGTCGGCACGCTCGATCAGCAGCACTTCGAGCGCGGGCGTGTGGATGACCACCAACACCGATTCGGGGATCTTGAAGGGGCAGTCCGCCACTACACGCCGCTCATCAGCGCGTCGATGGCGGCCACAAGATCGCCGGCGTGCGTACGCACGCTCCCCCGCGCTGGGCCCAGGTCCTTGACGCGGAACGGCGCGGTCAATTGTGGCAAGGCCACAAAGGAATCGCCTTCCCACGGCACGACCGGACACAGCCGGTGCGGCGAGCCTGGCGGCGCGTGCCGACGCAGGGCAAGAGGGATGACGAGCCTAGTCCCCAAGCCGGCCAGCATGTCGCTCTGGATGTCGACGCACCATGGGATCTCATCTCGCTGCGCCTTGACCGGATTCGCATGGACGTCGAACTGCGCCATCGCTGCGTCACCAAGGCCGCAGCGATTCGCCAAAGACACCGATCTTGTCGACCAGCGCGTTCTGCGCTTCGATCCACGCTCCATGGCGCTCGTTGAACTCCTGGCGCCGCTCGGCCATGGACTTCTGCTGAGCCAGAGACTCCAACTCTGCATAGCGCGCCGCGGAAATGAGTACGGCGGCAACGCGGTCGTTCTTAAGCACATGGACGGGCTCGCGCTCGGCCTGCGCGAGGTAGTAGCCCAGACGGTTCTTGGCCTCGGTGGCGGTGATCTGCATGGCGGCTCCTGCGGGATGAGTGGCTATTTTAGCCATTCACTGCCCTACCCTCATCGAACTGCTCCGCGTCAAAAAGAAAAGGCGCCCGAGGCGCCTT
This sequence comes from Xylophilus ampelinus, assembly GCF_901875635.1. Lineage (GTDB taxonomy): Bacteria > Pseudomonadota > Gammaproteobacteria > Burkholderiales > Burkholderiaceae_C > Xenophilus. The sequence goes on along the minus strand of NZ_CABFMN010000078.1, from coordinate 54,604 downwards.
TCTCATGCCGAGCGCAGCCGCTCAGGCCGTCTGCGCGTTGCGCAGCTTGATGTGCAGTTCGCGCAGCTGCTTCTCGTCGACCGGACTCGGGGCCTGCGTCAGCAGGTCCTGCGCGCGCTGGGTCTTGGGGAAGGCGATCACGTCGCGGATGGATTCGGCGCCCGTCATGAGCATGACCAGCCGGTCCAGCCCGATGGCGATGCCGCCATGCGGGGGCGCGCCGTACTGCAGCGCGTCGAGCAGGAAGCCGAACTTGGCCTGCGCGTCTTCGGCGTTGATCTTGAGGGCGCGGAACACCTTGCTCTGCACTTCCTCGCGGTGGATACGCACCGAGCCGCCGCCCATCTCGATGCCGTTGAGCACCATGTCGTAGGCCTTGGCCAGGCACTTCTCCGGCGCCGTGTCCATGAGGTCCTCGTGGCCGTCCTTCGGGCTCGTGAAGGGGTGGTGCACGGCGCTCCAGCGCTGGCCCTCCTCGTCGAACTCGAACATCGGGAAGTCGATGACCCACAGCGGCGCCCAGCGGTCCTCGAACAGGCCGTTCTTCCTGCCGAAGGCGCTGTGGCCGATCTTGACGCGCAGCGCGCCGATGGCGTCGTTGACGACCTTCGCCTTGTCGGCACCGAAGAAGATGATGTCGCCGTTGCGTGCGCCGGTGCGCGCGATGATCTCGGCCAGGGCGTTGTCGTCGAGGTTCTTCACGATCGGGCTCTGCAGCCCCTCGCGACCCAGCGACCAGTCGTTGACCTTGATGTAGGCCAGGCCCTTGGCGCCGTAGATCTTGACGAACTCGGTGTAGCCGTCGATGTCGCCGCGCGACAGGCCACCCTCGCCGCCGCCGCCCGGCACGCGAAGCGCCACGACGCGGCCGCCGGCCATGTTGGCGGCGCCCGAAAAGACCTTGAACTCCACCCGCTTCATGAGCTCGGTCAGCTCGGTGAATTCGAGCTTCACGCGCAGGTCGGGCTTGTCGGAGCCGTACTTGAACATCGCATCGCCATAGGTCATGACCGGGAACACACCCAGGTCGATGTCGGCCGCGGCGCGGAAGACCTTGCGGATCATGCCTTCGAACATCGTGCGGATCTCATCTTCCGACAGGAAGGAGGTCTCGATGTCGATCTGCGTGAACTCGGGCTGGCGGTCGGCGCGCAGGTCCTCGTCGCGGAAGCATTTGACGATCTGGTAGTAGCGGTCGAAGCCCGACACCATCAGCAGCTGCTTGAACAGCTGCGGCGACTGCGGCAGCGCGAAGAAGCTGCCGTCGTGCACGCGGCTGGGCACCAGGTAGTCGCGTGCGCCTTCGGGCGTGGACTTGCCCAGCATGGGCGTCTCGATGTCGACGAAGCCGTTGGCGTCGAGGAACTTGCGCACCTCCATCGTCACCTTGTAGCGCGTCATGAGGTTCTTCTGCATGACGGGACGGCGCAGGTCGAGCACGCGGTGCGTGAGGCGCGTGGTCTCGCTCAGGTTGTCGTCGTCGAGCAGGAACGGGGGCGTGACCGACGGGTTGAGCACCTTCAGTTCGTGCGCCAGCACCTCGATCTTGCCGCTCTTGAGCTGGTCGTTGACGGTGCCTTCGGGCCGTGCGCGCACGACGCCCTTGACCTGCACGCAGAACTCGTTGCGCAGGCCTTCGGCGGTGGCGAAGGTGGTGGCGCGGTCGGGGTCGCACACCACCTGCACGTAGCCTTCGCGGTCGCGCAGGTCGACGAAGATCACGCCGCCATGGTCGCGGCGGCGGTTGACCCAGCCGCACAGGGTGACGGTTTCGCCCATCAGGGCTTCGGTCACGAGACCGCAGTAGTGAGAACGCATGGCCATGATTCGAATTCCGGCGCCCACCACGGGGCGCAATGCTGGGATTTAGGGGTTGGCGAGCGGCGCAGGCCGCGTGGGCAGGCTGCCAGGGCCGCCGGGCACGACGACGCCCATCGACACGATGTACTTGAGCGCCTCGTCCACGCTCATCTTCAGCTCGACGCAGTCGCTGCGCCGGAGCATGACGAAGTAGCCGCCCGTCGGGTTGGGCGTGGTCGGCACGTAGACCCCGAGATAGTCGCCCTGCAGGTGGTTGACCACGTCGCCGCCGGGCGCGCCGGTGACGAAGGCGATGGTCCACATGCCCTCATGCGGCCACTGGATCAGCACCGCCGTGCGGAAGGCGTTGCCGCTTTCCGAGAACAGCGTGTCGGAGACCTGCTTGACGCTGGAGTAGATGGAGCGCACCACGGGAATGCGGCGCACCAGGGCATCGCCCCAGCTCAGCAGGCGCTTGCCGACGAAGTTGCTGGCCACCGCGCCGACCACCAGCAGGATGGCCAGCGTGAACAGCACGCCCAGGCCGCGGATCTTGTGGTCGGACAGCCAGACCTGCCACTGCTCGGGCAGCAGCCAAAGCGTCTGGTCCAGCGTGCCCACGATCCAATTGAGCACGGCCAGCGTGACCACCAGGGGCACGATGACCAGAAGGCCGGACAACAGCCATTTGCGCAGCGCGAGCATGGGAGGCGGGACGGATCAGTCGCTCTTGGCCGCGGGGGACGCCGCCGGAGCGGGCGCAGGCGCCGCGGGAGCGGGCGACGCGGCAGGCGCAGGCGATGCCGCGGGCGCGCTGGTGCCACCGTCGGCAGGCTTGCTGTCGCCGCCCTTCTTGGCACCGTTGTCGCGGAAGTCGGTCACATACCAGCCCGACCCCTTGAGCTGGAAGCCGGCGGCGGTGACCTGCTTGCTGAACGATTCGGCGCCGCAGTGGGGGCAAACCGTGAGCGGCGTGTCGGAGATCTTCTGCAGCACGTCCTTGGCAAAGCCGCAGGCGCTGCACTTGTAGGCGTAGATGGGCATCGGATCCGGAAATTGGGAGGGGTGGAAACGCAAACGCGCAAGCCGCCGGCGGCCGCTTGCAAAGCCCTCGATTATAGGCTGCGCCCCTCTGTGGATGCCGGGCGCCGTGCCCACCCCACCCCGCCCGCTCAGGCGGGCTCGGTGGCCAGCGGCCGGTGCGGCGTGCGCACGTTGGCCAACCACTGCGGCGCCAGCGAACCCACCACCATGCCGGCCATCGAGGCCAGCACGCCGGCCAGCTGGGCCGGGAACACCGCGCCCCAGGGCATGGCCAGGCCCAGCAGCCACACGCCAATGCCCAGGACAACGGCCGCGATGGCCCCCTGCGTGGTGCCGCGGTTCCAGTACAGGCCGAAGACCAGCGGGACGAAGGCACCGACCAGCGGCACCTGGTAGGCGCCCGACACGAGCTCGTAGATCGAGGTGCCCTGCATGCGGATGGCGTAGGCCAGCACAGCGGCGCTGAACAGCAGCACGGTGATGCGCATGGTGCGCAGGTTCTCCCGGTCGCTTCCGGCGGGCCGGAACTGGCGCCAGATGTTCTCGGTGAAGGTCACGCTGGGTGCCAGCAGCGTGGCCGAGGCGGTGGACTTGATGGCCGACAACAGCGCACCGAAGAACAGCACCTGCATGACAAAAGGCATCTTCTCCAGCACCAGGGTGGGCAGCACCTTCTGCGGATCTTCCTTGAGCAGGGTGGCCGTCTGCTCCGGCATGATGATCAGCGCGCTGGCCACCAGGAACATGGGCACCGCAGCGAACAGGATATAGGCGGCGCCGCCGATCACCGGGCCGCGCGTGGCGGCCTTGACGCTGTTGGCCGACATCACGCGCTGGAAAACGTCCTGCTGCGGGATGGAGCCCAGCATCATGGTGATCGCGGCGGCGAAGAAGAAGACGATGTCGTGCCAGGTCGGCTCGGGCCAGAACTTGAAGAGGTCACGGCTCATGGCCAGGTCGATCACCTTGTCGGCGCCACCGGCCATGTTGCCGGCGAACATGGCGATCACGGCCAGGCCCAGCACCAGGATGATCATCTGGATGAAGTCTGTCACCGCCACCGACCACATGCCACCGAAGAGGGTGTAGGCCAGGATCGAGGCCACGCCGATCACCATACCCACCGGAATGCTCACCACGCCACCGGAAAGCAGGTTGAACACCAGCCCCAGCGCCGTGACTTGCGCCGACACCCAGCCCAGGTAGCTGAGCATGATGATCAGCGAGCACATGACTTCCACCGCCCGGCCGTAGCGCTCGCGGTAGTAGTCGCTGATGGTCAGCAGCGTCATGCGGTAGAGCTTGCCGGCGAAGAACAGCCCCACCAGGATCAGGCAGGTGCCGGCGCCGAAGGGGTCTTCCACCACGCCGTTCAGGCCGCCCTCGATGAACTTGGCCGGGATGCCCAGCACCGTCTCGGACCCGAACCAGGTCGCGAAGGTGGTAGTCACGATCATGTAGAGCGGCAGATGCCGGCCGGCGATCGCGAAATCCGTCGTGTTCTTGACCCGCTTGGCGGCCCACAGGCCGATGGCGATCGTGACGAGCAGGTAGGCGATGACCAGGGTCAGCAGCACGGCAGTGTTCTCCTCGGAGCGTGCGGGGACAGGGCGGAAAGCGGAAGGAAAAGAAGGCTCAGAACAGGGCCACGCGCAGCAGCACCTGGATCAGGATCAAACCCAATACAAAACCTATGCCAGCGTAGATGATGCCCTGCAGCAGTCGGTTGGTGCGCTTCTGCGCGGCCAGCAGTTCGAGCAGCTCGCGGCGGTGGTCGGCGGGCCGGTGCTCGAGGTAGTCGTGCAGCAGGCGCGGCAGCTGCGGCAGCAGCTTGGCGTAGCGCGGCGCCTCGGCGCGCAGCTGCTCCCACAGCTTGCGCGGGCCGATCTGGTCGGCCATCCACTTCTCCAGGAAAGGCTTGGCCGTGTGCCACAGGTCGAGTTCGGGGTCGAGCTGGCGACCCAGGCCCTCGATGTTCAGCAATGTCTTCTGCAGCAGCACCAGTTGGGGCTGGATCTCGACGTGGAAGCGGCGCGAGGTCTGGAACAGGCGCATCAGCACCATGCCCAGCGAGATCTCCCTGAGCGGCCGGTCGAAATACGGCTCGCACACGGTGCGGATGGCGCCTTCGAGCTCGTCCACGCGCGTGCCTTCGGGCACCCAGCCGCTTTCCAGGTGCAGCTCGGCCACGCGCTTGTAGTCGCGGCGGAAGAAGGCGGCGAAGTTCTGCGCCAGGTACTCCTTGTCGGACTCGGTCAGCGTGCCGACGATGCCGAAGTCCAGCGAGATATAACGCCCGAAGGTCTCGGGCGCGAGGCTGACCTGGATGTTCCCGGGGTGCATGTCGGCATGGAAGAAGCCGTCACGGAACACCTGGGTGAAGAAGATGGTGACGCCATCACGCGCCAGCTTGGGGATGTCGACGCCCGCCGCGCGCAGGCGGTCCAGCTGGGCAATGGGCACGCCGTGCATGCGCTCCATCACCATGACTTCCTCGTGGCAGAGATCCCAGAACATCTCCGGGATCAGCAGCATGTCCAGGGAGGCCATGTTGCGGCGCAACTGGGCGGCGTTGGCCGCCTCGCGCACCAGGTCGAGCTCGTCGTGCAGGTACTTGTCGAACTCGGCCACCACCTGGCGGGGTTTCAGGCGCTTGCCATCGGCCGAGGCCTTCTCGACCCAGCCGGCCATCATCGCCATGAGCGCGAGGTCCTTGTCGATCACGCCGCGCATGCCGGGGCGCAGCACCTTGACCGCCACCTCACGGATGCCGCCGTGCGGGTCGCGCAGCGTGGCGAAGTGCACCTGCGCGATCGAGGCGCTGGCCACTGGCTTGGCGTCGAACTGCTCGAAGATTTCGCCCACCGGCCGCTTGAAGGCGCGCTCGATGGTGGCGATGGCGATCGCGGAATCGAAGGGCGGCACCCGATCCTGCAGCCACGCCAGTTCGTCGGCGATGTCCGGCGGCAGCAGGTCGCGGCGCGTGGAGAGCACCTGGCCGAACTTGACGAAGATCGGCCCCAGCCGCTCCAGGGCCTCGCGCAGCCGCTGACCGCGCGGCGCGTCGAGGTTGCGGCCGACCGAGACCACACTCGCCAGCACGCGCAGCCAGGGCTTCTGGAAGCTGGTGAGGACGAGCTCGTCCAGGCCGTAGCGCAGTGCGACCCAGACGATGAAGATGCCGCGCGTGAAGCGCGTCATTCGGCGCTGCTCTTCGGGCGGTCCGACCGCGGCTTCGCCGCCTTGTCGATGAACTCGCGCAGCGCGCCGTTCACGCGGCGCGCCGCGGTGCCGATGGCGTGCGCCGGCGCATCGCCGATGAGCCGCGCCAGGTCGTCCTCGACGTCCCAGCGGACGTGGTCGACCAGCCAGTTGATCTCGGCCGCGAGCTGCACGTCGCCTTCGATCTGCACGGCGGGCTTGTTGCCGCGCAGCGTGGCGCCGGCAAGGGCCAGCGGCGAGGCTTCGGTGACGGTCAGGGTGAGGTCGGGAACCGCGGTCTCGGGCGCCAGGTCGAGCAGCCCGGCCGGGGTGGCGACCACGCGCACCTGGATCTTGCGCCACTGCACCAGCACCACGCGGCCCTGCTGCCGGGCCAGGCGGTCCTGCGCCTCGGGCTCCTGCTGCAGCACATGGTTGATGAACAGCACCGCGCGGTGCTGCACCTCGTGGATGGCCCAGGCCGGCGGCTGCAGGCGCTCGCCGACGCGGGCGGCGAACTCTTCCAGAAAAGCGAATGGGGACGATGGTGTGGCCATGTCCCCATTATCCGGCTTGGCACCGCAGTGGCGGTGCACGTCAAGCGATGCTCCGGGCTTATTGCAGGGCCTGGACGCCCGCCACCAGCCAGCCGCCGCCATAGGTCGGCTTGCTCATGTTCCACACCTCGCGGAACGGTGCCGGGCCGGCCGAGGCATCCTCGCGGATCATGCCGGAGAACTCCACGCTGGCCAGGTAGGCGTCGGGCAGCTCCTCGATGCCCAGCAGCTTGGCGTCGAGCATGACCACCTCGGTCTTGTTGGGCTGCCCGCCCGAGGACCGTTCGCGCTCGCCGAGCTGCGAGCGGATCTCGTCGACCATGCCGTCGGTCATCATCGAGCGCAGCGTGCCGATGTCGGCGCGGTCCCAGGCGTCCTGCAGCGTCACGAAATTGCGCTTGGCCGCGGTGAGGAAGCCATCCACGTCGAAACCCTGCGGCACCCCCCAGCCCTGCGCGCCCGACAGCGCCGAGCCGATCGACACACCCGTGCCGCCCAGTGCCGAGTGGCCGGTGGCCGCCGGCGCGCTGGCGTCGAAGGCCGCGGTGTTGCGTTCCCAAGGACGGGCCGACGCGTCGTTGCCGACGTTGTTCGGGCTGTACTGCGCCGGTGCACGCGCATCCGCAGCGCCACCCACGCCCTGGAAGGCCAGGTTGCCGGTCTGCGACTGGCGGCCGCGGTTGCTGAACATGCGCCAGACCATGACGGCCGCCAGCACCAGCAGGCCGATCAGCAGCATGTTGGCGAAGCCTGCGCCCAGGCCCAGCGAGTTGGCGAGCCAGGCCAGGCCGAGGCCGGCCGCCAGGCCGCCGAGGATGCCGGCCCAGGGACGGCGCGGCGCCTGTGCGCCGGGCGCGGCCGTTGCGGGCTTGGCCGCGGCAGCGCTGTTGGTCGCGTTCTGCGTCGGTGCGCCGGGTGCGGCCGGCGGCGTCGCCTCGCGCTGGGTCACGTTGTTCGACTGGCGTCCGAAGGACTTGCCACCGCCCATGCGCTTGGCATCGGCATCCAGGCTCACGAGTGCCACCGAGGCACACACGAGCAACACGGCCCAAAGATTTCTTTTCATCGTCACGTCTCCTCGAACGTCGTCGTCTAGCACTTGATTCCAACATGCAGGGCGACCACTCCGCCAGTCATGTTGTGATAGTCCACATGTCCGAAACCGCCCTCCTTCATGAGGGTCTTGAGCTCTTCCTGGCCGGGGTGCATCCGGATCGATTCGGCCAGGTAGCGGTAGCTGTCGGCATCGCCCGCGACCATCTTGCCCAGGCGCGGCAGCACCTTGAACGAATACCAGTCGTAGGCCTTGCGCAGCGGCTGCGCGACCTGAGAGAACTCCAGCACCAGCAGCTTGCCGCGCGGCTTGAGCACCCGGTTCATTTCCTTGATCGCCGCGTCCTTGTGCGTCATGTTGCGCAGGCCGAAGGCCACCGTCACGACATCGAAGTGGTTGTCGGGAAAGGGCAGCTTCTCGGCGTCGCAGACCATCGTGGGCAGCACCACGCCGGCGTCGATCAGCCGGTCGCGGCCGGTGCGCAGCATGGCCTCGTTGATGTCGGTGTGCACCACCTCGCCGCTGGCGCCCACGCTCTTCGCGAAGGCCAGGGCCAGGTCGCCGGTGCCGCCGGCGATGTCGAGTACCTTGGAGCCCTCGCGCACGTTGGCGACCATGACGGTGTAGGCCTTCCACGCGCGGTGCAGGCCCATCGACATGAGGTCGTTCATCACGTCGTAGCGCGAGGCCACGGAATCGAACACGCCGCGCACGCGGCGGGCTTTGTCGTTCTCGTCGACGGATTCGAAGCCGAAGTGGGTGGTGCTCATGACGATAGGGATGTTAGGTCGGATGTTCGAAGTGCAAGGTGGACGACCTTGCCGATGCGGCGGTCATTGCATGGAGGAAAGTTTCGAGCCGAATCGGCCCGCACCGCCCACCAGCAGGGCGCGAGCAGCTATGAATTTCATAGCAGACAGCTGCCACACCCACGCGGTGCTCAGTGGCTGCAGCCATGGCCGCTGCGCATCGGCATCGGTGCGTCGCGGTCCACGCCCGCCTTGGCCAGGCGGCGCAGGTAGTCGGCCCAGAGTTCGTCCTGCCGGCTGCCCAGCTCGTACAGCAGCGCCCATGAGTAGATGCCGCTCGCATGACCGTCGCTGAAGGTGGGCTGCACCGCGTAATGGCCCACCGGCTGCAGGTCGACCACCTCGACCTCGCGCTTGCCGGTCTGCAGGGTCTCCTGGCCGGGCCCGTGGCCCTGCACCTCGGCCGAAGGCGAGCACACGCGCAGCAGCTCGAAGGGGATGCGGAAGCTCGCGCCGTCGGAGAACGCGATCTCCAGCACGTGCGACTGGCCGTGAAGGGTGAGTGCGGTGGGCGTCGGTGCGCCGGCTTGGAGGCCTGCCATGGGTCGTTGATCCGGAAGGGGCTTCGGGGCCGCCGAGTATGCCGCGCATCGGCCCCGGCCGACCTGTCAGCGCGCGGGCACCGCGGCCAGGATGCGTGCCGCCAGGCCGTCGTAGTTGCCGTCCAGGTGGTGCCCGCCCTGGATGCCGATCACCTGCGCATGGGCCGGCGCGAGTCCCGGGCATAGCGAATCGGACTTCTCGTCCGTGCCGTAGATGCACAGTGTGTCGGCGGCCTTGAGCCGGCGCGCCTCGGGGGCGATGGGCTGGTCGCCGCTCTTGCCGATCCAGTTGGTCACGTGGAACTCGAAGGAGGCCTTGTGGCCCGGCCCGATGAGCACGGTGAGCCGCACCATGTCGCGCGTGGGCTCCGGCAGCCGGTTGATGGCGAAGGGCAGCACGTCGGCGCCCTGCGAATAGCCGATCAGGATCACCTCGCTGCGCTGCCAGCGATGGGCGTAGTAGCGCACGACGCGGTCCAGGTCCTGGGCCACGCCTTCGGGCTTGCGCGCAGTCCAGAAGTAGCGCAGCGAATCGACGCCCACCACCGGCACGCCGTCGCGCGCCAGCGCGGCGGCGATCTTCTTGTCGATGTCGGCCCAACCGCCATCGCCCGAGACCAGCACCGCGAAGCGCGCACCGCCCCGGGCCACGGGCACTTCGGTGACCGGGATGCCAGCCACCTCGGCCGGCGGCACCGCCAGCGGCGCCCGCTGCGCCGCCAATGCGTCGACCGCGGCGTCGAAACCGGTCGGCAAGGCATCGGCGCCGGCGGCCGGCGTGGGCGATGCCCAGCGCGCGCCGGGCACGCGCTGCACGAAGCCCTGCGCTGCGCCCGTGCAAGCCGCCCGGGGATCGGTGGTCAATGCCGTCCACGGCGATGGGAGCGCGCCGCCGGCTTCCAGCTCCTGCACGCCCGGCGATGCCTGGGCGCGCAGGCTGCCCACCGGGCACATCGGCATCGGGGGTGCGGTGCGCGGGCAGAAGTCCAGCGAGAGGCCGCCGGTGAAGGCTTTGGCCTTCGTCTGCGCCAGGGTCGCATAGACGAAGCCGCCTGCCTCGCCGCTGCCCACCAGGATGGGCTGGATGTACGACGGCAGCTTCTCGTAGGCCTGCACGTAACGCGCGAAGTCCTCGACGGTGCCGGGCGCGGTCACGCACTGGTCGCGCTGGCTCTCGCCGGCCATGCGGGCGTACAGCGCCGAATAGGGCACCACCGCCACCAGGGCCTGCCTGCCCAGCAGCGACTGCAGCATCGCCTGCTCGCGCGGCGAGGGCCGTGTGCCCGCGGTCAGCAGCAGCACGAACTGCTGGATCGTGCCCGCCGGACGGTGGATCTGCACGTCCTTGAACATCACCCCGCGCGAGAGGGTGCTCACGGTTGCGGCGGGGATGCCCTGCGCCTGCGCCACGCCGCCCAACGTGCAGCACAGGGCCAGGAACAGCATGCGTGCCCGTGTCCTTGCGAAATTCCCCTGCGTCATGCCACCGTTCCCTTGCGCGATCCGTCGCCGATAAGCGCCGCCAGGTCCATCAGCACCAGCAGCGGCGAGAGCCCGCCGGGCGACGCGAGGTAGCGCGCCTCCCACGCCGGCTCGAATTTGTCCTTGAAGCTGTGCAAGCCGCGGAACTGGTAGAAGCGCTCGCCGTGATTGAACAGCAGGCGACCCAGGCGCTGCCAGCTCGGCGCGCGCCTGCGCCGAGCCATGCCGGCCATCGGCGCCATGCCCAGGCCGAAGCGCTCGAAGCCCTCGGCCTGCAAGTGCAGCAGCACCTTGGCGAAAAGGAAGTCCATGGCGCCCGGCGGCGCATCCGCGCCGAAGCGCATGAGGTCGACGCCGGCCTCGTGGGCGCCGCCGGCCACCAGCAGGTTGGCAAAGGCGACGATGCGGCCCTCCCTGCTGCGCACGATGGCGACCGGCAGGTGCGCCAGGTACGCGCGGTCGAAGCGGCCGACCGAGAAGGCCTTCTCGCGCGCGGCATGCCGCTGCAGCCAGGCGTCCGACACCTGCTGCAGTTCGTCCAGCAGCGGTGCCACGGCAGGCGGCCGCACGACCTCGAAGCCCAGGCCTTCGCGCTCGCCGCGGTTCACACCGGAACGCAGGTTGGCGCGCCGGGCGCCCTTGAGGTTGAACTGCGGCAGCTCGATGTGCGCGAACTCGCCCAGCTTGAAGGCATGCAGCCCGCAGTCCAGGTACAGCGGCAGGCTGGCCGGGCGCACCTGGTAGAAGGCCGGGCGGCCGCCGTGGGCCTGGGCCGTCTCGACGAAACGCCAGACCAGGTCGGCCCCTTCGCTCGGCTCGCCGAAGGGGCCGAACAACGATACCCAGGTGCGCCCCTGCTTGCCGTACATCAGGAAGCTCTTGCCCGAGGGCGAGAACAGGAAGGACTTGTCGCCCGTATAAGCCATGCACGCCTCGGCGAAGGGCTGGGACCGCACGATGGCCATCGCCCGCGCCAGTTCCTCGGCGGTGGCCGGCAGCGGCTGGCCGGCCGGTGGGCGCAGGAGTTGCCACAGGCCGAAGGCCAGCCCGGCCAGCGTGGCGCCGAGCAGTGCGCGCAGGGAGCGCGGCGCTTCCGCGTCCAGCTCGAACTGCCACCACAGCCGGTTGGCGTAGACGACCTCGCGGTAGGCGAACATCAGCACCGACACGCAGGCCAGCAGCACGATCGCCAGCGCCACCAGCCAGCCGGGCTCCAGGCGCTGGGAAAACAGCGACGAGGGCCGGTCGAACTGCCGCCTGGAGATCAGCAGCAGCACCGCCAACACCGACAACAGCGCCGCCTCGTTCAGCGCGATGCCCTTGGGCAATGCCAACACGGCCGACACCCCGCTCAGCACCACGGCGCTCCACCACGCGGCGTCGAGCCGGTGGAACAGGCCTCGCGCCACCAGCAGCAACCCCAGGCCGGCCACGCTGCCCAGGAAATGCGAGGCCTCGATCAGCGGCAGCGGCACGTTCAGGGTCCGCAGCAACTCGTGCGCGTCCTCGGTCAAGGGCGTCACGCCCGACACCAGCAGCCAGATGCCCGCGATCAGCGCGAGCGCCGCCAGCAGGCGCGGGCTGAGCCGCACCGCCGCGCGGCCGACGGGCGCCGCCACGCCCGAGCGCAGCTCGTAGGTCAACAGCATGGCCGTGGCCACGACCAGTGGCAGGATGTAGTAGATGCCTCGGTACAGCAGCAGCGCGCCCAGCATCGCCTCGGTGGGCACATGATCGGTCGAGACCAGGAGCATCACCGCCTCGAACACACCCAGCCCGCCCGGCACGTGGCTGACGATGGCCGCCGCGACCGCCATCGCATAGAACACCACGAAGGTCGGCAGCGGGATGCGTTCCGCGGGCAGCAGCACCCACAGCGCCGCCGCCGAGGCCGATAGCTCCAGCGCCGAGATCAGCAGTTGCCGCGACGCCAGCCCCGCCGGCGGCAGGCGCAGCGACCAGCGCGGGCCGATCTGGATCGCGCGGCGCCGCGCGCACAGGCCGATGAACACCGCCACGCCCGCCAGCAGCGGCGCCGCCAGGGCCTGCAGCAGCGCGGCCGGCAGGTGCAGCACCGGCGCGACCTGCGACGCGCCCCACAACAGGGCGAGCGCTCCGAAGGCGGAAATGCCGAGAAAGAAGGCCGCCGCATTGAACAGGATCACCTGCGCGATCTGATGCGGCGTGAGGCCGGCCGCAGCGTACAGGCGCGTGCGCACGGCGCCGCCCGTCAACGGACCGAGCCCGATGGTGTTGGACAGCGCATAGGCCACGAAGGAGGTCAGCAGCACAGCCGCGGCGCTGACCTTTGCATGGGCATAGGCCAGGGCCGAAGCGTCGTAGCGCGTCAGGATGAGGTAGCTCAGCGCGGTGGCCGCCACCGCCAGCACGATGCGGCCTGCATGCGTGCCCTCGACCGCCTCCATCATCGCGCCGTACTGCACGTCACGCAGCGTGGCATGCAGCGCCAGGCCCACGGCGGCGCACAGCGCCACGCCCAGCAGAACGAGCAGCCAGGGCTTCAGGCGTGCCCAGGTCGGACCCCAGCGCAGGGGATCGGAGCGGACATCTTCGACGGGAACGGACATGGGAGTCAGGCGGACGGGGGACGGCGCGAAAGGCGGGTGGGCGTGCACGCATGCACGCACCTTGCCAGCTTGGGCGAAAGGCCCCGCTTTCGAGGGTCAGCCCCTGCCGCGGAGCGCCGCCAGCCGGGCTGCCATCTGCGCCTCGGCCGCCGGCAGCAGGGCCTGCACGGCCTGCAGGCGCTGCGCCGGCACCTCGCGCTGCGCTGGCGCCCAGACAGGGGCCGGGAAGTGGCTGTCCCAGTCGAAGCGTGCGATGACGTGCCAGTGCAGGTGCGGCACCGCGTTGCCCAGCGCCGCGACGTTGACCTTGGTCGGGGCCAGGTGCTCGCGCAGCGCCTGCTCCAGGGCGGCGACGGCCTCCATGCACAGCACGCGATCGTCGGGCGTCAGGTCGGTGAACTCACGCGCATGGTCGCGCCAGACGACGCGGTAGAAGGCCGGGAAGCCGGCCTCCGCGGCATGGATCAGCCGGAACGACGGGCCGTCGAACAGCAGGCGCCCGCCCGCCGCTTCGCAGAGCGGGCAACCGGGCACCGGGTCTGCCGGCGTGCGGAACGCGGCGCTCACACCAGCACCCGCTCGATACCGCCCTGATTGGCAGCTTCGACGTACTTCGGCATCCAGTCCTCGCCGAGGATCTGGCGCGCCATCTCGACCACGATGTAGTCGGCCTCGAGCAGGCCGTTGTTCAGGTCGTTGCCGTAGCGCGAGAGGCCCTGCAGGCAGCTCGGGCAGCTGGTGAGGATCTTCACGTTCTCCTTCTCGCCCAGGCCCGCCTTCGCGCGCAGGGCGGCCTCGCCCTTCTTGAGTTCCTCTTCCTTTCGGAAGCGGATCTGGGTCGAGATGTCGGGCCGCGAGACGCCCAGCGTGCCCGATTCGCCGCAGCAGCGGTCGCTCTTGAGCACCTGCTCGCCGACCAGCGACTTCACGGTTTTCATCGGGTCCTGCAGCTTCATCGGCGTGTGGCAGGGGTCGTGGTAGAGGTAGGCCGAGGCGTTGGCTTCCAGCTTGACGCCCTTTTCCAGCAGGTACTCGTGGATGTCGATGATGCGGCAGCCGGGGAAGATCTTGTCGAACTGGTAGCCCTGCAGCTGGTCGTAGCAGGTGCCGCAGCTCACCACCACGGTCTTGATGTCGAGGTAGTTCAGCGTGTTGGCCACGCGGTGGAAGAGCACCCGGTTGTCGGTGATCATCTTCTCGGCCTTGTCGAATTGGCCCGAGCCGCGCTGCGGGTAGCCGCAGCACAGGTAGCCGGGCGGCAGCACGGTCTGCACGCCGGCGTGCCACAGCATCGCCTGCGTCGCCAGGCCCACTTGGCTGAACAGCCGTTCCGAACCGCACCCCGGGAAGTAGAAGACCGCCTCGGTCTCGGCCGTGGTCGCCTTCGGGTCGCGGATGATCGGCACGTAGTCCGCATCCTCGATGTCCAGCAGCGCACGCGCCGTCTTCTTGGGCAGGCCGCCGGGCATCTTCTTATTGACGAAGTGGATGACCTGTTCCTTGATCGGCGCCGGGCCCAGGGTGGCGGGCGGGTGCGCGGTCTGCTTCTTCGCCGGCAGCCGGAAGAAGTCGTTGGCCAGGCGCTGGGCCTTGAAGCCGATGTCGACCATGCCCACGCGCATCGCCTTGATCGTCGTCGGGTTGGTGGCGTTGAGGAAGAACATCGCCGCCGCGTTGCCGGGGCGGAAACTCTTCTGCCCCATCTTGCGCAGCAGGTTGCGCATGTTCATCGACACGTCGCCGAAGTCGATCTTCACCGGGCAGGGCGTGAGGCACTTGTGGCACACCGTGCAGTGGTCGGCCACGTCCTCGAACTCCTCCCAGTGCTTGATCGACACGCCGCGGCGCGTCTGCTCCTCGTACAGGAAGGCCTCCACCAGCAGCGAGGTGGCGAGGATCTTGTTGCGCGGGCTGTAGAGCAGGTTGGCGCGCGGCACGTGGGTGGCGCACACCGGCTTGCACTTGCCGCAGCGCAGGCAGTCCTTGACCGAATCGGCGATGGCGCCGATATCGCTCTGCTGCATGATGAGCGACTCGTGGCCCATGAGGCCGAAGCTGGGCGTGTAGGCACTGGTCAGGTCGGCGAACAGCGGGTGCGAACCGTCGCGCAGCAGCTTGCCGCGGTTGAAGCGGCCCTCGGGGTCGACCTGCTGCTTGTACCGCGCGAAGGGCGCCAGTTCCTCGTCGCTCAGGAACTCCAGCTTGGTGATGCCGATGCCGTGCTCGCCCGAGATCACGCCGTCGAGGCTGCGCGCCAGCTTCATGATGCGCTCGACCGCCTCGTGCGCGGTCTGCAGCATCTCGTAGTTGTCGCTGTTGACGGGGATGTTGGTGTGCACGTTGCCGTCGCCGGCGTGCATGTGCAGCGCGACCCACACGCGGCCCTTGAGCACACGCTGGTGGATGGCGTTGCACTCGGCCAGGATGGGCGCGAACTCGGCACCCGAGAAGATCTGCGCCAGCGGCGCCTTGATCTCGGTCTTCCAGCTCGCGCGCAGCGAATGGTCCTGCAGCTGAGGGAAGAGCGACTCCACGTCGCCCAGCCAGCTCATCCAGCGCGCGCGCACCTCGCGCACCAGCGCAATGGCCTGCTGCACACGGCCTTCGAGCAGCTCGGCCGAGGGGATCTCGTGCGCGTCGTCGGTCTTGCCCAGCGGCAGGTTGCCGCGCGACAGGAAGGCCTCCAGCTCGCCGGCCAGCGCGATTTTGTTGCGCAGGCTCAGCTCGATGTTGATGCGCTCGATGCCGTCGGTGTACTCGGCCATGCGCGGCAGCGGGATCACCACGTCCTCGTTGATCTTGAAGGCGTTGGTGTGGCGGCTGATGGCGGCCGTGCGTTTGCGGTCCAGCCAGAACTTCTTGCGCGCCTCGGGGCTGATGGCGATGAAGCCTTCGCCCGAGCGCGAGTTGGCGATGCGCACCACCTCGCTGGTGACGCGCGCCACGGCGTCGGCGTCGTCGCCCGCGATGTCGCCGAAGAGCACCATCTTCGGCAGGCCGCCGCCGTGCTTCTTGCTCTTGGTCGCGTAGCCGACGGCCTTGAGGTAGCGGTCGTCCAGGTGCTCAAGGCCCGCGAGCAGCACGCCGCTGCGTTTTTGCTCGGCGAACATGAAGTCCTTGATCTCGACGATCGAGGGCACGGCGTCCTTGGCGTTGCCGAAGAACTCCAGGCACACGGTGCGCGTGTGCGCCGGCATGCGGTGCACCACCCAGCGGCAGCTGGTGATGAGGCCGTCGCAGCCTTCCTTCTGGATGCCCGGCAGGCCCGAGAGGAACTTGTCGGTCACGTCCTTGCCCAGGCCTTCCTTGCGGAAAGTCTTGCCGGGGATTTCCAGCCGCTCGGTGCGCAGCGGCGTGCGGCCGTCGGCGGCGAAGTACTGCAGCTCGAACACGGCGCTCTCGGCGTCGTGGATCTTGCCCAGGTTGTGGCCGACGCGCGTGACTTCGAGCCACTCGGCCTGCGGCGTGACCATGCGCCACGAAGCGAGGTTGTCCAGCGCCGTGCCCCAGAGCACGGCCTTCTTGCCGCCCGCGTTCATGGCGACGTTGCCGCCCACGCAGGAGGCCTCGGCCGAGGTGGGATCGACCGCGAAGACGTAGCCCGCGCGCTCGGCCGCATCGGCCACGCGCTGGGTGACCACGCCGGCCTCGGTCCAGATCGTCGGCACCTCGCGGCCGTCCAGGCCCGGCAGCACCTTCATCTCGACCTCGGTCATCGCCTCGAGCTTCTCGGTGTTGATGACCGCGCTCTTCCACGTGAGCGGGATGGCGCCGCCGGTGTAGCCGGTGCCGCCGCCACGCGGGATGATGGTCAGGCCCAGCTCGAAGCAGCCGGCCACCAGGCGCGCCATCTCGGCCTCGGTGTCGGGGCACAGCACGACGAAGGGGTACTCCACGCGCCAGTCGGTCGCGTCCGTCACATGCGACACACGCGACAGGCCGTCGAACTTGATGTTGTCCTTGGCCGTGAGCCGGCCCAGCACCTTGCGCGCCTGGCGGCGCAGCGTGGCCACCTCGTCGAAGGAACGGTCGAATTGCGCGATGGCCTGCTGCGCCAGGGTGCAGAGCTCGCCCACCAGCGCGTCGCGCTGCGCATCGCGGACTGCCGAGGCGTCGTCCTGACCGGACGACGCGGGCGGCGTGCGGCGCTTCTGCACCTCGGCCAGGCGGTGCTTCAGGGCATCGACCAGTTGCCCGCGGCGGCGCGGGTTGTCCAGCAGGTCGTCGATCAGGTAGGGGTTGCGCTGCACCACCCAGATGTCGCCCAGCACCTCGTAGAGCATGCGGGCCGAGCGGCCGGTGCGGCGCTCCTCGCGCAGGCTCTGCAGCAGTTGCCAGCCGCGGCTGCCGAGCAGGCGGATGACGATCTCGCGGTCGGAGAAGCTGGTGTAGTTGTACGGAATCTCGCGCAGGCGGGCCGGCTCGGCGGCCTGCGACAGCAGCGCGTTCAACGCGGTCGGGGCATTCATCGGGGGAAGGCAGCAGGGCCACGGCAAGGCGCCGCGCGCCCATGAACCGGGCCGGGGATTTTAGGTCCCGCACCCCGCGCGGGGGGCGATGCGGGTCATCGGTCCCGGCGGACGCCCGCGGCGGAGGCGCCAGCGCGCTAGCCGCAAGACCGAATCGCTATCGAAATGATAGCTACTCGCGCAAGCAGGGCGGGCGCTGCAGCCCGAAACGGCTCATGAAGAATGCGGCTGAGCGGGCTCTGCGGCGTTTGCGCCCTCGGCTGCCATCGCCTCGCGCGCCCAGTCGCAGAAGGCCTGCACCTCGGGCCGCTGTGCGCTCCCGGGAGCGACCAGCAGGCGATAGAAGGGCCCGTCGACCGCGTGCTGCGGCAAGACCACGGCCAGCTCGCCGCTCGCGAGCCGCGGCGCCACCAGCGGCGTGAGGCCGATGGCCACGCCCATGCCCTGGGCGCAGGCGCGCAGCAGGTCCTCGTACTGCGAGAAGTGCGAGCGCGCCTGCGTGGGGGCTGCCGTGATGCCCAGGCGCTGGTGCCAGCGCGCCCACGACAGCTGGGCGAATCGCTCGCCGGCCTGGCTGAACACCAGCAGCGCCTCGCGCGCCAGGTCGGCCGGCGTGGCGATGCGCGCGGCCAGTTCGGGCGTGGCGACCAGCATGGCGCGCTGGCGCAGCAGCGGCACCTCGCCGGCGGGCAGGTCCTCGGAGCGGGTGAGGCGGATCGCCACGTCCACGCCCGCGCGCTCCAGGTGCAGGCTCTGCGTTGAACTGTCGACGCCGATGTCCACCTCCGGATAGCGGGCCTGGAAAGCCGGCAGGCGCGGCACCAGCCACAGGCTCGCGAACGAGGGCGAGGTGGTGACCGCCACGCAGGCCCGCGCCATGCCGCCGCCGCGTTGCAGGCGGTCGACGACGCCGGCCAGCCGCGCCAGCGCATCGCCCACGCCCTCCAACAGCAGCGTGCCCTCGCCCGTCAGTGTCAGGCCACGGGCCCCACGAACGAAGAGCGGCACGCCCAGCGTGTCTTCCAGCGCCTTGACCTGCTTGCTGACGGCCGATTGGGAAAGGTTCAGATCGTCGGCCGCGGCGGTGAAGCTCTGCAGGCGTGCCGCCCGCTCGAAGCCGCGCAGGGCATCGAGCGAGAGGCTGCGCAGAAGCAGGTCGGCGGCGCTGGGAAGCAAGGTCATGCGGTGCGGGAATGGTAGACCCGAGAATTTGTCGCGCCATGGTGCGGCGATGCTTTCCAGAATCGGTGCCACACCATGACAGCACCGAATCATCTCCGACATTCCGGTTCCGCAACCCCGCCCGCTTCGACACGGCTCGACCGCCGAGCCGTCTGGCTCATCGGCTGCATCGGCCTGGTCCTGTTCCTGAGCGTGGGGCAGCGGCACGCGTTCGGGCTGTACGTGCTGCCGGTCAGCGCCAGCTTCGACTGGGACCGGTCGACGTTCTCTTTCGCCATCGCGCTGCAGAACCTGGTGTGGGGACTGGCCCAGCCCTTCAGCGGCATGCTGGCCGACCAGCACGGCCCGCGCCGCGTGATGGCCGGCGGCACCCTGCTCTACGTCGCCGGCCTGGCGCTCATGCCCTTCGCGGCCAGTGGCTGGGCCTTTGCCGGGGCGGCGGGCGTGCTGGTGGGACTGGGGCTCAGCGGCACGGGTTTCGGCATCGTCTACGGCGCGGCGGGCAAGGCCGTGAGCGATGCGCAGCGCCCGCGCGCGCTGGGCATCGTGGGCGCCTTCGGCGCGGCGGGCCAGTTCGTGATGCTGCCCCTGAACCAGCGGTTGATCGACGCCTGGGGCTGGTCGAGCGCGGTCCTGGCCCTGGCCGTGCTGATGGCGGCCATGCTGCCGCTGGCGCTGGGCAGCGGGCGATCGGGCCCGTCCGCCGCGCCGGAGACGAAAACGCCGCAGCCGGCCCTGCACACCGCCTTGCGCCAGGCATTCGGCGATCGCGACTTCTGGCTCGTCGGGCTGGGCTTTCTTTCCTGTGGCTTCCACCTGGCCTTCATCGCGACGCACCTGCCGGCCTATCTGGCCGGCCGCGGGCTGGGGCCCCAGGTGGCGGCCACGGCCTTGGGGCTGGTGGCGCTGACCAACGTCGCCGGTACCTACCTCTTCGGCGCCTGGGCCGCACGCTGGCAGCGCAAGCGCCTGCTGGCGACGCTGTATGCGGTGCGAACGCTGGTCATCGCGCTGTTCGTGAGCCTGCCGACCACGGCGCTGTCGGTCTACCTGTTCGCTGCGGCAATGGGCTTCCTGTGGCTGGCCACGCTGCCGCTGACCAACGGCCTGCTGGGTCAGTTGTTCGGCATGCGCTACATCACGACGCTGTTCGGCTTCGTGTTCCTGTGGCACCAGATCGGCAGCTTCCTGGGGGTGTGGCTGGGCGGGCTCGTGTTCGACGCGACAGGCAGCTATGCGCTGGTGTGGGCGCTGGCCTGCGTTCTGGGGCTGGTGTCCGCGGTGGCCAACCTGCCGGTGCGGGAGCGTCGGGCCGCCGTGCCTCAAGGGCAGGCGGCATGAGGGTCTTCTCGCGCCTCGCCTGTGCCCTGGTGCTGGGTGCCGCGGCGATCGGGACTCTGGCCGCCTATGGCGGGCCGGAGTTCGCGGTCGCGCTGCAGGCCGGAGCTTGGCTCTGCGGGGGGCTGCGCTGACGGGGCCTGCGTATGCTCGCTCGGGTGCTGGATTCCAGGTGTGTGTGGATCGGCCGGCACGACGGGCTGGGCCGCTGGCGGCGGCCGCGGGCCTGCGTTCTCCGGCGCTGGCTCGCGCTGACCGGCTTGTCGTGCGTGCGGTGTGCTCGCTGTCCATCGACGTGCTCGAGGGACTGCACGGCGCCGCGAATGGCGCCTGCGCCCGCAGGCCCACGACCACCGCCCTGGGGCGTTGCGCTTCATCCCCTCCGGGCCCCTCTCCCTCCCCCGCTGGGGGAGGGTCGGGGTGGGGGCACGCGGCGACTGAAAAAGCCGCGCCACATCCAACGCGGGGTGCCCCTCACCCCACCTCTCCCCAGCGGGGAGAGGAGTAAAACCGGACGCGCCCGCCCCATGCCGGCCGAACGCGCGCCCGTTCCAGGCCGGTGGTGCCGGTGTGCGGGCGCAGGCGCCATTCGCGGCGCCGTGCAGTGCCCAAGGCACGTCGATTCCAGGCGAGCACATCCGTCGTGCCGCACGACAGTCAGCGCGAGCCAGCGCCGGAGAACGCACACCGGCGCCGCCGGCCGGGTTCAGGCCCATAGCGCTCGTGCCGACCCACCGACCCACCGACCCACCGACCCACCGACCAGCCGAAGAGCCCGATCAACAGCGAAAAACCAAAAGCGCAATCACCCGCCAGCGCAAGCCAGCCGGGCGTCACAGCCAAACTCGTCACAAACGTGACGATCTTCCGCCGCCCCGCAGACTCACGCCCCGGCCGGCTCCCGCGGCAAGGTCACCGTGAAGGTCGACCCCTCGCCCGGTGCGCTGCATACGGCGATGCGGCCACCATGCGACTCCACGATCTGGCGGGTGATGAACAACCCCAGGCCCAGGCCGCCGGCCGCCTGCCTGCGGCCCGAGTCGGTGCGCTCGAACTGCTCGAAGATCCGCGCCTGGTCGCCCGGTGCGATGCCGATGCCGCGGTCGCGCACGCTCAGCACGGCCTCTTCGCCCGAGTTGGATACGCGCACGTCCACAGGCTGGCCACCCCCGTAGCGCAGCGCGTTCGTCAGCAGATTCGTCAGCACCTGCTCGATGCGGAACTCGTCCCACACCCCATCGACCGCCTGCGCCGCCTCCAGCCGGAAGCTCGCGCCCGCCGCATCGGCCTGTTGCGTCAGGCCCTCCACCACGCGCCGCGCCAGCACCGACAGGTCGAAGGCCTGCGGCTTCATCGACAGCCGGCCGCTGCGCATGCGCGTCACGTCCAGCATGTCGTCGATCAGGCGCACCATGCTCTGGATCTGCCGCTGGTCGCGCTCGGCCATGTCCTTGAGCTTCTCCGGCGTGAAGGACTGCGCGTTGCCACGCGCCAGGTGCAGCTTGCGCACCTGCGTCTCCAGGAACAGCGTGTTCAGCGGCGTGCGCAGCTCGTGCGACACCATCGACATGAAATCGTCGCGCATGCGCACCGCGCGCTCCAGGCCCTGCCGCGCGGCCTGCAGTTCGGCCACCAGCGCCTGCTGCGCCTCCATCTCCTGCTTCAGCGCCTTGCGGCTGGCGAACAGGTCGACGAACACGTTCACCTTGCTACGCACCACCTGTGCGTCCAACGGCTTCTGAAGGAAGTCGACCGCGCCACTCTCGTAGCCCTTGAAGGCGTAGTTGAGCTCCGAGCCCGCCGCGCTCACGAAGATGATCGGGATGTGCCGCGTGCGCTCCGTCCCGCGCATCAGCTCGGCCAGCTCGAAGCCGTTCATCGCGGGCATCTGCACATCGACGAGCGCCAGCGCGAACTCGTGCTCGAGCATCAGCGCCAGCGCCTCGTCGCCCGAGCGGGCCTGGAACACGCGCCGGCCGGGCCCGCGCACCAGCGCGTCGAGGGCGACGAGGTTCTCCTTCAGGTCATCGACCAGCAGGAGCTTGCTCTCGATGTCAGTGGGTGGCGGCATGCAGGGCGTCCAGTTGCATCAGCAGTTCGCGAAGGTCGGTCAGGGGCAGCACATGGTCAGGGGCGCGGGCAGCGATCGCGGCCTGCGGCATCATCGGCGTCGCAGCCTCCTGCGGGGCTTGCACGGCAGTCAGGCCGCCGGCCGCACCGATGTCGGCCAGGCCGCGCGCACCGTCCTCGTTCGCCCCGGTCAGCACGATGCCGGCCAGGCGCGGCCCGTAGGCATCGGCCGCTGAACTCATCATCAGGTCGATCGAAGGGCGCGAGTAGAGCACCGGCGGCTCGCAGCTCAGCGAGAAGCGGCGATCGCGCTCGACGAAGAGGTGATACCCCGGCGGCGCGAAATGCAGCGTGCCTGGGGCCACGTCGGCCTTGTCCTGCGCCTCGCACACCGGCATCTGCAGCCGCCGCGCGAAGATCTCCACCAGGCGGCTCTCGCGACCCTCGGGCAGATGCAGCACCGCCACCATCGGCAGATGCCAGGGCTGGGGCAGCGCATGGAACAGGCGCATCAGCGCATCGATGCCACCGGCCGACGCGCCCACGGCGACGAGGTCGACCTCGGGCAGCGACGCGGCCTTCACGTCGCCCTCCGGTAGATGCGGTCGGGCCGGCTCACGGTGTCGAAGCGCTCGCCGTAGGACGAGAAGTCGATGCTCTCCTTGCTGCCCAGCCCGAGGAAGCCGCGGTGGCACAGCGAATCGTGGAACAGGCCCAGCGCCCGGTCCTGCAGGCGGCGGTTGAAGTAGATGAGCACGTTGCGGCACGACACCAGCTGCGTTTCGGCGAACACGCTGTCGGTCGCCAGGCTGTGGTCCGCGAAGATCACGTTGGCCCGCAGCGCGGGGTCGAAGCGGGCGCCGCCATAGGCGGCCGTGTAGTAGTCCGAAAAGGCCCGGTGCCCGCCGCCGCGCTGGTAGTTGGCGGTGTAGTCGCGCACCGCCTCGGCCGGGAAGATGCCCTGGCGCGCCTTCTCGAGCGACTGCGGGTTGATGTCGGTGGCATAGATCAGCGCGCGCTCGAGCAGCCCTTCCTCCTTGAGCAGGATGGCCATGGAGTAGACCTCCTCGCCGGTGCTGCATCCGGCGATCCAGACCTTGATCGACGGGTAGGTGTGCAGCACCGGCACCACGTGCTCTCGCAGTGCCAGGAAGTACGAGGGGTCGCGGAACATCTCGCTCACCGGGATGGTGAGGTACTGCAGAAGGCGCGCGAAGACCTCGGGGTCGCGCAGCACCTGTTCCTGCAGGGCCGAGATGCTGCGGTACTGCATCTGCTCCAGCGCGTAGGCCACGCGCCGCTTCTGCGAGGCGCCGGTGTAGTCGCGGAAGTCATGGTTGTAGCGCAGGTAGATCGCCTCCATCAGCAGCCGCAGCTCGATGTCGCCGGCGCTCGGCGGCGGCGGTGCGGCCTTGATGGCGGACGCGCCGTCCGCGCTCCCCTCGTGGCTCACAGCCGCTCCATGTGCGGCATCCACACCCGCAACAGCGAGAACAGGCGGTCCAGCTCGATCGGCTTGGCCAGGTAGTCGCTGGCGCCCGCGGCCAGGCACTGCTCCTGGTCGTCCTTCATGGCCTTGGCCGTGACGGTGATGACCGGCAGCTTCGCGAAGCGTTTGTCCTGCCGCAGGCGGCGCGTGGCTTCCAGGCCGTCCATCTCCGGCATCATCACGTCCATCAGCACCAGGTCGATGTCGGGCACGGCGTCGAGCTTCTCCAGCGCCTCCCGCCCATTGCGCGCCACCTCGATCACCGCGCCGCGTTGCTCCAATGCACTGGTGAGCGCGAAGATGTTGCGCACGTCGTCGTCGACGATCAGGATGCGCCGGCCCTCGAAGACACGGTCGCGTTCGCGCGCGCTGCGCAGCATGGTCTGGCGCTCGGTCGACAGCTGCGACTCCACCTTGTGCAGGAACAGCGTCACCTCGTCGAGCAGGCGCTCCGGCGAACGCGCGCCCTTGATGATGATGGAGCGCGAGTAGCGCAGCAGCTCGGCCTCCTCGTCGCGCGTGAGGTTGCGGCCGGTGTAGACGATCACCGGCGGGAAGGAGCAGATCTCCTCGGTCGACATGCGCTTGAGCAACTCCCCGCCCTGCATGTCGGGCAGGCGCAGGTCGGTGATCATGCAGTCGAACACGCGCTCGCGCAGCAGTGCCAGCGCCTCCTCGCCGGTCGCCACGGCGGTGATGCGCACGTCCTCGTCGCCGATCAGGTGCACCACGCTGTCGCGCTGCACGTCGTCGTCCTCGACCAGCAGCACCTCCTTGAGTTGTTGCGAGAGCTTGGCGTCGAGCCGTGCGAACACCGCCTGCAACTGCTCGCGCGTGGTGGGCTTGAGCGCGTAGCCCACCGCGCCCAGGTGCAGGGCCGCCGCGCTCTGGTCCTGCGCCGACACCACGTGCACCGGGATGTGGCGGGTGCGCGGGTCGTCCTTGAGCCGCTGCAGCACCGACAGGCCCGGGCTGTCGGGCAGCCGCATGTCCAGCAGGATGGCGTGCGGCTGCAGTTCCAGCGCGAGCGCGAAGCCGTCCTGCGCGGCATGGGCCACGGCGCAGTGCCAGCCGTACTCGTGCGCCAGGTCGAACAGGATGCGGGCGAACTGGGGCTCGTCCTCGATCACCAGCACGCGCCGGCGGTCGCCGCGCGGCAGGTCGCGGTCGTCGGCGAAAGCCGGCATCACCGGTGCGGCGGCCGGCGCGTCTGCCGATGCGGCACGGGGCGCGGTGGCATGCGGCACCAGCGCGGCGGGCCGCGGCGCCGGGTGCGCCGTCACGGCCGGCGCGGGCGACTGGCCGGCACCCGACAGCGGCTGCGACAGGTCGGCCGGCAGCATGAGCGTGAAGGTGCTGCCCTGGCCCGGTGTGCTGCGCACGCCCAGCGTGCCGCCCAGCAGCGTGGCGAGGTCGCGTGAGATCGACAGCCCCAGCCCGGTGCCGCCGTAGCGGCGGCTGGTGGTGCCGTCGGCCTGGTGGAAGGCCTCGAAAATCAGTTCCTGCTGGTCGGCCGGAATGCCGATGCCCGAATCGCTGACCTCGAAGCGCAGGCCATCCGCCTCGCCCCGCGCGACCGCCAACACCACGCTGCCGCGGTCGGTGAACTTGATCGCGTTCGACAGCAGGTTCTTCAGGATCTGCTCCACCCGCTGGCGGTCCGACACGATGCTCTGCGGCGCGTCGGCCGCGACGTCCAGCCGGAACTCGAGCTGTTTGTCCGCGGCCAGCGGCGTGAAGGTGTTGCGCAGCGCATCGGCCAGCCGGGCCACCGGCATGTGCTCGGCATGCACCTCCATCCGTCCCGCCTCCACCTTGGCGATGTCGAGCACGTCGTTGATCAGCACCAGCAGGTCGTTGCCCGAGGAATGGATCGACTGCGCGAACTTGACCTGCTCCTCGTCGAGGTTGCCCTTGGTGTTGTCGGCAAGCAGCTTCGACAGGATCAGCGCGCTGTTGAGCGGCGTGCGCAGCTCGTGCGACATGTTGGCGAGGAACTCGGACTTGTAGCGGCTGGCGCGCTGCAGGTCGTCGGCACGCTGCTCCAGGTCGTCCTGCGCGCGGCGCAGGGCCGCGTTGCGCAGGTCGAGCTGCTCGGTGCGCTCGGCCAATTGGTTGTTGGTCTGCTCCAGCTCGGCCTGCTGGTTCTCCAGGTGGGCCTGCGACTCCTTGAGGGCGCGCGATTGCTCCTCGAGTTCTTCGTTGGCAGTGCGCAGCTCTTCCTGCTGCACCTGCAACTCTTCGTTGAGTTGCTGCGTCTCGGCCAGCACGTCCTGCAGCCGCTCGCGGTAGCGCGCTGCGGCCATCGAGGCCCCGGCGTCCTCGGCGACGCTGCGCATCAGCGCCAGCACGCGCGGCGTGGGCGGCGCGAGCAGGCCCAGTTCGACCACCCCGTTGACTTCGCCTTCATGGCGGATCGGCAGCAGCAGCAGCGTCTGCGGGTCGGCGTCGCCGAGCCCGGACGTCACGCGCAGGTAGCCCGGCGGCACCGGTGTGACGACCTGCGGCTCGTCGCGGGTGACGGCCTGGCCGACCAGGCCTTCGCCCGGCAGCACGGTCTGCGGCGTGGCCTCGGCTTCGCGCGAGAAACCGTAGCTGGCGACCCGGCGCAGGCCGCCCTGGGGCTCGCGCACATAGGCTGCGCCGACCACGCTGCCCGCGTGCCGGGCGAAGAAGTCCAACACCTGCCGGCCCAGCTCCTGCGCCGTGAGCTGGCCCACGGTCTGGCTGGCCAGCTCGGTCTGCGCGCCCTGCAGCCACGCCTGCTGCTGCAGCTGATCCTTCTGGGCCGCGAGGTCGACGATCGTGCGGGCGTAGGTGTCGGACAGCTGCACCATCTGGCGGCGGCCGAAGTACGCCAGCAGGACGCTCACGACGGCGCTGAACAGCAGGTAGCCGACGATCACCCCGATCGCGGTGCGGTTGGCGTCCGTATTGCGCTGGGCGCGAAGTGCCCGCTCGGTGTCGACGAAGGCCGTGAAGGTGGTGCGCGCGTCATCGGCCATGCGCTTGCCCCGGCCACCCTGGACCAGTTCGTCGACGTTCTCGCCGCGGCGCTTGCGCGCGACGATGTCCTCCGCGTAGTCCGACCAGGCCTTCTGCAGTTCGGTCAGCCGTGTGGCGCGTGCCACCTGCGGCGGGTTGTCGGCGACCAGGCCGCGCAGTTCGGTCAACAGATTCTGGGCCTGGCCTTCGGCGGCCTGGTAGGGCACCAGGAAGGCATCGTTGCCAGTCAGCAGGTAGCCGCGCACCGAGGACTGCATCTCGGCCTGCAGGCGTTGCGCCTCGGTGGCGTTGCGCGTCACGCGGTCGGTGTGCTCGACCCAGCCGATCACTGACAGCAGGTAAGCGATCAGTGCAACGAAGACGACGGCACCTGTGAGGCCCAGCAGCAGCGGCAACTGGACATTGCGGCGGAGCAGCCGGCGGAATTCTTTTTGTTCGGTGGCGTTCAGTCGGTCCATGGGCGCTCGCGCAGGAGGGGCGTCGGGGCAAAACCGACGAAGTCTGCCCGAAGCACGGCTGCGCGCGTGTCGGAAAAAGGCGCGATCGGCGAACGAAGCGCGCCGGCGTGTCGGGCGCCTCCTGCACAGCGACGCTGGATCGGCCGCCACAGCGGATGCGCGCTTCGCCAGAAGCTGGCGCATCGAAATTGGATTCAAACCTCGAAAGGAGCCCCTGATGAGCCGATGGACCGTGGAAATCGAACCGACCGACGACGGCCGCTACCAATGGCGGCATGTGCCCGTGGGCGAGACCGGCACCGGGACCGCACACGTGGGTGGGGAGCGTTTCGACACCGCCGACGCCGCGCGGGCCGCGGGCGAAGCGGCGCTGGCCGAGCATGACGAGCGCCGCGCCGACGAAGCCGCGCCCGAGGTGCCTGCGCACGACGCGGACACGCGCCTGGGCGAGTCGCAGGCCGAATTGGAGGCCGAGGAGGACCCGCGCCTCTGAGAGCGCGGCACCGGCTTCAGCCGGCCAGGAAATCCTCGATCAGCCCGGCCACGCGCTCGGGCTGGTCGTGGTGCAGCATGTGGGCCGCGTCGTCCACGCGCGCGATGCGCACGTCGCGCACCGACTTCAGCCGCTCGTGGTATTCCTCGAGGGAGTAGCGCTTGCCCCACCAGCCGCGCAGGCTGTCGTCGCTGGCCTCGACCGCCAGCACCGGTGCCTCGATCGCCGCATACAGCGCCAGCGCCTCGTCGGCGCGGAACAGGTTGGCATTGATCACCTTGTGCGCCGGGTCGCCGAGGATGGTCCAGCGCTCGGCGCCTTCTCCATCTTTCGTGCAGCTCGCCCATTGGCGGGCGAGCCAGTCGGCCTTGTCCTGCGTGAGCCGCGGATTGGTCTTCATGAGCCGGCGTGCCACGCCGTCGGCCGCCGGGTAGCTGGCGAGGTCCATCCCGCCGGCATGCAGCTTCTTGAGTTCGTCGATCCAGCGGCCATAGCGCGCCGGCGCCTCGTCGGCGCGGTAGGCCGGCATGCCGAAGCCTTCGAGGTTGACCACGCGGCGCAGCCGCTGCGGCCGCACGCCGGCGTAGTGCATGGTCACGTTGCCGCCCATGCTGTGGCCCACCAGGTCGACGGCGCGATCGCCCGCGTAGTGGTCGAGCAGCCAGTCGAGGTCGGCCAGGTAGTCGGGCATCCAGTAGTTGTCGACGCCGCCACCTTCGGTCAGTCCGTAGCCGCGCCAGTCGGGCGCGACGACGAAGCGGTCCTCGCGCATCGCGTCGACCACGAACTGCCACGAGGCGCCCACGTCCATCCAGCCATGCAGCAGCACCAGCGGCGGGCGGGGGTCGGCACGGTCGCCCCAGGTCAGCACGTGGTAGCGCAGGTTGCGCACGGGAACGAATTCGGAGCGGGCAGGGCGGCGGGGGACGTACATGGCGGCCGATCATAGGCAGTGCGCGCGGCCGGGGCAGTCCGGCGCAGGACAGCTGCATTTGCTACAAAAAACATAGCTGCTTGGGCAGGCGGGACGGGCACTGCGGCCCGATTTGGCCTGGATTCGGGGTGAACCCTGTGGAGGGAAATTCCTGCTGCGGCCCGGCGCCGGGGCGGGCTAGAGTCGCCGCCTTCGAACAGAACGACGGACCAGGAGACGCCCATGCCCACCCCCTTTCGCGCCGCGCGCGGCCTGCTCGCTGCGAGCCTGCTGGCCGCCTTCGGCACGCTGGCCCAGGCCGGCACCGTGACCGTCATCACTTCCTTTCCCAAGGAGCTGACCGATGCCTACAAGAAGGCCTTCGAGGCCGCGAACGCGGGCATCAAGCTGGAGGTGCTGAACAAGAACACCACGGCCTCCATCGCCTACATCAAGGAGCTGCCCGCGGGCCAGCGCCCCGACGTGATGTGGGCCAGCGCCCCCGACGCCTTCGAGGTGCTGGCCCGCGACAAGCTGCTCACCGCCGCGCCCGAGGTGAAGAACCCGCACACGCCGGCCAAGATCGGCAACTACCCCATCAACGACCCGCAGGGCCTGTACTACGGCCAGGCGCTGGCCGGCTACGGGATGATGTGGAACACCCGCTACCTGCAGGCCAACAAGCTGCCCGCGCCCAAGGAGTGGAGCGACCTGGCGCGGCCCGAGTACTTCGGCCACGTCGCCATCAGCTCGCCCTCGCGTTCGGGCACCACGCACCTCACGGTCGAGACGCTGCTGCAGGGCGAGGGCTGGGACAAGGGCTGGACGCAGCTGCTCGAGATCATGGGCAACTGCGCGGCGGTGACGGACCGAAGCTTCGGCGTGCCCGACGGCGTGAACAGCGGGCAGTTCGGCATCGGCCTGGTGATCGACTTCTTCGGGCTGGCGGGCAAGTACTCGGGCTTTCCGGTCGAGTTCGCCTACCCCAGTGTGACGGCCGTGGTGCCGGCCAACATCGGCCTGGTGACGGGCGCGAAGAACGCCGACGAGGCGAAGAAGTTCATCGCCTTCACGCTCAGCAAGGACGGCCAGCAGCTGCTGCTGGAGCCCAAGATCAGCCGCCTGCCGGTGCTGCCCTACGCCGACCTGAAGGTGCCCGCCGGCTACCCCGACATCCAGGCCGTGGCGAAGAAGGCCAAGGTGCAGTTCGACTCCGAGCTGTCGGAGTCGCGCTACCAGGTGGTGGTGAGCCTGTTCGACCAGATGGTGACCTTCCGCCTGAAGGAGCTGCAGGGTGCGACCAAGGCCATCCATGAGGCGGAGAAGAGGCTCAAGGCCAAGCCCAACGCACAGGGCGGCGAGCTGGTCAAGCAGGCGCGGGGCTTCGCCTACGCGCCGCTGGTCGGTGCCGACACGGTGAAGAACGAGCAGTTCCTCGAACTCTTCCGCAAGAACCGGCGCGACGTGGCCGTGAGCAAGCAGCTCACCGGACAGGAAGAACTCTGGGCCGGCAAGGCCAAGGCCAACTACGCGAAGGCGACCGAGCTCGCCAACCAGGCCGCGGCGCTGGCGAAGTGATGAGGCTCTGCATTCGATCGACGACCACCGTTCGGGCTGAGCTTGTCGAAGCCCGGGTGCGGCGCTTCGACCCTTCGTCAAGCTCAGGACAGGCCGAGCTCAGCCCGAACGGCAGATGAGCACGGCCGCCATTCAGGTGCCAGAGCCGAAGCCGGCGGGCGTCACGCTGCGCCGGCGCGGCGAAGGCGCGGGCTGGGGCGCCTGGACGGTGGCCGGCGCGGTGCTGGCCTTCCTGCTCGTGTTCCTGCTGGTGCCTGTGGGCCTGGTGGTCTACACGGCCTTCATCGACGGCTCGGGCGGTTTCACGCTCGGCCACTTCGGCAACTTCTTCGGCCAGAGCCTGTTCACCGAGGCCTTCGTCAACAGCCTGCTCGTGTCGGTCGCGAGCGTGTTCTTCGCCTCGTTGATCGCGGTGCCGCTGGCCTACCTCACGGTGCGCTTCGAGTTCCGCGGCGCGCTGCTGATCCAGACCCTGGGCGTGCTGCCGCTGGTGATGCCGCCCTTCGTCGGCGCGGTGGCGCTGCAGCTCATCTTCGGGCGCAACGGCAGCGTCAACCTGCTGCTCGACCAGTGGTTCGGCTTCAAGGTGCCGATCATGGACGGGCTGGTGGGCGTGGTATTCGTCGAAAGCATCCACTACTTCCCGTTCATCCTGCTGAACCTCGTGGCCGCCATGCGCAACATCGACGGCGCGATGGAGGAGTCGGCGCAGAAGCTGGGCGCGCGGGGCTTCCGGCTGTTCCGCCGCATCATCTTTCCGCTGGCGATGCCGGGCTTCCTGGCCGGTGCTGCGCTGGTCTTCGTGAAGGTGTTCGACGACCTGGGCACGCCGCTGGTGATGGGCGTGACCAACATGCTCGCGCCGCAGGCTTACCTGCGCATCACCTCCGTCGGCATCGACGACCCGATGGGCTACGTCATCAGCGTGCTGATGATCGCGTTCTCCATCCTCGCGCTGTGGCTGGCGGCGCGCATGACGCAGGGGCGCGACTACGCCACGCTGCAGAAGGGCGGCAGCAGCCTGCAGCGCCGGCGGCTGTCGGGCTGGGAATCGCTGCTCGCCTATGGCTGGATCGGCCTCGTACTCGCGATCGTGCTGGCGCCGCACCTGGCGATCCTGCTGATGTCCTTCGCCAAGGTGTGGAGCTTCTCGGTGCTGCCCGATGCGTACACGCTCGACCACTACGCCGCCGTGTTCAGCGATGCGCAGCACATGATCGGCAACACGCTGCTGTATTGCGTGCTGGCGGCGGGGCTGGACGTGCTCATCGGCACGGCGATCGCCTGGCTCGTCCTGCGCACGGCGCTGCCGGCGCGGCGCTGGCTCGATTCGCTCGCGTCGATTGCACTGGCAATCCCGGGACTGGTGCTGGCCATCGGCTACCTTCGCCTGTTCAAGGGCGTGAACATCCCCTTCACCGACTCGCCGGTGGTCACGAGCTGGGTGCTCATCATGCTGGCTTACGCGGTGCGCCGCCTGCCCTATGCGCTGCGCGCCTGCATGGCGGCGCTGCAGCAGGTGCACCTGTCGCTGGAGGAGGCGGCGCAGAGCCTGGGCGCGACGCGCTGGCGCACCGTGCGCCGCGTGATGGTGCCCCTGATGGCCGGCGGCATCCTGGCGGGCTTCGTCACCAGCTTCATCACGGCGGCGGTGGAGCTGTCGGCCACCATCCTGCTGACCTCGGCCGAGAGCCAGGCGCCGATGAGCTATGGCATCTACCTGTACATGCAGAGCGTGTCGGGGCGCGGCCCGGGCGCGGCGCTCGGCGTGCTGGCCGTGGTGGTCGTGGCGCTGGGCACCTGGGCGTCGCATCGTTTCGCCGAGCGCACCCGCATGCCCGAAAGGTCCCCATGAAAATTCTGACCCCCACGCTCCCCCGCTTCGCGCGGCCCGCTGCCTCCCGAGGGGGCGCTTTTCATCTTGGTGCGGCCCGGCGATGAAAAAAGCTTCGCTGGAAGCGCGCCACATCAGCCTCGCCTACGGCACCACCGAGGTGCTGCGCGACATCAACCTGGCAATCGAGCCCGGCGAGTTCTTCGCGCTGCTGGGGCCCTCGGGCTCCGGCAAGTCGACGCTGCTGCGGCTGATCGCCGGCTTCAACCAGCACCAGCGCGGCGAACTGCTGGTCGACGGGCAGGACATCACCGGCGTGCCGCCGCATGCGCGCAACATTGGCATGGTGTTCCAGAGCTACGCGTTGTGGCCGCACATGAACGTCTGGGACAACGTCGCCTTCGGCCTGGTGGAGCGGCGCGAGACGCGCGATGCGATCAAGCGCAAGGTCGCTGCTGCGCTGGAGCTGGTCGGCCTGAGTGACTACGCCAAGCGCCGGCCGGGCCAGCTCTCGGGCGGCCAGCAGCAGCGCGTGGCGCTGGCGCGCACGGTGGTGGTGGAGCCGCGGCTGCTGCTGCTGGACGAGCCGCTGTCCAACCTCGACAAGAACCTGCGCGTGCAGATGCGCGACGAGCTCAAGCGCCTGCAGCGCCAGCTGGGCCTGACGACCATCTTCGTCACGCACGACCAGGAGGAGGCCATGACCACGGCCGACCGCATGGCGGTGCTCGATGGCGGCGTGCTGCAGCAGGTGGGCTCGGCCACGGGGCTGTTCGACGAGCCGGTGAATCGCTTCGTGGCCGGCTTCGTCGGCACGGCGAACCTGCTCGAAGGGCGCATCGAGGCGGTGGACGAGGACGGCGCGGTCCGTTTCGACGCGCAGGGCATCGGCCCGCTGCGCCTGCCCGCCTCGGTGCTGGCGGGCGCGCCGCCGGCACCGGGGCCGGCCGCGCTGTCCTTCCGGCCGCACCAGGTGCTGCTGCAGGCGCCTGACGAGCCCACCGACGCGGCCCGCGTCTGGCTTGACGGCACGGTGGAGGGCGCCGAGTTCCTCGGCGAGTTCTCGCGCTACCGCCTGCGTGTGGGGCAGGCGGTGGTGGTGGCCGACCAGGCGCACTACGCCGGCCATCCGGTGCTCGAGGGCGGCACCTTCGTGCGGCTGGGCATTGCGCCGGCGCAGGTGCGCTTTCTCGCGGCCTGAACGAAGTTTTCAAGGAAAATCGGGCCGCAGCGCACGCCCCGCCTGCGCAAGCAGCTATCAATTCGATAGCGGTGGACCTGGCCTCGGGGCACCGGACCGCAGCCAGGGCGTGCCCGCGTACCCGGCGGTAGCATCCGGGGCATGAACCTCCCCCAAGTCACTCTCGGCCGCAGCGAGCTGCGCGTCACCCCCATTTGCCTCGGCACCATGACCTTCGGCGAACAGGTCGACGAGCCGACCGCCCACGCCATCCTGAGCCGTTCGCTGGAGCGCGGCGTCGATTTCATCGACACGGCCGAGATGTACGCGGTGCCGGCGCGCAAGGAAACGTATGGCGCCACCGAAACCATCATCGGCAACTGGTTCGCCAAAAACCCCGGCGCGCGCCAGAAGCTCACGCTCGCCACCAAGGTCGCCGGCCCGTCGCGCGGCATGCCCTGGGTGCGCGAGGGCACGGGCATGACGGCGGCCGACATCGTTGCGTCGTGCGACGCCAGCCTGAAGCGCCTGCAGACCGACGTGATCGACCTCTACCAGATCCACTGGCCCGAGCGCAACGTGCCGGCCTTCGGCAATATCTACTACGACCCGAAGCTCGAGCGCACGCAGACCTCCATCCACGAACAGCTCGAAGCACTGGGCGGCCTGGTGAAGGCCGGCAAGGTGCGCACCATCGGCCTGTCGAACGAGACGCCCTACGGCGTGCACGAGTTCGTGCGCCTGGCCGAGCAGCACAACCTGCCGCGCGTGGCGACGGTGCAGAACGTGTACTGCCTCGTGAGCCGCGCGCTGGAGAACGGCCTGGACGAAACGATGCACCGGCTCGACGTGTCGCTGCTCGCGTACTCGCCCCTGGCCTTCGGCCTGCTCACCGGCAAGTACGACCTGGGCGGCACCACCGGCCCCGATGCGCCCAAGGGCGCACGCATCGCCAGCTACGAATCGGTGCGCAAGCAGCGCTGGGGCCGTCCCGAGGCGCTCACCGCCGCGCGCCGCTACAACCAGCTTGCGCGCGACCACGGCCTCACGCCGACGCAGCTGGCGCTGGCCTTCTGCTACACCAAGTGGCAGGTCGCGAGCACGATCATCGGCGTGACCTCGGTGGCGCAGCTCGACGAGGACATCGACGCCTGGGGCACCACGCTGTCGCCGGAGCTGCTGGCGGAAATCGACAAGATCCGCTGGGAATTGCGCGACCCGGCGGCGTGAGTCGCGATGGCCAAGAAAGACAAGCCCCACGTCAGCGAAACCCCCGCCACCGCCGTGCTGCGGGCGGCGGGCGTCGCGTTCACCGAGCACCCGTACGAGTACCTGGAGCATGGCGGCGCGCAGCACAGCGCCGCGGTGCTGGGCTTCGATCCCTTCACCGTCGTCAAGACGCTGGTCATGCAGGACCAGGACGCCAAGCCGCTGGTCGTGCTGATGCACGGCAACCGCACGGTGTCGACCAAGAACCTCGCGCGCCAGATCGGCGCCAAGTCGGTGGAGCCCTGCAAGCCCGAGGTGGCACAGCGCCACTCGGGCTACCAGGTCGGCGGCACCTCGCCCTTCGGCACGCGGCGCGAGATGCCGGTGTTCATCGAATCGACCATCCTCGAGCTGCCGAAGATCCTCATCAACGGTGGGCGGCGCGGTTATCTGGTGGGCATCGATCCGCAGGTGTGCGTGCAGCTCCTGGGCGCCAGGCCGGTGCAGTGCGCGCTGGCAGAATGACCGGCTTCCCCACGAGACAACCACGCGCGGCGCCATCGAGCCCGCGACGGAGCCCGC
This sequence comes from Xylophilus ampelinus, assembly GCF_901875635.1. Classification (GTDB taxonomy): domain Bacteria; phylum Pseudomonadota; class Gammaproteobacteria; order Burkholderiales; family Burkholderiaceae_C; genus Xenophilus. The sequence continues at coordinate 19,726 of NZ_CABFMN010000078.1, read as the reverse complement.
CTTGAGCCTTGAACTGCCTCCCCTGATCGCCATCGTCGTCGGCTACCTGCTGGGCTCGCTGTCCTTCGCCGTGATCGTGAGCAAGCTGCTCGGCATGGACGACCCGCGCAGCTACGGCAGCGGCAACCCGGGCGCGACCAACGTGCTGCGGTCCGGCCGCAAGGGCGCGGCGCTGGCCACGCTGGTGCTCGATGCGCTCAAGGGCTGGTTGCCGGTGTTCGTCATCAACCAGTGGGGTGAGGCCTGGGGCCTGGGCGCTGGCACGGCGGCACTGGCCGGGCTGGCGGCCTTCCTGGGACACCTGTACCCGGTGTTCTTTCGCTTCCAGGGCGGCAAGGGTGTGGCGACAGCGGCGGGCGTGCTCTTCGGCATCGACTGGCTGCTGGGCCTGGCCACCGGCGCGTCCTGGCTCATCATCGCCTTCTTCTTCCGCTACTCCTCGCTCGCCTCGCTGGTGGCTGCCTTCTTCGCGCCGGCCTACTACGTGCTGGGCGGCAAGATCGCCTGGCCGCTGCACCGCACCGTGCTCGCGGCCATCATCGTCATGAGCCTGCTGCTGGCCTGGCGCCACCGCGAGAACGTCCGGCGCCTGCTGGCCGGCACCGAATCGAAGCTTGGCAGCAAGGCCAAGCCCACCTGAAGGAACATCCATGCCCGCCATCCAACGCTTTCACGTCGGCCCGCGCCTGTCCGAAACCGCCATTCACAACGGCACCGTCTACCTCGCCGGCCAGGTGCCCGACGACACCACGCAGGACATCCGCGGCCAGACCGCCCAGGTGCTCGCCATGGTCGATCGCCTGCTGGCCGAGGCCGGCAGCGACAAGACCCGCATCCTCATGACGCAGATCTTCCTGACCGACATCAGCGAGATCGCGGCGATGAACGAGGTGTGGGACGCCTGGGTGCCCGCGGGCCACACGCCGCCGCGCGCGACCGTGCAGGCGCAGCTCGCCAATCCGGCCTACAAGATCGAGATCGTCGTTTCGGCCGCGCTGCCCTGAGCCGGGCTCAGGCGAAGGCGGGCTGCAGGCTGCCCCAGCCGCGCCGTGGCAGTTCGGCCGGAAGGGTCAGCAGCCTGAGGGCGTCGGCCGCCAGGCTGGTGCCTGTCTTCTGCAGGAAGCGCAGTTCGCAGCGTCCGATGGAAACGCTGTCGCCGTGGCGAAGACGATGCGACCGGATGCGCAGCGGCGCGCCGTTGACGAAGGTGCCGTTGAGGCTGTCCAGGTCGGTGAGGATGTGGCCGTCGTCCACGCGCTCGATGACGGCGTGGCGCCGGCTGACGCGCTCGCTGGTCAGCGTGATGCTGTTGCCGCCATCGCGGCCAATGGTCAGCAGCGGAAGGTCGAGATTGATCTGCCGGACGGGCCGGCGGCTGTCCACGATGATCAGGCGTGCCATGGTTGTGGGATGTTGTTTGGGCGACGCGTCGATGTTAGGGGCGCCCTGGCGAGCCCACTGTCCGAATAGCAGGAGAAATACCGTTCAATTCGCCCACCGCGCCTTGCGCTTCGGTGCGGCGAGCCTTAGGGGCGTCGAGAAAGGCGCCGGTCAGAAGCGCTTTTCCAGCACCATCTGGTCGGCGTCGCGCCGCATCGAGAAGCGGCCGATGAAGCTGTTGCCCAGCAGCACGAAGGGCATGGGCTGCTGCGAGACGACGGCGTCGACGTCGTAGACCTCGACATCGCCCACGCGCACCGACGACAGCTTGACGCGCCAGCCGCCGGTCACTCCGTTGGCCGTGTTGATCTGCACCGGCTGGCCCTTGGCGTAGTCCAGGCCGATGCGCTGCGCATCGGCCAGCGACAGGGCGACCGAGGTCGCGCCGGTGTCGAGCATGAAGTTGACGCTGCGGCCGTTGATGGCGCCCTGCGTCATGAAGTGGCCGCGGCTGTCGGCCGGCAGCACGATGCGGGTGCCGCCCGCGCTGCGCGCCGCGCCGCCGATGCTGACCGGCGAATCCATGCGCAGGGTGAGCCGCTTGCCGCCCGACTCGACCACCGCCTGGTCGCCCTGCATGGAAATGAGCTTCACGCCCTGCACCGTCTCGCCCGGCGCCACGGTGCGCGGGGTGCCGCCGTCGACCATCAGGATGGCGCGGCTGCCGATGCTGCCGGTGAGGGTCACGGACTGGGCATGCGCCAGGGCGCAGCCGATGCCAAGCAGCGCGGCGAGCAGCGGCGCTTTCATGCGCCGCTCAGTCCCTGAAGTTGTTGAAGGACAGCGGCAGGTCGGCCACGTCCTTCTTGATCAGCGCCATCGCGGCCTGCAGGTCGTCGCGCTTGGCGCCGGTGACGCGCACCGCGTCGCCCTGGATGGCGGCCTGCACCTTGAGCTTGCTGTCCTTGAGGATGCGCTGGATCTTCTTGCCGGTCTCGGCGTCGATGCCGTTCTTGACCTTGATGACCTGCTTGACCTTGTCGCCGCCGGCCTTCTGCACGTCGCCCTTGTCGAGGAAGCGCACGTCCACGCTGCGCTTGGTGAGCTTGCCGCGCAGGATGTCCTCGACCTGCTGGAGCTGGAAGTCGGCGTCGCCGGTGAGGGTGATGTCCTTGTCCTTGAGCTCGATCGCGGCGGCCGTGCCCTTGAAGTCGAAGCGCGTGCCGATTTCCTTGGCGGCGTTGTCGACGGCGTTGCGGACTTCGACCAGGTTCGGCTCGCAAACGGTGTCGAAAGAGGGCATGCGGGGGTTCTCCTAGGATGACTGCCCCGGCCAGGATGCGCCGGGGTCGAATGCGACAATTCTCCCATGATCGTCCAGCGCAACGTCCCCCTGCAACCGCACAACAGCTTCGGCATCGTGGCCCGTGCGCAGCAGCTGGTGCGCATCGCGGCCGAGGCCGACGTGGCGGCCGTCCTGGCCGACCCGGCGCTGCGCGAGATGCCGAAGTTCGTGCTCGGCGGCGGCAGCAACATCGTGCTCACCGGCGACGTGAAGCCGCTGGTGCTCAAGGTCGAGATCCCGGGGCGGCGGCTGGTCGACGACGGCCCCAGGGCATGGATCGTCGAGGTCGGCGCCGGCGAGGTCTGGCACGACACGGTGCAATGGTTGCTGGAACAGGGCTGGCCCGGCCTGGAGAACATGGCGCTGATCCCCGGCACCGTGGGCGGGGCGCCGGTGCAGAACATCGGCGCCTACGGGGTCGAACTGCAGGACCGCTTCGAGTCCCTGGACGGCATCGACCTCGTCACCGGCCAGCCCTTCACGCTCGATGCGGCGCAGTGCGCCTTCGGCTACCGCGATTCGGTGTTCAAGCATGTGGGCGATGCTGCCACCAACGCCTTCGGGCTGGCCGGCCGAGCCCTGATCACCCGTGTGCGGTTCCGCCTGCCCAAGCCTTGGAAGCCGGTACTCGGCTACCTCGACCTGGAGCGCAAGATGGCCGAGACGGGCGTGACCGATCCATCGCCGATGCAGATCTTCGACTGGATCGTCGCCATCCGCCGCGCCAAGCTGCCCGACTGGCGCGTGCTGGGCAACGCCGGCAGTTTCTTCAAGAACCCGACGGTCACGCCCGAGCAGTGCGCCGACATCATCGCGCGCGACCCCAAGATCGTGCATTACCCGATGCCAGACGGCAGCATCAAGCTGGCCGCCGGCTGGCTCATCGACGCCTGCGGCTGGAAGGGCAAGTCGGTCGGCAACGCCGGCGTGTACGAGAGGCAGGCGCTGGTGCTGGTCAACCGCGGCGGCACCGAGCACCCGGCCACGGGCGGCGAGGTGATGACCCTGGCCAAGGCGATCCAGACGAGCGTCTACGAGCGCTTCGGCATCCGGCTTGAGCCGGAGCCGGTCGTGGTCTGACACCGGCCCGTGCGAGGGCGGCGCGTGCGCGGTGCCGCGCCTGGGAAATGCTTCGACAACGAGCACCGAGGAGGAGCGCAATGCACTGGCCCGAACTGAACTTTCGACGCCGCATCGCCGGCCTGGTGTGGGCGCGCCGGCTCGTGTGGGTGCTGGCGGTGGTCGCCGTGGCTGCCTGGCGGACCGGCTGGTCGCTGGCGGTCGCGGTGGTGGTGGGGCTGGTGCTCACGGCCGCGCTGCGGGCGTGGGAAGACAGCCTGCGCCGGCAGTTCATCCGCGAGGCCTCGTTGCCGGCCTTCCTGGTCGGCAAGCTGTGCAAGGCCTTTCCGCAGCTGTCGTCGCGCGATGCCGAACTGGTGCTGCGCGGACTGCGGCAGTTCTTCATGGCGCACCTGCGCAGCGGGCGCAAGTTCGTGGCCATGCCCTCGAAGGTGGTCGACGAGGCCTGGCACGAATACATCCTGCATACGCAGGGCTACCAGCGCTGGTGCCAGGGGGCTTTCGGCGCGATGCTGCACCACACGCCGGCCGAGGTTCTGGGCCGGGACGCGAGGCGCAACGACGGGTTGCGCCGCAGCTGGTACTGGGCCTGCAAGGAGGAGAGCATCGATCCGCGCAAGCCGGCGCGGCTGCCGCTGCTCTTCGCGCTGGATGCCAAGTTCGCGGTCGCCGGGGGCTTCCACTACACGCCCGACTGCAGCGCCATCGACCGGGCGAGCGGCTCCGATGCGTACTGCGGCACCGCCTTCTCCGACGGCGGCGGATCGTCCTCCAGCGACTCGGGCGGCTACCCCGGCGACGCGCAAGGGCTGGGCGGCAGCGAGTCGTCTTCGTCGTCCGATGGGGGAGGCGACAGCGGCGGCGGCAGCAGCAGTGACGGAGGCGGCGGTTGCGGCGGAGGATGCGGTGGGGGCGGCGGTGACTGAAGGCCGGTTGGCCGCCGCTGGCGGCGATCAGCCGAAGTGGCAGATGTAGCTGTAGGGCGTGCCGGTCACGCGGATCTCGAACTTCGAGTTGCCGGGCACGCTGAACTTCTCGCCCACGCCCGCGGCCACCCATTCGCTGCTGCCGTCGAGCTTGTACTCGCAGCTGCCGCCCGTGCCTTCCATGACCTCGGGGGCGCCCGTGCTGAAGGTCAGCGACGACGGCAGGATGACACCCACCGTGCACTTGCGCCCGTCGGCGAAGGTGATGCCGTGCGAGATGCACTTGCCGTCGAAATACACGTTGGCCTGGGTGGCGACGGACACGCCGTCGAGGGTCTGGGTGGTCATGCGGAAAGGGGAGGCGCCGGGCCTGTTTGCTACGGTTTCAATAGCGCCCCGCGCAGGCGGGGCGGGCGCTGCAGCCCGATTTCTATCGAAGATCCGGTGCGGCGCCCTGCATTCTAGGACGCCCGGCCCGTGGCTCAGCGCCAGCCGTGGTGCCAGCCGCGCGAGTAGCCGAAGTTGAGCGACAGCCCCACCGGCGGGTACACGTAGGGCGCCGGGTAGGCGTAAGCCGGCGCCACGTACACGGGCGCTGGATAGGCAGCCGGATACACGGGGGCGGGCGCGCCGTACGGCACACCGTTGCCCGACACCACGACGCCCGGCTCGGGCGTCACGGCATAGGGTTGTGCGGGCGGCGCTGCGGGTTCCGGGTTGACGGCGAGGGCCGGCTGGGGGGCGACCGGGTAGGTCGTCACCCCGTAGCCGCTCACCTGCACCGGGATGGTGGGGCCGGGCGGCGTTTCGGTGCGCGTCGTGTACTGCCGGCCGCCGTATTCGTAGGTGACGCTGTAGCCGGCGGGCTGGCCGTTCTCGTGGATCGGGCTGGTGGAGATGACGCGGCCCACGGGAGGCGCATCCTGGGCCGATGCGGGCAGGGCGGTGCCGAGCAGCAGCGCGAGCGCGGTGGCCGCCAGCCCGGCATGCCGCAGGCGCTTGGTGCGGTCCGCCGAGGCGGTGGCGCCGTTGGCGTCGGTGACGGGAAGGTGAAAGGTCATCGGGAGTTCTCCTTCGGATGCGCCGGCCCGGCGATCGGCCGGTTGTGCGCGGGAAGCGGTTGGAGCCCGCCGGCCCGCCAAGGTTCACGCGAGCTTTTCGCGATGCGAGATCCATGCGTCGGCGTCGAAGCCGACCGTCACAACGTCCGGCCGCCCCCATTCGACGACCGGCCGCTTGACCAGACTGGGATGGGTCTGCAGCACCGCCTGGGCAGAGGACGCGTCGATCACCGCATCGCGCGCAGGCGCATCCAACTGCCGCCAAGTGGTGCCGCGCCGGTTGACCAGGGCCTCCCAGCCGACGGCGGCGATCCAGCGCTGCACGGTGGCGTCGGGCAGGCCTTCCATCTTGAAGTCGTGGAAGCGGTAGGGGAGCTGCTGCGCGTCCAGCCAGGCGCGGGCGCGCTTGACAGTGTCGCAATTCGGGATGCCGTAGAGGTCGATCATGGGCGCGGATGATGCAGGCGGAAGGGCTGGGCGACAATCGCCGGCTCCATGAAGACCCTGGCCGACTGGCTCGCGCACGCCGAGCACCTGCACGCAAAGAACATCGAACTCGGCCTGGAACGCGTGCGCGCGGTGGCCGAACGCATGGGCCTGTCCTTCGCCTGCCCGGTGATCACCGTGGCCGGCACCAATGGCAAGGGCTCGACCTGCGCCATGCTGGAATCGATCCTCTCGGAAGCCGGCTACAAAACGGGCGTCTACAGCTCGCCGCACCTGGTGCACTTCGAGGAGCGGCTGCGCATCGGCGGCGAGATCGTGGTGGCCGAGCGGCTGCCGGCGCATTTCGAGGCCGTGGAGCGCGCGCGGGGCGAGACCTCGCTGACCTACTTCGAGTTCACGACGCTGGCGCTGTTCGCCTGCATGATCAAGGCCGGCGTCGAGGTCGCCATCCTCGAGGTAGGGCTGGGCGGCCGGCTCGACGCCGTGAACATCATCGACACCGACTGCGCCATCCTCACCAGCATCGATCTGGACCACATGGACTTCCTCGGGCCCGACCGCGAGCGCATCGGCGTCGAGAAGGCCGGGATCATGCGGCCGGGCAAACCGGCCATCGTCAGCGACCCCATGCCGCCGGCCAGCGTGGTCGCGCATGCCGAGGCAATCGGGGCCGAGCTGTGGCTGTCGGGCCGCGACTTCAACGTGTCGGGCGATCCGCAGCAATGGTCCTGGGCCGGCCGTGGCCGGCGCTATGCGGGGCTGGCCTATCCGGCGCTGCGCGGGGCCAACCAGCTCGTCAATGCGGCCGGGGTGCTGGCCGCGCTCGAGGCGCTGCGCCCGCGGCTGCCCGTCACCGCGCAGGCGATCCGCGTCGGCCTGTCGCTGGTCGAGCTGCCCGGCCGCTTCCAGATCGTGCCGGGCCAGCCCGCGCTGGTGCTGGACGTGGCCCACAACCCGCACGCGGTCGCCGCACTGACCGAGAACCTCGACGCCATGGGCTTCTACCCGGTCACGCACGCCGTCTTCGGCGTCATGGCCGACAAGGAGCTGGGCCCGATCCTCGACCGCATCGGGCCCTTGGTCGACCGCTGGTACTTCACCGACCTGCCCACGCCGCGTGCCGCCCGCGCGGCCGATCTCGAGGCGGCCTGGAAGGCGCGCAACCGGCGCCCGGAGGTCACCGCCAGCACCCACGCCGACCCCATGGCAGCCCTGCACGCGGCGGTCGATGCGGCGGACCCCGCTGATAGAATCGTGGTCTTCGGATCCTTCTTCACGGTCGGTGGTGTGCTCGAGCATGGCATCCCCCGACTGCAGGCCAAACACCTCCAGCCCGGCGCCTGAAACTGCCCACCGGGCCCGGCCCTTCCGCTCTTTTTTCGCGCACGCTGCACTCCACAGTCAGGGAATCGACGTTCATGGCGTTTTTCAAGTTCCGCTCGAAGGGTTCCCAAGGCAACGAGGCGCGCGGCGCCGCGGCCGCGGCACCGGCGGAAAGTGTCGAATCCATGCGCCGCCGCGCGCGGCACCGCCTGCTCGGGGCGGCGGTGCTCGTGCTGCTGGGCGTGATCGGCTTCCCCCTGCTGTTCGACACACAGCCGCGGCCAGTGGCGGTGGACATTCCGATCGAGATCCCCGATCGCAACAAGACGAAGCCGCTCGCCGTGCCCGCGCCGCCGACCACGACGACGTCGAGTGCCGGCAGCGCTGCCGACAGCGCCAGCTCGCGCACCCCTTCATCGGGCGGCATGATCACAGAACGTGCCGATGGCACCGAGATCGTGGCGTCGGCGCCCGCTGCATCGCCCGCGCCGGCCGCTGCACCGCCGGCTCCGAAGCCCGAGCCCAAGCCGGAACCGAAACCCGAGCCGAAGCCGGAACCCAAACCCGAGGTGCGGCACGAACCCAAGCCTGAGCAGGCCCGCACGCCCGAACCCAAGCCAGAAGCGAAGCCGGCGCAGGCGAAGCCCGCTGCACGTGACGACGGCGCGCGCGCCCTGGCGCTGCTGGAGGGCAAGCCGGCTGCCAAGCCCGCGGACGCCAAGCCGGCCGAGAAGCCTGCCGATGCCGCGGGTCGCTTCGTGGTGCAGGTCGGCGCTTTCGCAGACGCCGACAAGGCGAAGGAAACCCGGCAGAAGCTGGAAAAGGCAGGCCTCAAGACCTACACCCATGTCGCCAAGACCGCCGACGGCGAACGCACGCGGGTGCGCGTGGGGCCTTTCGGCTCGAAGGCGGAAGCGGACAAGGCGGCCGAGCGCATCAAGGGCCTGGCCCTGCCGGCCGCCGTGCTCACGCTTTGAGCGTGCCGCAACCGTGGCCCTGTTCGACTGGATCGCGGTGGGGGTGCTCGGGTTGTCGATGCTCACCGGGCTGTGGCGCGGGTTGATGTTCGAGGTCATCTCGCTCGCCGGCTGGATTGCGGCCTTTCTGTGCGCGCAGTGGTTCGCGGCGGATGTGGCGGCCTGGTTGCCTTTTGGCGAACCGGGCGCATCTTGGCGCTATGCGGCAGGTTTCGTGCTTGTGTTCGTGGCCGTGGCCTTCGCGGGCGGCTTGGTGGCTGCGGTGACGCGCAGACTGGTGACCGCGGTGGGCCTGCGGCCCGTCGACCGGATGCTGGGCGCGCTGTTCGGTGCCGCGCGCGCCGGGGTCGCGCTGCTGGTGGTGGCCGTGGTCGTCCATGTGCTGGCGCTGGGCCAGGACAGTTGGTGGCGTGAGTCCGCGAGCGCGCCATGGTTGGATGCGGCACTGCAGGGCCTGAAGCCTGCATTGCCTGAAAAGTTGGCAAGCTACCTTCCGTAGTTCAAGAGGATCGCTCCCATGTGTGGAATCGTCGGCGTCGTCAGCAACGCTCCCGTCAACCAATTGCTCTATGACGCGATGCTGCTGCTGCAGCACCGCGGGCAGGACGCGGCCGGCATCGTCACGATGCTGGAACGCAAGTTCTTCATGCACAAGGCCAAGGGCATGGTGCGCGACGTGTTTCGCACCCGCAACATGCGCGCGCTGCCGGGCGGCGTGGGCCTGGGCCAGGTGCGCTACCCCACGGCGGGCAACGCCTATAGCGAGGAAGAGGCGCAGCCCTTCTACGTGAATGCGCCTTTCGGCATCGTGCTGGTGCACAACGGCAACCTCACCAACGCGCACGCGCTGCGCGCCGAGCTTTTCTCCACCGACCACCGCCACACCAACACCGAGAGCGACTCGGAGGTGCTGCTCAACGTGCTCGCGCACGAGCTGGAACGCTCGACGCGCGGCATTCCCCTGAAGGTCGACGATGTGTTCGCCGCGGTGCGCGCCGTCCACAAACGGCTGCGCGGCTCCTATGCCGTGGTGTCGCTCATCGCCGGCCACGGCCTGCTGGTGTTCCGCGATCCGTACGGCATCCGGCCGCTGTGCCTGGGCCGCAACGCCGACGGCGCGCTCATGGTGGCCAGCGAATCGGTGGCGCTCGATGGCTCGGGCTTCACCTTCGAGCGCAACGTGGCGCCGGGCGAGGCCGTCTTCATCGACCTGCAGGGCAACATGCATGCGCAGCAGTGCGCCGAATCGCCGACGCTGAACCCCTGCATCTTCGAGTTCGTGTACTTGGCACGCCCGGACTCCACGCTCGACGGCATCTCCGTCTACCAGGCGCGTCTGAACCTGGGCGAGACGCTCGCGCAGCGCGTGGTGTCGACGGTGCCGCCGAGCGACATCGACGTGATCATCCCGATCCCCGAATCGAGCCGGCCGAGCGCGACGCAACTGGCCCATCTGCTGGGCGTGCCGTATCGCGAGGGTTTCGTGAAGAACCGGTATGTCGGCCGCACCTTCATCATGCCGGGGCAGGGCGTGCGCAAGAAGTCGGTGCGCCAGAAGCTCAACGTGATCGCCAGCGAGTTCAAGGGCCGCAACGTGCTGCTGGTCGACGATTCGATCGTGCGCGGTACCACCAGCCGCGAGATCGTGCAGATGGCGCGCGACGCGGGCGCGAACAAGGTCTACATGGCCAGCGCCGCGCCGCCGGTGCGCTTCCCCAACGTCTACGGCATCGACATGCCGACCAAGGACGAGCTGGTGGCGCATGACCGCAGCATCGAGGAGATCCGCCAGCTGATCGGCTGCGATGCGCTGATCTACCAGGACGTGGATGCGATGAAGCGCGCCGTCATGAAGGCGGCACCGGCCAAGGCCGACACCGTCGCCATCGCCGGCTTCGAGGCGTCCTGCTTCGACGGGGTGTACGTCACGGGCGACATCGACACCGACGCCATCAGCCGCATGAACGGCAACCGACCGCGCATCGAGGAGACGGAGGAAGATTCCTCCCGCCTGGTGCTGCCGAACTTGAGCTGAGCATGACGGACCGATCCCTGCCGGAGGGCCTGCGGCCGGAGACGCTGGCAGTACGCACCGCCATCGAGCGCAGCCAGTACGGCGAGAACTCCGAGGCGCTGTACCTCACGACCGGCTTCGTGCAGCCCGATTCCGAGACCTCGGCGCAGCGTTTCGCGAGCGGCGAAGGCTACACCTACGCCCGCACGTCGAACCCGACCGTCACCAGCTTCGAGCAGCGGCTCGCCGCGATGGAAGGCACCGAGGCCGCGATCGGTGCCGCAAGCGGCATGGGCGCGATCCTCATGATGATCATGGGTCTGCTCAAGTCGGGCGACCATGTCGTGCTCTCGCGCTCCATGTTCGGCTCCACGCTGAATCTTTTCGCCAAGGAGTTCGGCAAGTTCGGCGTCGAGACCACCTTCGTCTCGCAGACCGACGTCGACGAATGGCGCGCCGCTGTGCGACCGACCACGAAGCTCCTGTTCGCCGAGACGCCGACCAACCCGCTGACCGAGGTCTGCGACATCGCAGCGCTGGCCGAGATCGCGCATGGTGCGGGTGCGCTGCTGGCGGTGGACAACTGCTTCGCCACGCCCATCCTGCAGCGGCCGATCGAACTGGGGGCCGACATCGTCATGCATTCGGGCACCAAGTACCTCGACGGGCAGGGTCGCGTGATGGCCGGCGCCCTGTGCGGGAGCCATCAGCTGATCACCGAGAAGTTCGCGCCCGTCGTGCGCACCGCCGGCATGGTGCTGTCGCCCTTCAACGCCTGGGTTGTGCTCAAGGGCATGGAAACGCTGGCTGTGCGTGTGAAGGCCCATTGCGAGAACTCGCTGGCCGTAGCGCGTTGGCTGGAAGCGCAGCCGCAGGTGGCGCGCGTCTACTACTGCGGTCTGCCTTCGCACCCGCAGCATGAGTTGGCCATGCGACAGCAAAGCGGCCTGGGCGGCGGCGTGCTCAGCTTCGTGCTGGCCGGCGATACGCCCGAAGCCGCGCGCGCCAAGGCGTTTCACGTCATCGACAGCTGCCGCGTGCTGTCCATCGCCACCAACCTCGGCGACACCAAAACCATCATCAGCCATCCGGCCACCACCTCCCACGGGCGCCTGACCGAGCCGCAGCGTCAGGCCGCGCGCATCACGCAGGGCACGATCCGCGTGGCCGTCGGCCTCGAACACCCCGAGGACATCCAGGACGACCTGATGCGTGGCCTGTCCACGCTCGCGGCCTGACCAGAAGAACAATGAGCAAGACTCGCACGCGTTTCGCACCATCGCCCACCGGCTTCATCCACCTGGGCAACATCCGTTCGGCCCTGTATCCATGGGCCTTCGCGCGCTCGACGGGCGGCGACTTCATCCTGCGCATCGAGGACACCGACCTCGAGCGTTCCACGCAGGCCGCGGTCGACGTGATCCTCGAAGGCATGGCCTGGCTGGGCCTCGATCACGACGAAGGCCCGTTCTATCAAATGCAGCGGATGGACCGTTACAAGGCCGTGCTGGCCGAACTGCAGTCAGCGGGCCAGGTTTACCCCTGCTACATGAGCGTGGCCGAGCTCGATGCGCTGCGCGAACGGCAGATGGCCGCCAAGCAGAAGCCGCGCTACGACGGCACCTGGCGCCCCGAACCCGGCAAGGTGCTGCCGCCCGTGCCCGAGGGCGTGCAGCCGGTGCTGCGCTTTCGCAACCCGCAGGACGGCGTGGTCGCGTGGGACGACAAGGTCAAGGGCCGCATCGAGATCGCCAACGACGAGCTCGACGACCTCGTCATCGCCCGGCCGGACGGCACGCCCACGTACAACTTCTGCGTTGTGGTCGACGACATCGACATGGCGATCACGCACGTGATCCGCGGCGACGACCATGTGAACAACACGCCGCGCCAGATCAACATCTTCCGCGCCCTGGGCAAGGAGCCGCCGGTGTACGCGCACCTGCCCACCGTGCTCAACGAGCAGGGCGAGAAGATGAGCAAGCGCAACGGCGCCAAGCCCGTGACGCAGTACCGCGACGAGGGCTACCTGCCCGACGCTATGGTCAATTACCTGGCGCGGTTGGGCTGGAGCCATGGTGACGACGAGATCTTCTCGCGCGCCCAGTTCCTCGAATGGTTCGACCTCGACCACCTGGGCCGCAGCGCGGCCCAGTTCGACGAGGCGAAGCTGCGCTGGGTCAACGCGCAGCACCTCAAGGCCATGGACGACCCGGCGCTGGCGCCTCTGGTGGCCGAGCAGCTCGCCCGCCTGGGCATCACGGCCGACGAGCGCCTGCCTGCCATCTGCGCGCTGTTCAAGGATCGCTGCGACACCACGGTGGCACTGGCGCAATGGGCGAAGGCCTTCTACGCCGATGTGCAGGCCAGCGACGCCGATCGCACGCAGCACCTGACCGATGCCGTGAGGCCGGCCATCGCGGCCCTGGCCGAAAAGCTGAAGACCGTGGCGTGGGACAAGGCATCGATCGCCGCTGCCATCAAGGAAGTGCTTGCTGCCCACGGCCTGAAGATGCCGGCACTGGCCATGCCCGTGCGCGTCCTCGTGCTGGGTACGCCGCAGACACCGTCGCTCGATGCCGTGCTCGCCCTTTTTTCTCGCGACGTCGCAATCGAAAGATTGAGCAAAGCGTGATTTTCGGTATATACTGCGAGGCTCGACACCCAGTAGGGACGAACAACAAAAGAAGGCAACTTCTGGCGGGTTCACCGGGGGTATAGCTCAGCTGGGAGAGCGCTTGCATGGCATGCAAGAGGTCAGCGGTTCGATCCCGCTTACCTCCACCAAACAAGGTGTCGAATAGACTGAAAAGTCTTGGTCAGTCCAGGTTTTGACCCTATCGTCTAGAGGCCTAGGACATCACCCTTTCACGGTGAGTACCGGGGTTCGAATCCCCGTAGGGTCGCCAAGTTTTGTGGCACTTGGCTCGCGCATCGAAGGATGCAAGAGCGGAAGTCACACTGCCGGGAGTGGTAGTTCAGTTGGTTAGAATACCGGCCTGTCACGCCGGGGGTCGCGGGTTCGAGTCCCGTCCACTCCGCCAAGCACAAAAGCCCTTGCAGCTCGCTGCAAGGGCTTTTTCTTTTTTGGGCCTGCCGCCCTAGCCCACTGCCCCGGGGCTGGACAAGCGCCAAGAATGGCGGCGCCGCTCAGGCGCCAGTCGAATGCGCTTCATCAGCTGTTCGCGCGCGGTGGTGCTCCGAACTCAGCGCTGCATCGCTTCGCGCTGCGTGACCTCGGCGCCGGTGTTGCCCCAGCTGGCGCGCACGTAACTCAGGACCGCGGCGATGTCGGCGTCGTCGAGCAGATGGCCGAAAGGCGGCATGCCATAAGGCTGCGGGTTGCCTTCGGTCGCAGGAAGGAAGCCGCCGCGCCGCACCACCTGCACCAGGTTGCTCGCGTTGCGCATGTTCACCGCGCGGTTGCCGGCCAGCGGCGGGAAGGTGCCAGCCACGCCCTCGCCGCGTTCGCCGTGGCACCAGGCGCATTGCTGCGCATAGATCTTCTCGCCGCGCTGCAGCACCACGTCGTTGCGGCGGCCCGCTGGCGCAGGTGCCGCCGCCGGTGCCTGCGGCAGGGCCTGCAGGTACACCGCCATCGCACGCAGGTCGGCCTCGCTGAGGTGCTGGGTACTGCGGTACACGACCTCGGCCATCGGCCCCAGCACCGAGGCGTGCGTCGTGCGACCGGTCTTGAGCAGCGTTACGACCTCGTTCGTGTCCCAGCCCGCGACGCCGGCTTCCGACGCCGCATCGAGCGCGGGCGCGTACCAGTTCTCTCCCGGCAGCATGCCGCCGACCAGCCCGCGCGCCGTGTCGGTCGCTCCCAGCGAATTGCGGCTGCCATGGCAGGCGATGCAATGGCCCAGCCCACCCACCAGATAGGCGCCGCGGTTCCATTCGGCCGAGCGCTGCGCTTGCGGCTCGAAGCGCCCGGGCGTGAAGAAGATCGCGCGCCACACGGCCAGTGCGGCCTGCGTGTCGTAGGGAAAGGCCAGCGTGTGGGCTCGGTTCGCCTGCGCCGCCGGCGGCAGCGTGCGCAGCCAGGCGTAGATGGCGTCCGAGTCCTCGCGTGTCATCTGCGTGAAGCTGGTGTACGGGAAGGCCGGGTACAGCAGGCGGCCGTCGCGCGAGCGGCCGTTGTGCATCGCGCGCCAGAAATGGTCGGCGTTCCACAGGCCGATGCCGGTGAGCGGCTCGGGCGTGAGGTTGCTGGTGTAGATCGTGCCGAAGGGCGTCTCGATGCCACGGCCGCCGGCATACGCTGCGCCACCGCGCGCCGTGTGGCAACCGGCGCAGTTGCCGGCCAGCGCCAGGTAGCGTCCGCGTTCCACCTGGCCGGGCGAAGCGACGAAGCCGTCCGGGCGCGCGTCGCTCACCGGGTCTTCGCCACGCAGGTTCAGGGCGACCATGGCGGCGGTCAGAAGCACGAATACGGCGATCAGCGCCAGCAGCGTGCGCAGCAGCAGGCGGCGCGCCTTCACCAGTGGGCCTCCATGGCGCTGCAGGCCACCGGCAGGCCGCCGGGCAGCGTCGTGGCCGGCTTGGCGCCCGCAGGCACGGGCTGCGCGGCCAGCCAGCCGGCGATGGCCGTGATGTCGCGGTTGTCGAGCTTGCGGCCCACATCCGCCATGCAGTCGGGCGCCGGCGCGCGGCGGTCGCCGGTGACCCAGGCGCCCAGTTGCGAGGCGATGTACAGGCGCGGCAGGCCCAGGAGCGAGGGGATGCCGGGCTGCACGCCGGTCAGGGCCTCGCCGTGGCAGCGCACGCAGGCGGGCAGGCCGCGCGCTGCGTCGCCGCCGAAGACCAGTTCCCGCCCGCGGGTCAGCGTCGCGGCCGGCAGGTCGGACGCGGCCGGCGGCGGGTAGGGGAAGTCGAGCGAGGCGAAGTACTCCGCCATGTCGCGCAGGTACGCGTCCGAGAGGTTGACCAGCAGGTGGCTCATGTCGGCCTGCTGGCGCCGGCCGTCGCGAAAGCTGCGCAACTGCGCGTAGAGGTAGCCGGCCGGCTTGCCCGCCAGGCGCGGGAAGTAGCCTGAGTTGGTCGCCTGGCCGTCGCGGCCGTGGCAGGTGATGCAGGCGGCCATGCGGCGCGCCATGTCCTCGGGCGGGGCCGCATGCGCAGCGGGTGGCGCCAACGCGGCGCAGGTGGCCAGGGCCGCCACGGCCACCAGGGCACGACAGCTGGCCCGGCGTCGGTCGAAAAAGGTCGTCGTCATGGGTCGGGCCATTGTCGCGGGGCGGCTTGTGCGCGGGCAGATCAGTTGTTGCCCGCCGCGACCGGATCAGCCAGGTGTCCGGAACCGCACGCTACAGTCGCCCGATGTCGATGCAACTGATGCGGATGGACGGCACGCAGCGCCTGGCCTACGGCGCACTGGCCGGGCTCGCCACCACCGGCGTGGCTGCAGCGCTGGGTGCGCACGGCATGGCGCTGGGCCTGCTCGGATGGAGCGGCGGCGTGGCCGCGTACCTGCTGCTGGCGCTGTGGCTGGCGCATCGCTTCGATGCCGGGCAGGTCAAGCACCGGGCCCGCTCGCTCGACCCGCCGGGCGCCGTGCTGCTGGGTGCGATGCTTGCGGCCGTCTTCATCAGCGTGGCGGCCATCGCCATGCTGCTGGGTCAGGTCAAGCAGATGGATGGCGCCCTGCGCGTCGCCCACGTCGCGCTGGCGCTGGTCTCGCTCGCCGGCTCGTGGCTCATGATCCACACGATGTATGCGTTCCATTACGCGCACAGCTACTACCAGGACGACGACACGCCCGATGAGGGCGGCCTGGAGTTTCCCGGCAAGGAGGAGCCCGACTACGCGGACTTCATGTACTACGCCTTCGTGGTGGGCATGACCTCGCAGGTGTCCGACGTGCAGGTCAGCTCGCGCGAGATGCGCCGCACCACGCTGATCCACAGCGTGCTGTCCTTCGGCTTCAACATGCTGGTGCTGGCGCTGTCCATCAACGTGGTGGCCGGCATCATCTGACCAACGCCCGTCGGCCCAGCCGCACCAGGCCGCTGGACAGCGCCACGCCGCACACGATCACCGCGGCGCAGCCCAGCATCCAGGGCGTCACGGTCTCGCCCAGGAACACGGCGCCGTAGAAGACGGCGAACACCGGCACCAGGAAGGTCACCGTCAGCGCCTTGGCCGGACCGGCCCGTGCGATGAGGCGGAAGAACAGGATGTATGCCAGTCCCGTGCAGGCCACGCCCAGAGCCACCAGCGAGAGCCAGGCCTTGACGCTCGGCATGCGCGTGGGGGCCAGCCAGAGGGCCGGCAGCAGCAGGAAGAGCGTGGCGCCCAGCTGGCTGCCGGTGGCCGTCGCCAGCGCCGGCACACCCTGCAGCCAGCGCCGGGTCGCGCTCGCCGAGATGCCATAGCACAGACAGGCCGCGAGGCAGGCCAGCACCGCCCACAGCGCCGAGCCGTCGCCGCCCGCATGGAAGCCCGCCGAGCGGCTGGCCAGCAACGCCACGCCCGCGAAGCCGATCACCAGCCCGGCCAGGCGCGAACCGTCGGGCCGGTCGCCGAACCAGGCCCAGGCCACCAGCGCGCCGAACATCGGCACTGTGGCGTTCAGCACGGCTGCCAGGCCGGTGTTGATGGTCAGCAGCGCGAAGCAGAAGAGCGCGAAGGGCAGGCCGGAATTGAGCACGCCGACGCCCAGCGTGGCCTTCCAGTGCTGGCGCAGCGCGCCGAACTGGCCGCGCGACAGCAGCAGCGGCATGAGGAAGATCGCCGCCACCGCCACCCGCATGCCGGCGGCCGGCAGCGCGCCGAACTCCGCCGCGCCCACCCGCATGAAGAGGAAGGAGGCGCCCCACAGGGCGGCCAACAGCACGAGATCGACCACCCAGCCGCGGCCGGCCGAGTCGGCCGGCGCGCCGCCGGGCTGCGCGGTGGTGGTCTTGCCGGCGCCGCTCACGCGCCGGCCCCGCGTGCGCCTTCGAGTGCCAGCAGGGCCGTCTTGCGCGGCAGCCCCCCGGCATAGCCCGTGAGGCTGCCGTCGGCACCCACCACGCGGTGGCAGGGCACGATCACGCTGATCGGGTTGCGCCCCACCGCCGCGCCCACGGCACGCACGGCGGCTGGCCGGCCCAGCCGGTGGCTGAGCGCGCCGTAGCTGGTCGTCTCGCCGCGCGGGATGGCCAGGAGCGCCTGCCACACCGACTGCTGGAAGGCCGTGCCGTGCGACAGGTCCAGCAGCAGGTCGAAGCCGTCGCGGCGCCCGTCGAAGTAGGCGCGCAACTGCTCGGCGGCCTGGCGCAGCACGGGATGCAGGTCGTTGTCCTGCCAGCCGCGCGTGTCGGGGCTGTGCTGCTGGCCGTCGAACCACATGCCGGCGAGTCCGGCGTCGGTTGCGGCCAGGCGCACGCCGCCCAGGGGCGTGCCGATGCGCGTGGTGTGCAAGGCGGAGGGAATCTTGAACTTCATGGTCGAATCAGGCTGTAGCGCCCGCCAGTCGGGCGCAGGCAGCTATTGAATTAATAGCAAAGGATGGCGGCGTGGCCGCTGCTGCGTGCCAGGCACGCAGCACCGCATAGCTGCGCCACGGCCGCCAGGCCTCGGAGGCCTGCGCGGCGGCCTTGGCACCGGTCACGCCCAGCGCCTTCTGCAAGGCCACGTCGCCGGCCGGGAAGGCGTCGGGCCAGCGCAGCGCGCGCATGGCGATGTACTGCGCCGTCCAGTCGCCGATGCCGGGCAGCGCCTGCAGGGTGGCGCAGGTGCGGGCCACATCGGCGCCCGGATGCAGGGCCAGCCGGCCTTCGAGCGTTTCGCGCGCCAGGGCCTGCAGCGCGGCCTGGCGCTGGCGCACGATGCCGAGGCGGCCGAGTGCATCGTCGCTTGCGGCCGCGAGCGCCGCAGGTGTGGGGAACAGCCGGTCCAGCCCCGGGACGGGCGTGGCGACCGGCTCACCGAAGGCCTGCACAAGCCGCGCGCCGAGCGTGCGTGCCGCCGCCACCGTGACCTGCTGGCCGAGCACCGCGCGCACCGCCAGCTCGAAGCCGTCCACCGTGCCCGGCACCCGCACGCCGTCGCCGAGCGGGAAGGCCGCATGCAGCGCTGCGTCGATGGCGGCCGGGTCGGCATCGAGGTCGAACAGCGCCCGCACCCGTGCGATGACCGCCGGCAGCACCGGTGCCAGCGCGTCGTCGACGGACAGTTCGAGTTCGCCGGCCGCTGCGTCGAAGCGCGCACTCAGCCAACCGCAGCGCGCCTGCGCGCCGTGGCCGATGCGCACCGTGCGGTCGAGGCGGTCGCCCGCGACCTGCTCCACGCCGGCGATCGCGCGGCGCGCGAAGAACCCCAGCATGGCCGCCACGTCGTAGGGTGGGCGCCAGGCCAGCCGCACGCGGATGCCGTGTGCCGCGGGTGCCGGGCCGGCGCGGCGCAGGGCGCTCGGGTTCAAGCCGTAGTGCGAGACGAAGGCCGCGTTGAAGCGGCGCACGCTCGAGAAGCCGCTGGCCAGTGCCACCTCGGTCATCGGCAGCGTGGTGTCGGCAATCAACTGTTTGGCGGCCAGCAGGCGCCGCGTCTGCAGGTACTGCAGGGGCGAGACGCCGAACTGCGCCTCGAACATGCGGCGCAGGTGCCGGTCGCTCACGCCGATGCGCGCCGCCACCGCGGCAGCGCCGGGCGGCTGGGCATCGGTCCAGGCGTCCGGCTCGTCCATGAGCCGCGCCGCCTGCAGCGCCAGCAGGCGCGAGGCGTCGGCCGTGCTCCAGGCGGCGGGGTCGTTCCGCCGGGGCGCCAGTTCGGGCCGGCAGCGCAGGCAGGGCCGAAAGCCCGCTGCCTCGGCCTGCGCCGCGTGGCGGTAGAAGCGGCAGTTCTCGCGCCGCGGCGTCTTCACGCGGCACACGGGGCGGCAGTAGATCCCGGTGGAGGTGACGGCGGTGAAGAAGCGCCCGTCGAAACGCGCGTCGTGTGTCTTCATCGCGAGGTAACAGGCGTCGCTTTCGGTAGCGTCGATGGGAGCGGGCGGGGGTGGCATGGCAGGCATCCTACGAGGCGAAACCCGCTCGGACGCGCCATTTTCGGACATGTGAGGTACCGGGGGCGGTGCCTACAATGCGCCGCAGCAAAGAACACCGGGGCCTTCCTCATGCAACTCAGCGCTTCCATCTTCAAGGCATACGACATCCGCGGCATCGTGCCCACCACGCTCGATGCCGAGG